>NZ_JBDTCG010000015.1:0-122598 GCF_039923675.1 Collimonas sp.
TGCCGGTGCGCTGGTCGGTCAGCTTGATGTGCACGCCGTTGTTGAGGAAGGACAGTTCGCGGATGCGCTTGGCCAGGATTTCGTAGTGGAATTCGACGTGCGTGAAGATTTCTTCGTCGGCCCAGAAGTGCACTTCTGTGCCGCGCTTGTCGGTGTCGCCGATGACTTTGATCGGCGAGACCAGCATGCCGTCGATGGTTTCGGTTTCGCGGTTTTGCGGGACGCCACGGACGAATTCCATGTAATGCACTTTGCCGTCGCGGCGAATGGTCAGCTTGAGCAGCTTGGACAGGCCGTTAACACAAGACACGCCCACACCGTGCAGGCCGCCGGATACCTTATAGGAGTTCTGGTCGAACTTACCGCCGGCGTGCAGCTCGGTCATGACGATTTCGGCTGCGCTGCGCTTGGGGTCGTGCTTGTCGTCGAACTTGATGCCGGTCGGCACGCCGCGGCCGTTGTCGGTGATCGAGATCGAGTTGTCGGAATGGATCGTGACGTGGATTTCGGTGCAGTGGCCGGCCAGCGATTCGTCGATGGAGTTGTCCAGCACTTCGAATACCAGGTGGTGCAAGCCGGTGCCGTCAGAGGTATCGCCGATGTACATCCCGGGGCGTTTGCGTACCGCTTCCAGGCCTTCGAGAATTTGGATCGAGGACGCTCCGTATGCATTGGGTTGCGGCTGATTGGTGTTATCTGGGGCTGATGACATGGCTACCTTCTGAAAAACTGACTTCGGGAATACTGGTTTCGGGACGCTGAATTTGCGTCACGGGACAATCTATTACTTTCGCTGCTACTTGCCGACCGCGTCTGGCCGACCGCGTCTCGCCGACCACGTCATTCCCGCGAACGCGGGAATCCATTTTACTGATTGACTCACTAATTTGGATCCCCGCGTTCGCGGGGATGACGGCGGTTGACGGCGAGCGTCATTGCTAGATCCGCATTGGCATGACTACGTATTTAAAGTCTGCGTTTTCCGGCACGGTGATCAGTGCGGAGGAATTGGCGTCGCCGAGGGCGATGTTGACGTTGTCGCCCTTGAGGTTGTTGAGTACGTCGAGCAGGTAGGTGACGTTGAAACCGATGTCGACGCTATCGCCGCCGTAGTCGATTTCGAGTTCTTCGATCGCTTCTTCCTGATCGGCGTTGGTGGAGCTGATCTTGAGGCTGCCTGGGGTGACTACCCAGCGCACGCCTTTGAACTTGTCGCTGGTCATGATGGCGGCGCGTTGCAGCGAGCGCAGCAGCTGGTCGCGGCTGATGGTGAAGTCGTTCTTGTAGCCCTTCGGCACCACGCGGGTGTAGTCGGGGAACTTGCCTTCGACCAGCTTGGAGATCAGTTCGATATCGGCGAACGACAGCTTGACCTGGTTGTTGGCGATTTCGAGCTGGACAGGTTCGTCGGTTTCTTCCAGCAGGCGTTGCAGTTCGATGATGGTCTTGCGCGGGATGATGACTTCCTGGCGCGCGAACTCTTGCTCGGTGGCGACCTGGCAAAACGCCAGGCGGTGGCCGTCGGTGGCAACCGCGATGACGTTCTTGCCGTCGAGGACCAGCAGCAGGCCGTTGAGGTAGTAACGGATATCTTGCTGCGCCATCGAGAAGTGCACCATGTTGAACAGGTGCTTGAGCGTCTTTTGCGGCAGGGTGACGGTGGCGTTGTAGTGGTCTGCCTGGGCCACTGTCGGGAATTCTTCGGCGGCCAGGGTTTGCAGCGCAAAACGCGATTTTCCGGACTGCACAGTCATGCGCTTGTTGCTCAGCGTCAGCGAGACTTCGCCGGTGTCGGGCAGGGCGCGCAGGATGTCGAGCAGCTTGCGGGCGGCGACGGTCGTGGCTGCAACTTCGCTACCGCTGCCGACCTTGGCGTTGGTGGTGATTTGCACTTCGATGTCGGTAGACAAGAAAGAGACCTTTTCGCCGTCTTTGCGAATGAGGATATTGGCCAGAATCGGCAAAGTGTGCCGACGCTCGACAATACCGCTCACGATCTGCAGTGGCCGGAGAAGGGTATCTCGGTTGGTTTTGACCAATTGCATAGCTATATCCTTGTTATTTAAAAATCAAATATTGCTGCTGTGTGTGCTTTAAAGAGACACTGGTCACTCCCGCTGTGTCGTTCCCGCGCACGCGGGAACCCAATTTGCGCTGCACGACTGTGCGCCCCCATGGATCCCCGCGTGCGCGGGGATGACGGGGAGGTTAATAATGACCTTGGCTGTCTACGTATTTGAATACTTCCTACAGTCTGTAAATGTAACTTAAATCGACCCTCTACGACTCACAAACCGTGTAAAACAGCGCCGCTTTGCGGCTTTTTTTGCTATTTTTAACAAGCTGGTTACAAGCAACTTGATTTAACCAAATCAGCAAAAAAACCACACTTCCTGTCTTAACTTGAAATTGCCTTATACAAACTTATCCACAGGGCGGCAGGCAAAGTGCACAATCGCCAACAATGCCGAAATCAACCCTTCAGTGTCTGTTCCAGCACATGCAATTCGTGATTGCATTCCGGATTTTTTGTGCGGTCGGCGGCGATCTTGCGGACCGCGTGCAGCACCGTGGTATGGTCGCGGCCGCCGAACAATTCGCCGATTTCCGGCAAGCTCTTCTGCGTTAATTCTTTGGCAAGGTACATTGCAATCTGGCGCGGACGGGCGATATTGGCCGGCCGCTTTTTCGAGTACATGTCGGCAACTTTAATGTTAAAGAAGTCCGCTACCGTCTTCTGGATATTCTCTACCGAGATCTGGCGATTCTGTACCGACAGCAAATCTTTTAGTGCATCCTTGACAACGTCGATGCTGATGTCTTTGCCATGGAAACGGGAGTAAGCAAGAATCTTGCGCAGTGCGCCTTCCAGTTCGCGGACGTTGGAACGTAAATGTTTGGCAACAAAAAACGCCACGTCGTCGGAGAAAGTCACGCCTTCGGATGCTGCTTTTTTGAGCAAAATGGCGACCCGCATTTCCAGTTCCGGCGGTTCGATGGCGACCGTCAGGCCGGAGTCGAAACGCGAAATCAGGCGGTCATCCATGCCAGTGATTTCTTTCGGATAGGTGTCGCTGGTGATGATAATTTGTTTCTTCGCTGCAATCAAAGCTTCGAACGCGTAGAAGAATTCTTCCTGGGTGCGGCTCTTGCCGCCGAAGAACTGGATATCGTCGATGAGCAGCAAATCGAGCGAATGATAATAGCGCTTGAAGTCGTCGAAACCCTTGCGTTGGTAAGCAGTCACTACGTCGCGAACGTACTGTTCTGCGTGGATGTAGCGGATCTTGGCGTTAGGGTTATCGGCCAGCAGCTGGTTGCCGATAGCGTGGATCAAGTGGGTTTTACCAAGGCCCACACCGCCGTACAGGAACAGCGGATTGTAGGAAACGCCGGGATTATTGGCGACCTGGATCGCTGCCGCGCGGGCCAGCTGGTTGGCTTTACCGGTGACGAAACTGTCAAAACTCAGTGCGGTATTGATGCGCGACTGGTCGCGCCGCGCGAGGCTTGCACTACTGGCGCTGTTCTCGGTCTGCACGTCCGGCAGGCGGTCGAAGTTGCTATTGCCATAATTGCCGCCGCTGGCAGCCGACGACTGCGCGCCGGATTGTTCGCTACTATTATTAGCGTGCGCTACCGGCATGTGGGCGATGGCTGGCGCCGGCGTCGATTTGCGCGGGTCGAGCACGAACAGCACCTCGACCGGCGCTTCCCAATATTGGTGCGCCAGGGTGGTGATGCGGCTGGCGAATTGCGTTTTGACCCAATCCAGCTTGAAGCGATTTGGCGCTGCTATGCGCAGGCGGCCGTCCTCGTAGTCGAGGGGCATCAGCGGCTTTATCCACGCGCTAAATTGTTGAGGCGTCAATTCCTGCTCCAACTGGGTAGAGCAGCTCTGCCAGAAATTTTCCATGAATCGTTCTAAGTGAAGGTGTGCGGGATGAGGTTCTTTACGCCCTGGCTTGATGTTTTTATTGCACGCGGTGTTCAGTAGTACTGCGCAATGCATAACTGGCGGGCGTGCCACACATAAGTCGCTATTCTACCCTTGCTGGCGTAAGTTATCCACAGGCAAAGCCAATTATTGCGGGTGGCCCGGCGAAAAAGACCTTGTGGAAAAGAGCGCTAAGTGATTGACAAACAAGCAGAAAATGCGTTCTAATTCAAGGTTCACTGTCCGCTGAATTGCTCGTTTGTGCGTTGACTGTCTCCTGCCACTGTCCCGATTTCGTAGTTGTACGTCGTGATACCCAGGCCCAGATCAGGTAGCGAAAGGGTAGAAACTCAGCGCTCTGAGTGTGAAGATCCGATTTATTTTTGCTGATTAGCGAGACCAACATGAAACGTACTTACCAACCTTCCGTCGTGCGCCGTAAGCGCACTCACGGCTTCCGCGCCCGTATGGCAACCCGCGGTGGCCGCGCTGTGCTGAATGCACGTCGCGCCAAAGGCCGCAAACGTCTGGCAGCTTAATCAAGCCGGACGCTAAGGCGTTGCTTGCGTGACAGATAAACCAGACGACTGTTCCAAAAACTCCGTCCAGGATTTTTCACGCGACCGGCGCATCGTTAAAACGGATGAGTTTTCATCCGTTTTTCGTTTGCGCCCTGTCTTTAGAACAGCGCATTTCGTCTTGTATACCCGCCGCAATACGTTGCCGCATGCCCGTCTGGGCGTAGTGGCGGCGAAGCGGCTGGCGCCGCGCGCTGTGACGCGTAACACCGTAAAACGGGTTACGCGCGAGCTGTTTCGTCTGACGCCGTTGCCGCCTATCGACTGTATTGTGCGTTTATCGAAACCGGTAAACACCAAGGCAGGCCCGGCTACCACCGCGCGCTTGAAGCGAGAATTGCACGGCGAGCTGAAACAGCTGTTCGCATCGCAACGTCTGGCGGCTGGTTCGTTGTAGTCCGAATCGCTGTAGTCCGAATCCAGGCTTGTAATATCACCGGCTTGTTTTGTTTCGATCTGCCTTTATATAAGGCGGATTGGAAGAAGAAGGAAAAAAGCTGTCATGAAAATGCCTCTACTGTTCCTGTTGCGACTCTACAAACTGGGCATCAGCCCGTTTCTGGGACAGAATTGCCGTTTTTATCCCAGCTGCTCCGATTACGCAGCCGAAGCAATCCGCACGCATGGCGCCCTGAAGGGCAGCATGCTGGCCGGACGTCGCCTGTGCAAATGCCATCCCTGGCATGCCGGCGGACTCGATCCGGTGCCGCCGCACCCGTCATCCACATCTCCATCTGCTATCAAACCCGCAAGTTCGGCTTCCCGATCCTGCGGCTGCAGCCATTCCTGAATCATAGATAAATACTCTTATGGATATCAAACGTACCGTCCTGTGGGTTGTATTTTCGGTCTCGCTATTGTTCCTTTGGGACCAGTGGCAGCGCCATAACGGCCAGCCGTCGCTGTTCTTCCCAGGCACTACCCAGATTGCTCCTGTTGCTACCGGCCCTGCCGGTGCAGCCGCCGGCGCCAGCGCCAGCACCGATGTCCCGCAAGCTTCGGCTAGCGGTGCGCCGGCCGCATCGGCCAGCGCCGTGCCTGCTGTTGCCGCAACTGACGTCAAGGGTCAGATCATCACCATCACTACCGATGTCGTCAAAGCCGACATTGATACCATCGGCGGCGAACTGAAGCGCCTGGAACTGCTGAAGCAGAAAGACACTGTCGACTCGTCGAAGAACCTGGTGTTGTTCGATTCCAGCGCGACCCGTACCTACTTGGCGGAAACCGGCCTGATCGGCGGTCCTTTCCCTAACCACAAGTCGCTGTTCACCGCATTGCCCGGCGTGCGTACGCTGGACAACGGCAACCAGGTGCAACTGGTATTGGAATCGACCGAAGGCGGCGTCAAGCTGACCAAGACCTTTACCTTCACCCGTGGCGACTACTCGATCGACGTCAAGCACACCGTGACCAACGACAGCGGCGCGCCGGTTTCGCCTTCGCTGTACCTGCAACTGGTGCGTGACGGCAATGCCCCTGAAGGCGAACAGCGTTTCGTGCATACCTTCACCGGCGCTGCGGTGTACACCGATGGCAGCAAGTTCCAGAAATTTGCTTTCGACAAAATCGAAGGCGGCAAGGCGGATCATGCAACCAAGGCTGACGATGGCTGGTTTGCGATCATCCAGCATTACTTTGTGTCGGCGTTCATCCCGCAAGGCAATTCACCGCGCGAAATCTTCACGAAAAAACTGGCGACCAACCTGTACGCTGTCGGCAACATCCTGCCGATGGGCACGATTGCACCGGGCGCCAGCGCTACGCTGGATGCGCGTTTGTATTCCGGTCCGGAAGAAACCGCCGTGCTGGAAAAGATCGCTCCGGGCCTGACTCTGGTCAAGGACTACGGCTGGCAGAAAATCATCGCCGAGCCGATTTTCTGGCTGATGACGCAGATCCACAAGGCGCTGGGCAACTGGGGCTGGACCATCATCGCCTTGACGGTGCTGATCAAGCTGGCGTTCTTCCCATTGTCGGCCGCCAGCTATCGCAGCATGGCCAAGATGAAGCTGGTGACGCCGAAGATGACGTCGATCCGCGAGCGCTTCAAGTCTGAGCCGCAAAAGATGAACCAGGCCATGATGGAGCTGTACAAGACCGAAAAGATCAACCCGCTCGGCGGCTGCCTGCCGATCGTGATCCAGATCCCGGTGTTCCTGTCGCTGTATTCGGTGCTGCTGTCGAGCGTGGAGTTCCGTAACGCGCCGTGGCTGGGCTGGATCCACGATCTGGCCGCACCCGATCCGTTCTATATTTTGCCGGTGCTGATGGCTGTCTCGATGTTCATCCAGACCAAGCTGAACCCGACGCCGCCGGATCCGATGCAAGCCAAGGTGATGTTGTTCATGCCGCTGATTTTCTCGGTCATGTTCTTCTTCTTCCCATCGGGCCTGGTGCTGTACTGGGTTACCAACAACGTGCTGTCGATCGCGCAGCAATGGGTGATTACCCGCAAGATGGGATCGGCCCCTGCGAAAGCTTAAAAACGATATAGTTCGTTTGTCGTAAAAAAGCCCGTGAATCAAGAATTCACGGGCTTTTTTGTTGGCTTGCGCTTGCCGCTGTTTCTATTATCCAACAACACTCGTAGAATAATTCCATGTCTTTCGATTCCTCCCCCATCGCCGCCATCGCCACCGCTCCCGGACGCGGCGGCATCGGCGTAGTACGCATTTCCGGTAAAAACCTCGGCAGCGTCATCGAAGCCGTTTGCGGCATTGCGGAAAACAAGCTGGTCCCGCGTCACGCTACCTACCTGCCGTTCAAGAATGCCGACGGCAGCGTCATCGACCAGGGCCTGGCGATCTATTTCAAGGCGCCGCATTCCTACACCGGCGAAGACGTGCTGGAGCTGCAGGGCCATGGCGGTCCGGTGGTGTTGCAGATGCTGCTGAGCCGCTGCCTGGCGGCCGGCCAGGAACTCGGCTTGCGCATGGCCGAGCCGGGTGAATTCACGCAACGGGCCTTCATCAACGACAAGCTGGATCTGGCGCAAGCAGAGGCAGTGGCCGACCTGATCGAGGCCTCCACTGAAGCCGCGGCCAAGTCAGCGTCGGAATCGCTGTCGGGCGCGTTTTCCAAAGTGATCCATGCGCTGGTCGGGCAAGTCATCAACTTGCGCATGCTGGTGGAAGCGACGCTGGATTTCCCCGAAGAAGAAATCGACTTCCTGGAAAAATCCGACGCCCGCGGCCAGCTGGCGACCATCCGCAGCACGCTGGACAATGTCTTCAGCCAGGCCGCACAAGGCGCGCTATTGCGCGACGGCTTGAACATCGTCTTGGCAGGCCAGCCGAACGTCGGCAAATCGTCCTTGCTGAACGTGCTGGCCGGATCCGACGTGGCGATCGTCACGCCGATCGCCGGCACCACCCGCGACAAGGTCACCGAAACCATCCAGCTGGAAGGCATCCCGCTCAACATCATCGACACCGCCGGCATCCGCGAGGCGGAAGACGCCAACGACGACGTCGAACGGATCGGTATCGAACGCACCTGGGCGGAAGTGGCCAAGGCCGATGTGATCCTGCACATGCTGGACGCCAACCACGGCCCGGCGCTGTCCGACGAGAAGATCGTCGCGCGTTTCCCGAGCAATGCGCCGGTGATCCGCATCTGGAACAAGATCGACCAGTCGGGCCACAAACCCGCAGTGGACATGATGGGCGACGTCACCCATATTTACCTGTCGGCCACCGACCACCTCGGCATCGATCTGCTGCGCACGGAACTGCTGCGCATCGCCGGCTGGCAGCAAACCGGCGAGTCGCGCTACCTGGCGCGCGAGCGGCACCTGATTGCACTGAAGGCGGCGCGCGACCATCTGGAGATTGCGGACCAGCATGCGAATCTGGATAACCGGGTGAACGACCAGGCGCTGGATTTGTTTGCGGAAGAGTTGCGGCTGGCGCAGGATCGGCTGAGCAGCATTACCGGGGCGTTTACGCCGGATGATTTGCTGGGGGTGATTTTTTCGCGGTTTTGTATTGGGAAGTAAGTAGTCATCCAGCACTGTTCAATAACGTCGAACAAATCTCTCAAAACCCTTATCAAACCTAGAATTTGCTGCCCATATTATGCAATATGGGCCGCCTTCGAACGTACTTAGCAACAGACGTCTTGAACGAAAAACTCTTGCTCTAGCTAATTTATGTTGCCCAGCGCAAATCAATGATGTAACTTGACAACATATTGATCAAAAGACATTTCAGAAAACCGCTTTGCAAGAGGAAATGATGGGGCGCCGACGGTCAAATACAGGAATGACAGATGTATTAGCGCTCCCATGGCAAGTGAGTCTTTTGCTCGGGTGTGTGTTCTTTGCCGTGCTGCGCTGGATATTACCGTCGTTTCTCTCAAGCAGCCCAATGTTGAATGGCATTGCCTCTCTTTCTCATTCAGCGGCATGGCTTCCCTTAGTGTTTTTCTGGTTCTGCGGGCTCATTGCTTTCGCAGTGGCTAAAACCACCAATAGCGCGGAAAAAATTGAAGCACCGCGTCAACGAACACATGCCAAACGTGAACCCATAATCACTGCCGCCCCCACAAACCTGGACAACCGCTGGGGTGTTTCCAATCAAAACATCACTGAATCTGTCCGCGGCAAAAATACATTTGATGTCTGGAGCGTGGAAGCATTACGTGCTCTGGAATGGAAGCGATTCGAGCTGCTGTGCGCGAAGTATTACGAGGTTGTCGGGTTTAAATCCGAAACGATACGGTGTGGCGCCGATGGTGGTATTGATGTGAAATTATTCAAACACAATCCGTCTAAGCCGCTGGCCGTCGTGCAATGCAAGGCCTGGAATGCCCGCTTGGTTGGAGTGAAAGAGGTACGTGAGCTTTTAGGGGTAATGGCCTCTGAGAAAATTTCACGCGGTGTGTTTCTCACTACTGGCTCATATAGCAAAGATGCAGTGACATTTGGCGCTGCCAATCCCATGCAACTGTTGGACGGACCTGGTTTCGTAAAGAAAATTCAAGAGCTGTCAGCGGAAAGCCAAGCGGAGCTTCTCGATTTCGCATTCGAGGGCGATTACACCACTCCGACTTGCGCGTCGTGTGGAATCAAGATGGTAAAGCGAGAGAGTCCGCGCGGCGTGTTTTGGGGCTGTCGTAACTATCCGCGTTGTAAAAGCAAATTCGGAACAAGAGAATAACAAGGCGCACCGGCGTACAGATAAAAATAAAAACAGGGGAATTTTAGAATGTCCGTCACCAGAATTATTGCAATAGCCGCGGCCTCAATCATTCTTACCGCAGCACTTTCAACTCAGGTGTTTGCCAAAGCAACGAACTCGTATCAAGCAGAGCCTGACGAATCACAGCTTGTCGAACATGGGCATTACGCAAACAAGAGCGGACAAACTGTTCATTCGCCAGCCCACGTTAAGAATGGTCGCGCCCCAGTAGGAGCATCAGCACAGTGTCGCGACGGGTCTTATAGCTTCAGTAAGAACCATAGAGGTACATGCTCCCGGCACGGTGGCGTTGCTGAGTGGCTGCAATGACCGGTGCATTAGATAAATCAACATACTTATTTTAGGAATGAATCATGGGATCATTTAGCATCTGGCACTGGATCATTATTCTTGCATACCTCGTGGTGTTATTTATTCCAGCCGCAAAAATTTTGAAGCGTACAGGTCATTCCCCGTTCTGGGCACTTGTGCTAATCGTCCCGGTTGTGAATATTGTGCTGTACTGGGTATTTGCGTTTAAAAAATGGCCTGCTGATAACGAGTCATTGTCCTGAACTCGTCGGAGCGACTTACAAATATCCCTCTATGATCTTCGACAAACCGCCAGTATTCGAACGCCCCAGGCCGATTGAGTATCACAAGCCAAGATGGCGACGCGACGCCGAATGGATATTCCGAGGCATCGCCAACCTACTTACGCGCATAGGCGTATTAATAGTATTGATCCTCACGCTATCTGGCGGGGGGATTTCTGAAGTATCTGGCAATCGCAAAAATTTGTTATTTTTCCTGGGATCTATTGCATTGATAGCGGCCGGCGTGGCCATTGCCATTCATTTCGATTGGTTACCCCGCTAACCCATCGCACTGATTAGAAAGTTCTTTGTACGCATCCATAATTCTAAATGTGGGTGAGCCATTGCGGCTTATTGCAGTATCGCGAACAAACTGAAATCGCCCAGATCTTCGGAGATCGTTCAAAGTCAGGCAAAAATGACCGGGCAGGGATATTGAAAATCGGCTGGATGACACAATGTTTGTCAAGTCTCCTCCAATACTCCCTAAGTTTTGGATTTAGCCCGCCGCCGCAAGGCAGGCGGGCTTTTTTAATACGATTCCTGCAACCACTCAAACCCCATGCGCTATCAAGGAAAAATCACCAGCTGGAAGGACGACAAAGGTTTCGGCTTTGCCGCCACCAGCGGTAGCGGCGAAAAAGCCTTTGTCCATGTCAAGGCGTTTGCCAGCCGTGGGCGACGGCCTGTGGAGGGGGACCTCATCAGCTACGAGTTGATCCTGGAAGAAAAAGGACGATATCGCGCGGATAAGGTGAGGTTCGCAGCGGACCGGGCCATCGCGCCGGCGCCTTCCGAATCCGGCTCGCTTGCGATGATTTTCACCGCTGTGTTTTGCTGTTTCCTGGTCCTGGCCAGTCTTTTGGGCCGGCTTCCACTCGCTCTGCCAGCCCTCTATGTTGTGACAAGCGTCATTACCTTCATTGTGTACGCCATCGATAAATCAGCCGCCCAAAGCAAGCAATGGCGAACCAAGGAAAGCACTTTGCACATGCTGGCATTGATAGGCGGGTGGCCGGGCGCAGTGGTGGCTCAGAAAATATTGCGCCACAAATCCAGGAAACAGGCATTCCAGTGGATATTCTGGATCACGGTGATTCTGAATTGCTGCGCGCTCGGCTGGCTTTTCACCAAGGACGGTTCGGTGTTTATTCACCCTCTCGCCGGCATTCTTTGAGCGTGATTCAGCAATCAACAGGACAAGGGGCAGCTGAAATGGACGCTATCCGCTGAGCGGACAAGCCGCCATCGGCTCTGCGAGCCGCCGCGCCAATTCGCCGCGCAAGGTAGCGAGCCCGGCAATCCGTTCGTCAATATCCGCCAGCTTGCACAGTAGTGCTTCGCGCAGCATGGGCGCAGAGGCGTCGGGTGCGGCAAGCAAGGGCAAATCGGCTTCGATTTCGGCCAAAGTGAAGCCTAGCGTCTGGGCTATACGCAGGTAGCGCATCCAATCAACAGCTTCGGGAGGATAGTCGCGGTAGCCGTTGTTGCGGCGACCGGGGATCAGCAAGCCGCGCTTTTCATAGAAACGCAAGGTATCGCGGCTCAGGCCGGTGGCTGAGGAAAGTGCGCCAATTTGCATAGGTTACCGTCACGTCGAAAGGGCTTGACCTTCAAGTGTACTCCAAGGTTGAGAATGAATGACCGCAACCTTTCAGAATGACATCCATGCCGCCAGTCTCGTTACAAACCTATTTACGGATCGTGCGCGCGAGCGCGATTTATGACCTGCTGCTTACCGCGCCCTTCGCTACCCCGTGGAGTTTTGCATTGCTGTGGAATCAAATGTCGGCAACCAATCAATGGTTAGGCGGCGCTGCCTTGCCCGCTTTCGGGCCGTTTCATGTACTGATCGCTTGCTTGCTGGGCAGCATTGTGGTGGTGTGGTCAGCGCTGCGCATTGTCGATCCGGCTCTGCGGCTTGGGCGCTTCGATGGCGTCGCGCGTTTTCTTTTCTCCGTCTGGATGGCGTGGGCTCTGGTTACCACGGGAGCGCCATTGCTGTGGTTGTTCGTCGTGCCCGAGTTCGCATGGGGTGTTGTGCAGTGGTGGCCGGTAGCGGCTTCGTCGCCGCCCAATACAAATCCAGTCCGCCAATGAGGCGTTACATTGCGATGCACAATTTAAATTGACATACGGCAATATTTTCCTAAAATCAAATTGTTTCCTGCCGCAATGAAGCGATATCAGATGAAGATATTTAGGTTATTTGCTGAAAGTAGCAACGCTGATCGTTTCCTGGGGAACTGGCGGCAAATCATGGCCGTTGTGGCATGTGTTTTGTTTTGCCAGCTCGCCAGCGCCAATTGCATGGACGGCCGCCGGATGGTCGGCGTCAATTTAAGCGGCGCAGAATTCGCGGCTGACAAATTGCCGGGAACCTATGCGCAGGACTACATCTATCCCGATGTGACCGAGATGAGTCATTTCCAAACGGATGGCATGAATACTTTCCGGCTGCCGTTTCTGTGGGAGAGGATACAGCCGCAATTATTCTCGCCGCTTGATCCAGCCGAATTGCAAAGGATCGTGGATGCCGTCGCCGCCGCCCGGTCGCTGGGTATGTGCATCATTCTTGATGTTCACAATTTTGGCCAATACAGAGGCCAGCCTCTCAATTCGGCTGCAGTGCCTGCCTGGGCATTGACCGACTTATGGGTACGTCTGCTAAACGCTTTCAATGATCCCGCAAACGTTGCGTTCGACCTCATGAATGAACCCGCTTATATGTCAATCGGGGATTGGGCGAACGCGGCGCAGAATACGTTAAACGTGTTGCGGTTATATGGCGCGCGGCATCTGGTCCTGGTTGCCGGCGGCAGCTGGAGCGGTGCGCATTCCTGGTATGCAAAGAGTAATGGCATATCGAATGCAGATGCATTCCAGTCGTTTCAGGATCCTGCAAACAATTACATGATCGAAGTGCATCAATATGCCGATGCGGATTTTTCAGGAACCGGCGACAGTTGTGTTGATCCGGCCAGCCTGAGCGCCATCATGGCGAACATCACGCAATGGGCAAATACGACGCAGAAGCGCTTGTTCCTTGGCGAGTTTGGCGTGCCCGATAACGCCCCGTGCCTGAGCGCTTTATCCGCCATTGTCAACGGCGCCGGCAGCAGTCCGGTCTGGGGCGGCTGGACATACTGGGCCGCAGGCGCCTGGCTTGCCACATACCCTTTTACCATCCAGCCTGATGCGAACGGCGACAAGCCGCAAATGGCGATTTTGAAAAACGGCATGTGATCCCTGTCGATCTTCAGGAAGCCTCTCGCGTTTCCTGGTGGCAGCCAATGCGCGCCATGTTTGTGGCCTCTGTAAACATTAGCGCACCCAATCGCGCCACAACACCGTCAGCACCGTCATCAGCGCGGGCCCGATGAACAGGCCCAGCAGCCCGAAGGTCTGGGCGCCGCCGAGGATGCCGAACAGGACCAGCAGGAAGGGCAGGCGGGTCGAGCTGCCGATCAGCAGCGGCCGCACGAAGTGCTCGGCGATCAAGACCACGACGAAACCGAACACCACCACGCAGATGGCGCCGGCCGTGGCGCCTTGTGCAAACAGCCAGAGGGCGGCGCCGCAAAAGATCACAGGTGCGCAAAACGGCAGCATGGCGGCGATCGCCGTCAGCAGGCCGAGCAGGGTGGCGTGCGGTACGCTGGCGATCGCATAGGCGATGCCCAGTAGCGCGCCCTCGCCGATGCCGACCACCACCAGGCCGGCGACGGTGCCGCGCACGGCCGCCGTCATCTGATTGGCGAGCAGGGCGCCGTCGGCGCCGAAGCCGCGGCGGGTTGCCTTGACCAGGTTGCCGCTCATCTTGGAACCAGCCTGGAAGATGACGAACAGCGTCAACAGCATGAAGCCGAACAGGATCAGGCCGTGGGCGGCGACTGCGCCGAAATGCCGGCCGACGGTGACCGCCGCTTCCACATGCAATCCTTTGATGAATGGCGAGTCGTGCAATGGCCGGGCGAGGTTTTCTTGCCACCAGCTGACGATTTGCGGGGCGCCGAAAGGCAGATGCTCGGCCAAGCCGGGCAGGGGAATGCCGTTGGCTTCGGCTTGCTTGAACCATTCGATGAAATCATGCGACTCGCGCGCGGCTTGCGTGATAACCAGTGCAAACGGCAGCACCACGAACAAGGCGACTGCGGCAGTCAGCAGCAAGGCGACGCCGGTGTTGCGGGTGCGCGATCCGTGCGGGGTTTCCAGACGCAGCAGCAGTGGCCACAAGGCGATGGCAATCACGCCGGCCCACACCACAGCGGGAATGAAATCGCGCATGACCCACAGCGCGAGCAACACCAGCAGGGCGTACAGCCCGGTCGATGCGGCGTTCTGGATTTTCTTGCCGGCCGGCTCAGCTTCACCTTGTTTGCGTTGGATCATGGAATCTCTTTTCTCGGTTAGCCGCCAGGGCAGGTCAATGGACGGTCGTTCAAGCCTTGTTTGTCAACGCTGAAACTGATTTTTGTCGCGCCGTTGTCACGCGTGATGCGCAACAGATAGATGCTGTCGAAATCGGCGTCATCCCAGTGCGGCACGCTGGCGCGGTCGCCGCCGTATTCCACCACGATTTGCCGCGCCAGTTTCTCGATGATCTTGTGTTCCCAGCCGACCAGCAGCAGGCTGCGGCGGTATTGCGGCGCCAGCAGCGCGCTACGCAGATCGTCGATCTTGGAAAAATCGATCGACGCATTCACCGGCAAGCCGAAATAGATGGCGCTGGGCTCGACCGTGGCCAGCGGGCGGACATAGTCGTAGCGGGTGCCATGGTCTTTCTTTTGGGTGGCTGGATCGGGGGCGAAAATGAAATCCGGTTTGCCATATTTCGCTTCGATGACGCGCGGCAGCGCCAGTGCGCGGTTGAGGCCCCGGCAATTCAGCTGGCCGAGGCCGGCGTCGGGTTTTTCGCCGTGGCGTAGCAGTACGATGGTTTCAACATCGGAGTTTGCTGCAATTGCAGAAGCCTGCATGCTGGCGACTACGGAAATACTGATGAGAAGCTGTGCAATGCGTGACGATGAGAGTTTCATGAAGATCTGAATGAGATAAAAGCCGAATAGCTCGTTGATTATGAAGGGAATTTTCGAAAAATTTCTATCAAAGAAGTCCGCCAAAGAGGAGTCGATGTCGAGGAATGCTGATTGGGTCACGATCAAGAAACCATGCCCTGTCAAACTCCTGTCATATTAGCCCGCTAAGATAGCCTTGCTGAATTGCTCCAGGTTGTCGATATGTGAGTAGATTCATTCATAGCCTTGTCACTTTGCAGATAGCACTGGATGGCTAGAATCTTCTCACATATCGGTACTTCCAAAGCCTCGCACTACGCGGGGCTTTTTTCATTTCCATTGCGAAAGCTGGTATTTGCGGGCCCCGCGCCGGTAATAAAACGCCATGACCAGTCCAAAGGATAGGCCGGCAAGCAGCGCGGTACATACCGCATCAGAGCCCGTCAGCGCGCTGTCGGACCAGATGCTAAACCACATGATCGCGCCCCATGAAATGCCAAAAAAGAGGCCGTTGAATACAAAGTTGCGGGCGAAGCCGGCGAAATGCGGCGGCGCTGCGCTGATGCCGGCGCTCCACGGCAAGCGATATATCGGCGGCGCGTAGTTACTGCGCCAGATGGCGGTGGTTGCCAGTTTTTCCAAGGCTTCATTTACTGCTTGCGGATACGCCATTCGAGCCACTCCCATGAAGATGCAAGACCATTATCAGCTACCAATGACTTTCTCAATGCGCCGGTCCGGAATCAGCCACATGATGGCTACCAGCACGTAGAGCCCCAGCCCGATCCAGCGATTGACGAAAGTCAACGGGATCGCCAGGGCATAACCGATCACCGAGAGCTTGCCTTTGAGATCGTTGCCAATGGCTTTGGCCAGGGCCGATTCCGCGCCATGCAGCTTGATCAGCATGCGGCTCAAGATGTAATAGGCGACGCCGGCCATCAGCAGCACCACGCCGTACAAGGCGACCGGGACTTCGGAGAAATGGTTTTCACCCATCCAGCCGGTAGCGAAAGGAATCAGGGATAGCCAGAACAAGAGGTGCAGGTTGGCCCATAGCACCGGACCGTTGATTTTCTGTACCGCATGCAGCATGTGATGGTGGTTGTTCCAGTAGATGCCGGTGTACACAAAGCTCAGTATGTAGCTGACAAACACCGGATAGATCAGCCACAGCGCCGCCAGGCTGGCTTCGTGCGGGACTTTCAGCTCCAGCACCATGATGGTAATGATGATGGCGATGACGCCATCGCTAAACGCTTCCAGACGAGTCTTGCCCATGCATGCTTCCTTTTTGATTCAAATACCTATGCGCCGCTCTCAAGGCGCCACCGGTATTTTGTGCGTTTTCCCGAAACCGCATGCTAGCGCGCATTGGTTTTTGCCACAATAATTTACTTAACGTTACAATTGTTGCTCCTTGGAAGAACATTGACGCGCGCGAGCCCGTAGACTGAGGTTGTGAAATGGCGAAATCGCCGCAGGTAGCACAACAGGAAATCAAATGAAAAAACTTTTAGCATGTCTGGCGTTTGGCGCCCTCGCTGCAGGCGCATGCGGCAGCGCTGCGGCTGGCGTGCATGTCGACCTCGGCTTTTACGTGCCGCCGCCACCGCAGCCATACTACCCTCCGCCTCAACCCTACTACGCCCCGCCTCAGCCATATTACCCGCCAGTGGTGCAATACGAGCCGCGTTACGTTCCGGCGCCGGTGTATTACCCGCCGCCGCAGGAAGTCTATGTCGTGCCGGGCTGGCGCGAGCGCCGCGACGACGAATGGCGGCGCGAAGAATGGCGTCGCCAGCATGAACGGTATGACCGCCGCCGTTACCGTGACGACAGGGATTAAGCCATCCGAAGCCCGCCGGCCAGCGGGCTTTTTTATGGTTGCAGTGCTTGCCCGCCTTGCGCGCATCAAGCAGGTTCAGCGTCAACGTCCCCAGCATTCTTCCATCGTCGCGCTATTGCCGATCAGCCCGCGCGCGCCGGTGTGGTCCAGGCTCAGGATGCCACATTTATCCGCACGGAGCGGGGCCGCTCTTAACTCATAGGCCGTGGCTTGCGTTTGTCCGGCTGCCAGGCTGATTTCATACTTTGCTGCGCCGTTCTTCGGCGACTGTTTCAGGTCGGCAGGCAGGAGAGGTGGTTGGCTATCCATGCCGAGATAGTTGTGTTGCACCGAGAAGCGGCGCTCCATCCAGTTGGCGGCTTCCAGCAGCACCGCGCGCGCGGCGACTCTTTCGCTGCGTCTGACATATTCGCTGTAATTGGCTAACGCCACGCTGCTCAGGATGGCGACCAGTGTCACCACTATCATCAATTCGAGCAAGCTGAAGCCGTTTGCGCATTGCTTGTTCATGAACGGCTGATTTTCAGTCTGGATCGACAATAGACGGCGGTACCGGCAGTTGGCGCCAGGTCCTTACCGGGCGCTGGTTTGCCGGGTTGATCTCAACCGTGTGCGGCAAACCGTCGCGGCCGCTGATCACGAGTTGCTTGCGGCCATCCGGCAGCTTGATGAAAAGCGGCGAAACGATGGAAGCCGGGACTTCCATAACCGACGTGTCTTTTGGATGGCCAGCCAGCGCGGCGTCACTGGTGGCGCCGCCGGTGTTGTAGTCGATTGCAATCAGGTAGGATTTTTCCTGAGCCGGCGCATAAGTCTGCACCCACAACACGCCATCGATAATCTGCAATTTGCCGACGATGTAGCCGAGCTTGGCGGGCAGGTCGATATACCAGCCGCGCAGGGTGCTCCAATTGACGCCGTTGCTGCTCAGCCGCCATTGGCCATCGCTGGCTTCGGTCAGCGTCTGCCGCTGCAACTCTCGTCTTCCGCTCACCGGACCGTCGCCGGGTTTTTCCCAGATACCATACAGGCTTTGCTGTTGCGCCGCGCCGGGAATCCGGCCATCGTCGGCTTTGCCGCCGCCAAACATGGCAAGAGTGCCGCCTTTGGCATGCAATTCAAGCAAGGGCTGTTGCGTAATCGATTGCAGCTTGCCGGCGACGTCTTCTGCAATAAACAGGGGTTGCCGGTTGAACGCGGTTTGCCAGCGTAGAGGATCGCTGGCGCTCAGATCGACCTTCCAGAAACGGCCTTGCAAATCGCCGGCGTAGACGGCATTGACTGCGCGCAGCAGGTTGAACGCCAGGGCGGGCGTCGCCAGGCCGTTCGGTGATTCCGGATCGCCAACCCCGATGGAAATTTTCCTGATCAGGCGGCCGCCGGTCAGCTCGACCAGATACAGCACGGCGTCCAGATTCTCGCTTTGATAACCGTTGCCATACATCGCCGCCCACTTGCCGTTCGACAGGCGGATAGCGAAAGCTTCCCCAGTCAGGTAGCCCATATCGCTATCGCTTGCTCCCGTGCCGTCGTCTGCAGCGCTTCTTTGCCAGAGCAACGATGGCGCAGCAGGCGGACTGCTCACGTCAAGCGCAAACAGGCTCCTGGCGCCGCCGCCGGTCGAGCCGAGCAGGATGGTCTTCCATGCCGCACTGCCAGGATTGTCGAGATACGCATCGCCCACCGTGAGCAGTCCATCCACGAACGGACGATGAATGTAATCCGTGGCGCTCAATGCGGGCAGGGTATCAAATATCGCCTGCGGAATGAAGGCTGCGGTTTCCACGCCGTCATGGGCATCGAACGCGTGCAGCATGCCGTCATTGGCGCCGACATAGAGCATCGCCTGACGATGTTTCTTGCTTTTGACGTACTCCAGATACTTGTTGCCACCATCGTTGGCGGGACTCAGGTTATAGGCGGAATCAGAGAGGCCGACATACAACGGCGCGGAGTAAATGATATCTCCCAGCTTGCCTTTGCGATGACGGAAGCCGCCGCCGTGAGACGTTTCCAGCTTATCGTTGCCGCGCAGGTATTCCAGCACATCCTCAGATGACAGGGCGGCTTTTTGCGCATCTGTCAGTTGCCGCCATTCGAATGCAATGGCGTTTGCGCCGCCCGCTGTCGTTCCGATTTGGCGCGTCTGCCATGGCGGAATGAGGTCGGCCGCATCCCATTGCGCGGTCTTGGAAACGCCATCTTTGCCGATCGGATAGGCTTTGATATGTCCCTGCCATGAGACGACGTCATAACTGCCGGTATAGATGAAGGGCGGCTGATCCGGTGTCTCTGCGGCTAGCACTAGAGAGGGCATCAGGGCGATGGCGCAGATGCTGGAAAACACGGCTTTCATGGAACAGCGCCTTCTCGGTAAGAGCACGATTGTCAACAGCCAAACTTACAGAAGCAGATAGCTTTGCAATAACACCACCGCCGCGCTGCTGGCGCCGATGCCGCGTGCCGTAATCCGGAAAGCCGGCCGCGGCTGCGGAACGTCAAGATGAAATTGCAGATCCGTTTCAAACTCCAGGCGTTCAACCATACAGCGTGCGGGTGAGGCAGGCGTGACGCCTTCAGCGCCGATCCGCGGCACCGGCACGGATACCTGGTCATTGCGCCAGCTGTCGGCCATTTCCCAGTATTGCTTGCCGTCTGCGCCAACTCCCGCATGCGGTCCCTGTTTGAGCAACGGAATCGCAATCGGCGTCAGCTGCAGCTGGTTTTCGCAAAAGCGCAAGGCATGCTCGGCGGATTGGAACGCCAATTGCTGGCTGCCGGCGTTGGCCGCCATTTTTTCTTCAAACACTGCGGTGCGCAAAGAACTGATACCGAGAAAACCCATCACCAGCAGGCAGATCAGCAGCATCGGCAACACCACGCCGTGTTGCCAGAACCCTTGCGGAAATAGGTGAGCTGAGGCCGGGACGGTCGACAAACGCAGCAACCGGCTTGTCGTTATCCTCATGGGGAGAAAGCGATCGAGAAGCAGCGCACATCCTTATGGCTTGAGGGATCGGCCGCCCCGGGCTGGCAATTTTCAGCGATCACGCTGGAGTCGCTGCCTCGAGTATGCATCTCGCGGAAGTACACGCGCGTCGTGAAACCGTCAACCACCGAACCGCTGATCTCGCCCCAGCCGCCACTGATCGCCTCGCTTAACCGGCTTCGCCATTCGTGGATATCCTTGGCCGCCAGTTCGCGCGCGGTGCAGTCGTCTGGATTAAAGCAAGTTGGCGGCATCTCGTCGAGCGCGGGATAGCTTTGTTGCGACAAGTTGTAGGCGCCGTCATGCGCGCCGCGGATATTGGCGCGTACGCGGTCGGCAAGATCTGCGCTGAACCGGCTGACCGTGGCGCGTACATGTGCCGCTTTCTGATAACGCAATGCGGCGGTCTGCACATCGATCAAGGCAAACAAGGCGAAAGCAACGATCACAATCGCCACCAGCACCTCTATCATGCCTACCCCGGATTGCGCAGCAGTGTGATTGCCGGCCACGATCATGTCTTACCCCCGTTTTTCAGCGCAACCGCTTCTGAAGGGAATTATAGAAATCACACGAGGGTAAGGGAATAGGGCATGTACCTAAAGCGCGTCGAAAAATTTTTCAAGAAGACGGTTTCAGGAAAATTTGTCCAGCAACGCCGCAATATCTTTTGCACTTTGCTGCGCATCTTCCGGTGTAGCGGCCGCCGCCGTGTGGGTCACGATGGCGCCAGTCAGCAATGTGATAAACGCGCGGTCGAGCGCCTTGCGTGCAGCCGCCAGCTGCTGCGCGACACCGTTGCAATCAGCCGGCCCGGCGGCGTTGGCAATCAGTTTCTGGACGCCGCGGATCTGGCCTTCCACCCGCGCCAGCCGGTGCAGCAAATCTTTTTTCTGCTCATCGGTGAGTGCCGTACCGTGGACCATTTTTGTGGGCGTATCGCTCAAAGCCAATCTCCTCATTGTTCCTGCGCCGCAAACATCATGCAGGCAGCTTACCAAGGCCAGCGCAAATTACAAGTTCGCTGAATCAGACGGAATGCATGGATGGCGATAGCGGGAAACTAAGCGTCACCTTAAGGCCGACGGCGTCAACCTTGCCATCCTTGCTATCGTCCGCACTCGACAGCGTGATCCGGGCGCCATGCGCGCTGGCGATATCGCGCACAATCGATAAACCGAGACCGGCGCCGCTGGGGTTTTGCTGCTGCGCCGACGGCGCGCGGTAGAAGGCGGAGAAAACCCGTTCCCGGTCTTCTTCCGCGATGCCCATGCCATTGTCTTCCACTTCCAGTATGGCGCACTGGGCAATGCTGTCGGGCCGCACACGCAGGATGATCTTGCCTGCGACGGGTGTGTAGCGGATCGCATTATCCAGCAGATTACTGACCAGTTCATGCAGCAATAGTGCATTGCCGTCGATCAGCAGTTCCTGCTCGGCGTCGAACGACAAATCGATCTGCTTTTTCACCGCCGCGAGTGCATGCTCGAGACCGACCTGACGCGTGATGTCTGTCAGCGATACCGGTGTCACGCCGCTCTCAGCCACGCCATGTTCGGCGCGCGCCAAGGTCAGCAAGCGGTTTGCCAGATGCACCGTGGCGTCAGTAGTGCCGGCGATGCCGGCGACAATTTCGCGCATGTTTTCGCGTATGTCTTGCCAGGCCCGTGCATCGTTGGGGTTACGGTCGAGTTCACGCAAGGCCAGCTCGGCCTGGGTCTTGAGCACGGTCAGCGGCGTGCGCAGCTGGTGCGAAGCATCTGCAATGAAACGGCGCTGGCCGCTGATCAGCGCTTGCAAACGGCCCATGTAGCCGTTCATGGCCACCACCAGCGGCCTGACTTCCTTGTGTACCTGGTTGGCATCGAAATCGCTCAGATCCGAGGTGGCGCGCGCTTCCACCGTGACTTTCAGCTGCATCAGCGGCCCCAGCACAAAGCGTACGGCAAACCAGACCAGCAGCGCCGCGACCATCACCAGCAAACCTTGCCGCCATAAGGTGCTGAACAGGATTTTTCGGGTGAGGGCGCTGCGGGCGTCCATGGTCTCGCCGACCTGGATCAAGGCGATGCCGCGCATCGAGTCGTCGTAGACCGGTTGATACAGAGCGGCGATGCGGACCGGCTGGTTGTGATAATTAGCGTGATAAAAACGCACCAGCGCCGGGTAGATTTCCGAGCGCGGCACATCCGGCGGCAATGCCGGCAGGTCTTCATAGCCCGAGACAAATTCGCCGTGCGTCCCGGTGACCTTGTAGTAGATGCGGCCCAGGGTGTCGGTTTCAAAACTGTCCAGCGCCACATAAGGAACGTCGGCGACCACCTTGCCGTCGACCACCGAAACCCGCTCTGCGAGCGCCCGGGTCGACGCCAGCAGGGCGCGGTCGTAGGCCAGGTCGGCCACATCCAGCGCATTGCGGTAAACCGAAAAAGCGTCCAGCGCCACCACCAGCAACAATGGTATCAACAGCCAGCTAAGCAACTGGCTGCGCAAACTGCCCAGCGATTTTGCGGGCTTGGCGGCGGCGACTTGCAGATTCATTTTTCGGCGACGACTTCCAGCAGATAGCCGAGGCCGCGCAGGGTGGTGATGGCGACTGCCAGCGGCTCGTTGCGCACCAGTTTTTTCCGCAGGCGATGGATATAGATTTCAATCGCATCGGGATTGGCGTCGTCGACGAGCGAAAACACTTCGTCGAACAATTTTTCCTTGGAGACCACGCGGCCGGCGCGGCTGATCAGCACTTCCAGCACGGCATGCTCACGCGGCGTCAACGCCAGTGCCGCGCCGCCGTAGCTGAACATGCGCGTGACCGTATCGAACTGCAGCGCGCCGCAGCTATACACCGGCGCTTCGCCGCCCTGGGCGCGGCGCAGCAAGGCCTTGACGCGCGCTTCCAGCTCGACCAGTTCGAAGGGCTTGGCCAGGTAATCGTCGGCGCCCAGGTTCAAGCCTTGCACCCGGTCTTGCAAGCCGCCGCGCGCTGTCAGGATCAACACCGGGGTCTTGCTGCCGCGCGCGCGCAAGCGCTTCAAGACTTCCAGGCCATCCATTTTCGGCAAGCTCAGATCGAGGATAACCAAGGCATACTGCTGGGTGTGCAACAGGCTGTCGGCGTCGGCGCCGTTCATGGCGCATTCGACCGACCAATGCGCATCTTGCAAGGCTTTGGTCAGCCAGCGCGATAGCTCGACATGGTCTTCGATCAGCAAAATCCGCATGGCTTGGGGCGAGTAGAGTTTTAAAATGGGTCGCCAATACTCACACAGAATGCCGTCGTTGGCAAAACGTGAGTGAAAGGAAAATGAAAGACTGGGGTCGTTATGATGCAAAAAAACGTATAAAGCCCGGTTTCACCCCTGCAGCCGCCAGAGCATTGCAGGAGGAATAACAACAGAATGGGTAGGAGACAATGCATTCCGCAATCACCAGGATTTATGCAATCGGTGCACTCAGTGCGCTCAGTGCATCCCTCACGCTCGGCGCGCAGGCGGCGCCGCTGCAATGCGTCGCGCCCGCCAAGCCGGGCGGCGGCATGGCTTTAACCTGCAAGCTGATCCAGAAAGGCTTGCAGATACCCGCCGTCGCCGAGCCGCAGGAAAATCCCCTCAAGATCAGTTATTTGCCCGGCGGCATCGGCGCCGTCGCCTGGAACTCCATCGTCACGCAACGGCGCGCCGAAGCCGATACGCTGGTGGCGTTTTCCGGCGGCTCGCTGATGAACCTGGCGCAGGGTAAATACGGCGATGCCGATGTCAGCAATGTGCGCTGGGTGGCGGCCATCGGCGTTGACTACGGCATGATTGCGGTGCGCAACGATTCGCCCTATAAAACATTGCGCGACTTGCTGGACGCGCTCAAGAAAAATCCCTCGAAAATCACGATAGGCGCGGCCGGCACGGTCGGCAGCCAGGATTGGCTGAAGATTTCCATGCTGGCCAAACAGAGCCGGATCGATCCCAAGGACTTGCGTTTCGTTGCGCTGGAAGGCGGCGGCGAGGCATTTACCGCCTTGCGCGCCGGCCATGTGCAGGTAGTCTCGGGCGATGCGTCGGAAGCCACCCTGCATACGCTGGACGGCGAGATCCGGATCCTCGCAATATTGTCCGAGCGGCGTTTGCCCGGCGCACTGGCAGCGGTGCCGACCGCGCACGAGCAAGGCTTGGCGGTCAGCTGGCCGATCATACGCGGCGTTTATGTCGGGCCTGAGGTCAGCGATGCCGCCTACAAGCGCTGGGTAGGCCGCTTTGACGCCATGATGGCGACGCCTGAATTTGACCGCCTGCGCGCCGCCACCGGGTTGTCACCATTCGCCATGAGCGGCGAAAAACTGACCGTATATATAAAGAAAACCGTGGAAGACTACCGCAAGCAATCGGACCAGCTTGGCTTGATCAGGTAAACCGCGCCGCGACTTCAGGTCCGGCAACACCCCGCAGGCAATAGCGAATGGCAGCCATATCCAGGCTGGCGCCGGCACGCCTGCGTCTTTTGAAAAGATGCAACCCGATGCAACCGGACCTAACTCGATTTAACCCGTTCGCAACAATCATAACCATCAGGAGACGACACCCATGTTGATCAAAAAACCTTTGGCCGCAGCACTCGCTGTCTTGTCATTCACCCTGGCCTTGAACGCCTCGGCGCAAACGCCTGCCGGCTATCCGGCGGATTACGCCAAGATCGTCGACGGCGCCAAGAAGGAGGGCAAGCTGGTGATCTACAGCGCCACCGATTCGAAGGCAGCGGAACCGCTGATCAAGGATTTCAGCGCGCTCTATCCGGGCGTCAAGGTTGAGTTCAACGACATGAATTCGACCGAAGTCTACAACCGCTTCATTTCGGAAGCGGCCGCCGGCGGCGCCACCGCCGACGTGCTATGGTCATCGGCGATGGACCTGCAATTCAAGCTGGTCAGCGAGGGTTACGGCGCGGTGTACAAATCGCAGGAAGCGGCGGCGATTCCGGCCTGGGCCAACTACAAGGACAGCGCCTATGGCACGACTTTCGAACCGCTGGCGATCGTCTATAACAAGCGGCTGGTCAGCGCCGACGAAGTGCCAACCACCCACGCCGACCTGGTCAAGCTGCTGACCGCCAAGGCTGACAAATTCCGCAACAAGGTCACTACTTACGATATTGAAAAATCCGGCGTCGGCTTTTCTTTCATTACCGAAGATGCCCAGATCAACCCGCAGTTCTGGGAACTGGCCAAGACTTTCGGTGATGTCGGCATCCGCGTGCAATCGTCCACCGGCACCATGCTGGAGCGGATTTCTTCCGGCGAAAATCTGATCGGCTACAACGTCATCGGCTCCTATGCGCAAGCGCGTGCGGCCAAGGATCCGTCGCTCGGCGTGGCTTTCACCAAGGACTACAACCTGGTGCTGTCGCGCGTGGCGTTCATCAACAAGTCGGCCAAGAACATGAACGCGGCCAAGCTGTGGATCGACTATCTGTTGTCCAAGCGCGGCCAGACCATCATCTCGACCGATTCGCAACTGTATGCCTTGCGTTCTGATGTCAGCGGCAACGCGACGCTGACCAGCCTGACGACCCAGCTCGGCGGTGCACTCAAGCCGATTCCGATTACGCCGGCGTTGCTGCAATACCTGGATCAGACCAAGCGTCTGGCGTTCCTTAAGCAGTGGAAAGCCGCGGCAGGCAAGAAGTAGGGGCACGACACAGGTCTCGGCGGTCCCGCCGGGACCTGTGAATTCAAGCTGGGTTTTTGCAAGGTACACACTATGACTTCTATTTCCTCCCCCCATCCACTAGCCAGCCGCTCACGGCTGGCGCGCCTCAACTGGCCGCGCGGACTGGTGGTTACGCTGGCGGCGGTGGCGATCTTCCTGCCGCTGGTGCTGATTTTTTATCAAAGTTTTTTATCCGCGCCTTTTTTTGCGCCAGTCAAGACCCTGAGCCTGGAACCGTATCGCTTCATCTTCGACGATCCGGATTTCCGCCAGGCTTTCATTAACGGCCTGCTGCTGGCCAGCGGCCTGGCTTTCATCGCGGTGCCGCTGGGCGGCATGCTGGCTTTCCTGATGGTGCGCACCGACCTGCCTGGCCGCAACTGGATTGCGCCGATGCTGCTGGTGCCGATTTTCGTGTCGCCGATGGTGATCGCTTTCGGTTATGTAGTATCGATGGGGCCGGTCGGTTTCTATACGGTCTGGATGCAAGACTTGCTGCGCATGGTCGGCATCGAGGCGACGCCATGGAATGTGTATGCCTTTCCCAGCATCGTCATCATCGCCGGCCTGACCCACGTGCCGCACGTTTACCTGTACGCCTCCGCAGCCCTGAAGAGCCTCGGGGCTGATGTCGAAGAAGCCGCGCGCGTAGCCGGTGCTTCGCCATTGCAGGTCGCGCTGAACGTCTCGCTGCCGATGATCATGCCGGCGCTGGCGTATGCCGGCGTACTGGTGTTCTTCCTCGGCTTTGAAGTATTCGGGCTGGTGCTGGTGCTGGGCGATCCGGAAGGCCATCTGGTATTGCCGACCTATCTGTACAAACTGACCAACAAGCTCGGCACGCCTTCTTATCATCTGATGGCGGCGGTGGCGGTGTGCCTGGTGGCGGTGACCTTGCCGCTGGTGATGATACAACGCTGGCTGCTGCGTTCGGCCAACAAATATGTCTCGATCAAGGGCAAGGGCGCGCGGCAGAAGGCGCTGCCGCTGGGTAAGTGGAAATGGCTGGCGTTCGGCTTGATCGCAGCGTGGCTGATCTTCACCATCGTGATCCCGTTGTCCGGCATCGCCTTGCGCGCCTTCGTGTCGCACTGGGGTTACGGCGTGTCGCTGCTGGATGCAATGACTTTGCAACATTTCCGCGATATCTGGGAACAGCCGTCGCTGATGCGCGGCATCGTCAACACCATCCTGATCGGCGTCATCGGCGGTGCGATCGCAGTGGCTTGTTATTGCTGTATTGCGCTGGCCATGCACCGCAAGGCGGACGGCATCACCCGTTTCCTCGACTACAGCGTGCTGATCCCGCGTGCCGTGCCGGGTTTGCTGGCCGGCTTGTCGTTCTTGTGGGTGTTCCTGTTCGTGCCGTCGTTCCTCGACAGCTTCCTCAAGGGGTATGACAACGCCGTTGCCAACTGGCTGGTGGAAAATTTCATTCCGCAATTGCGCGAACTGCGCTCCACCATTTTCTCGGTATGGCTGGCGTATTCGGTGGTGTGGCTGGCTTATGGCTTGCGCCTGATTACGACGGCGCTGTTGCAGGTCGGGCCGGAACTGGAAGAAGCGGCGCGCGCGGTCGGCGCCCGCCGTTCGCAAGTGACGCGCGACGTCACCTTGCCGCTGGTGCGCTACGGCGTGCTGGGGGCCTGGCTGATGGTGTTCCTGATTTTCGAACGCGAGTATTCCACCGGCGTCTATCTGCTGTCGCCCGGCACCGAAGTCATCGGCGCGCTGATCGTCTCGCTCTGGGCTTCCGGTTCGGTCGACCTGGTGGCGACGCTGTCCTTTATCAACATCACGCTAGTGGCCATCGGCCTCGGCATCGCGCTGCGCTTCGGCATCAAGTTGCACGACTAAGCGTGCACAGCACACAAACACAGGAAATCATCATGAGCGAATTAAGCGTCAACAACCTGCACCTCGACTACGGCAGCGGCGCCAGCGCCAATCCGATTCTCAAAGGCGTATCGATGGAATTGCAGCGCGGCGAAGTAGTGGCTTTGCTGGGGCCTTCCGGCAGCGGCAAGACCACCTTGCTGCGCGCCGTGGCGGGGCTGGAATCGCCGAAATCGGGCAGCATCCAGATCGGCGAGCGAACCATGTACGACGGCAGCCGCAAGCTGGAAATTCCGGCGGAAGAACGCAATCTCGGGCTGGTGTTCCAGTCGTATGCCTTGTGGCCGCACAAGACGGTGTTCGATAACGTCGCCTACGGCTTGAAGCTGCGCAAGATGAACGGCAGCGATATTGCCGAACGCGTCAAAACCGTGCTGGGACAACTCGGCCTCGGCCACCTGGGCGAGCGCTTTCCTCACCAGCTCTCCGGCGGCCAGCAACAACGCGTCGCCATCGCCCGTGCGCTGGTATACAACCCGCCGGTGATCCTGCTGGACGAACCGTTGTCCAACCTGGACGCCAAGCTGCGCGAAGAAGCGCGCGCCTTCTTGCGCGAACTGATCGTGCGGCTCGGTCTGTCGGCATTGATGGTGACCCACGACCAGGCCGAAGCGATGGCGATTTCGGACCGTATCCTGTTGCTCAACAACGGCAAGATCGAACAGCAAGGTACGCCGCAG
This sequence comes from Collimonas sp., assembly GCF_039923675.1. GTDB lineage: Bacteria > Pseudomonadota > Gammaproteobacteria > Burkholderiales > Burkholderiaceae_D > Collimonas. The sequence goes on from NZ_JBDTCG010000015.1 coordinate 28,423, forward strand.
CGCATGTATGAAACGCCGGATACCTTGTTCACCGCGGAATTCATGGGTAGCAACAACCGTTTGCCGGCCAAGGTGCTGCATAGCGACGACTCGCATGCCTCGCTGCAAGTTGAGGGTGGCAATGTCACGGCGACGCTGCGTGGTCCTGGCGCCGGTGGCAAGGACACAATCGCCATCATCCGCGTCGAGCAGGTCAACATTTCCGATACCCAGGTAGAAAACAGCATCAGGCTGCCACTGGCGACTTGCATGTATCTGGGCGACCGCTGGGAATGTGTGTTTCGCAACACGGCGGAAAGCGGCGCCGACAGCAGCGTCTTGCGGGCTTACGCAAGACAACGGCTGGCGCCGGGCGAGTACTGGCTGCAATTGCCGAAAGATGCGCTGTGGGCGTTCTAGGCCAGGGTTTATCACGCAGGAAAAGCAAGGAAATTTCGCATCACAGGCTATGTGCAGCCGGCCGTAATTGCACAGTCCGCACAATCAAAAATACTACAACGGAGGAAACACAATGAAAAGAAAATACCTGGCGACGGCAACCTTCGCCGCACTCGGGGCTTTGGCGAGCAGCGCTTACGCTCAAACCAATGTCAGCATCTACGGCATCATCGACACCGGGGTCGAGTATGTGAATAACGCCAACGCCAACAAGGATGGCCTGCTACGCCTTAGCTCCGGCGCGATGAACACATCGCGCATCGGCTTTCGCGGCACAGAAGACCTGGGCGGCGGCCTGAAGGCCGTATTCCAGCTGGAAAACGGTTTCAAGGTCGATACCGGCGAGTTCGACAGCACCGGCGTGCTGTTCAACCGCCAGGCCAATGTCGGCCTGGAAGGTAATTTCGGACGGCTGGTCGCAGGGCGCTCGTTTACCACCACCTATGATTTCATTCTGCCGTTCGATCCCATGGGTTATTCGGGCCAGTATTCCTGGGTGACTTCGGCCGGCGCCACCGGCGGCCGCAAGGATGGCATGCCGACCAATTTGCAAAACATCCTCAAGTACCAGGGGAAATTCGGCAACTTCAAGCTGGGCGCGACATACGGCTTCGGCGAAGTTGCCGGCAGCACCAGCGACAGCGCCAAGTACGACCTCGGCATCGGCTACGAAAGCGGGCCGTTCCGTATTGCGGCGACCTTCGACCGGGTCAACGGCGCGGCGGCCAACCCGGCCAACAGCGCCTATGACAAGGCCACCAGCATCCACCTGGCCGGCGACTATCAGCTGGGCGGCAACCTGGACCTGAATCTGGGTTATCGGAACTACAAGAAGACGCTGGCATCGCATGCACCCGATTTGCGCAGCGATTTCTTCTGGGGCGGCGCCAGCTACAAGGTGACGCCGGTGGTGACGCTGATCGGCGCAATCTACTACCAGAACATCAAGAACGTCCCGAGCGGCAAAGATGCGGATCCAATCATGTATTCGGTGCGCGGCAAGTATGCGCTGTCTAAACGCACCGACCTGTACCTGAGCGCCGCGTATGCCAAAGCCAAGAACCAGCAGCTGGTCGGATTGTCGCGTGACGATATTGCGTTTGGCAGCAGCCAGACTGGCGTGATTGCGGGGATGCAGCACCGTTTCTGATTTTTGCAGACGTAGGTTGGATTGGCACTTCGTCGGATTAAGTAACTTACGTAATGCTGCTCCGACCTACGATGCACACAATGTGCGGGAAAATATGGCAAACACTCCTCGCTGAATGCGGCGTAAAATGTTTCGTCAAAAAAACAATCGCCGATATCAACACTAGGAGAATTGATGCAAGTTTCTACAAGACGTATCTCGGTATGCGGATTGATGCTGACCGCCGCCGCAGGATTGATGGGTTGCGATATGCCGACCAAGGCCGAGAAGGCCACTGCCGCCGCGACCGCAGCCTATGCGACATCCTCGCCCTTTGCCCAGATCAGCTCCTTGCCGTACAACCTGCCACCCTTCGGCAAGATCAAGGATAGCGACTACAAACCGTCATTCGAGGCGGGCATGGCGCAGCAGCGCCAGGAAGTCAATGCGATTGCGGCCAATCCGGCGGCCCCGACCTTCGATAACACGATTGTGGCGCTGGAACGCTCCGGCCAGATGCTGACCCGCGTCAGAGACGTCTTTTTCAATCTCATCAGTTCCAACACCAGTCCGGTGATGGACCAGACCCAGCAAGACATGGCGCCCAAACTGGCGGAGCATGAAGACGCCATCTTCCTCGATCCGATCCTGTTCGCCCGCATCGAGACGCTGTACCAGCAACGCGCCAGCCTCGGCCTCGATCCGGAATCGCTGCGGCTGCTGGAACGCTACCGGACCGACTTTGTCCGCGCCGGCGCGCGCTTGTCGCCCGCCGACAAAGATCAGTTGCGCAAGATGAACCAGCAGATTTCCTTGCTCACCACCCAATTCCAGCAAAACCTGCTGAAAGCCAGCAACGACGGCGCGATCGTGGTCGACAACGTAGCCGATCTGGACGGTTTATCGAAAGAAGAAATCGCTGCCGCCGCACAGGCTGCGGAAACCCGCAAGCTGGACGGAAAATGGCTGATCCCGCTGCAAAACACCACCGACCAGCCGGTGCTGGCGCAACTCAAGAATCGCGCGCTGCGCGAACGCATCTATAAAGCCTCGATCAGCCGTGGCGATGGCGGTGCCGGCGACAACGTCGGCAATGTTGCGCAAATCGTCAAGCTGCGGGCCCAGCGCGCCGCGTTGCTGGGTTATCCCAACCATGCCGCCTATGTGCTGGAAGAAGAAACCGCCGGCACGCCTGCCGCTGTGAACAAGATGCTGGCGCAACTGGCGCCACCTGCCGCCGCCAACGCCCGCAAGGAAGCGGCCGCCATGCAGCAACTGATCGACCGCCAGGCCAAGGCGAAACATGGCAAGCCGTTCAAATTGCAACCATGGGACTGGGGCTTTTATTCGGAGCAGGTACGCAAGGCGCGTTACAACTTCGACGAATCGCAGATCAAGCCTTACTTCGAGCTCAACAACGTGTTGCAGGATGGCGTGTTCTACGCAGCGCATGAGCTGTACGGGCTGACTTTCAAGGAACGCACCGACTTGCCGGTATACCAGCAGGATGTGCGCGTGTTCGAAGTGTTCAACGCGGACGGTTCTGCGCTGGGCTTGTTCCTGTTCGACCCGTTCGCACGCGACAACAAGCAGGGCGGCGCCTGGATGAACAGCTATGTCGCACAATCGCGCTTGTTCGGCACCAAGCCTGTCGTATCGAACAATATCAACATCGCCAAACCGCCGGCAGGCAAGCCGGTGCTGCTCAGCTTCGATGAAGTCAACACCATGTTCCACGAGTTCGGCCATGGCTTGCACGGCTTGTTCTCGAATGTTGAATATCCGATGTTCTCCGGTGCCTCGGTGCCGCCTGACTTTGTCGAATATCCTTCGCAATTCAATGAAATGTGGTCGCACAATCCGAAGGTGCTGGCGCACTATGCCAAGCACTATGAAACCGGCAAACCGATGCCGCAGGCGCTGGTCAACAAGGTGCTGGCTGCGCGCAAATTCAATGCCGGCTACGACACCTCCGAATATCTGTCGGCGGCGATGCTGGACCAGTCCTGGCACCAGCTGTCGGTCAACCAGACCCCGGATGTCACCGACGTCATGGCGTTTGAAGCCAAAGCGCTGGGCACCGCCAACGCCAAGGGTTACGTGGTGCCGCCGCGCTATCACACGACTTACTTTTCACATGTGTTCGCCAACGGCTATTCCGCTGGGTACTACGCCTATATCTGGAGCGACGTGCTGGCCAAGGATACCGAGTACTGGATGAATACCCATGGCGGCTTGAAGCGCGCCAACGGCGACCTGTTGCGCGCCAAGGTGCTGTCGCGCGGCTTCAGTGAAGATCCAAGCGCATTGTTCAAGGATTTTTATGGCCGCGGACCGGATGTCGGGCCTTTGCTTGATGCACGTGGCCTGACTGGCGCGGCCAAGTAATCGGTGGGAATTGGCAGGAAATGAAAACGGGGCAGAAATTCTGCCCCGTTTTTTTTCGTTTGTTTTATCCCGGCGACGAAATTACAGCGGCTCGAAAACGCCCGCAGTCCGGTTCTTTTCCACTTTGTCCCAAGCAAAGATCTTGCCGTTCATCGCCACATACACGCCATGCGGCAAGGCTTGCGCCACGCCACAGGCGAAGCCGAAATTGAACAGGGCGTCGGAATTGGCGATGGCGTAGGGAATCATCGCGCCGGTCACTACGATGGTCTTCTCCAGCGCTGCCGCGCCCAGCACGGCAGCGGTCTCGCGCATGGTGTCGGTGCCGTGGATGATGACGATAGCCTCTTCCTTGGCGTGGGTGCACGAGGCCAGCACGCGACGACGGTCTATATCCTGCATGTCGAGCGAATCCAGCAGCGGCAATTCCTCCAGCGCGATTTCCGCAGTGATGCGGGCGCGCTGGATCACCTGCGGCAAATGGCTGGCGGCGAAGGTCAATTTACCGGCGATCTCGTCGTAGTGCTTGTCGAAGGTGCCGCCGGTGGCGATGATGCGTAAAGCCATGGGAATCTATTTCCTTTTCTACAATATAGCTGTGCCGTGCTTACTTGGGCCGTCGACGACCGCCGCGCCGGAACAGCGAAAACAATATAAATACCACGATCAAGGCCGCCGCCGCCAGTCCCAGAGGCAATAATGTTATCAAGGGCGAGACCGGTCCCCCTTGGCGCTGGACCTTGACCTGTTCCGGCGTAACAGGCGGCGTATCTGCATGGCCGTATTGCTTGACTATGTAATTTGCCAGCATGGCGATCTGGCCGTCATTCAGATGGTCGGCAAAACCGGGCATGAAAGTGTCTTCTTTCGCACCGCGGCGTTGCACGCCATGCAGTATCACCATCAGCAGATTGCCAGGATCGCGCGCGCCGACCACACTGTTGCTGAACAGCGAAGGATAATAGCCCCCGACCACGCCGCTACCGCTGGCGGAGTGACAGCTGGCGCAGTTGCCACTGAACAGTTCCGCGCCGCTGGCGGCATTGCTGCTGACCGATACCGCGGCGACGCCGCGCAAATCGGCGTCGTCATCGGCTGGCTGGCCCCAGGCATAGCGCGGCTTCTTGTCGGCCGCATCGTTGATGGCGGGTACGCTGCGCACATAGGTAACGATAGATTTCAGGTCGTCGTCGCTCAAATATTGCAGGCTATGCTCGATCGCTTCGGCCATACCGCCGGCGGCGGAAGCCTTGCCCGGCACCAGGCCGGTTTTCAGGTACTGCAGCAGCTCTTCGTCTTTCCAGCCGCCGACGCCGCTGACCGGGTCCGGCGTGATGTTGAAGGCTGTCCAGCCGCCCAGCTGGGCGCCGCCGAACGCGCGCTTGCCGTCGACGCCCATGGTGACGTTACGCGGCGTATGGCATTCCTGACAGTGCGCCAGGCCTTCCACCAGATACATGCCGCGGTTCCATTCGGCGCTCTTGGCGGGATCTGCCTTCCATTCGCCCGGGGTGAAGTTGAACAGCTTCCAGCCGGACAGGATCCAGCGCTGGTTGAGCGGGAACGGCAGTTTGTTTTCCGGGGTCTTTTGCGAGATCGCCGGCAAACTGAACAGATAGGCTTTGATCGCCAGAACGTCGTCGCGCGACAGCTTGGTGAACGAGGTGTAAGGGAAGGCCGGATAGAGATTCTGGCCTTCGTCGTCGACGCCGTTATGCAGTGCGCGAATGAAATCCTCATCGCTCCAGTTGCCGATGCCGGTTTCCTTGTCGGCGGTGATATTGGGGCCATAGATGGTGCCGAATGGCGTCGCCAGCGGATAGCCGCCGGCGAAAGGCTTGGCCTTGTCGACCGTGTGGCAGGCGATGCAGTCCGCCGCTTTGGCCAGATACTCGCCACGTTTGATCTGGTCAGCGTTGGGCGCTACGCTCGGCGCGGCCGCCACCGTATCTGCCGCAACGGCGGCATGCGCCATGCCGGCAGCCAGGGTGACACCGCCGAACCAGAGCGAGAGTTGGGAGCGGGCCGTCATAGCACTGTCCTCAATGTGTCGGCGATGCGCAGCGACAGCGCCGCAATCGTCAATGTGCAGTTGACCGTGCCGGCTACCGGCATCACCGCGCTGCTGGCGATGAACAGGTTTTCGTGGTCATGCGAACGGCAATGGGCGTCGACCACCGAATCGCGCGGATCGCCGCCCATGATGACAGCACCCATGATGTGGTTGTTGGGCGCGAAATCGTCGTCGAACTTGACTTCGGTGCCGCCGAACATGGCGGCGATGCTGGCGTAGGTGTCATGCGTCAGCAGCGCGCTTTTCTTGACGTAGTCGTCGATCGAATAGGTGATTTCCGGCTGCGGAATACCCAGCGCATCGCGCTTCTCGCTGCTCGGCCGGATGCGGTTTTCCGGATTCGGCAAGATGTCGTGGAAGCTGTTGATGTTGACCGTGCGCGCCGCGCGGCGGCGGATTTCCTGGTTCAGCTTGAGGCCGACCAGGCCGTCTTTCAAGGCTGTCTGCGCGGCGTGATTGGTCTGCGCCATATTATTCAGGTGCAATTTCTTGGCGGCATATTCCGCACGGAAAGGGCCATCGCGCATATCCACCACCGAGGTCATCTCGATCGGCCCGCGGCCCGGCCACAAGTCTTCATTGGCCAGGAAGGTAACGCCGGTGCCGGGATGGTCCATCAGGTTGCGGCCAACCTGGTCCGAGCTGTTGCCGATACCGTTCTTATGGCGGTCATCGGTCGAGATCAGCATCAGCTTGGGAATCTCGATACCGTTTGCCGCCAACACGAAATACTTGCCGGTGACCCGGTGCGTAACGCCTTCCGGGTCCTTGTAATGGACCGCGCTGATGCGTTCCTTGGCGTCCACCTCGATGCGGTACACCACGGCGTCGGCCAGCACTTTGGCGCCGGCTTTTTCGGCTTTCTCGACGTGGATGATGCCGCTGTACATGGCGGCGATCGGACAGATCGGCATGCAGTTGTTGTTGCCGCAGCAGTTGGGCCGATCATCATAGGCGCGACTGTTGCGCGCCACCGGTTCCGACACCACTTTGTGGCCGTTGGCGCTAACCACGGCGCTGAAGCGCTGATCGTTCCACGACAGCGGCAAATGATCCATCGGATAAGGCTGCTTGCGCGGCGAGCCGAGATCGGTGCCATCATTGGGACCGGAGACGCCCAGTTCGACTTCAGCCCGGTAGTAGTAGGGTTCCAGTTCGTCGTAGCTGATCGGCCAGTCGCGGCCGACGCCGTACAGCGTTTTCATCTTGAAATCGTTGGGCAGGAAACGCCAGGCCGCCGCCGCCCAGTGCCAGGTGGTGCCGCCGACTGCGCGTATGTATTGCGAGTTGTATTTGTGCGATCCCTTCAGGATCAGATAATTGTTTTCCGGTGTGTATTCAGGATGCGGCGCATATTTGGTGGACGGATAGGGCACCATGAAATCGTCTTTACTCGGCGTATTCCGGTAGTTTTCAACGATGCGCCAGCGCTCCAGGCGCGGCCCTGCTTCCAGCACCAGCACCGACGCGCCGGACGAGGCCAGTTGATGCGCCACCAGGGCGCCGGCAACGCCGGAGCCGACAATTACAACATCTGCGGACAAGTTATCAGCCATTGTCAAACCCTCGCTTTCAAGACTGCCGGCTGGGTCACCCAGTAACCGGGAGCGGCACGACAATAGGTTGGCACCACGACTGCGTCGCGCACCTGGTCGAACATCAACGCCTGTTCAAATGCGATTACCTTGGGGCCGCCGCTACCGTTAGTTATGCCGCCGTCGCCAACTACGCCCAGATACCAGGCGCTGACAATCCGATGCAGCAGCAGCGACAAGGCGCTGTCGTTGGCCAGCGCGGAGGCCAGTTTATCCACATCCTGAATCTTGTGATCCTGGCTGTACTGCCACAGCTCCGCCGCCTGCTTTTCAAATTCGATCGCCTGCGTGCCGAGCGCGCTGTAGATCCTGGCGCCGATGCGCGGATTGAGTTTCGGGGTGGCCGTCAGCAATGCCGACAAGGCCATGAAATCCGATTGTTGCTGGGTGTTGGCCGCGGAAGGCGGGTTGGCGGGGGTAACGTTCTGGGCCGAGGCTTGCTGCAGCCAGTGGGGGATGCTCATCATCGCGAGACTTGCACCGGCCAGCAACATCAGCTTGCGTCTGCCGGCGGAGAACGCATCGCCGGTTTTACCGATGGGCTGGTCGCTTGATCGCTCGTCGACTATGGATGGACGTTGCTTCATGTGGCTAGTCCTTTCTGCCTTGGGAGTAGGCTGATTATACTCAGCTACACAAATGATTGCTGGGCCTTCTGCCAAGCTTGGAAAAACCGCCGCAGCGTCTACACTGGTAACATTTGATTTTTGCTCGCGCGCTTTTTGCAGGTATTCCAGATCATGAAACCCATCGCTCCCGGCACCGTCATCTTTCACCGCTTTCGCGGCTATGGCGTCATCACGTCGGTCAACCTGCTGACCGGCTGGGTCGCTGCGCGCTTCGGCAGCGAGAAGCGGACGCTGGACCTGAGCCTGTCATCGGACGAATTGCAGCATGCGGACGGCGAGCCTATCCTGTTTCGCCGCGCGCCGCCGGACCGCATGCCGCATGCGCGCCTGATGGCCATGGTGCGCGAACTGCACCGCGCCGGCTATCAACGGCTGTACCTGTACAGCTGGCCCAAACCGTCCGGCCTGCACTGGCGCTGGCATTTGTTCTGCGGCCGCCGCAGCTGGATGGAAAGAGCGCGGCGCGAGGGCTGGTATGGTTCCGGCGCCGATTACAACTTCAATCCGATCATGGGCTGGGGCGACCAGCCTGGCGCCGCCATCCCGGAACTGGCCAGCGCGCTGGCGCAGTTCGATCCGCACGGGCTGGCGCAAGCGCTAGGCCGCGATGAGGATCACAGCGCTTGGTTCGCCAAGGTATGCGACGCCTTGCTGCCCGACTACGCCTTCAGCCTGGGCTGGAGCGAAGGTCCGATGCCGGACAGCCTGCCGGTCATCCCGGTGCGCGGCAACCTGCCTGAATATAGCGGCCCTGCACTGCCGTGGCCGCCTGGCTGGCAAGGCATGTGGCGCGACACGACGCTGGCGATGCCGGCCGCCAGGCTAAATAAACTGATCCTGCCTAACGGCGCCGACGACGATTGATTTCCAGCGTCTCCTTGCCGCTTACTTAGGCAGCATCGCATCCGGATTCAAGATATTCTTTGGCGTTCCCTTCGCAAATTCGACCACATTCTGAAACGCTGCGCGGAAGTAGAGCTCGTAACTGTCTTTCTCCACATAACCCAGATGCGGCGAAGCCAGCACATTCTCCATCCTCAACAGTGGTGAATCCGGTGCCAAAGGCTCGGTTTCATAGACGTCCAGGGCGGCGTAGCCCGGACGCCCTTGCCGCAGCGCCGACAGCAAGGCATCTTCAGCGACCAGTTCTGCGCGACTGGTGTTGACGAAAATCGCACTCGCTTTCATCAGGGCCAGATCGGCCGCTTGCACGATGCCGCGCGTGGCGTCATTCAAGCGCAAATGCAAGGTCAGCACATCGGCTTCGGCAAAAAACTGCTGTTTCGATTCCGCGGCCTGGTAGCCGTCCTCTATTGCAGCGGCGCGGCTGGCGTCACGGCCCCAGACCAGCACGCACATGCCGAAGGCCTTGCCATATCCCGCAATCATGCGGCCGATTTTTCCATAACCCCAGATCGCCAGCGTGCGCCCCTTGAGCACGGCGCCGAGCACGTTGTTTTGCGGCAGCGCCGAGACCGATTGCCACTGGCCTTCCTGCAAATTGCTGACATAGCGCGGGATACGGCGGCTAGCGGCCATGATCAGGGCCCAGGTCAGTTCGGCGGGCGCAGTCGGGTCGCCGACGCCTTCCACGATCGCTATACCGGCCTCAGTGGCGGCTACAACATCGATATGGCCGCTGACTTTACCGGTTTGCGAAATCAGCTTCAGCTTCGGCAATTTCTGCAACAAGGCTTTGGAAAAAACGCTGCGTTCGCGTATCAGCACCAGCGCCTCGAAATCGGCCAGGCGTATCGCTAGCTGGCCAAGCCCGCGCGCAGTATTGTTGAACACTTTGACCTCATGCCCATCCAACAGTTTGAAGCAATCGAGTTGACGGACGCAATCTTGATAATCATCCAATACGGCAATTTTCATAGCGGCTTTTCAATCAAAAACAGTAAAAAAACGGCTGCCGCGTAATAAAGCAACAGCATCTGGAAAACGGGAAATACCTTACTACAATAGTTGGTCATTTTCACTACAAATCGGGTGTACAATCGGCCGACTTTTCCAAGACAATGTATATAAAACAAACAGCTTCAGCCTATGGTGTGCGGCCCTTGCCAGCAGTAAAACCTTGGCGATGCTTGTTGATCGAGACCATTATTTCATTTTTTGCCGCTAGGAGGCTGTCGGACTTAGGGGATCGAAGCGAAAAAATGGCTGGGCGAAGCCAGATTTTGCCGGATTCGCAGTGTCAATAGCGAGCTATTGACCAAGAAGCTGGTGAAATATGGATCGGCCAGCTGTTTTTGCAGCCGATCATCCTAAGTCCGACAGACTCCTAACAGTAAGCGCAACAGAATTCAGCCAGCCGACCGCGCCCTTCATCCGCGACCCTCCGGCTGGCAAGAAGACGATTTCTTTATTGGTATTGGAGGTAAGTAGTCATGAACCAACCCCGCATGGGTGGCATCGCCACACTTAACGCGCCTGAATATGTCAAACAGCAAAAGCTGATCAACTGGGTCGCCGAAGTTGCGGCCCTGACCAAGCCGGACCGTATCTACTGGTGCGATGGTTCCCAGACCGAATACGATCGCCTGTGCGGCGAAATGGTCGCCACCGGCACCATGAAAAAACTCAACCAGGAAAAGCGTCCGAACAGCTACCTGGCCTGCTCCGATCCGTCGGACGTGGCGCGGGTCGAAGACCGCACTTTCATTTGCTCGACCAACAAGGAAGACGCCGGCCCGACCAACAACTGGACCGATCCGGCAGAAATGCGCAACACGCTGCACGGCCTGTTCGATGGCTGCATGCAAGGCCGCACCATGTACGTGGTGCCGTTTTCGATGGGCCCGCTGGGTTCGCCGATTGCACACATCGGCGTCGAACTCTCGGATTCTCCTTACGTGGCGGTGAACATGCGCATCATGACGCGCATGGGCAAGGCCGTGTATGACGTGCTAGGCAGCGACGGCGACTTCGTGCCATGCGTGCACAGCGTCGGCGCGCCGCTGGCAGCCGGCCAGAAAGACGTGGCATGGCCGTGCAATCCTACCAAGTACATCGTCCACTACCCGGAAACCCGCGAAATCTGGTCCTACGGTTCCGGCTACGGCGGCAACGCGCTGCTTGGCAAAAAGTGCTTCGCCTTGCGCATCGCCTCCACCATGGGCCGCGACCAGGGCTGGCTGGCCGAACACATGCTGATCCTCGGCGTGGAATCGCCTGCAGGCAAAAAACACTACGTGGCGGCGGCATTTCCGTCTGCCTGTGGAAAAACCAATTTCGCCATGCTGATTCCGCCAGCCGGATTCGCGGGCTGGAAAGTCACCACCATCGGCGACGACATCGCCTGGATCAAACCGGGCGCCGACGGCCGCCTGTATGCGATCAATCCGGAAGCCGGCTATTTCGGCGTGGCCCCGGGCACCAACGACAAGACCAACTTCAACTGCATGGCGTCGATGCGTGAAAACACCATCTTCACCAACGTCGCCCTAACCGACGACGGCGATGTCTGGTGGGAAGGCCTGAGCAAGGAAGCGCCGGCCCATCTGATCGACTGGCAAGGCAAAGACTGGACGCCGGCGATCGCCAAGGAAAGCGGCGCCAAGGCCGCCCATCCGAATGCGCGCTTTACGGTTGCGGCGACACAGAATCCTGTGATCGACGCCGCCTGGGACGATCCGGCCGGCGTGCCGATTTCCGCCTTCATTTTCGGCGGCCGCCGCTCCACTACCGTGCCGCTGGTGACTGAAGCCCGCAACTGGGTGGAAGGCGTCTACATGGCTGCCACCATGGGTTCGGAAACCACTGCCGCGGCTGCAGGCCAGCAAGGCATCGTGCGGCGCGACCCGTTCGCCATGCTGCCATTCATCGGCTACAACATGAGCGACTACTTCCAGCACTGGCTGACCCTGGGCCAGAAACTGGCAGCGCAAGGCAAAGCCGAACTGCCGAAGATTTTCTGCGTCAACTGGTTCCGCACCGACGCCGACGGCAAATTCGTCTGGCCAGGCTTCGGCGACAACATGCGGGTGCTGAAATGGATGCTGGAACGTCTGGACAGCAGCAGCGCAGCAAGCGCCGGCGGCGTCGAGCATCTGTTCGGCGTGACGCCGCGCTATGCCGACCTGAGCTGGGAAGGATTGGACTTCAGCGAACAGCAATTCGATACGATCACTGCAATCGACAAGGCTGCCTGGAAAGCTGAAACAGCCTTGCATACCGAATTGTTCGAGAAGCTGAAGCATCACTTGCCGCAAGAACTCGCGGATGTGAAGCAAGCGCTGGAACAGCGTCTGGCGCAATAACTCTGAACTGCTCTGTTGAATAAAAAACGCCCGCAAAATTTGCGGGCGTTTTTTTATGCTGCGCGTCCTGAGCCCAAAAAAATCCCTACTGGCTAGAAGACAGTAGGGTGAATCCTTCCATCGCGGGAAAGAGGAGACGTCAGAAAATCAAAATGCGGCGAAGCTGAAGACAAAACCTTACAGACCGTTCAAACCCATCCAGGCCAGTGCGCGAGTCACTTGTGCGCGCAGCCATTGCATGACTGCAAAAGTTGGAAAGCCGTCTTCGTCGTGATAGATGTATTGGTGCATGGCAAACTCCTTAAGATTAATCGCGGCCAGCCAGCATGCGCAGTTCGGCAGCCAGCGTAGGCTGGCTGAGGGCCTGGTCGTTAGCCAGGCGGCGCATCAGTTGCTGCCCTTTGAACTTACTGCGGGCAATCCGCTGTTCCAGCGATTTACGCGGCTTGATCAACATCAAGGCTGCACGCAAGATCCCCATCCAAAGCGGTCTGAAATACACCATCAAGGTCGCCAGTGCGCCTAAACCCAGCAACGGCCGCAGCGCGCTTGCAGCAGCGGCAAGCAAGGCCGATGCATCGAACAGGGCCATTTCAGCTGGCAGGGCAAAAGCGAATAAAGACATACAAACGACTTCTCAATGGTGTTGTTGCATTGCAGTATATTCATTGCTGATGCGACTATCCAATTTCGATTTGGGATATCAGTTATGTGTTCAACGAATAATGGCGGCTGGATTTGGTAATTTACTCAACAACCGCTCCGCAGCCACACGTGTAATATGAAAGGGCAAGCAGTCGATGTCCGATTGTCCTGGTTTCACGTAGGAAATATTTTTGTATATCAGACATAATCCAGCCTGATATGCAATTTATGCGGCGATGCAATATTCTGGCACATCTTGAAATCTGTCATTGTGTTTTCATATAACAGTTATAGAATCTGTGAATATTACTTTCAGACCAAATTATTTCCGCCGCATCTTGCACAACACTTGCACAATAAATTTACAAAAATAATTAACGATTAACGATAAATCCGACCATGAGTTTTTTAACGCTTGATTTGAATTTGCTGCGCGTCTTCGATGCCGTCATGACCGAGCAAAACCTGACCCGTGCAGCCAGCCGGCTGGCAATGACGCAACCGGCGGTATCGAACGCCTTGAAGCGCCTGCGCGATACCCTCAACGACGAATTGCTGATTCGCACCGCGCATGGCGTCAAGCCGACCCAGCACGCCGAAGAACTGTGGCCGGTGGTGCGGCGCGCATTGACCGATCTGGAAACCGCCATCACGCCTGAGACCTTCGATGTCTCGCGCGCCCACACCACCTTCCAGATGGCGATGGCGGACGCCACTGCCGCCCTGTGGCTGCCGGCGCTGGTGCGCACCATCGAACGCAATGCGCCGCAGATGAATCTGCGCATGGTGCCGTTGACCACGCGCGACCCGCGGCAAATGCTGTTGCGCGGCGATGTCGACCTGGCGGTCGGTTTTTTCCCGGGGGTGGCTGCGCAACTGGCAGGCGGCCAGACAACCAGCGCGTCGCCGATTCACCACGAGCGCCTGTACACCGGCGAATACGTCTGCGTGATGCACAAGGACCATCCGCTGGCCAGCCAGGTGCTGACCTTGGACAACTACTGCGCATCGCATCACTTGCTGGTGAGTTTTTCCGGCCGCGCGCACGGCTTGATCGATGAAACACTGGCGGCGATGGGACGCGAGCGCCGCATCCTGCTGACCGTTAACCAGTTCTTTACGGCAGGCCGGGTGGTCGCCAGTTCCGATTTGCTGACGGTGTTGCCGCGCCACCTGATCGGCGCCACCGGCATGACCGATGTGCTAGTCGCACGCGAGCTGCCGTTCCCGACGCCGGCAGTGCACGTCGACATGCTGTGGCACGAACGGGATGCCCGTAATCCGGCACACAAATGGCTGCGCGGACACCTGAGCGAAACAGCGCATGAGAAATTCAACCTGATCGATCCGGAAGACGAAGATTAAAGATACGTGAGTAGGGTGGGCAGGCTTTTTTGCCCACGCATGGCGGCGACCGATGTGCGATCAATGTGCGTTCGACGGGCCACGGTTACGCGTGGGCATTGCATGCCGACCCTACAATGTTTTCACTGCTGTCTCGCGCTGGAATTGCGACAACTGCCGGTACTGCTGCTCGAGCAGCTTCGGAATCGCCTCGTAGATCGGCCACAGACGCCGATATAGCGCGACATTCTCCTGATTCGGCAAATGCTGGTGAGTGGCGCCCACCATGCCGCCAATCGCATCCAGCGAGTCGATTTTCCCCAACGCGTACAAACCCAGCACGGCAGCGCCGAGGCAGGACGATTCCACGCTTTCCGGCACCACCACTTCTCGCTCGAAAATATCCGCCATCATTTGCCGCCATAGCGCGGAACGGGCAAAGCCGCCGGTCGCCATCATGCGGGTGGTCGGTCCGATCAGGTCTTCGACCGCCGGCAAGATACTGTACAAACTGAAAATAACGCCTTCCAGCGCCGCCCGGATCATGTGTGGCTTGCCATGGTGCGTCGCCAACCCGATGTAGGAACCGCGGGCATCGGCATTCCACAGCGGCGCCCGTTCGCCGGCGAGATAAGGATGGAACAGCAGACCTTCGGCGCCGGCCTGCACACTCTCGGCAATCCTGGTCAAGGCGTCATACGGATCGCTTCCTGCCTGCTTGGCGGCCGCAGATTCAGCGGTGGCCAGCTCGTCGCGCACCCAGTGGAAAATGCTGCCGCCGTTATTCGTCGGACCGCCGACCACCCAATGTTTGGCGGTCAGCGCATAGCAAAACGTGCGGCCGGCCGGGTCGGTCACCGGTTTGTCGACCACTGTGCGCATCGCCCCGGAAGTGCCGATGGTGACGGCGACCTGGCCTGGGCCGATGGCGTTGACGCCCAGGTTGGACAGCACGCCGTCATTGGCGCCGATCACAAACGGCGTATCCGGCGACAACCCCAGTTGCTGCGCAATTGCCGGCGCCAGGCCGGTCAGGTGATGCGTGGTCGGCACCAGCTTCGATAATTGCGCCCGGCTGATGCCGAGCAGGGCCAGCGCGCCCTCATCCCAATCCAGCTGCTGCAGATTGAACATGCCGGTAGCGGAGGCGATCGAATGATCGACCAGCCACTCGCCAAACAACCGGTATAACACATATTCCTTCATGCCGACAAAACGTGCGGTGCGCGCAAACAGCGCCGGCTGGTCGTGCCGCAGCCACATGATCTTGCACAGCGGCGACATCGGATGGATCGGCGTACCGGTGCGCAAATAGATTGCGTGGCCGTCCAGCTCATCGCGAATCCGGTTGGCCCACGCACCGGCGCGGTTGTCGCCCCAGGTGATGCTGTTGCTCAGCAAATTGTTCTCCTGGCCGACCGCAATCACGCTATGCATGGCGGCGCTGAAGGATACCAGCGCGATCTGGCCGGCGTCGACCTGGCTGGAACTGACAGCGTTGCGGATCGCGTCCAGCACCGCGTCGTAAATCTGCAAGGGATCCTGCTCAGCCATGCCCGGCATGGTGCACAGCAGGGGGTATTCAACGGCATGCTGCGCCATGATCTTGCCCTGGGTGGTGAACAGCACCGCCTTGGTGCTGGTGGTGCCGATATCTACGCCGAGCATGTATTCTGGCTGATGGTGCATGAGCGTCCTCTTGATCGATGATTGATTGACGGGCCGGCTGCGGCGGAACTGGCGCGAGGCCAGCGGTAACCGCCTATTTTAGTACTTGCGCAGCGCCTGCCGAAAACTGCGATGATACAACGGATGTTAGCGCTAACATTGTATCTCTAAGTAAATCCGAAACGAGGCTACAGACGCAGGTAGTATCCTTACTCCAAGGAAACCATAACAATATGGCGAAGCTTGCGTGTAACATTGGCCATGCTAGCCAAACGGACAAGATTTTGCTGCCCGGGCACGATTGGCAAAGCTGGCAAGCACGGCAAGCCGCCGAAAAACAAGTAAAACAAAACAGCTACAGGCAAAAGACCAAGTGCACAGAGACCATAACCATCCCATCG
Organism: Collimonas sp.; assembly: GCF_039923675.1. Classification (GTDB taxonomy): domain Bacteria; phylum Pseudomonadota; class Gammaproteobacteria; order Burkholderiales; family Burkholderiaceae_D; genus Collimonas. The sequence goes on from NZ_JBDTCG010000015.1 coordinate 44,999, forward strand.
CCCCATGAACAGCCCGGAACTCAAGCAACCACGCCATAGCCGCGCCAGCGGCAGGGTAACAATCGTTGATGTCGCGCGCCTGGCGCGGGTCAGCCCGATGACCGTATCGCGGGCCCTGAAAACGCCGACACTGGTGCAACTCGAAGCGCGCGAACGAATCACCGCAGCGATCAAGCAACTCGGCTACGTGCCGAACCAGGCCGCCAGTACGCTGGCCTCGGCCAAATCGCAGGTGATCGGCGTCATCGTGCCGTCGCTCAGCAACTCGGTGTTCGTCGAAACCCTGACCGGGATCCGCGACAGCCTGAACCAGCACGGCTATAAATTCCTGATCGGTGAAAGCGGCTATTCGCCGGACAAGGAAAGCCAGCTGATCACCACCTACCTGGCGCATGCGCCGGATGGTTTTCTGCTAAGCGGGATAGAGCAGCAAGACGCGCTGCGCGAACAACTGGCGGCGCACAATGTGCCGGCGGTGCGCATGTTCGATATCAACCCGGACGGTGGCGACGTCGCGGTGGGATTTTCGCATGAGGAAGCCGGTTACAGCATCGCCCGCCACCTGATCGAACGCGGCTACCATCGTCCAGGCTTTCTCGGCGCCCAGCTCGATCCGCGCATGATGAAGCGGCGGCACGGCTTTCGTCGGGCGTTGGCTGAAGCCGGCCTGGACGACACCATAGAAGTACTGACGCCGACGCCCTCGACCGTGGAACTCGGCACCAAGATGCTTGGCCAGATCCTGCAACAGACGCCGGATTGCGACGCGGTTTTCTGCTGCAACGACGATCTGGCGCTGGGCGTGCTATTTGAATGCCAGCGCCGCGGCCTGTCGGTCCCCAGCCAGATGGCGATCGCCGGCTTCAACGACTTGCCATGGTCGGCCTACGCCAATCCCGGCATCACCACCATCGTCACGCCGCGTTATGAGATCGGCTTCACGGCGGCGCAATTGCTGATCAAGATGCTCAGGCGCGAAGCCGTGGATAAAACCAGCGTCGATCTGGGTTTCCGGCTGGCGATACGCAGTAGTACCTGAGCGGCGGAAATCTCCTGAAATGCAATCAACCCGGCGCGCAGTTGCTGACGCACTTGCTAATTTCCAGCGCCTGGTTGAACCAATGCAAACGGCTATTTTTTCTCCCACGGCCTGATGCATTGTTGTTGCGTTTCATCCCATTGGTAGCCGGCGGACGGAATGCACCCGTGGGCATCTCGGTCGCTGCCTGGCATTGCTGCGGGCGGCGGGCTGGTGCAAGCCGCCATCAGAATCGTCACGAGCCCAGCCGGTACCCAGAAAAATATTTTCATCGTCATCCTCCAGATTATCAACCGCGCCGCACCCAGATCACCTTGCCGGTAGCGATACCCAAAGTCCGCCGCGCTTCCTGGTAATCCATGGTCCCGGCAAACTGTTCGCCGTCGCGCTCGCCGATGCGCCACATGCATCCAGTCAGCAGCGTAATGGCCTGCTGCTCGGTCTTGCCGACCAGCGCATTGTCATCTTGCTTGTCCGCCGCGCAGCCTGCTGCGGAATTGGCCGCGTGCGGCTCGGATTGGGGAGCCGGCGCCGGATCAGCCATGCTGGCGCATCCTTGCAGGGCGGCGAAACATGCGGCCGCCAATATCAATCGATTCATCGTGACTCTCTTTCATCATGGTCCAATGGGTTGTCCGCCGCGTTTCAGCGTATCGGCAATTTGGTGGTGTGCTTGACCTCTTCCATCACCGCATAGGTGTGCGTCTCACGCACGCCCTTGAGCTGCAGCAGCGATTTGCCGAGGAATTCGCGGTAGGCGTTCATGTCCTTGACCCTCGCCTTGACCAGGTAGTCGAAGCCGCCGGCCACCATGTGGCACTCCAGCACCTCGGGGATGATCTGTACGCTTTGGCTGAAGGCTTCGAATACTTCCGGGGTGGTGCGGTCCAGCACCACTTCGATGAACACCAACAGAGCGACGTCCAGCAGCTGCGGATTAAGCTGGGCGGTGTAATGCAGGATGTAGCCGGCCTCCTGCAGCTTGCGCACGCGCTCGAGACAGGCGGCGGGCGACAAGTTGACGCGGGACGAGAGGTCGACATTGCTGATGCGGCCATCATTTTGCAGTTCGGCCAGGATTTTCTTGCTGATCTTGTCAAGCATGCAGACTCTTCCGAAAAATTTTATTCGGTTAAATTTTCTCACCAATAACAAAATTTTGATAGCAGGCATTATTACCAGAATTAATCCATGCCGATGCCGCCTACAATCGAACAACTCAGCTTTCCTTGAAGGCTGGAAGAGTCATTGAGAACAATGCTTGCCGGCAAATCGAACGCCGGGCAGCGATGTTGCATTTCCCGCCACGCATCGCGCAGGAAATCCGGCATTGCCGCCTGGCGTCGGTTTGCCCGCAGCTTGTTTGAAAACATAGCAAGTTGATAAAACAAATACCCTTACCGAGACAATCGCCATGCCGCCGCTACAGCCCGCATCCCCGCCGTCCAGCACTATCCCATCCTCGTTCGACACTGCCTTTAGCGCTTTCCACGCCGAAATGATGGCCGACGCCACGCCGCTGCGCGCCGCCATTACCGCCGCCTATCGCCGCGACGAGACGCTGGCGGTGCAATGGTTGCTGTCGCAAGTGCAAACCAGCGCCAGTTCGTATGCCGCCAGCCAGACGCTGGCGCGCAAGCTGGTGCAGTCGGTGCGTGAAAAACGTACACGCGCATCAGGCGTGGACGCTTTGATGCATGAATTTTCCCTGTCGTCGGAAGAGGGCGTGGCCTTGATGTGCCTGGCGGAAGCCTTGTTGCGCATTCCGGATCATCAAACCGCGGACCGCCTGATCGCCGACAAGATCAGCAAGGGCGACTGGCGCAGCCACCTGGGTGAATCGCCATCGATGTTCGTGAATGCGGCAACCTGGGGATTGCTGATTACCGGCAAGCTGGTCACCACCAATAGCGAGCGCGGCCTGGGCTCGGCGCTGACCAAGCTGATCGGCCGCGGCGGCGAACCATTGATCCGCAAGGGCGTCGATGTCGCCATGCGCATGCTGGGCAACCAGTTCGTCACCGGCCAGACCATCGCTGAAGCGCTGAGCAACAGCCGCGATAATGAAAAGCGCGGCTATCGTTATTCCTACGACATGCTGGGCGAGGCGGCGCTGACCGAAGAAGATGCGGCAGCTTACTACCGCTCTTATGAAGATGCGATCCACGCCATCGGCAAAGCGTCGGACGGACGCGGCATCAAGCAAGGCCCGGGCATCTCGGTCAAGCTGTCGGCGCTGCATCCGCGTTATTCGCGCGCACAACGCCAGCGCACCATGCAGGAACTGCTGCCGCGATTGAAGCAGTTGCTGCTGCTGGCCAAGCAATACAACATCGGTTTGAATATCGACGCCGAAGAAGCGGATCGCCTGGAACTGTCGCTGGACCTGATGGAAGCGCTGGCTTTCGACGCCGATCTGGCAGGTTTCGAGGGCATCGGTTTCGTGGTGCAGGGCTACCAGAAACGCTGTCCTTTTGCGATCGATTATCTGGTCGACCTGGCGCGCCGCAGCGGCCGCAAGTTCATGGTGCGGCTGGTCAAGGGCGCGTATTGGGATTCTGAAATCAAGCGCGCGCAGGTCGACGGTTTGCCAGGTTTCCCGGTATACACGCGCAAGGTGTACACCGATGTGTCCTACCTGACTTGCGCGCAGAAATTGCTGGCGTCCACCGATGTGATCTATCCGCAGTTTGCTACGCATAACGCGCACACACTGGCGACCATCTACAGCTGGGCCAAGGAAAAAAACATCACCGATTACGAGTTCCAGTGCCTGCACGGCATGGGTGAAACCTTGTATGACCAAGTGGTCGGCAAAGACATGCTGGACAAGCCTTGCCGGATTTATGCGCCGGTCGGTTCGCACCAGACTTTGCTGGCCTACCTCGTGCGGCGTTTACTGGAAAACGGCGCCAATTCTTCCTTCGTCAACCAGATCGTCGATGAAAATGTCTCGATCGATTCGCTGATTGCCGATCCTCTGCAAGCCGCACAGCAGCTGGGCGGCGAACCGCATCCGCAAATTTCCTTGCCGTCGGCGATGTATGGCGTGGAGCGTAAAAATTCGGCCGGGCTCGATCTTAGCAACGAAGATGTGCTGCACCAGATCGATACCGCTTTCAGCATGTTCGGCCAGCAGCAATGGCATGTCACGCCACTGTTGAGCGATCTGCAAACGTATGATCAAGCCGCGCGTCCGGTGCTGAATCCGGCCGATCATCGCGACGTGGTCGGCAGCGTGATCGAAGCCAGCGTTGGCGATGTCGACAAAGCCTTGCATGCGGCCAGCGTCTACGCCATGGATTGGCAAACCCTGCCGCCGGCGGAACGCGCCGAAAAACTGGATCGCTCCGCCGTCCTGTTCGAAGAACATCAGATGGAATTGATTTCCCTGGCAATCCGCGAGGCCGGAAAATCGCTGCCTAACGCGATCGCCGAAGTGCGCGAAGCGGTCGATTTTTTACGCTACTATGCGGCGCAGATCCGCCACACGCAAAACGCGCTGGCGCTGGGTCCGGTGGTTTGTATCAGCCCGTGGAATTTCCCGCTGGCGATTTTCGTGGGCGAAGTCAGCGCCGCGCTGGCTGCAGGGAATGTGGTGCTGGCGAAACCAGCGGAACAAACCCCGCTGATCGCCGCACGCGCGGTGCAACTGATGCATGAAGCCGGCGTGCCGCATGCGGCTTTACAATTTCTGCCGGGGCAGGGCGATACCGTCGGCGCCACGCTGACTGCTGATCCGCGCGTCAAGGGCGTGATCTTTACCGGCTCGACCGAGGTCGCGCAGATCATCAACCGCACGCTGGCGAAGCGCTCGCTGGAAGAGTCGGTGGACTTGCCGCTGATCGCGGAAACCGGTGGCCAGAATGCTTTGATCATGGACTCCAGCGCCTTGCCGGAACAGGTGGTGCAAGACGTGCTGAATTCCGCCTTCGACAGCGCCGGCCAGCGTTGCTCGGCGCTGCGCGTGCTGTGCCTGCAAAACGATATCGCCGACCGTACCTTGCATATGCTCAAGGGCGCGATGCAAGAACTGCGCATTGGTAATCCTGACCGCCTGGTGACAGACATCGGGCCGGTGATCGATGCCGAGGCACAGGGCCAGTTGCTGGCGCATATCGAAAAAATGCGCGGCACTGCCAAGGACTTCTTCCAGCTGCCGCTGCCGCCAGAACAAAGCAACGGTACTTTCGTGGCGCCGACGCTGATTGAAATCGGTTCGTTGGCGGAGCTGAAGCGCGAGGTCTTCGGCCCGGTATTGCACGTGCTGCGCTATGCCCGCAATGAATTGCCGCAACTGATCGAAGCGATCAACGGCAGCGGCTACGGCCTGACGCTGGGTATCCATTCGCGCATCGATGAAACCATCGATTACATCGTCGGCCACGCCCATGTCGGCAATATCTATGTGAACCGGAATATCGTTGGCGCGGTGGTCGGGGTGCAGCCGTTCGGCGGCGAAGGAAAATCCGGCACCGGTCCGAAAGCCGGCGGTCCTTTGTACCTGAAGCGCTTGCAACGCAATCCTTCGGTGTCGCTGGGCGCGCATACGATCCATGCGCCGAATGCCGACGCGGCGATCGATACACCGGTCTTGCAAGCCTTGCTGAGCTGGGCCAAGACCCACGGCCATCAACGGATTGCGGCGCTCGGCGAGGAATACATGCACGCTAGCTGGCTCGGTACCTCGCTGGTGCTGCCAGGCCCGACCGGTGAGCGCAACAGCCTGTCGTTTGCGCCGCGTGGCGCGATTCTGTGTAGCGCCGATAATGTCGGCGCCATGCTGAATCAACTGGCGGCGGTATTTGCCACAGGTAATTTCCCGGTGGTCGAAACGGCATCGGCGGCGATGATACCGGACGGTTTGCCAAAATCGGTGCGCACAGCCATTCGCATGGTTGCTAAACTAGAGGACGACGGCCATTCCCTGCGCCTGCAACTGGCCTTGGTGGATGGCGCCGGCACCTGGCGCTTGCGCCCCATGCTGACTGCGCTGAGTGAAAAGTCCGGGTCGCTGGTGCCGTTGCTGGAAACCTCGGAATACGCCTCGATTCCGCTGTGGCGCTTGTTGGCAGAACGCGCCGTTTGCGTGAATACCACCGCCGCCGGCGGCAATGCCAGCCTGATGACCCTGCAAGCGTAAAACACTTTGCTGATGTCACTGTAGCTGACACGCGTCGCGCGCAATAAAAAAGCTGGCTGAGCATAAGTTCAGCCAGCTTTTTTTGTCAGACGGCAAAGTGCTCCTGCCGCCGGGATTTCTTTCCCACTTGCTTATTTATGCTCTTCTTCCTTCTTGCCGGAATGCCCATTGCCGCCATCGTGATGCACCTCGTGATTTTGCTGCGGGGCCGGATGCGGCGCCTGCGGTTGTGGTTGTGGACGGGCTTGCGGTTCCGGCCGCGCCTGCGGTTGTGGTTGCGGGCGGGCTTGTGGTTCCGGCCGCGCCTGCGGTTGTGGTTGCGAACGGGCTTGTGGTTCCGGCCGCGCCTGCGGTTGTGGTTGCGGGCGGGCTTGTGGTTCCGGCCGCGCCTGCGGTTGTGGTTGCGGGCGGTTGAAGGCAGGCGCAGGAGCGGGCGCAGGCCGGCTCATTTCCTGATGCATCTGCTGGCCACCGTTAGGCCTGTTCTCGAATTGCTGAGGTGGCCGGTTTTGCACGTTTTGCGGTGCCGGCTGTGGCTTGGCCATCGGCGCAGGGGCCGGAGCCTGATGGTTCAATTCAGGCCGCGGCTGGTTGCCGCCGAACGGATGCTGGTTCAAATTCACCGGCGGCCTTTCACCCTCAAGATTTCTTTGCATGGCGGGGGTGTGGCTCTGGGCATTTTGCTGCAACTGGTTCGGCAGCGGATGGCCATTCTGTCCCGGCTGGCCAAAACCCGGCCGCGCCAGCTGGTTGGCGTTGGCCGTGGCCGACGGGCCGCTCACTTGCGGCACCTTGCCGAAGTTAGGCCGTGTCATGTTGTTGAAATCCGGCCGCGCATGAGGCTGCTGTGGCGCGCCCGCAAATGGCGCTGCGTTCGGGCCCGGATGGGCTTGCTGCGAGTTGCCTTGCGCTTGCTGCGAGTTGCCTTGCGCTTGCTGCGGATTGCCTTGCGCTGCAAAGTTCGGCCGGGCTGTGGCGAAATTGGCAGCGCCGCCGCCCGGTTGGCCGCCCGGACCGCGATTAGGCAAGGCTTGGTTGTTCGCCTGGCCCGGGCCGAAATTATTTCGCGTGTTGTTGTTGATGACGGTGCTGTTGTTGTAATTGTTGGTCACGCGGTTGACGATCGTGGTGGAACGCGACACATAGGTGTTGTTGTTGTACACCACCGCCGGCCGGTGCCAGCGCCCACCGCCATCACCGTCACCGCCATTCCAGTTGCCGCCGCCACCGCCGCCACCCCAGTGAACACCCCAGGAATTCCAGCCTCCGCTGTGGTGATCGATCAGTGCTCCCACGGCAATCCCCAGGCCGAAAGTCAGCACGCCGGCCGTGACGATTTCGCCAGGCGGATAGTAAGCCGGCGGCGGTTCATAAGCATAACCGGGATAGACAGGCAACGGCTCGCCATAGACCACGCCCGGATTATAGGCTGGCACGTACACCATATCGGGTTCGGCCGGTTCTATCACATAGGTTTGCGGCGGCGGCGGAATCATTTCCGGTCCGTCATAGATCAGCGGTTCGTTCGGCGGCGGCGCGTAGCCGCTCGGCGGCTCGAGCTGCACCCGCGGCGCCACGGCAATCCGCTGCTGCTTGTTGTTCTTCAGGTTACCGCTGGCGGCTGCGCGCTGGCGCATCACCTGGATCGCGTTCATGACGTCGGTCGGATCGTTGACATAGGCGTCGCCGAGGGCTGAAGTCCAGGGAATATTGTGCGCCATCTGGTCCAGCACGCTAGGAAACTGGGTCAAGCCTTTGACGCTGACATCCCATGGCTGTTGATTGGCGGCGTCCTGCAGCTGGCTGCCTTTCAGGTTTTTGTTTTGCGCCTGCCAACTGTCGGCGGCGGTGATCTGCTCGGGATAGCTGGATGCGGCCAGCACCTGCGCCACCAGTTTGTCCGGGAACAAGGCAATCGGTCCGACCAGCTGGTACAGCTGGTCGGCGGTTGGCGGCACATAGGCAGGCGCGGCTTGCGCCTGAGGGACTGGCGCTGGCGGCACGGATGCCTGTGCGGGGGTGTCGAGTTTCTTGTCACAACCGGCAAGCGATAGCAGCGCCACACAAATGGAAGCACCGAGCAGCAAGGACTTGGAATTTTTATTGTTGGTCATTTTTTACTCCATACAACGGGAATGGATAGTGTTTACAAGCTAGCACGGCAATTTGTATCGACTACAATGGGTTACAAACTATTGCATGTCTAACAAAATACTCACGAGCAGCGAGACTTGGCAATATCACGGGTTAACGCCTGCTTGCCCGATCCCGATGACACGCGCTGTGGCATGTGGCGCTCCCGTGAATTTGAAATTGATAAAGCAACAATCGCCTGATCCGGAGGATACTTGTCGGATTGAACCTTTTGGCATCGCCTATCATCCCAAAACCATGACTACATCCAAATTTCGTTCGGCGAGACTTTTTTTATGGTCGTTTACGGCGCTCGCAATGTTGCTTGCCGTGTGCACGGCGCTGCTCCTCACCTTCGACTGGAACCGCGCCAAGCCGTGGCTGAATGCGAAAGTCAGCGAGGCTACCGGTCGGCCATTTGCGATTCGCGGCGATTTGTCGCTGACCTGGCAAAAATCGCAGACCGACCCGGATAGCTGGCGGCGCTGGGTGCCGTGGCCGCGCCTGAGCGCGAAAGACGTCGTGCTGGACAATCCCGCCTGGGCCAAGACCGGGCCGCACACGGCGGAAATCGGCCAGCTGACGTTTTCGTTGAGCCCTCTGCCGCTGCTGGCGCACCGTATTATGGTGCCGTCCCTGGAACTGGATTCGCCGACGGTCGCGCTGGAGCGCAAAGCGGATGGCGAGAATAACTGGACCGTCAAGTCGAACGGGCCTTCAGCCTGGCAGCTGGAACTGCAAAAACTGATACTGGCCAAAGGCACGGTGCGCTTGCTGGACCCGATCAGCAAGGTCGATATCAGGGCCGATGTCGACAGTTTGCCGGCCACCAGCGCGGAAGGTTACGGCATCGGCTGGAAAGTCAGCGGTACGTTTAATAAAGCGGCGGTCAGCGGCGACGGCAAGGCTGGAGCTGTGCTGTCTCTGCAAAACAGTAGCACACCATTTCCACTGCAGGCCAATGTCCGGATCGGCAAGACCGCGATTGGCATTAAAGGGACGCTGACCAAGCCGAGCGATCTGGCTGCGCTCGACCTGCGCCTGAAACTGTCGGGCGCCAGCATGTCCAACCTGTATCCGCTGACCGGCATCGTGCTGCCGGCGACGCCGCCGTTTTCTACCGAGGGCCGGCTGATCGGCAAGCTCGCCAGCGGCGGCGGTGACTGGACTTACGAAAAATTCAGCGGCCGCGTCGGCTCCAGCGACTTATCGGGAACGCTGGAATATGTCGCGCAAAAACCGCGGCCTTTGTTGAAAGGTACGCTGCTTTCCAACCAGCTCAAGCTGGAAGACCTGGCGCCGCTGATCGGCGCCGACTCGAACGCCAGCAAGGCCAATCGTGGCGACGGCGCGGCACAACCCAGCAACAAAGTGCTGCCGGTGGAACAGTTCGATACTACGCGCTGGGGCAGCATCGACGCCGACGTCAAGTTCACCGGACGCAAGATCGTCCGCGGCAAGGAATTGCCGATCCAGGACCTGGTCGCCGATCTGCATCTGAAAGACAGCGTGCTGTCCTTTACCCCATTGAATTTCGGCGTGGCGGGCGGCAATCTGGTTTCCACCATCAAACTGGATGGCAACAACAAGCAGATCAAGGCGGAAATGAAGATTTCGGCGCGTCACCTGAAGATCAAGCAGTTGTTTCCAACCTTTGAATCGGCCCAGGCCAGCCTGGGTGAAGTCAACGGCGATGCGTCCCTGAGCGGTGTAGGCAATTCGGTGGCGACATTGCTTGGTACCTCGAATGGCGAACTGAAGACGCTGATCGACCATGGCACCATCAGTAAATTCCTGTTGGAGGCCGCCGGCCTGAATATCGGCAATGTCTTGATCAGCAAGCTGTTCGGCGACAAGCAGGTCAAGCTGAATTGCCTGGCCAGCGACTTTGCAGTGACAAACGGTGTGATGAACGCCCGCACTTTCGTGATGGATACCGAGGACGCGGTCATCAATGTCCAGGGCCAGGTCAACCTGGCGCAGGAGACGCTGGCGCTGCTGGTCAAGCCGGAATCCAAGGGCATGCGGATTTTCTCGCTCAGATCACCGCTGCACGTCACTGGCAGCTTTAAAAATCCCGACGTGGGGGTGGACAAGGGTGTGCTGGCCTTGAAGGCTGGCGGCGCGATTGCGCTGGGTGTGCTGGCGCCGGTGGCGGCGGTGATCCCCTTGATCAATGTCACGCCTGCACCCGAAAACGATTGTGCCGCGCTACTGGCGCAGGCGAAACAGAAACCGGTGGCGCCGCCCCCTGGTAAAACCAGCCGTCCCAAGAAATAGATTCCGGTCCTGCCAGCGCCCGGCCGTTCTCGCAACGGCCGGGCCTGCAAATTTCAATCCAGTCCGTCAAACGCCGCGTCGTCCGGCCCCACATGGTGCGGCGAGCGCCAGGTGACGTCACGCATCGAGTGCTGCACCTGGTTTTCCACTCCTAGCAAGGTTGCAAAAATCGCCATTCTTACCGGAATTCCGTTGTCGGTCTGGCGGAATATGGCCAGGCGCGGGTCGTGGTTGAGGTCTGTGCTGAGATCGTTGGCTCCCGGGCGGCCGTCGCGCGGTAGCGGATGCATGACGATGGTGTCGGCGCTGCAGGTGGCGTCGATCAGTGTCTGGTTGATCTGGAAGTCCGGTGTGTAGCCTTCGATTGCCTCGTCGGCAAAGCGTTCTTTCTGGATCCGGGTGGCGTAGACGATATCCGCGCCTTTCAAACCATGCGCCAACGAGGTCGAGGTTTCCACCACATGGCCGCCGCGGGCGATGCGCTCAAGGATATGTGCCGGCATCTCCAGGCCGGTCGGCGCAATCAGCGTGAACCGGAGACCGCGGTACAGCGCCAGCAGCTTGATCAGCGAATGCACCGTGCGGCCGTACTTGAGATCGCCGGCCATGACGATGTGAGCGCCGTCGACCAGCCTGCCCAACCGGGAAAACTCACGCTGGATGGTGTACAGGTCGAGAATTGCCTGGCTCGGATGCTCACCGGGCCCGTCGCCACCATTGATCACCGGGATATTGGTGGCGCGGGCGAATTCGTCGACCGCGCCTTGCTCCGGATGCCGCACTACCAACGCGTCGACATAGCCGCTGATGACGCGGCTGGTGTCGTAAATCGATTCTCCCTTGGTCATCGATGAGAACGTAAACCCGGTGGTATCGCACACCGAGCCACCCAGCCGGCAAAAAGCCGCGCCAAAGCTGATACGCGTGCGCGTGCTGGCTTCAAAGAACAAATTGGCTAGTACGGCACCCTCGAGGATGCGCGAGACCTTCTGGCGCCTTGCAATGGGCTGCATGATGTCGGCGATGCGAAACAGCTCTTCCAGCGAATCACGTGAAAATTGATCCACCGAGAGTAGTTGTGGCTTGCCGTCGCGGCCGATGCGCGAGTGGAGAGGTGCATTGGGATCGGGCATATATACGCTCTGCGTATCGCCTGATCCAGCTACGCCGCCTTGCAGTATTTCATTGACAAATTTGGTCACAATATCCGGCATGACCCTGAATTCACCTGATGTTTCAGGCAGCAGCCAGGTATCCAGCGCACGTTTTCTAATACCGATCCTGTCCGAGAAATTTTCCCGGGTCAGGTTCAGGCGACGCATGGCGTCGCGAAGAAATGTCTGCTGATCGATCATTCGCTTCTCCTTTATATACGCTTTGCGTACATTAAAGGATCGCATTTCACTTGCCTAGATTTTTCTCTTGCCGTTGCACTGCTCATTTTTTGTGCAGTTTACTAATTTCATGAACACTGAATTATTTATTGCTTTAAAAACATTATAAATGTGCTGTTTTTGCCATTTTGTGGATAAGGCTGTGGACATCCTGTTTTCTCATTGTGGATATCGTACTTAGTTTTCCACCGGCGACTTTTTATCCAAGAATTATTCTTATTCGATACACCGATTACCAAGCGTTTATCCAGGCAGTAAGTCATTGAATGAACGGTCAAATTTCTGGTTATCCACAGAAAAACAGGGTGTTAACTACTATTACTATTTATATATATAAATCTTTAACTACAAAACCGAAAAGCTTTTTCTGTTGAAGTTGCTTTAAAAAAAAGAATTTTAAAAATGAAGTTAAAAAAACAATTTTTTCAGAAAATTGTTTTTTTAAGAACGGGCTTTGGTAAATCAAGGAAAGAAATTGCAAAGAAAGTTGAGATTAAAGAGATGCAGAAATACAACTGTGGATAAGTCTTTGGATAACTATAGGAATCCAATGTGCATAAGCGAAGCAGTTATGCACAACCTTATTTTTATCCAAGAAATGTTCTTTCCAGATACAAGGTTTACTCAGCGCTTATCCAAGCTGTAAGTGATTGAATGAATAGTCAAATGTAGACTTATCCACAGAAAAGCAGGGCGTTAACTACTACTACTATTTATATATATAAATCAGTAAACGTAAACACGAAGAGCCCAGAAATCTGGAAACAGGGGGGGATTACCCCCTAAAACCAGCTTTCAGAAGATCAGTTTTTCCAAATTGTTTCCAATATGGCGAATACAGCGGCAATCACCGGTTCTTCTTTACGTTTATCCAGTGTAATAAACGAAAGTTCTGTGGATAAATTGACCGTATCGGAAATGACCAAGCCATGCGCATGGGCTTCGCGTAATGCAATTGATTCTCTGACAAGAGAAAGCCCGACGCCGGATTTCACCAGATCGAGCATTGATGGTTCCTGGTCAACCAAGGCAACTTTATTCGGCGTAACTTTATATTGTGCAAACGTTTTACTGAGTAAGCGATGATGCGCCGACTCCGGCGGGGTCCAGATCCAGGGCAATTTTGCCAAAGCCGGCCAGTCTTTTCCGGAAATCCGACTTTTCCAACCCGATGGTGCAAGCACGCAGTAAGTAAACTGTGTCAGTGTGAGCCGGTGAAAATTCTTATTTGGCGTACCTAGGTAGTAGCCGACATCGAGGCGGCCGGACTTGATTTGCTGCAAAACATCTCCTGACATGCTGTGCTGCAATTGTGTAGAAAGCTGTGGATAACTTTCCACCAGACGCTGGAGAAAAGCGCCAAGCCGGATAAATTCAGGGTCGAGAATGGTGCCGATGGCGAGTTTTCCACTCAGTATTTTAGAGTTGCTTGGATGTAAGCTGGCGGCCTGTTGGCGCAGTTCAGACATGACCGCAATCGCACGTTCGGCAAAAGGCAGTAACTTGACGCCTTCATCGGTCAACGCCATGCCACTGGGGATGCGGGTGAACAATTGCAGGTTCAAACTAGTTTGCAGCGATTTGATTTGCAGGCTGACAGCCGGCTGGGTGACATGCAGCAATTCTGCTGCGCGCGTCAGATTTCCCTCACGGGCGACCGTGACGAAGGCGAGAAGTTGGATGAGGTCCATGTGCTTAAATTTTAATCGTGACGGATTCGTTATTAGTATTTCTTATAATGCTGTTGATCATAACTCATTGGATTGTTGGCGTGGCTAACGATATTCTGGGCAAAAAATAATACAGATCAAATTCAACCCAGACCCAACCAAAGGAATCCTTATGACCACATCATCAAGCTCCACCCCCCTGATTCAGCATTACATCAATGGCAAAGTGACGGAATCGGCCAGCGGCCGCCAACAAGATGTTTTCAATCCGGCGACTGGCGCGGTTTCCGCCAGAGTTGTGTTGGGCAGTGTTGAAGAAGTGAACGCAGCGGTAGCCGCAGCATCGGCGGCAGCGCCCGCTTGGGCTGATACGGCACCGCTGAAGCGTGCGCGGGTGATGTTCAAGTTCAAGGAGTTGATGGAGCAACATCACGATGCGTTGGCAGCGGCGATCACGCGTGAACATGGCAAGGTGTTTTCCGACGCTAAAGGAGAGGTTACACGCGGTATTGAAATCGTTGAATTTGCATGCGGCGCTCCGCAACTGTTGAAAAGTCAGTTTACCGACAATATCGGCGGCGGCATCGATAACTGGAACCTGCGTCAGCCTCTCGGCGTTACCGTCGGCATTACGCCTTTCAATTTTCCGGTGATGGTGCCGTTGTGGATGGCGCCGATGGCGATTGCGACTGGCAATACCTTTATCTTGAAACCATCGGAACGCGACCCCTCGGCATCGCTGATGATGGCTGATCTGTTTAAGCAGGCCGGTTTGCCGGATGGTGTATTCAATGTGGTGCAGGGCGACAAGCTGGCGGTGGATACTTTGTTGCAGCATCCGGATGTCAAGGCGGTGTCGTTTGTCGGTTCGACGCCGATTGCAGAATATATTTACCAGGAAGGCGCCAAGCGCAAAGGTGCGTATCCACTGAGAGTGCAAGCGTTGGGCGGCGCCAAGAATCACCTGGTGGTGATGCCGGATGCGGATCTGGATCAGGCTGTCGATGCCTTGATGGGCGCGGCCTATGGTTCAGCCGGCGAACGTTGCATGGCGATTTCGGTTGCTGTCGCGGTGGGTAATGTTGCAGACAAATTGATTGCGGCATTGATCCCTCGCGTGAAGGCTTTGAAGATCAAGAACGGAATGGAAGCCGATGCGGAAATGGGGCCGGTGGTCACTGCCGTGCATAAGGAAAAAATCGAAGGCTATATCGAGGGCGGCGTTGCTGCCGGCGCCAAGTTGCTGGTCGATGGGCGTGGCTTGAAAGTGCCTGGTCTCGAACAAGGTTTCTTCCTCGGCGGATCGCTGTTCGATCAGGTCACGCCGGAAATGAAAATCTATCAGGAAGAGATTTTCGGTCCGGTTCTGTGCATCGTGCGGGTGCCAGATTTTGCCTCCGCCGTGAACCTGATCAACGCCCATGAATTCGGTAATGGCGTTGCGCTGTTTACTTCGGATGGCAATACCGCGCGCGAGTTTTCACGGCGGGTGGAAGCTGGCATGGTGGGCGTCAATGTGCCGATTCCTGTGCCGATGGCATGGCACTCGTTCGGTGGCTGGAAGCGCTCATTGTTTGGCGATGCGCATGCCTATGGCGAAGAAGGCGTGCGTTTTTATACGCGCTACAAATCGATTATGCAGCGCTGGCCGCAGACGATTTCCAAGGGCGCGGAGTTCACCATGCCGGTCGCTAAATAAATAGTATAAACAATATAAATAATTATTATATTATTTGAAAATACTATCCAAGAAAAGCAATAAATTCACGAACAAGAACTTAAGATCTTCTTTTGATTTTTGTTCGTGATTTTGTGCTTTTTGTGGAAAAAGTTTTTCTACTTTTGAATAAAAATTAAAAGAACAAATCGAAAAAAAATAGAAAGAGGCGCATGGAATCAGCAGGCAAGTACGACTACATCATCATCGGTGCAGGGACCGCGGGCTGCGTGCTGGCGAACCGTTTGACACAAGATAGTTCGGTCAAGGTGCTGCTGATAGAAGCAGGCGCAAAAGATGATTATATCTGGATCCATATTCCTGTCGGCTATCTGTATTGCATCAATAATCCTCGCACCGACTGGCTATATAAAACCGAGCCGGATGTCGGCCTGAATGGCCGCAGATTGCTATATCCGCGCGGTAAAGTATTGGGAGGAAGTTCCTCGATCAACGGCATGATTTACATGCGCGGCCAGGCGCGCGATTATGATCAATGGGCGCAACTCACGGGCGATCCGTCATGGCGCTGGGAGGAGGTCCTACCGCTGTTTAAAAAGAGCGAAGACCACTATAAAGGCGCCAGCGAATTTCACGGCGCCGGCGGCGAATGGAGGGTGGAAAAGCAGCGGTTGTCATGGAAAATACTTGACGCATTCCGGGACGCCGCAGCGGAAACCGGTATCCCTAAAATCGATGATTTCAACTGTGGCGACAATGAAGGGTCCGGCTATTTCGACGTCAACCAAAAGCGCGGTATCCGCTGGAATGCGTCGAAGGCATTTTTACGTTCGGCGACGCGGCGCGGCAACCTGGATATCATGACAGGCTGCCACGTCAAGCGCCTGGTGCTTGAACGTGGCGAGCAGGGGCTGGTCTGCAAAGGCGTTGAATTTTCAGGTGGTGGCAGGGAATGGAATGCCGAGGCCGGCCGCGAGACGTTGCTGAGTGCAGGCGCTGTGGGCTCACCGCATATTTTGCAGATGTCAGGCATTGGTCCGGCGGCTTTATTGCAGCTGCACCAGATCCCTGTGATGCAGGATACGCCGGGTGTCGGGGAGAACCTGCAAGACCATTTGCAGATCCGCATGGCTTTTACAGTCAGCGGCGTGAAAACCCTGAATGGGATGAGTAACAGCTGGTTTGGCAAGGCGAAAATCGGCATGGAATATCTGTTGACGCAGAGCGGTCCGATGTCGATGGCGCCTTCGCAACTGGGGGCGTTTGCCAAGTCCGACCCGGCGCAAATCACGGCCAATCTGGAGTATCACGTGCAACCATTGTCGCTGGAGAAATTCGGTGATCCTTTGCATGCATTTCCCGCTTTTACCGCCAGCGTATGCAATTTGCGTCCTACTTCGCGTGGCCATGTGAGGATTGGTTCAGGCATTGCCGAGAATGCGCCTAAAATCACCTTGAATTACCTGGCAACTGAGGAAGACCGCAAGGTCGCCGCTGCTTCGGTATTATTGACCCGTAAAATTGCCGCGGCGCCGGCATTGCGAAAGTACGCTCCCGAAGAATTCAAACCTGGACTGCAATACCGTACCGAGGAGGATCTGATCAAGGCCGCCGGTGAAGTGGGCACCACTATATTCCACCCGGTGGGGACCTGCAAGATGGGACGTGCCGACGATGCGATGGCGGTGGTCGACAGCAAGCTGCGGGTCAAGGGAGTGGGGGGCTTGCGCGTGGTTGACGCTTCGGTGATGCCGACCATCACCTCCGGCAACACCAATTCACCGACCTTGATGATTGCGGAAATGGCGGCAAAATTCATCAGGGAAGAGCGTTACTGATGGTTGGTTTGTTGTGCGTTTTAAATTATTTTGTAAGACATGACTGATTTTCTCCTCAGTTTTTGTATAGTATTTCTACGTATTGCCCCGTTAGAGTGGCGCCGGTAGTATCCGTAAAAAATATAAGGCTGATAAGGTACATGCAATAGTATCTATCAGCGCGGGATGTTCCGAATAAAGCAACATCAATGGGAGACTGGATGACCGACATCATCTTGGAGACAAAAAACCTGACGAAAGAGTTCAGGGGGTTTACGGCCGTCAATGCCGTCAACCTGCAGGTTGAGCGTGGCCATATCCACGCATTGATCGGTCCTAACGGCGCCGGGAAAACGACTTGCTTCAATTTACTGACTAAATTCCTGATTCCGACTTCCGGCCAGATCCTGTTCAACGGCCGCGACATTACCGCCGATGCGCCGGCCCAGATCGCGCGCCAGGGCATCATCCGTTCATTCCAGATATCGGCAGTGTTTCCGCACCTGAGCGTGATGGAGAATGTCCGCATTGGTTTGCAGCGCTCGCTTGGCACGTCCTACCACTTCTGGAAGAGCGGCAAGTCGCTGGCGCAGTTGAACCAGCGCGCGATGGAGCTGTTGGCGGAAGTCGACCTGACCGAGTTTGCCGATACCCTGACGGTTGACTTGCCCTACGGTCGCAAGCGCGCGCTGGAAATAGCAACCACGCTGAGCATGGAGCCTGAACTGATGCTGCTGGATGAGCCGACGCAGGGCATGGGGCACGAGGATGTGGATCGGGTCACGGCGCTGATCAAGAAGGTGTCTGTGGGCCGCACGATCCTGATGGTGGAGCACAACATGAATGTGGTGTCCGGCATCTGCGACAAGATCAGCGTGCTGCAGCGCGGCGCCATGCTGGCGGAAGGGCGCTATGAGGAAGTATCGAAGAATCCGTTGGTAATGGAGGCCTATATGGGCACCACGACCGAAGCACTGGTGGGAGCACATTGATGTCTGCCGTTCATTCTTCGTCAATCAATGCTGCAGTTGGCGGCCAGGGTACAGTAGCGCTGAGCATCGAAAACCTGCAAGCCTGGTACGGCGAATCGCACATCTTGCACAATGTGAACCTGAGCGTGCACAAGGGCGAGGTGGTGACGCTACTGGGTCGCAACGGCGCCGGCCGCACCACCACCATGCGCGCGATCATGGGCCTGACCGGCGCCCGCAAGGGCTCGATCAAGATCGGCGGGGTTGAGACGATCGCGCTGCCGACCTACAAGATTGCGCATCATGGCGTCGGTTATTGTCCGGAAGAACGCGGGATTTTTTCCTCGCTTTCTACCGAAGAAAACTTACTCTTGCCGCCGTCGTTATCGAGCACCGAAAAGGGCATGTCGGTGGAAGAAATCTACGACATGTTTCCCAACCTGAAAGAGCGCCGGAACAGCCAGGGCACACGGCTTTCAGGCGGTGAACAACAGATGCTTGCAGTCGCGCGGATATTGCGCACGGGCGCGCGGCTGCTGTTGCTGGACGAAATTTCCGAAGGCCTGGCGCCGGTGATCGTGCAAGCGTTGGCGCGCATGATCACGACCCTGAAATCCAAGAGCTATACGATCGTGATGGTGGAGCAGAACTTCCGTTTTGCCGCGCCGTTGGCGGACCGTTTTTATGTGATGGAGCATGGCCAGATCGTCGAGTCCTTCGCCTCGTCGCAGCTGGAAGAAAAGATGCCGGTGTTGAATGCTTTGCTGGGTGTGTAGGTTTGCGTAAGGGAGGTCCTGCTGATGTAACGTGGTTGCAGGACAACGGGTCGTTTAAAAAATTGGAGAAGACAATGAATATCAAATTAAAGACGCTGGCAGTTGCCGTGAGCAGTACGATCGCCTTCAGTGTTGCGCTGCCGGCAGCCGCGCAAATTTCGGGCGATGTGATCAAGATCGGTTTCATCACCGACATGTCGAGTGTCTACTCCGATATCGACGGTCCGGGCGGCGCCGAGGCCATCAAGATGGCGATTGCGGACATGGGCGGCAGCATCAACGGCAAGAAGATCGAACTGATTATGGCGGATCACCAGAACAAAGCCGATATCGCTTCCAGCAAGGCGCGCGAGTGGTTCGACCAGCAAGGCCTGGACATGCTGATCGGCGGCACCAACTCCGGCACGGCATTGGCGATGGCGAAAATCGCCGCTGAAAAGAAGAAGCCTTTCTTTGAAATCGGCGCCGGCAGCACTCGCCTGACCAATGAGGAATGCACGCCTTACACCGTGCACTACGCCTACGATACTTATGCGCTTGCGCATGGCACCGGTTCGCAGGTGGTGAAGCAGGGCGGCAAGAGCTGGTACTTCATCACCGCTGACTATGCTTTCGGCGCTTCGCTGGAAAAAGACACCACTGCGGTGGTGAAGTCTTCCGGCGGCACGGTACTCGGTTCGGTCAAGCACCCGCTCAACGCCTCCGATTTTTCCTCGTTCATGCTGCAGGCGCAATCGTCCAAGGCGCAGATCATCGGCCTGGCTAATGCCGGCGGCGACCTGATCAATGCGGTGAAGGCCGCCAATGAATTTGGCGTCACCAAGAATGCCAAGCTGGCCGGTTTGCTGGTCTTCATCAACGACATCCATTCGCTGACCTTGAAGCAGACCCAGGGCATGTACCTGACCGACAGCTGGTATTGGGATCAGAATGCGGAATCGCGCGCTTGGGCGAAACGCTATTTTGAAAAGATGAAAAAAGAACCTTCCAGTTTGCAGGCAGGGGATTACTCGGCGGCGATGCAATACCTGAGCGCTGTCAAAGCCACAGGCACCGACGATGGCGACAAGGTCATGGCGCAACTGCACAAGAGCAAGTTCAACGACATGTACGCGAAGAACGCCTATCTGCGTCCCGATGGCCGTGTGGTGCACGACATGATGCTGTACCAGGTCAAGGCGCCGGCCGATTCTAAATATCCTTGGGACTATCTGAACAAGATCGAGACCATTTCTGGCGAGCAGGCTTTCACACCGAAGGCCGAAACCAAATGCGCGCTGTGGAAATGATGGTGCGCTGATTTTCCTGCGCTGTCTTGGCTGACGATATGCCTGGCGTGTCATAAGCGTGCTGATCCTTGCTGGGGTCGGCACGCCGTTGCGCTGTTTGATTGTTCTTCACTCGCACGAGTGATTTTTTGATGATATTGCCATGGAAATTTTCGGCATTCCCTTTCAAGCCTTGATGAGCCAGCTGCTGCTGGGGTTGGTCAACGGTTCGTTCTACGCCATGCTGTCGCTGGGCCTGGCGGTGATCTTCGGGCTGCTCAACGTCATCAACTTCGCCCATGGCGCGCTGTACATGATGGGCGCTTTCCTGGCCTGGATCGGCCTGACTTATTTCAACCTGAACTACTGGGTGATGCTGGCCCTGGCGCCGCTGCTGGTGGGCCTGTTCGGCATCATCATTGAAAAGACCATGCTGCGCTGGCTATACAAGCTGGATCACGTCTACGGGCTGCTGCTGACCTTCGGCATCACCTTGATGGTGGAGGGCATCTTCCGTTCGTTCTACGGCGTCTCCGGCCAGCCGTATTCGGTGCCTGATGCCTTGAGCGGCGCCACCGATCTCGGTTTCATGGTACTGCCGAACTACCGCGCCTGGGTGGTGCTGGCGTCGCTGACGGTCTGTTTTGCGACCTGGTTCGTGATCGAGAAGACCAAGCTCGGCGCTTACTTGCGCGCCGGCACCGAGAATCCGAAACTGGTGGAAGCCTTTGGCGTCAACGTGCCGCTGATGGTGACCTTGACCTACGGCTTCGGCGTCGCTTTGGCGGCCTTTGCCGGGGTGCTGGCGGCGCCTGTGATCCAGGTCTCGCCACTGATGGGTTCCAACCTGATTATCGTCGTCTTCGCGGTTGTGGTGATCGGCGGCATGGGCTCCATCATGGGGTCGATCATTACCGGCCTGGCGCTGGGCGTGATTGAGGGACTGACCCGGGTGTTCTATCCGGAAGCCTCGGCCACTGTGGTGTTTGTGGTGATGGCGATTGTGCTGATGATCCGGCCTGCCGGCTTGTTCGGTAAAGAAAAGTGAAAACCGGAGCGATGGGAGAGCTATGAACATGAATAAGAAAATCGGCTATGGCTTGCTGTTGCTGGCGGCCCTGGCGGTGCCGTTCGGTATCTATCCGGTGTTCCTGATGAAGATCATCTGTTTCGCGCTGTTCGCCTGCGCTTTCAATTTGCTGATCGGCTTTACAGGATTGTTGTCGTTTGGGCATGCTGCGTTCTTTGGCGGTGCAGGCTATGTCGCCGGTTATGCCTTGCAGACTTTGGGCTTGCCGACCGAACTCGGGTTGATCGCCGGCACTGCGACGGGCGCGCTGATCGGCCTGGTGATGGGCAGCCTGGCGATCCGGCGGCAGGGGATTTATTTCACCATGATCACGCTGGCATTGGCGCAGATGCTGTATTTCGTTTGCCTGCAGATGCCGTTCACTGGCGGCGAGGATGGTTTGCAAGGCGTGCCGCGCGGACATCTGCTCGGCTTCATCGATCTCGGCAACGACCTGACTTTGTATTATGTGGTGCTGGCGATTGCGGTGGCCGGCTTTGCATTGATCGTGCGTACGGTAAATTCTCCATTCGGCCAGGTGTTGAAAGCCATCAAGGAAAATGAGCCGCGCGCCATTTCCCTCGGCTATGACGTCAATCGCTACAAGCTGCTGGCCTTCGTTTTGTCGGCGGCGTTATCGGGCCTGGCTGGTTCTACCAAGACCTTGGTTCTGGGTTTTGCAACTTTGACCGACGTCCACTGGACCATGTCCGGGCTGGTGGTGCTGATGACATTGGTTGGAGGTTTGGGCACGATCGTCGGACCTATCGTCGGCGCAGTCATTATTATAGTGCTTGAAAACAAGCTGGGTGATATCGGTAACTGGCTTGCCGCGGTCACGCATATCGACTGGTTCAACGGGCTTGGCGAATCGGTAACGATCGTTACCGGTTTCATCTTTATCGTTTGCGTGCTGGCGTTCCGGCGCGGAATTGTTGGTGAAATTTCAGCACTGCTGAAGAAGCGGGCATCCGGTACCAGCTGATCTTTTCGCTGCAGTTTGGCGCCAATCAAGAGCCCGTACATAGCTTGTCTTGTACGGGTTTTTTGTTAAGTGCCCGGCCCGAATCTTCTGCCTAAATAATAGGCAGATACTTCATTTTGGCGTATGTTGCTTATTTAAATCCATCGCTGCTTGCGATCTGACTCAAGCTAGGGAAATGCTTGGACAGCTATGATTAAATATCATAGCCATGACGTAATCCGGCTCAAGGTTTGGCACGTAGAATTGCGTGTCTTTTATGCCTTGGCGGCATCTATGTTCGCCATTTTCTTTTCACCCCTCGTTCGTACATGCCATGCCTGAGTTATTCCCGGATTTCCTTATTTTGGCGCTTGCCAGTTTTCTCGCTGGTTTGATTGACGCGGTAGTTGGAGGAGGGGGCCTGATCCAGATTCCGGCCTTGTTTGCGATGTTGCCTAATGCCACACCCGCAACGATCTTCGGCACCAATAAACTTGCCGGCATCTTCGGTACCGGTGCCGCCGCGGTGAATTTCGCCAAGCGTGTAAAGATTGCCTGGAACTCTGCTTTGCCCGCTGCAGGAGCGGCATTCTTGTTTGCCTTCCTGGGTGCTTATACCATTACCCATATTCCTACCGAAGCTATCCGGAAATCGCTGCCGTTCATTTTACTGGCGGTAGCGATTTACACAATCAAGAAGAAAGATTTCGGCAGTATTCACGCGCCCTTGCATACCGGCTCGAAAGAGAAGCTATTGGCGATGTTGATCGGTGGCGGCATCGGATTTTATGACGGTGTTTTCGGCCCTGGTACAGGTAGCTTCCTGATTTTCCTGTTTGTGCGATTTTTCGGCTTCGATTTCCTTGCGGCTTCCGCAGTATCCAAGGTGATCAACGTTGCTACCAATTTGGCCGCTTTGCTTTGGTTTGGATATAGCGGACATATCATCTGGCAACTTGGATTGATTATGGCTATCTGCAATGTCGGTGGTTCGCTGTTAGGTACCAGGCTCGCACTCAGACATGGGAGTGGTTTTGTACGAAAGCTGTTCTTGTTTGTAGTGTCGGTATTGATTTTGAAGACTGGCTATGATGCTTTTCTAAGATAGCTTCCCCAAGCTTCCAAACAAAACGGCGATTGTTCCACGTGAAACAATCGCCGTTTTGCTTTTTCTGTTCGCAAACAAAGCTAAATGCCTAATGTTCCACGTGAAACATCTGTTGTATGTCCAGCACAGGAATCAATGTCAGCGCTGCATGCATAAACCTAGAAGTGGCGGTGGACCACTTATCTGCATTTGAAAGTTTGCGTTTGACTGGTTGGGGAAGGGTTAAATAGTTCACATATGCGCAGAGAACGTTACGCATCCGATTGTGCTTTTGCCAGGATGCGTGACAAAGCGAGACGATCGCAGCAGGGATTTCCCTGCAAGGAGGAGCAACGCTGTCAGGCATCCTGGCAAAAGCACACTCGGACGCGTCCCGCCACCACTTCTAGGTTTATAATCACCCCTCTGCTCACCGTTATTCATCGTCTCCAAGAGGCGCACTATGCTTTTTCCTACACATTTTGATGTAATCGTCGTTGGCGGCGGCCACGCCGGCACCGAAGCCGCGCTGGCTTCCGCCCGCATGGGCCAAAAAACGCTATTGTTGACTCACAATATCGAGACCTTGGGCCAGATGTCCTGCAATCCTTCGATTGGCGGGATAGGCAAGGGCCATCTTGTGAAAGAAGTCGACGCCATGGGCGGTGCAATGGCAATTGCCACCGATGAAGCGGGTATCCAGTTTCGCATCCTGAATTCCTCCAAGGGCCCGGCGGTACGCGCAACCCGCGCGCAAGCTGACCGTATCTTGTACAAGCAAGCCATCCGTTCGCGCCTGGAAAATCAGGAAAACCTGTGGTTGTTTCAGCAGGCGGTGGATGATCTGATTGTGGATGGAGATCGTGTCGTTGGTGCTGTCACTCAGGTGGGGATTCGCTTTCTGAGCAGGGCGGTGGTGCTGACCGCCGGTACTTTCCTGGACGGGAAAATCCACGTCGGCTTGAATAATTATTCGGCAGGCCGCGCCGGCGATCCTCCGGCGATTTCCTTGTCGGCACGTCTGAAAGAGTTGAAGTTGCCGCAAGGGCGGCTGAAGACAGGGACGCCGCCACGCATTGACGGCCGCACTATCGATTTTTCGGTCATGGAGCCGCAACCGGGGGATCTTGACCCGGTTCCGGTATTTTCCGTCATGGGCAATGCCGGGATGCATCCGGCACAACTGCCATGCTGGATTACCCATACCAACCAGCAAACGCACGATATCATCCGCGCCGGCCTCGACCGCAGCCCGATGTACACGGGCGTGATCGAGGGAGTTGGTCCGCGCTACTGTCCATCGATCGAGGACAAGATCCATCGCTTCGCCGGCAAGGATTCGCACCAGATATTCCTGGAACCAGAAGGGCTGACCACCAACGAGTTTTACCCTAATGGTATTTCGACAAGCCTGCCATTCGATGTGCAGCTGGCTTTGGTCCATTCGATGCGTGGTCTGGAAAATGCTCACATCCTGCGTCCCGGCTACGCCATCGAATATGACTACTTCGACCCGCGCGGTTTGAAGGCTTCGCTCGAAACCAAGATGATCCAGGGCCTGTACTTTGCGGGCCAGATCAATGGCACCACCGGTTACGAAGAGGCTGCGGCGCAAGGGATGCTGGCCGGTCTCAACGCTGCATTGCAAACACAAGAACGCGATGCCTGGACGCCGCGGCGCGATCAAGCTTATCTCGGCGTGCTGGTCGACGACCTGATAATTCAAGGTGTGCAAGAGCCATATCGCATGTTCACCAGCCGCGCCGAATATCGCCTGAGCCTGCGCGAAGATAACGCCGACTTGCGCCTGACCGAAACCGGCCGCCAGCTTGGCTGTGTCGGCGATGTGCAATGGGCGCAGTTCGAGAAAAAGCGCGAAGCGGTCGCCGTCGAGATGGAGCGCCTGCGATCGACCTGGGTCAATCCGCGCATCGTCGCCAATGCCGAAGCAGAGCGTTTGCTGGGCAAACCGATGGAACGGGAATATGCCCTGATGGATTTGCTGCGCCGGCCAAATGTTACTTATGAACAATTAATGACGCTGAAGGGTGTCGATGGCCAGGAGCTCGGCGGTCCGGGCGTGCAAGATGACAGCGTCAAGGAACAGGTCGAAATCCAGGTCAAGTACGCCGGCTATATCGATCGCCAGGCGCGCGAAGTAGAGCGCCACGAACACAATGAAAACCTGAAATTGCCGGCCGACCTCGATTACATGGAAGTCCAGGCGTTGTCGATCGAAGTACGGCAGAAGCTGAATCTGCATCGGCCAGAAACCTTCGGCCAGGCTTCGCGCATTTCCGGCATCACGCCGGCGGCATTGTCGCTGTTGCTGGTGCATCTGAAAAAGGGTGGGATGAAGCGCCTGAATGCCGATGACCAGGCGGCTTGAGGTGAGAATGGCTTGCATGAAAATTAACGACCTGGCAGGTAATTGCCAGCATAATCGTGGAGCGGCAACATGAGTTCAACGCAGACCGCACTATTGGACGCGAGCCTGCAGCAAGGTGCACAAAAAATAGGCATCACGCTGGATCCGCAGCAAGAACAGCAATTACTGGCTTATCTCAACCTGCTGGCCAAGTGGAACAAGGTCTATAACCTGACTTCGATCCGTGAACCGGCGCAGATGATGACCCACCATTTGCTGGACTCGCTCGCGGTGGTGCCGGCCTTCGCTGAAGCCGGGCATGTGCTGGATGTCGGCGCCGGCGGCGGCTTGCCAGGGATGATCCTGGCGATCTGGGCGGCCAAGGCCAAGCCGTCGATGCGTGTGTCCATGATCGACACGGTGCACAAGAAAACGGCGTTCCTGACACAGGTGAAAGCCGAGCTGGGATTGAGCAATGTCAGCGTGCATACGGCAAAGGTAGAGCAGCTGCAGGTGACGCAGAAATTCGACGTGATCACATCGCGTGCGTTTGCCGAGTTGGCCGATTTCATCAACTGGTCGGCGCATTTGTTGACAAATGATGGCCAGTTCATCGCACTGAAAGGCGTCAAGCCGGACGAGGAAATCGCCCGCTTGCCGGCTGGCTGGCAAGTCACGGAAATAAGGCCGGTGGCGGTGCCCGGGCTGGACGCGGAACGCCATCTGATATTTATCAAGCGCAGCAATCCATAACAGGAGCCGGACTACCATGACCGCCTTTTTTCATACTCGCGGCGTGACATTTTTGACGATGGGCGCAATCATTTCCAGTTGCGCATTTATTTACGGTAGTCTGTTGGTACTGCTTGGTAACCATGCCGCCAAGCGCCTGGGACACAATCGCCGTATTGCCGCATTCGCCTCCAAGGCCGCAGGATTTTTCCTGATCGGCTTTGGCATCAAGTTATCAACCAATTAAATAACGACCTGACCACTACATGGCAAAAATATTTTGTGTCGCCAATCAAAAGGGCGGAGTCGGTAAAACCACCACCGCCGTCAATCTGGCCGCCGGCCTGGCGCAGCTGAATCAGCGCGTATTGCTGGCCGATCTGGACCCGCAAGGGAACGCCACGATGGGCGCGGGAATCAATAAAGGTACGCTGGCCGCCACGATTTATGAAGTGCTGTTGGGGATGTCGGATATCAAGTCGGTACGCAAGACGTCCGAGACCGGCGGCTTCGATGTATTGCCGGCGAACCGTGAACTGGCAGGCGCCGAAGTGGAAATGGTCGAGCTGGAAAATCGCGAAAAGCGCCTGAAAGATGCATTTGCCAGCGTTGCCGACGAATACGATTTCATCCTGATCGACTGTCCGCCGGCGCTGTCGATGCTGACCCTGAACGGCCTGTGTGCGGCCAACGGCGTCATCATCCCGATGCAATGCGAGTACTACGCGCTGGAAGGCTTATCGGACCTGGTGAACACCATCAAGAAGGTGCACGCCAACCTGAATCCGGACTTGAAGATCATCGGCTTGCTGCGCGTCATGTTCGATCCGCGCATGACTTTATCGCAACAAGTGTCGGACGAACTGGAAAAGCATTTTGGCGACAAGGTATTCAAGACAGTGATTCCGCGCAACGTGCGTCTGGCGGAAGCGCCGTCGTATGGCATGCCAGGCGTGAGTTTTGATGCCGCTTCCAAGGGCGCGCAAGCTTACATCGCCTTTGGCGCCGAGATGGTAGAGCGCATCAAAAGCATGTAGTGCACAGGTAATACAGGGGTAGTACACATAGTTATCCATGGGTTTAACCACAGCTTATTCCCGTTTTATTCATGGGTTGCCCACAGAGTTATCCACAGGCCTTTCGGCGTGTAATCAGTAATCTACGGTAGGAAAAGATGGTCACGAAAAAATCAAAAGGACTGGGTCGCGGTCTCGAAGCTTTACTGGGCGGATCGACCGATATCACAGATGCGGTGCCGACGATTGCCGGCGCACCTTCAGTGTTGGCGGTGACTGTCATGCAGGCCGGCAAATACCAGCCGCGTACCCGCATGGATGAAGGCGCGCTGGCCGAACTGGCGTCGTCGATCAAGGAGCAGGGCTTGCTGCAGCCGATCCTGGTGCGGCCGATTGCTTTGCACAATGGCGCCCAGCACTATGAAATCATCGCCGGCGAGCGCCGCTTCCGGGCGGCGCAGATGGCGGGGCTGATTGAGGTGCCGGTATTGGTTAAGGATGTTGACGACCAGACCACTGCCGCGATGGCGCTGATCGAAAACATGCAGCGCGAGGACCTGAATCCGCTGGAAGAAGCACAAGGCATCCATCGCCTTATCACCGATTTCAGCTTCACCCACGAGCAGGCGGCGGTATCGGTAGGGCGCTCGCGCAGCGCGGTATCGAACCTGTTGCGTTTGCTGAACCTGGCCAAGCCGGTACAAACCATGCTGATGGCGGGCGATATCGACATGGGCCATGCACGGGCGCTGCTGGCGGTCGATGCGGCGACCCAGATCACGCTGGCGAACCAGGTGGTGGCCAAGCGCATGTCGGTGCGCGATACCGAAAAACTGGTGGCGCGCGCCACCACCGAAGCGGAAGCGGCGAACCGTCCGCCTAAAAATAAAGAAAAGTCACGCGACATCGCCCGTCTGGAAGAAGAGTTGTCGGATCTGCTGGCGACGCAGGTGACCATCAAGACGGCGGCTAAAAACCGCGGCCAGTTGATTATCGATTTTTCCGATCTGGATACCTTGGACGGTCTGATTACTCGCCTGAAAGGTGCGGAGTAAGTTACAAAGCGAAACATGGAAGACCGGACGACAGATTTTTGCGGCTCACCATTTGGGTGCATCAATGCAGATTAATCGTGTAGACGAATTCACGGATTGGTCCCAAAGATTTGATCGGCGAAGGCAATTGGAGCCATTATCATTTGTTGTATAAGCTTATGATTCGGCAGCAAAAGTTTGACGAAAGCCGCGCCCAGCCTTTATAATCCTCGGGCTTCTAAATCAGCCGTAGACTGGTAAGTTCTTAGCAACGGCGTGGTCGTTGCGAGATAACTGCGCTGCATCAACACACTGCAACCGCGTTCTGTTAAGCGAGTCGTTTTCGCACATTATTGGGTCAGTATGCTGCGCATCGTGCTTATGCAATTTGTTACTACGGTCGTGCTGGCGTGTATCGCAGGTTTGTTAGCCGGCGTACCCGGATTCTGTTCCGCGCTGTTAGGTGGGGTGTGTTGCGCGGTTCCCAACGGACTGTTTGCTCTCCGTCTTTATATCAGCGCGCGCAAACCAGGCGGCGCCAACCCGATGTCTTTTTTCATCGGCGAGTTTGTCAAAATTGCTACAACGATTGCGCTGATTGGCGCGGTCGTATGGTTGTATCACGATTTGAATTGGCCGGCCTTTATCGTCAGCTTCATCGTGGTACTTAAAAGTTACATAATCTTACTTTTTAGACATCGATCATGACTGTAGCCCCAAGCGAAGCACTAACCCCCTCAGAATATATCGTCCATCACCTTGGACATTTTGCCAACGGCCATCAAGTCAAGATAGTCGATTTTTCGATCATCAATATCGACACCATTTTCTGGTCAGTATTCGCCGGCGTGCTCGGCAGCCTGCTGATGTACCTGGCCGCGCGTAAAGCGACGGCCGGTGTGCCAGGCCGTTTCCAGGCTTTCGTCGAAATGGTGGTCGAGATGGTTGACGACCAGGCCAAAGGCATTGTGCATGGTGACCGTAGCTTCATCGCACCGCTGGCGTTGACGGTGTTCGTCTGGGTTGCGCTGATGAATTCGCTCGACTTCCTGCCGGTCGACATGTTTTCCTTCTTCTTCAAATGGATTGGTTTGGAAGGCGTCATTTCGCATCACCGCGTAGTGCCGACCGCCGACCTCAACGGCACCATGGGTATCGCCCTGGGCGTGCTGGTGCTGATGCTGTATTACAGCTTCAAGATCAAAGGTATCGGCGGCTTCCTGCATGAACTGGTCGCGGCGCCTTTCGGTATCTGGCTGGCTCCCGCCAATCTGCTGTTGAACCTGATCGAATTTGCTGCAAAGACTGTATCGCTGGCGATGCGGCTGTTCGGCAACATGTATGCCGGCGAACTGTTGTTCCTGTTGATCGCGCTGCTGGGTTCCACAGCGACTGCGTTCGGTTTTGTCGGGCACGTGATTGCCGGTTCGATCTGGGCGATCTTCCACATCCTGATCGTGTTGTTGCAAGCGTTTATTTTCATGATGCTGACCCTGGTGTATATCGGCCAGGCGCATGAGTCGCATTAATCGGTTTTGAATCTGGTGTTTTAGTTTTTGTATCTGTTTGCGTATTAATTCTTGTATTAATTTTTTGTATTAATTTTTGTATTCACTTAACTTTGAAGGAATTGTCATGACTGATCTGTCTTTTGTTGCTTTGGCTTGTGGTTTGATCATCGGTTTGGGCGCTATCGGTGCTTGTATCGGTATCGCGATCATGGGCGGTAAGTACCTGGAAGCATCGGCACGTCAACCAGAACTGATGAACACCCTGCAAACCAAGATGTTCCTGCTGGCTGGTCTGATTGACGCTGCGTTCCTGATCGGTGTTGGTATCGCCATGTTGTTCGCATTCGCAAATCCATTCGTTCCTAAGTAATTTAATCGAGCGTAACCGAATCGGCTGAAAGCATTTCAGCCCACGTTATTCTGAGAAGGAAATTACTATGAACTTAAATGCAACATTGCTTGCTCAGTTCGTAGTCTTCTTTATCCTCGCGTTGTTCACGATGAAATTCATCTGGCCGCCGTTGATAAAAGCGCTCGATGAGCGCGCCAAGAAGATTGCGGACGGCCTGGCAGCCGCGGACCGCGGCAAGGCAGACCTGGCAGCCGCTGAAAAGCGCGCTTCGGCAGAACTGGCAACCGCGCGCGACGAAGGTCAAAAGCGCATTGGCGACGCTGAAAAGCGCGGCCAGGCGATTGTCGACGAAGCCAAGAAAACTGCTGCTGAAGAAGCTGCTCGTATCATCGCTAACGCCAAAGCCGAAGCAGAACAGCAAATGACTAAAGCTCGCGAAGCATTGCGCGGCGACGTTGCGACCCTCGCGGTCAAAGGCGCCGAACAGATCCTCAAGCGCGAAGTCAACTCTGCTGCTCACGCCGATTTGCTGAACCAACTGAAAACAGAGCTGTAATCATGGCAGAACTTGCAACGATTGCTCGCCCTTATGCAGAAGCGCTGTTCCGTGTCGCCAAATCGCAAGATCTGACAGCCTGGGCCAACCTGATGTCGGAAATGGGACAAGTGGTGTCCCATCCCGAGGTCAAGGCGCTGGCGCAAAATCCTGCCGTCTCGCATCAGCAAGCCGCTGATACGTTTCTGGCGCTGTTGAAATCGCCGCAGGCAGCCAGTGCCGAAGTCAAGAACTTCGTCGCCATGCTGGTTGATAACGGCCGTTTGATGGCGTTGCCGGAAATCGCCGAGCAATTTCATGTGCTGAAGAACGCACAGGAAGGCGCTGCCGATGCTGAGATCACCAGCGCTTTCGAAATGACCGAAGCGCAAGTGAAGGATTTGATCGCCACGCTGGAAAAGAAATTCGGCCGTAAGCTGAACCCGTCGGTCACTGTGGATAACTCGCTGATCGGCGGTGTCCGCGTAATGGTTGGTGATGAAGTGCTCGACACGTCGGTACGCGCCAAGCTGCAGGAACTGCACGCTGCCCTGGCAGCGTAATCGGACCTGCTGACGCCATTGCCTAAGCAACGAAAAATATTTAGGAGTTTATATGCAACTCAACGCGTCTGAAATCAGCGAACTGATCAAGAGCCGGATTCAAGGCCTTGGCGATACCGCTGAAATTCGCAATCAAGGCACGGTTATTTCCGTGTCCGACGGTATCTGCCGTATCCATGGTCTGTCTGACGTGATGCAAGGTGAGATGCTGGAATTCCCGGGCAACACATTCGGCCTCGCGCTGAACCTCGAGCGCGATTCCGTCGGCGCCGTTATCCTGGGCGACTTCGAGCACATTTCCGAAGGCGATACAGTCAAATGTACCGGCCGTATCCTGGAAGTGCCTATCGGTCCGGAACTGCGCGGCCGTGTAGTGAACGCACTGGGCCAGCCTATCGACGGCAAGGGTCCGGTCAACACCAAGCTGACAGCGCCGATTGAAAAGATCGCTCCAGGCGTTATTGCCCGTCAATCCGTTTCGCAGCCAATGCAGACCGGCATCAAGTCGATCGACTCGATGGTGCCGATCGGCCGCGGTCAGCGCGAACTGATCATCGGCGACCGTCAAACCGGCAAGACTGCTGTGGCGATTGATGCGATCATCAATCAAAAGGGCCAGGACGTGACATGTATCTATGTCGCTATCGGTCAAAAAGCATCGTCGATCAAGAACATCGTGCGCTCGCTGGAAGCACACGGCGCCATGGAATACACCATCGTTGTTGCTGCATCGGCTTCCGAGTCGGCTGCGATGCAATATCTGTCGGCTTACTCCGGCTGCGCAATGGGCGAATATTTCCGTGACCGCGGTGAAGACGCGCTGATCGTGTATGACGATCTGTCGAAGCAAGCTGTTGCATATCGTCAGGTATCGCTGCTGCTGCGCCGTCCACCAGGCCGTGAAGCTTATCCTGGCGACGTGTTCTACCTCCACAGCCGTTTGCTGGAACGCGCAGCACGCGTGAACGAAAAGTACGTCGAAGATTTCACCAAGGGTGAAGTCAAGGGCAAGACTGGTTCGCTGACTGCTTTGCCGATCATCGAAACCCAGGCTGGCGACGTTTCCGCGTTCGTTCCGACCAACGTGATTTCGATTACCGACGGTCAGATCTTCCTGGAAACTTCCTTGTTCAACGCCGGTATCCGTCCTGCGATCAACGCCGGTATTTCGGTGTCGCGCGTTGGTGGTGCTGCTCAGACCAAAGTGATCAAGAACCTGTCCGGCGGTATCCGTACCGACTTGGCGCAGTATCGCGAACTGGCTGCGTTTGCTCAGTTTGCTTCCGACCTCGACGAAGCGACCCGCAAGCAGCTGGACCGCGGTGCACGCGTAACCGAGCTGTTGAAGCAGGCGCAATACTCGCCGTTGTCGATTTCGCTGATGGCTGTGACTTTGTTTGCGGTCAACAAGGGCTTCCTGGACAGCATCGACGTCAAGCAAGTACTGCCGTTCGAAAGCGGTCTGCACAGCTTCATGAAGACCAGCCACGCGCCTTTGCTGCAAAAGATCGAAGAAACCAAGCAACTCGATAAAGATGGCGAAGCTGCATTGTCCGCTGCCGTTGCTGATTTCAAAAAATCGTTCGTGGCTTAATTTAACTGGAGCACGGAATGGCTACAGGTAAAGAGATACGCAGCAAGATCAAGAGCGTAGAAAATACGAAGAAGATCACCAAGGCGATGGAAATGGTCGCCGCATCCAAAATGCGCAAGGCGCAGGACCGGATGCGTGCGGCACGTCCCTACAGTGACAAGATTCGTAATATCGCTTCTAACTTGTCGCAAGCCAATCCAGAGTACACGCACCCGTTCATGGTGAAGCAGGACAACTCCAAGAACGTTGGTTTCATCGTCGTCACCACAGACAAAGGTCTGTGCGGCGGCATGAACACCAACTCCTTGCGTATGCTGACCGCGAAACTGCGTGAGCTGGAAGGACAAGGCAACAAGGTTCAGGCAGTAGCGATCGGCAACAAGGGTCTGGGTTTCCTTAACCGGATCGGCGCCAAGGTCGTTGCGCACGCCGTGCAACTGGGCGATACGCCGCATCTGGACAAGCTGATCGGGCCGGTCAAGGTACTGCTCGATGCTTACCAGGAAGGTCACCTGGACGCGGTTTATCTGGTGTACACCAAGTTCATCAACACGATGAAGCAAGAGCCGATGCTGCAGCAGTTGCTGCCGCTGTCAGCTGATCGTCTTGAGGCTGACAGTAAAGCTGGTGATGCAGGTTCGCATTCCTGGGACTACATTTATGAGCCGGATGTGCAAAGTGTCATCGATGAATTGCTGGTGCGTTACGTGGAAGCGCTGATTTATCAGGCTGTCGCTGAAAACATGGCGTCCGAGCAATCGGCGCGGATGGTGGCGATGAAGTCGGCTAGCGACAACGCGGGTAACGTGATCGGCGAATTGAAACTGGTCTACAACAAGACGCGTCAAGCTGCGATCACCAAGGAATTGTCTGAGATCGTCGCCGGTGCTGCTGCGGTGTAACGCAAATTGCGTTTAACAGAAATTAATTTTATATATTGAAGGAACGAAAATGGCTGATGGCAAAATCGTTCAGTGTATCGGCGCTGTGGTGGACGTTGAATTCCCACGTGACGCGATGCCTAAGATTTACGACGCCTTGAAGATGGATGGCTCGGAACTGACGCTGGAAGTACAACAACAGCTGGGTGACGGCGTAGTCCGCACCATTGCGCTGGGTACATCCGACGGTTTGCGCCGCGGCATGATAATCAAGAACACAGGCCAGCCAATCATGGTGCCGACCGGTAAAGCAACACTGGGCCGCATCATGGACGTACTGGGTAACCCGATCGACGAATGTGGTCCGGTCAGCCGCGAAACTACCGCGTCGATCCACCGCAAGGCGCCTGCCTACGACGAACTGTCGCCATCGCAGGAATTGCTGGAAACCGGCATCAAGGTCATCGACCTGGTTTGTCCGTTCGCCAAGGGTGGTAAGGTCGGTCTGTTCGGCGGTGCGGGTGTGGGCAAGACCGTGAACATGATGGAACTGATCAACAACATCGCCAAGGCGCACAGCGGCTTGTCCGTGTTTGCCGGCGTCGGTGAACGTACTCGTGAAGGTAACGACTTCTATCACGAAATGGCTGATGCCAAAGTGGTTGATCTGGAAAATCCGGAAAAATCCAAAGTGGCGATGGTGTACGGTCAGATGAATGAACCGCCAGGTAACCGTCTGCGCGTTGCGCTGACCGGCCTGACGATCGCTGAAGGCTTCCGTGACGAAGGTAAAGACGTGCTGTTCTTCGTCGATAACATCTACCGTTACACACTGGCCGGTACTGAAGTGTCCGCGCTGCTGGGCCGTATGCCATCGGCTGTGGGTTACCAGCCTACGCTGGCTTCGGAAATGGGCCAGCTGCAAGAACGTATCACATCGACAAAAACCGGTTCGATCACATCGATCCAAGCCGTCTACGTTCCTGCGGATGACTTGACCGACCCGTCGCCTGCTACTACCTTTGCTCACTTGGATTCCACCGTTGTGTTGTCGCGTGATATCGCTTCGCTGGGTATCTATCCTGCGGTCGATCCGCTGGATTCGACTTCGCGTCAGCTGGATCCGCAAGTGGTTGGTCAAGAGCATTACGAAACCGCCCGTGCTGTGCAAGGCATCTTGCAACGCTACAAGGAATTGCGCGACATTATCGCAATTCTGGGTATGGACGAACTGGCTCCTGAAGACAAGCTGCTGGTGGCACGCGCACGTAAGATGCAGCGTTTCCTGTCGCAGCCTTTCCACGTTGCTGAAGTGTTTACCGGTTCACCAGGTAAATACGTTTCGCTGAAGGACACGATCAAGGGCTTCAAGATGATCGCCAGCGGCGAACTCGATCACCTGCCGGAACAAGCGTTCTACATGGTCGGCACGATCGAAGAAGCAATCGAAAAGGCCAAGAAGATCGGCTAAAGACAGCCTCGCTGCGTCATCCCCGCGAACGTGGGGATCCAGGTTACCAGCTTGGATGGCGACTAAGATGGATTCCCGCGTGCGCGGGAATGACTGGGTCGGAAATGACGCAGTGGCGCTGCTTGACGCTTGATTTGATGGACAACAAAGGGTTTAAGATGGCAAACACTATTCACGTAGACGTTGTTTCCGCGGAAGAGATGATCTTCTCCGGCGAAGCTGAATTCGTCGCGTTGCCGGGTGAATCGGGCGAGCTGGGGATTTATCCTCGTCATACTCCGCTGATCACACGCATCAAGCCGGGTGCTGTACGGATCAAGGTGGCAGGCCAGGCACAGGACGAGTTTGTGTTCGTTGCCGGCGGTTTGCTGGAAGTGCAGCCGCATCGCGTTACCGTGCTGGCTGACACCGCGATCCGTGGCGCCGACCTGGACGAAGCGAAGGCTACCGAAGCCAAGCGTCGCGCCGAAGAAGCGTTGACCAATAAAGAATCCCTGATCGATTACGCAAAAGCACAGTCCGAGTTGTCGGCGGCGATTGCACAATTGGCAGCGATTGCGAAATTGCGTCAAAAAGGGCGTTGATCCGATAGCGCAGTATTTCGGATGGCAACAAGAAAAAGCAGCTTCGGCTGCTTTTTTGTTGTCTGCGCAAAACCGCGCACGTCGCGAGGACCTGGTTTATGATGACTCGAGGCAGTTTTTTCAACTAATATGCACCAATCGGCCAGGCCGGCGGGGCGTGTGTCTCAGGCTACATCAAGGCGGACGGCAATGAAGATTCGGCATGAACGCCGCATTTGCTCCTTTCGGTTCGGTCGATCCCTCAGGCAAGATCGCCGGGTTTGACGTGGATATCATGCAAGTAGCAGTGGACGAGGCGGGCCTCAAGATCAACGGCGGACTGAAGGCAGTGCGCGCTAACAGCAGCTACGATAAGATCTCGCCGGTTACTCCACCAACTAGCCGCGCAGCGGTTTTCCGGCAAGGGGAGGGCGGCTTGATACGCTTGCCCGCCCGCCTCGCAGGGCTGTACCGGTAATCGTGAAATCGCAGTAGGATCCGCAGTAAGACTTCATGTTCAGGTTCTCGAATTTATCGAAATTTCCCTTACACCAGCCAGCAGATCGCCCAACTCATGACTACGCTATCCAAGCCCGAATATAACCCCGCCAACCCGGTGATTGCGATTGTCGGCCTGTCGCCGAAACCAGACCGTCCCAGCTACGGCGTGGCGCGCTACATGCAAGAGCACGGCTACCGCATCATTCCGGTCAATCCCATGCATGTAGGCGCTCACATTCTCGGAGAGCCTTGTTACGCCAATCTGTATGATGCGGCAAAAGCGCTGGCGAAGGAAAATCAGAAGATCGATATCGTCGATTGCTTCCGCAAGGCCGACGACATTCCACCTATCGTCGGCGAGGCAATCATGATCGATGCGCGCTGCATCTGGATGCAGCTTGGCATCGTTAATGAAGCGGCGGCTGTCAAGGCGCGCGCCATAGGGATGCAAGTAGAAATGGATAGCTGCATCAAGATCGAACATGCGTTGGGCAACCTGCACGGCATCTTGTAGCCAGCGCAGCCACGCAACAAGAATTTATTGATCGGAGAAACGAATGAAAGCATGCAAGCAGTTCCGCGCCGGCAAACAGACCAAGATCCAGGACGCCGACGCCTCGGATAAGCCGCTTTCCAGCGGCGATAAAATCAAGGATAAGGAGCAGGTCGAGGCGATGGCAGCGGAAATCGCCGCGTTGCAGGAAATGCTTTACGCCGGCCACCAGCACAAGGTGCTGGTGGTATTGCAAGGCATCGACACCAGCGGCAAGGACGGCACGGTAAAAGGGGTGTTCAACCTGGTCAATCCGCAGGGCATCCAGATCGCCGATTTCAAGGCGCCGAGCACCATCGAACGCGCCCACGATTATCTTTGGCGGGTCCATCAGCAAGTGCCGCGCCAAGGCGAGATCGTGGTGTTCAACCGCAGCCATTATGAAGACGTGCTGGTGACGATGGTGCATGACTGGATCGATGAGGCCGAATGCGAGCGCCGTTACGCCCAGATCCGCGATTTCGAAAGAATGCTGGCGGAAACCGGCACTACCATCATCAAGTGCCTGCTGCATATCTCGAAGGACGAGCAGCGCGACCGCCTGCAAGAGCGGGTGGACGATCCTGCCAAGCATTGGAAATTCGACATGCAGGATCTGGAGGAACGCAAAAGCTGGGACAAGTATCAGGAATTGTTTGGCAAAGCCATCGACGCCACCGATGCCGATCATGCGCCCTGGTATGTGATTCCCGCCAACTCCAAAACCCACCGCAACCTGGCAATTGCCAGCATCCTGCTGGAAACCCTGGCCGATTTGAAGTTGAAGCCGCCAGCCGCCAAACCTGAATTAAAAGGCTTGAAAATTACCTAAATTCTGGCCGCCAGCCCCTATAATTGCTTGCTGAAAGGCAAAATATAAAATACCTCACAAGCCAAGGAGACACGAAGTGCGCCGCTGGTTGCCGGAACTGATTGCATTACCGCTTTTGCCATGGTTGATCATGCAAGGCCGTCGCACGCGCCGCATCACGCCACGTCTGCCCGAAGCGATGGGGCCGACCATCGGCCAGGCGCAGATCCCGACCGGAATCGGCCCCGAGCCGCAACAACGGCCATTGGCATTGCTGACGATCGGCGAGTCGCCGGTGGCAGGGGTTGGCGTCGCCACCCACTATGAAGCGATCACCGGCCAGTTTGCCGCCGCGCTGTCGCTGCGCCTGCAGCGCACAGTGACCTGGCAGGCAGTCGGGAAGAATGGCGCCACCCTGAGCGATGCAGTCAAGACCATGCTGCCGCAGGTAGCCTCGCAAAAGGTCGATATCGTGTTGATTGCCTTCGGCGTCAACGACACCACCGCGTTCCGCTCTTGCCGCCGCTATCGCGCCGAATTGCTGCAACTGATGCGCGATCTGCAGGCGCACCTGACGCCACGCCTGATCGTCATTTCCGGTATTCCTCCCATCCACGCTTTCCCGGCGCTGCCAGAACCCCTGCGCTACATACTTGGCTTGAAAGCCAAGGCGTTGGATGAAACCGTGGAAGAGCTGATTTTCAATCTACCTGCGGATCTGAATAATGTGCGGGTAACACGGGTGCCGATGCTGATCGATATCAATGATCGCGCCTTGATGGCCTCCGATGGCTTTCATCCATCGGCCAACGGCGTTTCACTGTGGGCTCGGCAACTGGCTACCGCGGTTGCAGCGCATTTGAAATCGATCAAGAAAAGCAACGCAGCGCAGAAAACGGCCAGCAAGCAAGGGTAATGGATCACAGGCTGACCCGACTCGATAGGATCAAAGCCTACGCCATTCGTAGTTTTTGCTTCACTTGCTGCTATTTATCCTATTTAAGCCATTGATCGACCAGCCGCTCATAATTCCCGGTGGCCTTTAACTGATGCATCCAGGTATCCGCAAACTGCTTGAACGGCACATCGCCGCGCGGCAGCATGAAGGCTTTTTCCGAAAATTCCAACGGTTGCTCCGGATGGATCGCACATAGCTGCGGATGCAGCTTGGCCTGCCACATCGTTTCGCTGGCGTCGGTCACCATGACATCGGCCTTGCCTTGCACGATCTGGTCGAAGATGGTGACATTGTCCGGATGCAGGATCAGCTGCGCCTGCTTGTAGTTGGCGCGGGCGAAGCGCTCGTTGGTGCCGCCCGGGTTGACGATGGCGCGCGTGGCGGGTTGGTCGATGGCTGCCAGCGACTGAAATTTCTGGACATCGGTACAGCGGGCGATAGCGGACTTGCCGTCCACCATGTGCGGCACCGAAAACGAAACCTTCTTTTGCCGTTCCAGCGTCACCGAGACGCCGCCCATGGCGATATCGCATTTTTCCAGGAAATCGCTGGTCAGGTTGCTCCAGCTGGTTTTGACAAAGTGCGCTTCGACCCCGAGCGCCTTGGCCAGCGAGCGGGCGAGGTCGACGTCGATGCCTTCGAAACTGTTGTCGGCCTTCAAAAAGCTGAATGGTTTGTAGTCGCCGGTCATGCAGACACGCAGGTTGCCGGACTTGATGACTTCATCGAGGCGCGATGGGGACACTTGCGCCGATGCCGGCATGGCTTGCACACCGAGCGCCAAGGCAAGGATAAAAATCAGCTTTTTCATACAGTCTCCTCGATTAAAAAAATGGTGATAATTCATTTCCAATGGGCTTTGATAATCGCCGCCAGCTTGTCGAAGGCCGGCGCGATCTGTTCATTCGATACGCCGGCGTAGCCTAGCAGCAAGCCATTGCGGGCGGTTTCGCTGTTCATGTAATAGCGCGACAATGGCCGCGCCACAATCCCCGCTTCGCGCGCGGCGCGGCTGATCGCGAGGTCGTCGCATTGCGCCGGCAGGCCGAGCGCCAGATGCAGGCCGGCTTCGCCGCCGGTCAACGTGATGCCGTCGCCGAAGTGGCGGTCGATGGCCGCCTGCAGCAGCTGCAAGCGCTCCGCATACAGCAGGCGCATGCGCCGGATGTGCGAGGCAAAATGGCCCTCGGTCATGAAGTCCGCCATGATCGCCTGCATGAACACCTGGCTACCGCGGTACAGTTCGGACACGCCAATCGCAAAGGCGTTCGCCAGCGATTCCGGCACCACCATGAAGCCGATGCGCAGGCTGGGGAACATGGTCTTGCTGAAGGTGCCCATGTACAGCACGCGGTCGTCGGTATCCATGCCTTGCAGCGAGGCCAGCGGCCGGCTGCCATAGCGGAATTCGCTGTCGTAGTCGTCTTCGATGATCCACACTTTGCGCTGCGCCGCATACTCCAGCAGCATGCGCCGCCGTGACAGGCTCATCACCATTCCCAGAGGATATTGGTGCGAGGGGGTGGCGCAAATGAAGCGTGGCGGTTGCCGCAGGTTGGCCAGCCGCATGCGCATGCCTTCGGCGTCGACCGGAATCGCCACCGGCTTGATGCCGAGCGAATTGAGCACGCTGCGGGTGCCCCAGTAGCAGGGATCCTCGACCCAGGCGCTGTCGCCATGCTCGCCCAGCAGCTTGACCACGATATCCAGCGACTGGTGGATGCCGGTAGTGATGATCACTTGGTTGGCATTGCAGTTGACCGAGCGCGCCATGCGCAGGTATTCGGCGATTGCTTCGCGCAGCGGCAGGTAGCCGCCGGCATCGCCGTAGGTCAGCAGATCGGCGCGCGAACGCCGCCAGTGCTTGTTTTGCAGGCGGCTCCAGATCTTGTTCGGGAACAGCGTCACATCCGGCACCCCCGGCATGAAAGCGCCCCATTGCAAATCGCTGACCCCGGCTTGCTGGATCAGTTGCGCGCCGTGCGCGGACAATTCCGATTCACCGCTAGGATCGGTCAGCGGCGGCATGTTCAGGCGGGTTTCTGGAATCTGGTCAGGCGTGGTGTCGGCGATGTAGGTGCCGGAACCGGCCCGGGTTTCCAGATAACCTTCGGCGATCAGCTGCTCGTAGGCATAGGTCACGGTGTTGCGCGATATGCCCAGTTCCTGCGCCAGGTCGCGCGAGGAGGGCAATTGCAAGGCAGACGGCAGTAGCTGCGACAGGATGGCTTCGCGGATGGCTTGGTAAATCTGCCGGTTGAGCGGCGTGCCGGCGGCCGCAGCCTTGGCAATCGTGCCATCTGCGCCACGCTCAATGCGCATCAGCAGGAAATCGGTGAGCGAGGCGATGCGCAAAGTGGCTCCATGAGAAAACTGAAAGTGGCACTATATTATAGAGCCAGCCCGGCCTTAGTATGCATTAAAGCAGCAGTGCATAAGCAGTAATACAGACAAAAAACGCATATCGACACCAGGAGCCAGTATGAAGAACGACGGATACGACGCGGCCGCGGCCATCGCCAACTCGAACAGCAATGCCGAACTGCATAAGCGCAAGAATGCCGCCACTCCGCGCGGCGTCGGCGTCATGTGCGATTTCTACGCCTCGCATGCCCTTAATGCGGAAATCTGGGATGTCGAGAATCGCCGCTTTATCGATTTCGCCGCCGGCATCGCCGTGTTGAATACCGGCCACCGTCATCCGAAACTGATTGCGGCAATGCAAGAACAACTTGGCAAATTCACCCACACCGCCTATCAAATCGTCCCCTACGCCAGCTATATCGAGCTGGCCGAACGCATCAACGCCATTACCCCGGGCGATCATGCCAAAAAGACCACCTTCTTTTCGACTGGCGCCGAAGCGGTCGAAAACGCCGTCAAGATCGCCCGCGTCGCCACCGGCCGCAGCGCGGTGATCGCTTTTTCCGGCGCCTTCCATGGCCGCACCATGATGGGCATGGCGCTGACCGGCAAAGTGGTGCCGTACAAGGTCGGTTTCGGCCCGTTTCCGGCCGAGGTTTACCACGTGCCGTTTCCGGTCGAACTGCACGGCGTCAGCAGCGAGCAGTCGTTGGCGGCTTTGCAATCCCTGTTCAAGGCAGACGTCGATCCCAAGCGCGTCGCCGCCATCATCCTGGAACCGGTGCAAGGCGAGGGCGGTTTCTACGCCGCGCCGCCGGCCTTCATGCAAGCGCTGCGCAAGTTGTGCGATGAACATGGCATCTTGCTGATCGTTGACGAAGTGCAAACGGGTTTTGCCCGTACCGGCAAGTTGTTTGCGGTAGAACATTCCGGCGTCATTCCGGACCTGATGACCATGGCCAAGAGCCTGGCTGGCGGCATGCCTTTGTCGGCCGTCTGCGGACGCGCTGAAATCATGGATGCGGCAGCGCCCGGCGGTCTCGGCGGCACGTACGCCGGCAATCCGCTAGCGGTGGCGTCGGCGCTGGCGGTGCTGGAAGTGATCGAGGAAGAGCAGTTGGTCGAGCGGGCCAATCTGCTGGGCGCCAAGCTCAAACAAACATTGGAAGGCTTGCGCGCAGAGATCCCGCAGATTGCTGACATCCGTGGCTTGGGAGCGATGGTGGCGGTGGAATTCATGCGGCCGGGCACGCGCCAACCGGATGCCGACTTCACCAAGAAGATTCAGGCCGAAGCCCTCAAAAACGGCTTGCTGTTGCTGAGCTGCGGGGTCTACAGTAATGCGATCCGTTTCTTGTTTCCGCTGACCATAGAGGATAACTTGATGGATGAGGCGCTCGCCATCCTGAGTACAGCGATGCGTTCGGTTGCGGCCGCTTGAAACCTGTCAGGAGAACAAGTTGAAGCAAGAGAATATCGCTCCTCACCTAGCCACATCTGCTGAGGATATCGCCAGCCACAGCGCCACGCAGGATACGCTGGTGCAGTTTTCCGGCGTCAAGAAAACCTATGACGGCGAGAACCTGGTCGTCAAGAATCTCAACCTGGATATCCAGCGCGGCGAGTTCCTGACTTTGCTGGGACCGTCCGGTTCCGGCAAGACCACTTGCCTGATGATGCTGGCCGGATTCGAGTTTCCCACCGGCGGCGAAATCCGCCTGGATGGCCAGCTGCTCAATAAAGTCCCGCCGCATAAACGCAATATCGGCATGGTGTTCCAGAACTATGCCTTGTTCCCGCATATGACTGTGGCGCAGAACGTTGCCTACCCGCTAAGGGTGCGCAATATCAACGGCAGCGAGCGCATCGACAAGGTCAAGAAGGCGCTCGACATGGTCCAGATGGGCAAGTTCGGCGACCGTTATCCTGCGCAATTGTCCGGTGGCCAGCAGCAGCGTATTGCGCTGGCGCGGGCACTGGTGTTCGATCCCAAGCTGGTGTTGATGGATGAGCCGCTGGGCGCACTCGACAAGCAGCTGCGCGAGCATATGCAGCTGGAGCTGAAAGCCCTGCACAAACGCCTTGGCGTGACGTTCGTCTATGTGACGCACGACCAAAGTGAAGCGCTGACCATGTCGGACCGCGTCGCCGTATTCGACCAGGGCATCATCCAGCAACTCGCGGTAGTTGATCGCCTGTACGAATATCCCGAAAACCTGTTCGTTGCCGGCTTTATCGGCGACAACAACCGCTTCCACGGCGTGCTGAGCGCGACCGATGGCGAAAACGGCACGGTGCGCCTGCCGCATGGCGGCTTACTGAGCGGCGTCAACGCCAACCAGGCCGGCATCAATCAAGACGTTGTTGCGTGCATCCGGCCCGAGCGAATTCATTTACTGCCTTTGGCGAGCGCTACCGCCAATGCATTCCCGGTCAATGTCAGCAGCCTGATTTATTTCGGCGATCACGTGCGGGTGCGCTGTGCGATTCCGCAGCAAGAGGATTGCTTCGTCAAGCTGTCGCTGAACGACCCGGCGCTGGTGGGACTGAACGAAGGTACGGTAGTTGCATTGGACATAGATCCCAAGCACTTGCGGATTTTCACTTAACACTATTAAAAATTCTGGCCTGCTTTTTTTCAATTCCGAGGAGATGTGATGAAGTCTGTATTCAAGCCTGTTTTTACCAGCATCGTACTGTCGCTGGCTACCATCGGCATGGCGCAAGCCGCGGCGCTGACCTTGGTCAATTTCGGCGGCGCCAACGGCGCAGCGCAGAAGGTTGCTTACATCGATCCCTACGCCAAGGCTAGCGGCGACAAGATCACCGTGGTGGAATTCAATGGCGAGCTGGCCAAGGTCAAGGCCATGGTCGAAGCCAAGAAAGTCAGCTGGGATGTGGTGGAAGTTGACGCCGGCGATATCGGCCGTGCATGCGAAGAAGGCCTGCTGGAAAAAATCGACTTCAGCAAGATCGGCAACAAGGCGGATTTCAGTCCCGCCGCCATTCATGAATGCGGCGTCGGCGCTTTCGT
The DNA here is from genome assembly GCF_039923675.1 of Collimonas sp. Classification (GTDB taxonomy): domain Bacteria; phylum Pseudomonadota; class Gammaproteobacteria; order Burkholderiales; family Burkholderiaceae_D; genus Collimonas. Next base: position 89,108 of record NZ_JBDTCG010000015.1, read on the forward strand.
CTGGTCGACCGTGCTGGCCTACGATGCCGATAAACTGAAAGTCGCGCCGAAAACCTGGGCCGATTTCTGGGACACCAAGAAATTCCCGGGCAAGCGCGCCATGAAGAAAGGCGCCGAGTACACGCTGGAATTTGCGCTGATGGCCGATGGCGTGGCGCCGAAAGACGTCTATAAACTATTGGAAACCAAGGCTGGCGTCGATCGCGCCTTCAAGAAACTGGATGAGCTCAAGCCGAACATCCAGTGGTGGGAAGCCGGCGCGCAGCCGCCGCAATTTCTGGTGGCCGGTGACGTTGTCATGACGACCGCGTTCAATGGCCGCATCGACGCCGCGCAACGGGAAGGCAAGAACCTGAAAGTCAGCTGGATCGGCAGCATCTACACGCTGGATTTCTGGGTGATACCAAAGGGTACCCCGAACAAGGCGGATGCTGAAAAATTCATCGCCTTCGCCAGCAAGCCGGACTCGCAAAAGGCCTACGCCAGCAATATTTCCTACGGCCCGGTAAATAACCAGGCGCTCAAGCTGCTGGATCCGAAGGTGTTGGCCAACTTGCCTACTTCGCCGGCCAACGCCAAGGATGCATTGCAACTAAGCTTGTCGTTCTGGACGGACCATGGAGAAGAACTGGAGCAGCGTTTCACTGCCTGGGCTGCGAAATAACTGCTGTCGGCATTGCTTACGGATGCATATGCTTGCGGAAATTCTCAACGCGTCATCCTCGCGAACGCGGGAATCCAACTTATCTGCAATTGAATATTGCAACCTGGATCCCCGCGTTCGCGAGGATGACGCAATTCAGCCGGTTAAAGCGGTGCGCGACTATTCTTTGCAGTTCAATTCTGATCAAACCGGATTACCATGACTTCTATTGCATCCGCTGCCGGCGCTAACGCGATGCCGGCAGCGCCGCCTGCATCGCCACACAATTCACAGCTAAAACGTGAGTTGCGGCAAGCGCAATTTCGCAAGCGCGCCGCTGCGTTGGCATTGATCGCGCCGCTGGCGATTTTTCTTTTGCTGACCTTCCTGGTGCCGATTGCGATGTTGCTCAAGCGCGCGGTGGAAAATCCGGAAATCGTCACCACGCTGCCGCATACCGTAGCGGCACTGTCCAACTGGGATCGCAAGAGCAGCCCGCCGGACGCCGCGTATGCAGGGCTGGCGACCGATCTGTTGCAGGCCAGGGAAAACAGCGAGGCTGGTTCGCTGGCGCGCCGTCTTAATTCGGAAATTTCCGGCGCGCGTTCCATCATCATGAAGACCGCGCGTGCATTGCCCTTGCTTGATGCCGATGGCAAACCGCTGCCTGCCACGCATATCAAACAGGCTCTGATCGATATCGACGAACAATGGAGCGAGCTGCCATACTGGCAGGCGATCGCCAAGAATGGCGCACCGTATTCTCCTTACTATCTGCTGGCGGCGCTGGACTTGAAACAGGACGCTTTCGGACATATCGAAAAGGCCGATCCCAGCGCCTCGGTGTACCAAAAGATTTTCGGCCGCACTTTCTGGATGGGACTGGTCGCCACACTGGCTTGCCTGGTGCTCGGCTATCCGCTGGCCTATTGGCTGTCAACCATGTCGGAGCGGCGCGCCAACCTGTTCATGATCCTGGTGCTGATTCCATTCTGGACGTCGATCCTGGTGCGGGTCGCCGCCTGGATCGTGCTGCTGCAATCGGAAGGACTGGTCAACAAGGCCTTGATGGCGACCGGCCTGACGCAGGCGCCGCTAGAGTTGTTGTTCAACCGTATCGGCGTCTACATCGCGATGACCCATATCCTGCTGCCGTTCATGATCCTGCCGCTGTATAGCGTGATGAAAGCGATCCCGCCAACCTATATGCGGGCGGCGGTATCGCTCGGCAGCCATCCGTTCGCCGCCTTCTGGCGCGTGTATGTGCCGCAGACTTTTCCCGGCATCGGCGCCGGCGCCTTGCTGGTGTTTATCCTGTCGGTCGGTTACTACATCACGCCGGCATTGCTGGGCGGCCCGAACGAGCAGATGGTCAGCTATTACATCGCTTATTTCACCAACGTCACCATCAACTGGGGCATGGCTTGCGCGCTCGGCGCCTTGCTGTTTGCAGCTACGCTGGTGTTGTACGGCGTCTATCGTCGTTTCACAAAAGCCGATGTGAGCATGGGATAAAGTCATGAAACTATTTCCGCAATTCCCGCCCTATGTATCGCTCACTGAGCGCGTCTGGTTTTATTTTTCGCGCGGCTTCAATCTGCTGGTGCTGCTGTTCCTGTTGCTGCCGATCCTGGTCATCATTCCACTGTCGTTCAGCGATAGCACTTTCCTGGTCTATCCGATCCACGGCTTCTCCATGCGCTGGTATCAAAACCTGGTGCAGTCGGAAGAATGGGTCAGCGCCGCCAAGAACAGTTTCATCGTAGCGCCGCTGGCGACCGTGCTGGCGACCATACTCGGCACGCTGGCGGCGGTCGGTTTGAACAAGGCCGATTTCCGCGGCAAGGGTTTGCTGATGGCGGTGCTGATTTCGCCGATGGTGGTGCCGGTGGTGGTGGTCGGCGTCGGCGTCTACCTGTTCTTCGCGCAGATCGGTTTGTCGGATAGCTATACGGGTTTGATACTGGCGCATGCGGCGCTGGGCGCGCCGTTTGTGGTCACCACGGTGCTGGCGACCTTGCAGGGATTCAATCAGAATCTGGTGCGCGCCAGTCTCAGCCTCGGCGCCAATCCGCTCTCGACTTTCTTCCGTATCACCTTGCCGGTAATAGCACCGGGTTTGATCTCCGGCGCATTATTCGCCTTCGCCACATCGTTCGACGATGTAGTGGTAACCTTGTTTGTCGCCGGTCCCGGACAAGCCACCTTGCCGCGCCAGATGTTTACCGGCATCAAGGAAAACATCAGCCCGACCATCGCTGCGCTGGCCACTATCCTGATCGTGTTTTCCACTTGCCTGCTGCTGGTGCTGGAATGGATACGCGGACGCAACAAGGCGCTCGCCAAAATCTAGTTCTTCGCTTGCCTGCAAGTTACCGCTTTTTAGCCGGCATATCGCACTGCGATATGCCGGTCTTCAATGTTCATAGGAGTTACCTCATGAAGCAATTAAAAGATCCCACATTGTTCCGTCAGCAAGCCTACCTGAATGGCGAGTGGTGCAACGCCGATGGCGGCGGCACCCATGCGGTGACCAATCCGGCCACCGGCGAAACCATCGGCAGCGTGCCGCTGATGGGCGCCGCCGAAACCAAACGCGCAATTGCCGCCGCCGACGAGGCGTGGCGTCAATGGCGGCGCAAGACCGCCAAGGAACGCAGCATCATTCTGCGCAAATGGAATGACCTGATGCTGGCCAACCTGGACGATCTGGCCCTGATCATGACCGTCGAACAAGGCAAACCGCTGGCTGAATCGAAAGGCGAAATCACCTACGCTGCCTCATTCATCGAATGGTTTGCCGAAGAGGGAAAACGCGCCGGCGGCGACACGATTCCATCGCCAACGCCAGGTACGCGCATCGTGGTGGTGAAGGAACCGATCGGCGTTTGCGCCGCGATCACGCCATGGAATTTTCCTGCTGCGATGATTACCCGCAAAGCCGGTCCGGCCCTGGCCGCCGGTTGCACCATGGTGCTCAAGCCGGCGGAGTCGACGCCGTTCTCGGCACTGGCGCTGGCGGTGTTGGCCGAGCGCGCCGGCATTCCTGCCGGCGTGTTCAGTGTGGTGACCGGTTCTGCGCGTGAAATCGGCGCCGAGATGACCAGCAATCCGATCGTGCGCAAGCTGACGTTTACCGGTTCCACCGGCGTTGGCCGTTTGCTGATGGAGCAGTGCGCCGCCACCATCAAGAAGCTGTCGCTGGAGCTGGGCGGCAATGCGCCGTTCATCGTGTTTGACGACGCCGATCTGGATGCCGCGGTAGAAGGCGCGATGGCGTCCAAATATCGCAACGCCGGACAAACCTGCGTCTGCGCCAATCGCCTGTATGTGCAAGACGGCGTCTACGATGCCTTCGCGGAAAAACTGGTGGCTGCGGTCGCCAGGCTGAAGGTTGGCAATGGCTTGCAGGAGGGCGTCACGCAAGGCCCGCTGATCGACCAGAAAGCGGTGGCCAAGGTCGAGCAGCATATTGCTGATGCGCTGGCCAAAGGCGCGCGCGTACTGGCTGGCGGCAAGCGCCATGCGCTGGGCCAGAGTTTCTTCGAGCCGACCGTGCTGGCCGACGTCACTGCCGATATGCTGGTGGCGCGCGAAGAGACTTTCGGGCCGATGGCGCCGCTGTTCCGTTTCAAGACCGAAGAGGAAGCGGTAGTGCTGGCCAACGATACCGAGTTCGGCCTCGCCAGCTATTTCTACTCGCGCGATATCGGCCGCATCTGGCGCGTTGCCGAAGGTCTGGAAAGCGGCATGGTGGGCATCAATACCGGTTTGATTTCCAATGAAGTCGCACCATTCGGGGGCGTCAAGCAATCCGGTCTGGGGCGCGAGGGATCCAAATATGGCATCGAGGATTACCAGGTGATCAAATATTTGTGCATGGGCGGTATCTGACAAATAGCCAAGATTTTTAGGTGAAAATTGCCTGTTCTTACAGGCAATTTTATACAAACTGAATACCCCGTTTTGATGTCTGGGAAGGCATCAATGTGGTGCTGCACCACCAAGTCGATACGGCATTTTTTAATATAAAAATGCACCATAATGCGGCAAGGTAAAAAACGCCGCGAGCCAATATTCATGCGGCTTTTCGGCCAACAATCCCATGTAAATCCCTGTATTTAAATATGTCTTTTTGTATCTCGCACAGGTACAGGATTTTCTGTTTTTTTTAAGATGAAACAAATTGTAAGAACGGATAAGTAAATATTGCAGTATGGAAATTTAAGACTTATGCTGGGGCCGTAATATGCAATATCAGGCACGTGGAAATACAGATTTTTTGTAGCGACACTTACCCCACAAGCGTAATGCTGTCGTATCGATGGTCCTTAAAAGGGAATAGTGATGACCGGCGTTAAGTCTTTAGAATCAGCAGTGTTTCTGCAGTCGCAATCCGAACGAATTTTGGATTCCTTCCACACCATCTCCCCCCGTATTCCGGTACAGGTTGCGCGATCCCCAAGGGTTGCACACCGGCCATCCCAGTAACGAGCTAGAAGTTCGTTAACCCTGCATCGCATAGGCGATGCAAATCTGACGCTTAGCGTGCTCATTTAAGGCTGCTTTTTGCAACCTTGTGGTTTCGTACATCTGTCGTTTGTGCGCTACCCGCGGTTCTAAGTTGCAGGGAGGCTTCATCGCGCATGCACCGCATTGCGGGGGTATGGGAAGGTGCGCTCAAGCGTTGTCGCAAGATGTTTCCACGTTGTTTCCGTGTTGCTTACTTTAAAAGGAATAAGAAGATGAAATCGAAAGCATCAGCAGCAAAAGCAGGGGAATTCGCACTGCCGCGTATCAGCGCACTGGCCTTGGCTCTGTCCCTCGCATGCATCGGCATGGCGGCGCATGCAGCCACCGATACCTCGAACTGGGTATCGACCAAGACCGACGCCTTTTTACCACGGGTACAGACGCACGACAGCACCGGTGCCGCGGTGACAGCGGACCAGGTCGCTGTGGATATGGCGCAAGGTGAAGAAAAGAGCGTTACCGTCAGCCTGCAATTGCGCAACAAGGCACAACTGGACAGCTTCGTAAAAGAACTCTACACACCAGGCAGCTCGGTGTACCACAAGTTTTTGACGCCGGCGCAATTCGCCGAGCAGTATTCGCCTACACAAGCGCAAGTCGACGCCGTTACCGCGCACTTGAGCAAAGCCGGCTTCAAGAATATCAGCGTCAGCTCGAACCGTTTGCTGGTCAGCGCCGACGGCACTGCGGCTACTGTGAAACAGGCGTTCAACACGTCCCTGAAACGCTTCACGCATGAAGGCCGCAACGTCTACGCCAATGAAACCGCAGCACAAGTGCCGCCGGAACTGGCGAATATCGTCGGCTCGGTGCTCGGCCTGCAAAATGCGGCAATCCATCATGTGACGCATAGCGGTGTGCACAATACGCAAAAGAGCATCGTCCAGGCCGCGGCCGGTACGGAAACCTCGCACACGCCCGTGCAGTACCCAGGCATCTATGGCGCCGTCACGACGCCTGCGGCGTCGAATGCAGTTGTCGGTACGATCTCTGAAGGTAACATGACGTATACCCTCAACGACTTCCAGACTTTCCTCAGCAATAATCCAGGCTTGCCAAAGCTGACTCCTACCGTTGTATACGTTGGTGGCCAGACCTCGGATGAGTCTGGTGAAGTCGAATGGGCTTTGGATAGCCAGGTGATTTATGGCGCCGCTGGTGGCGTAAAACAATTGATATTTTATACTGCGACGTCGATGCAGGATGCGCCACTTAACGCAGCCTATAACCAAGCCGTGACCGACAATGTCGCTAGCGTGGTTAACGTTTCACTCGGCGAGTGTGAAGCTTCCGCCAAGTCATCCGGTGTACAAGCAGCAGATGATGCTGTGTTTGAACAAGGCGTGGCACAAGGCATTACCTTCTCTATCGCCTCGGGCGATGCCGGTCCTTATAACTGCGATACCGATTCTCAGGGCAATCCCGGCGTGGCAAATACTACGACCAAGAAAAAGACCTATGACGTGAGCGAGCCTGCCAGCTCGCCGTATGTGATGGCGGTTGGCGGCACGGCCTTGTTTACCACTTCTGCCGGCGCCTATAACGGCCAGGCAGTGTGGAATGAAGGCACCGCATCGACTGGCGACGGCAGCGCCGTGCGTATCTGGTCTAGCGGCGGCGGCTTCAGCAAGTATGAGACTGCGCCAAGCTGGCAGACTTCCAGCATCGTCGGTACGGGTCACACCACGCGTGGTTTGCCTGACCTCGTATTTGATGCTGCATCGGCCAGCGGCACCTACATCTACATCACCGCGTCGAACAACGGCGGTACCGCTGCCGGCGTAGTTGGCGGCACCAGCATGGCGGCGCCGATGTTTGCCGGTTTCTGGTCGCGCCTGGAATCCGCGCACAGCAACAATCTCGGCTTCCCTAACTCGGCCCTCTACGCCTCCATTCCATCAAACGCAAATCTGGTCTTCCCGGTGACCAGCGCAACTGTCGATGGCGATGCGGTCGACTACAACGGCTGGAGCACGACTTATCCAGGGATGAAAGCCAATGCATCGGGATGGAGTGCAGCGACCGGTTTCGGCAGCCTGAACATCGATAACCTGAACGCTTACATCACAGCCAATCCGACTGTCTTCCCGGCCAAATAAGGGAGCACATACCGGCCTCATCGACATCTTGCCGGAAAGCATGGGGCCGGTTTGGCCTGGCAGCGCATTGCGCTACAGCGTATAGCGCAATGATATTTTCAAATGGGTAAATGCCTCGCCGGCTGGCAACAGCCGGAGGGGTATCTTTTTATGTGGCCAGCTGCCAGGCAGAAATTATATAAGGCAGGAGATGTTTAAAAAATAACATTCCGTTACTGAAATTACACCGTCGGCATGTCTGCCGATGACCGTTGCCCGTTTAATACGTAGCAGTTATCTGCTGCTTATTACGAGGACAACATCATGCATACCCATATCCGCAATCTCCTGCTCCTGTCGGTCGCCGGCGCCAGCTTTCTGGGCGCAGCCAACAACGTGTTTGCGCAACAACCCCAATATCAACCACAGGTCCAGAGCGATCCCGGCTGGCGTCGCGATGCTCCGCAAACGGTCTATGAACACGATGGCTGGCAACGCTTCGAGGCGCCGCCGCCGCGTTATGAAATCGTGCCGCAATCGCCCCGTTCAGGTTACGCATGGCAAAACGGCTATTGGCTACAGCGCCATCGCGATGAACCGCGCTGGGTCAGGGGTTACTGGGTTGCAGTCGCCGCGCAGCCAGTGGTGGTGGTGCCGCCACCACCTGTTCAGTACCAGCGTCCAAAAATAGAACGCATCTCCGCCGATGCACTGTTCCGATTCGACCAGTCCAGCCTTGATCAGATGCTGCCGACGGGCCGCGCGCAACTTGCGGTCATCGCCAAGCGCCTCGCGGCCAGCCGCTATGCACGGGTTGAAGTGCGCGGCTATACCGATCGCCTGGGCGCCGACAGCTACAACCTGAACCTGTCGATCCGCCGCGCGACAACCGTGAAAGATGTGCTGGTGAGCTATGGCATCCCGGCCGACAGAATCAAAGCGGTCGGCCTCGGATCGCAGGAGCCGGTTACCCAATGTAGTGATCGCCTTCCTCAGGAAACGCTGATCCGCTGTCTGTTGCCTAACCGGCGCGTCGAGATTGCCACTTTTTCGATGCAGTGAGATTGCAGCAGCTTGCCCTGAACCGCCATATCGCAAAAATCCAACACTTTGCGCTCTCGCTACCCGATTTCATCGTCGAAATCTGGTAGCGCTAACACAAATAAACCGCGATTGATATAATGTTGCTACGCACCACGACTCCGGTGCGCGCCTTGACTGCCGCCTGTTTCCCGCTATTCGGCAGTTCCATTTCCGGACGATCATCATGCTGTCTCTGCCCCTGTTTGCTCTCGCCGTTGCCGCCTTCGGCATCGGTACGACGGAGTTCGTCATCATGGGCTTGCTGCCCGATGTGGCGCGCGATCTGGGGGTGACCATCCCGGCAGCCGGCATGCTGGTGACCGGCTATGCGCTGGGCGTCACGATCGGTGCGCCGATCGTCGCCATCGCCACCGCCAACATGCCGCGGCGGAGCGCGCTGCTGAGCCTGATCGGCCTGTTTATCATGGGTAACGTGCTGTGCGCTCTTTCGCCGAATTATGCGGTGCTGATGCTGGCCCGAATCGTGACGGCGTTTTGCCATGGCGCCTTTTTCGGCATCGGCTCGGTGGTGGCTGCCGGCCTGGTGCCGCCCAATCGCCGCGCGCAGGCGATTGCCCTGATGTTTGCCGGCCTCACGCTGGCCAATGTGCTGGGTGTGCCTTTCGGCACCGCTCTCGGCCAACAGCTGGGCTGGCGCTCGACGTTCTGGGCGGTGACCGTGATCGGCGTGCTGGCGGCAATTGCCCTGGCGCTATGGCTGCCGAAGAAAATCGAGATGCAAAAGACCAGCCTGCTGCAAGAGTTTTCCGTGCTCAAGGACAAGCAGGTCGTGATGGTGCTGGCGATCAGCGCACTGGCTTCGGCCAGCCTGTTTGCGGTGTTCACCTACATCACGCCGATCCTGGAAGACGTCACCGGCCTGACGCCGCATGCCGTGACTCTGGTGTTGCTGGTATTCGGTCTCGGCCTGACGGTCGGCAGTGCACTCGGCGGCAAGCTGGCCGACTGGCGTTTGCTGCCGTCGCTGATCGGCTTCTTGATGGCGCTGGCGGTGATCCTGACGGTATTTACCCTGACCATGCGCACGCCATTGCCTGCGGTAATCACGATTTTCGTCTGGGGCGTACTGGCCTTTGCGATCGTGCCGCCGCTGCAAGTGCTGGTGGTGGAACGCGCCAGCGCCGCGCCGAACCTGGCTTCCACCCTTAATCAGGGCGCCTTCAATCTCGGCAACGCCGGCGGCGCCTGGTTTGGCGGCATGGCGATCGGCGCCGGCTTCCAGCTGACCACGTTGCCTTATGTCGGTGTGGTGCTGGTGGTCCTGGCGCTCGGGCTTACCTTGTGGTCGGCGTCGATCGAACGCAGTAGCGGCTTGGTGATGACGCCGAGCGAATAAAACGGCGGCCTCGCTGCTGCCATCAATGAATGCAGCACTTCCCTGCATCGGCCCGGCTGCTTAAGCTAGCGCCAACTCCCGCCGCGCCCCAAATCCCGGGGCGCAATTGATCAGATCGCCGTTATACTGATTTTGCATTATTATTATCTTTTACGCATTGCTACCATATGCCTTGCTGCTATCCAGCCGCCGTGACAAGGCAATTGCGGATGATGGCTCGCGCCAAAATCTTGCTTTAAAGAAAGATTGGTTGTAGATTCACTGGTTAGAGCAAAGAAGGACCGGATATCCGATATCCGCGCGTATGTGCCCAGCCTCGCTAGACAGCCGCCATGGCATCGGTATATTTTATAGCCAAGCATTCATCCTGATCGTCGTTCATGTATTCGATACTGCCCGCAGTCGTTGCTTCGATCTTCCTGGCCTACGGCCTGTACGTGGTATGCACCAAGGGCTTCACGCGCATCGGCATCAGTTTTCTGGTGCTGTGCATTACCTCGGCGTTCTGGCAGGGCACGTGGGCGTTCCTGTTCACCTTGCGCGATCCGCATATGGCGATGTTTGTGGTGAAGTTCGGCTACCTGCTGATCCTGTTTTTACCGACCAGCCTCTATCATTTCCTGACCGAAATCTGCGAGCGCACCACGGAGCGGAAATTCGTCTACGCCTCCTACGCTTTCGCCGCTATCCTGGCGATTTTCCTGCTGGGATCAGATTTGCTGGTGTCCGGCTACTATCAGTATTTCTGGGGCTATTATCCGAAGGCCGGGCCGCTTCATCCCCTGCATGTGCTGCAGACGGTCATTGTGGTAAACCGCGGCCTGTACATCACCTATCGCGAGCAGCAGGTGGCGGAACTCGGCAAACGCATCAAGCTGCGCTTGTGTATAGGCGCCATACTGATTTACTTTTTCGCCGCCGTCGATTACCTGTGCAACTATGGCATCGAGTTTTATCCGCCCGGCGTCCTGTTCATTGCGGTCAGCCTTGGCGTCATGTCGATCGCCATCGTCCGCCATCACTTGCTGGATCCGATGACTGTCGCCACCACGGTCGGTCACGAAATGCGCACGCCGCTGACCTCGATCCGCATGCTGGCGAAAGGCATGGAGCAGTTTTTGCCGACTTTGCTGGAGGGTTACCGGCTGGCGGTAGAACACGGCCTGCTGGCGCCGTCCATTCGTCCGGACACGGTCAAGCAGTTATCGAAGGCCACCAATTCGATTACGCAGGAAGTCGATCGCACCACGGTGGTGATCGACATGATGCTGGCTTCGGCCAAGCTGGACCGCATCGATACCGACGCCTTTGCCAACCACTCGGTGGCCCGGCTGATCGACGAAGCGCTGGAGCGCTACCCCTTCGAACAGGGCGAGCGCACCAGGATTTACCTGGCCGCCGTGGAGGATTACGCGTTCTTCGGCTCGGACCGGCTGTTCGTGTTTGTGTTGTTTAACTTGCTGAAGAATTCTTTGTACGCCTTAAAGGCGGCGTCCAAGGGCCAGATCAGCATTTCCACCGCGCGCTCCGCAAAATTCAACAGCCTGTGTTTTACCGATACCGGCGCCGGTATCGCCGCCAATGTCTTGCCGCATATTTTCGACGCGCACTATACAACCAAAAAAGGGGCCGGTTCCGGCATCGGGCTGGCGTTCTGCCATCAAGTGATGGCGGTGTTCGGCGGCAGCATCCGCTGTGAATCGGTGGCTGGCGAATATACCCGTTTCACGCTGGAGTTCCCGGTTGTTGCGAGTCCGCAGAATAGTCCGAACCACAGCTACGGCAACGCGCGCCGACCAGATGAGACCGGCGGCGCGCGCCCTCTGCCCTAGTTAGAGAGCATCTCTACTTTTCTCGGATTTTCATATTGCCGGATTTTTTCCAGAATGTGCTCCGGCAAGCGGCTGATCTTCTTGTCCTTGTTGGCAAAGACAATTTGCTGGTGTCCGGTCGACACCAGTCTCCCTTCTACAAAAAATTGGAACAACAAGGAAAACGAGCATTGCTTGATGGCGGTGGTGCTGACTTCGCACTCCACCTTTTGAAAGGCAAAGGTCTCGTGGATGTATTTCTGCTGCGCGTCCTTGGTAATGAATACGCCTAGCGGCGCCAGCATGTCGGCTGAAATGCATTCGAAGAACCAGCGTTCCCGGCAGATGCCTTGCCATTCAAAGTAACGGGCAAAGTAGATGTTGCCGGTGGCGTTGGAGTCTTTCAGATAGATGTCGATCGAATGCCGGAAAACCTTGCTTGAAATAGATGAAATTGGCGAGATGGGTGAAACCGGCAAGATGGGTAATGCGGAACCATGGGAAAACATTGTCGACGTCATCCCGGCTTCTTGAAACAGCGATGTTTTTTGTAGCGTGGTAGTCATAGAAGCTCCATGAGTTTGAAAACGTTCACAAGTGAACATGGCCGCCTCCGACGATTCGGAAGACAGCCATTTCATTGTTAGTATTTTTTTATAGGAGCTGCAACGACAGGTATCGCTACCAGGCGTACGGCCTCACCAGCTGCTGAGGCCCAGGATTTTCTCACCCAGCGCATTCAGTTGCGCCAGCGGATAGCGCGTTCTTTCCCATTCGCGCGGATCACCGGGGAAAGCATAGCTATCGGGCCGCATGCGCTGACGCCAGCTTTCCACGCGCCATTGCCGCAATTCAGCCTGGTCTTCACGCGCCGGCGTGAACGCGATGTACTGCGCCAGCCTGACTTTATCGGCCGAGGTATTGGGCCTGATGCCATGCGCCAGCAAGCTGTTGAAGATCAGCAGGTCGCCGGCTTTCATCGGGATGAATTTCACTTCCCACGGCAACGACGCCACATCCGGACGCCACGGATTGCGATCCTTGGGAGCGCTCTTGCGCCATTCGCTGAAATGCTGGAACAGCTCCGGAATGCATTGAAAGCCGCCGCCTTCCGGCGTCGTATCGGATAGCGCCAGCACGCCCTGGACGTTGACCGGCAGCGGATCGATCGTGGTATCGGCATCCCAGTGGATGAAGCCGCCGAAACGCCGCGCGCCTTGGTTCGGCGTATTCAGGTTGGCGCGGTCGATGGTCACCCACAGGTCTTCGCGATCCCAGATGTCGATGAAGGCATCGACGATGCGCGGGGTCTGGCGGTTGTCCCAAAAGGTCTGGTGATGATAGGCCTCGACCATGCCGGAGCCGTTCAGCTCGGTCATTTCATGGTCGCGCAACTGCGCCCGGTTCCAGCTTTCCGGCGCATCGGGATCGAGCTCCTGGAACTCCCACAGGAAATCGGCGGTGCGTTTGACCTGTTCCGCATCCACGGCATTCCTGACAATGACGTAACCGTAGATTTGCCAGTGATAAAAATCGGCCGCCGTCAGCACTCGCAGCGGCAAGGTTTTCCGAATGTCGCGCAATTGCGCCTGGTCGGGATAGAGTACGGACGGGTTGCTGAGGACTTGCTTGTCGGCCGTGTAAGGCTGGTTCATGAGGATCTCCACGTTGGTTTTATGGGGTGTGCAGCTAGATTCTGCGTCCGTGGCCACGCCCGGATTTCGCGGCAACTATCGCTTATTGATACTATTCTGATGTTATTGCTCAATCGAAGATCACTATGCGACCGCAATACGAACATCTCAGCTTGTCTCCCGGCCAATCCTGGCGCCTGCTGTGGCGCGAGCTGCCGGAGCTGCCTTTCCTCTGGCACTACCATCCGGAATTCGAGCTGACGCTGACCTTGAACGCGCGCGGACAGCGTTATGTGGGTGATCATCTGGCGGATTTCTCCGATGGCGACCTGATCTTGATCGGCCCGAATCTGCCGCACACCTGGTCGGCCAGCGAACGTATCGCGCCCGAGCGGCAAATGCTGGCGGTGGTGATCTGGTTTTCGCGCGATTGGCTGGTGCAGTTGCAAACCAGCCTGCCGGAACTGGCCGGGCTGCTGCAATTGGGCAAGCGGGCCGACAGGGGGTTGCAGTTTTCTGCGGCGACGGCAATCGGCGTCAAGCCATTGATGCTACGGTTGGAAAAATTAGCTCCCGCGCAGCGTTTGCCGATATTGCTGGAATTGTTGCTGCTGCTTGCGCAAGATGAGCAGGCACGGCCGCTGGCGTCGGTGGCATCGGCGTCGATCACGGTGGATGTCCAGCGCCATCGCATGGGCAAGGTGCTGGATTATCTGCACGAACACTTCCAGGCGGAGATTCCGGTCGCGCTACTGGCCGAACGTGCGGCCTTGTCGGTGGGGGCGTTTCACCGCTTCTTCAAGCGCCACACCCAATTGACCGTGACCGCTTATCTGGCACAGCTCAGGATCGGCAGCTCCTGCCAGCAGCTGATCCAGACCGATAAGGCAATCGGCGTGATCGCGCAAGAAGCGGGTTACCGCAACCTGGCCCATTTCAACCGCCAGTTCCGCGCGGCCAAAGGCGTCAGCCCGCGCGACTTCAAGAAGAGATATAGATGAGTCTTATCTGAAGTCGAGAGCCAGCGCTTACTGTCTGTTAGATAAAACATTATCGGCGCGGTACGCCGGGCAGCACGCACAGCATTTCATAAGCCAGGTTCGCGGCCAGCAAAGCGGTAGTGCCGAGCGGGTCGTAGGGTGGCGATACCTCCACCAGATCCGCGCCGACAATATCCAGGCCCCAGGCGCCGCGGATGATTTCCAACGCCTGCGGCACGGTCAGGCCGGCGATTTCCGGCGTACCGGTGCCCGGCGCGTAGGCTGGATCGATGCCATCGATGTCGAAGCTCAGGTACACCGGACCGCCGCTCACGCGCGCCCGTACTTCTTCCATCAGCGGCGTCAGCGACTGGTTCCAGCAATCTTCCACTTGCACCACCTTGAAACCCTGGTCGCGGCACCAGTCGAAATCTTCCGCAGTGTAGCCGGTGCCGCGCAGGCCGATTTGCGCCACGCGCCGGCAATCCAGCAAGCCTTCTTCGACAGCGCGGCGGAACGGCGTGCCGTGCGCGATTTTTTCACCGAACATGGTGTCGTTCACATCCGCATGCGCATCGACGTGGATCAGGCCGATCTTGCCGTATTTGCGATGCAGCGCGCGCAGGATCGGCAGCGCGATAGTGTGGTCGCCGCCCAGAGAAATCGGGCGGCAGCCGGAAGCGACGATGCTGTCGTAGGCATTTTCGATCAGCCTGACCGAATCCAGCAGGTTATAGGGATTGATGGCGACATCGCCCAAGTCGGCTACCCGCAAGGCGTCGAAAGGTGCGGCGCGGGTGGCCATGTTGTAGGGGCGCAGCAATACCGATTCGGTACGGATCTGGCGCGGCCCGAAGCGGGCGCCGGAACGGTTGGAGGTGCCGAGGTCGAATGGCACGCCGACGAAACAGGCGTCCAGTCCGGCGCTGCTGGTCACATGCGGCAAGCGCATCATGGTAGCGATGCCGCCGAAACGCGGCATGTCGTTGCCGCCTAGCGGTTGATAAAGCGGGGTTTCCGACATGGTCGACTCCGGTAAAGGGAAGGGGCAGCGTTTTGGCATTGTGAACAGCTGTGACTTTAGCCATAAATAACCCTATGAAAAATCTGTGTAATGAGACATTTACATTGATACAGATAGATGTATGATCGATTTGACTTTGTTTACGGCCAGCGCTACACCATGCTCAACCAGCTATCCGATCTTGACCTGCGCCTGATCCGCGTCTTCTTGTCTGTGCTGGACGCCGGCGGCATTTCCGCGGCGCAGACCGCGTTGAATGTGAGCCAATCCACCATCAGCACCCAAGTGGCGACGCTGGAAACACGGCTCGGCTATCGCCTGTGCGAGCGCGGCCGCGCCGGCTTCCGTCTGACGCCGCGCGGCGAACAGTTTGCGTTGAGCAGCCGCCGGCTGATCGAGAACATCGACCACTTTTGCCTGGATGCGCAGCAAATCGGCCGCAAGCTGGCCGGCAAATTACAGTTGGGCCTGATCGGCCACACCGCCATGAGCGCCAATGCGCGCCTGAGCCAGGCAATCGCCAGGTTTCGCGCCAGGGACGAGGCGGTCATGCTATCGCTGGCAGTGCTGGCGCCGGGCCAGCTGGAGGAAGAAGTCATCAACGGCCGGCTGGATCTGGGCATCGGCTATTTCTGGCACCGTCTGCCGAATCTGGAATACGCGCCCCTGTATGCGGAACATCAGATAGCCTATTGCGCCGCCGGTCATCCGCTGTTTACTCAAGCCGGCAAGTTAAGCCTAGCGGCGCTTGCCGACCACGACTGGGTCTGGCGCAGCTATCCTCTGCCGGAAGCCGATGGGGTGGATGGCGCGTTTCAGCCGGCGCGGGTGACGGCGCTGGCCGATAATATGGAGGCGGTCGCGGTCCTGATGCTGTCGGGACGGCATCTTGGCTTCCTGCCGGAACACTTTGCCGCGCCCTTGGTGCAACAGGGATTGCTGGCAGCGTTGAATCCCCGATTACTCTGCTATGACGTGACATTGCACATGGTGACGCGCCGCCAGTCCAGCCGCGGCGAGGTGCTGCAAGCGTTCCTCGATGATCTGGTCGCGGCTCACCATGACAACGCTTAGTGACGGTACCTTATACCGCTCATTAGGCAAAGCGCTGCCGCAGCCATGGCTTTGGATGAGATAATAAGGCGTTATCACATGCATTCATATTAGCCCTCATGTCACAATTCGCCCCGCTGAAAAACGATACCTTCCTGCGCGCGCTGCTGCGCCAGCCGACCGAATACACGCCGCTATGGCTGATGCGTCAGGCTGGCCGCTACCTGCCGGAATACCGTAAAACCCGCAGCAGGGCAGGGTCTTTCATGGGCCTGGCGACCAATCCCGACTACGCTACCGAGGTCACCTTGCAGCCGCTGGAGCGTTTCCCGCTGGATGCCGCCATTCTGTTTTCCGACATCCTGACGGTGCCGGACGCGATGGGACTGGGTTTGTACTTTGCCGATGGCGAAGGCCCCAAGTTCGAGCGGCCGTTGCGCGACGAAAAAGACGTGATGGCGTTGCAAGCGCCGGATCTGGAAAAACTGGATTACGTATTCAAGGCAGTGACGCAAATCCGCACCGAGCTGAACGGCCGCGTGCCGCTGATCGGCTTTGCCGGCAGCCCGTGGACTCTCGCCTGCTACATGGTGGAAGGCCAGGGGTCGCGCGAATTCCATACCATCAAGACCATGCTGTACAACCGCCCGGACCTGATGCACCACGTGCTTAGCACCAACGCGGCGGCAGTGGCGGCTTACCTGAATGCGCAAATCGACGCCGGCGCCCAGGCCGTGATGATTTTCGATTCGTGGGGCGGCGCGCTGGCGGACGGCGCTTACCAGGAATTTTCGCTGGATTACATGCGCCAGGTGGTGTCGCAATTGAAGCGCGAGAAAGACGGCGTACCGATTCCTGCAATCGTGTTTACCAAAGGCGGCGGCCTGTGGCTGGAGCAAATTGCCGACATCGGCGCCGACGCTGTCGGCCTCGACTGGACGGTCAACCTGGCTGAAGCCCGCGATCGCGTCGGCCTGCGCGTTGCCTTGCAAGGCAATCTCGATCCTGCCGTACTGTTTGCCAACCCTGAGCAGATCCGTGGCGAAGTCAGCCGATTGCTGAATGCCTACGGTGCGCCACAAGCAGGAAATGGCCACGTCTTCAACCTGGGGCACGGAATTTCACAATTTACGCCGCCGGAATCGGTTGCGGTGATGGTCGATGCGGTCCATGAAATCAGCCGTAAAATGCGCGCATAGGGCTGGCGGAGCGAGATTTCGGCTTTCCTCGTGGAAAATTCTACTGTTACAAAGCGAAACACATAACACATTCAACGCTGCCAGGCATATCAATAGCCGCTAGTTATGCACAAAATAAATCTGCTGCACCACGGTAATTATTTATATAGATATTTTTATTTTGCGACTTGATTGTGTTTTGTAAGTAATTGATTTTTAAGGTTTTATTTTCTGCTTTTAGTTTAGGCAATTTAATGAAACCCGCGTCAACTATGAGCCTGCAGCCTGTCAAGAGCAGGTTACCCACAAAGTTATCCACAGACATTGTGGATAATTTGAAAAGCGCTTATGAAACCGACGCTTAGGACACTTCCTAATGTTTTACATTAAGTGGAATCTTAGGAATTTGGCGCAATAGCGATTTGGCGGCAGTTGACACGCCGCTAATTTTGCCAAAGCGAAGTTGGATGATTTTTCCGGAAAAGGCGACATGATGGTGCACGGCGTCGGTTTCGAATGTCGACTTGATTGTTACCTTTTTGCGCTTTGTTTTGGAATATTTTGAATGTAGTTATGCACATATTTTTGTTTCTGCAAGGCTATTTTTAAAATGCAGAGAAAATTTTCACTGTGAATAACGCATAAATTAAGTCCTTGATTTAAAAGGATTTTTATTTTTATTTAAATTTGTCCA
The DNA here is from genome assembly GCF_039923675.1 of Collimonas sp. Lineage (GTDB taxonomy): Bacteria > Pseudomonadota > Gammaproteobacteria > Burkholderiales > Burkholderiaceae_D > Collimonas. Next base: position 107,176 of record NZ_JBDTCG010000015.1, read on the forward strand.
TCGGCTGGAATGCCGCGTAAACAGGTACTTTCTCCTTGTTTAGCTGACGTTGTCCACAAAGTTATCCACAGAAAATCTGGTGCGTTTTAAAAGCGCTTATGAAACCGATAGTTAGCCAATTTCCTCGGGAAATACATTAAGTTCGTGAAACAAAGCATTCTTCAGATCGTCCTCGATACCCCCCTCGATAGTAGCTTCGATTATCGCTGGCAAGCTGGCGACGACAGCGAGCCTGTGCCGCGCATCGGTCAGCTGGTGCAACTATCGTTCGGCAGGCGCGAAGTGGTCGGCATGATTGTCGGCCTGAGCGACGAGAGCGAGGTTCCTGCTGAAAAATTAAAAAATGTACAAGCCGTACGCCACCAGCTCGCGCCTTTATCGGCACAGTGGCTGGCGCTGTGCCGTTTTGCCGCCGATTACTACCAGCGGCCGCTGGGCGAGGTGGCGTTGCCGGGTTTGCCTAAAAACCTGCGGGCGCTGACGCCGGTAGCCTTGGACCGTGGTTTGAAAAAACTGCAGCAAGCGGGTGCGGTACACGACGCTACGCCAATCGATGCCGCGCAACTGAATCCGGCGCAACAGCAGGCCGCAGACACGATCGCCGGCGCCAGCGGTTTTGCGCCAACCTTGCTGTATGGCGTCACTGGCAGCGGCAAGACAGAGGTCTATCTGCAGGCGGCGGCGCAAATCCTGGCGCAACGCGAAAATGGCGCAGAGAACCAATCGCAAATCCTGATCCTGGTGCCGGAAATCAACCTGACGCCGCAACTGGAGGGAAACATCCGCGCCCGATTCCCCGGCGTCATGGTGGCGACCCTGCACAGCGGCTTGGCGGAAGGCGAGCGCATGCGCCACTGGCTGGCGGCGCACTTGGGACAGGCGCGGATTATCCTGGGCACCCGGCTTGCGGTGCTGGCCTCATTGCCGCACCTGAAGCTGATCGTCATCGACGAAGAGCATGATCCTTCCTACAAGCAGCAGGAAGGTTTACGTTATTCGGCGCGCGACCTGGCGGTATGGCGCGCCCATCAATTAAGCATTCCGATTGTGCTGGGCTCGGCCACGCCGTCGCTGGAAACCTGGCATCACGCCCAATCCGGCCGGTATAAAAAACTGGAATTGCGCGAGCGGGCGGTCAAGGATGCGGTCTTGCCCAAGGTGCGCCGGATAGATATGGAGCGCGACAAGCCCAGCGAGGGTTTGACCTCGATCCTGATCAGCGCGCTCAAGCAAAGGCTGGAACGCGGAGAGCAATCGCTGCTGTTCCTGAACCGCCGCGGCTACGCGCCGGTAATTGCTTGCGACGCCTGCGGCTGGGTCAGCAACTGCACCCGTTGCACCTCTTTCATGGTGTTGCACAAACCCGAGCATCGGCTGCGTTGTCATCATTGCAGCCTGGAGTTGCGCATTCCGAAATCTTGCCCGACTTGCGGCAATGTCGATCTGCAACCGCTGGGACGCGGCACACAAAGACTGGAAGAGGGTTTGAAAGCGATGTTTCCGGAAGCGCGGGTGCTGCGCATCGACGCCGATTCAACCCGCCGCAAAGGGAGTGCGCAAGCGGCTTTCGATAGCGTGCACCGAGGCGAAGTGGACATTCTGATTGGCACCCAGATGGTCGCCAAGGGTCATGACTTCAAGAATTTGACGCTGGTGGGTATCCTGAATCCCGATACGGCGCTGTTTTCGCACGACTACCGCGCCAGCGAGCGGCTGTTCGCGCAATTGATGCAGGTGGCCGGGCGTGCCGGCCGGGCGGCGCAGAAAGAGGGCGGCAGTGCCAGCGAAGTGCTGATCCAGACACGTTATCCGCAACATCCGCTGTATGCGGCCGTGATCGCCCACGATTACGACCACTTCGCCAGTTCGCTGCTGGAAGAGCGCGAACAAGCCTGTTTGCCGCCCTACATTTATCAAGCCTTGCTAAGGGCGGAAGCCAAGGAACTGGAAACCGCGATTGAATTCCTGCAACAGGCGGCGCACTGCATCGAGCATGAGGGCATCACGATTCATGACCCGATTCCGATGACCATGACCCGCGTGGCAAATGTCGACCGCGCGCAATTGCTGATCGAATGTCCGTCGCGTCCGGGTTTACAGGCTTTCCTGACCGACTGGATGGCACAACTGCGGCAGATCAAGACACGCGCGAAGTGGTCTTTGGAAGTGGATCCGGTTGATATTTGATATTTTGATCGGGCACCGAGCGCGAGAAAATCTTCACCACGGAATCCATATGCGCCCGCATCGCCTTGCGCGCTGCTGCGGCGTCGCGTGCCTGCAGCGCTTCCAGGATCAGCAGATGCTCGTGCTCTGAACGGTTCGGCATGTCTTTCGAGGTATACAGCGTTTGCAGGCGCTGGAACATCATGCCGTATTTGCGTCCCAGCAGATGACTGACGAGTAACAGGTAAGCCGGATTGCCGCTGGCCTCGGCGATACGGATATGAAACAGGCGGTCGCCCGGATGGGTGTGCGAACCGTTGCGGTTATCTTCGACATTGCGCGCATAGGCTTCAGCGATACTGCGCAGCTGCTCGTCACTGGCGTTGACCGCAGCGAGGGCGGCGGTTTCCGGCTCCACCAGGCGTCGCGCCTGCAACAGCTTGAATGGCGGAATTTCATCATCCAGCTCGTGGCTGATTTCCAGATCGAGTTCCGGATCGATTTCCCAACCGCTGCGGCGCGCCGCCTGTTGCAGAGCGGATGGCTCTGGCTCGTCCTTGGCTAAAGGCTGCTCTTCGCGCGGCAGCACTACCACGCCGTTGCCGACCCGCACGCTGACAATTCCGATCACTTCCAAGGCAATCAGCGCTTCCCGCACCGAAGTACGACTGACGCCGAATTGCTTGGCCAGCTCCCGTTCAGGCGGCAGGTTGCCGCCGGGACCATATTCGCCGCGGTCGATCATGTCGCGTAACTGGTCGGCGATTTGTTGATACAGGCGGCGGTTGTGGATAAGTTGTATGGGCATGGCGACAATGAGTGATATTTTGCATATTGTGCCACGCCGAAGCCGCTCGAAGCCGGTTCGACAGTAGCGGATGACCATCTTGTCATGGATAAATGCCTGCATTGCTCAATCGGCCCGGGCCACCATAAGTTTCCTCCAGCACAAATTAATCGGGTTTATCGATTGCTGCCAGGTTTTTTGACATGATAATATTGGTCCAGCCAATAAACCTTTTCAAGAGAAATTTTAACCCGCTTTAATCCAGGGGCCAATCAGATCCGTGACTTGGACACTTTTCATTGCAAACTCGGCAGACGGAGACAATTGACATGCGTTATTGCCTGGCGCTCGACCTGAAAGACGATCCCGTCCTGATCCGGGAGTACGAGCAGTATCACCGCCGGATCTGGCCAGAGATTGCCGCGCATCTGCGTCAACATGGCGTGACCGGCATGGAAATCTACCGCCTCGGCACGCGGCTGGTGATGCTGATGGAAACCGACGACGCCGTTTATAGCCCGGAACAAATGGCGCATGCCGCCGGCATCAATCCCAAAGTGCAGGAATGGGAAGCCTTGATGTGGCAATTCCAGGCGGCGACGCCATGGACCGCCGCCGGCGAGAAATGGGCGCCGATGACGCGGATTTTCGATCTGGGCCAGCAGGACTGAGCCAGTCAGGACTCAATTTTTCCTACGCGTTTAAAACCTGTCAACCCTGGCACTATCCAGTCTGCGTGCCCTTGCGGCCGGATGATGTCGCCGCTGAACATTGCGCAGTAGCGACCCAGTTCGATGTCGTTGCGCAAACCCATCTTTTTCATTGCCGACGCCTTTTGCAGGCTGACGGTTTTCACGCTCTTGCTGAGGCGCTTGGCGATATCGCGCAAACTATTGCCGGCCGCATACAGGCGCAGCACTTCAATCTCGCGTGGGCTGGGGAGGCGGCATTTGCCTTGTTCCTCGGTTTCGTTCTGCAACAGCGCCTGAAACGAGGGCCCCACGTATGGCGTGCTGCTACCCAGCTGGCGGATGGTTTTGCCGAGTTCAGGAATCGCATCGCTTTTATGCAGCAAGCCGTTCACGCCGCTATTGATGATCTGCTGCAGCACGACCGGAAAGGCATTCATGGTCAGCACGATCAGCCAGGTATGCGGATGGTGACGCCGGATGTAGGACAGCAGATGCAAGCCATCGCTGACACGCGTCATCGGCATTGAAAACTCGGTAATGACGAGATCGCATGGCGTCGATTCCAGGCAGCGGACCAAGTCATCGGCACTGGTTACGCAGGCGATCACGCGGCAATCCGGTACGTGATCGAGGTAATCGCGCACCCCTGCGGTAAATACGGGGTGGTCGTCAGCAAGAACGATTTTCACAATGTTTGCTCCATGGCAAAACCAAACCGGATAGGGCTGGTCCAGGAATAGCAATAGTCCGGGAATCCCAGCAGCTTGTGACAGCGGGATTGATATTATCCATTTTGCATCTTGGTTATCAATTAAGCTACGAATTTAAGAAATTACCTTATATATTTAATAATGTAAAAATTGGATACTTCCTAATCGATAACGATAAGTAAAACCCTAGCGCGGTACGCCAACCACTTATATCCAAGGGAGAAAATTCCATGATCAAGATCATTCTGGCCGACGATCAGCCGGCCGTTATTTCTGGCGTTCGAAAATACATCCGGCAGATGCCCGGCTTTGTGGTGGTGGCGACGGCGGTGTCGGCCGCAGAACTTGCGGAGCGGCTGCAAGATACGCCGTGCGACCTGCTAATCACTGAGTTTTCGATGCCGATCAACCGTATCGGCGGCGGTTGTACGTTGCTCAACCAGCTCAAGCGCGACTACCCGCGGGTCTCGCTGATTGTGTTGACCATGATCGACATACCCGCCGTGCTGCACCAGATCATGCATAGCGGAGTGAAAGGGTTGGTGCACAAGAGCGACGAGATGGTCGAACTTGGCCGCGCCCTGCTGGAGGGGTCGAAGAGCACGCCGTATATCGGCAAGTCGGCCTTGCTGATACTGAAAAAAGGCCCGAGCGGCAAGCTGCCGACCCGGCGTGAAGTCGAAGTGCTGAAGATGTACGTGGTCGGCAATAGCCTGCGCGAAATTGCCGACCGGCTCAACAAGAGCGTCAAGACGGTGGGTTTGCAAAAAGCGTCGGCGATGAGAAAAATGGGCTTGCGCAACGATATCGAACTGGGCCGCTACGCCTGCACGATGGGGCGGGTGAGTCCGCCGGCGCGTTAGTTTTTTCGGCCGCAGGGAGCGTTTACAAGACCTCCGGCGGCCGAAGCCGTTATACTTGGCAGAATAGCGGGCCAGACTGGCCGACAGAAAGCAAGCTCCATGAACGGTATCAAGCAAGAATCCACTTCCACCGGCCAAGCGCCGTCCAAGCACGAAATTCGTCCAGGTCAATCGATAGAACTGCTCAAAGAGCTGCATATCCTGACGCGCGACGGCAAATTGAACCAGGATAGCCGCCGCAAGCTCAAGCAGGTATATCATCTATATCAATTCATCGAACCCCTGCTGCAGGAAATCCAGCGGGAACAAAGCGGCGTACAGCTGGTCGACCATGGGGCGGGCAAATCTTATCTGGGATTCATCCTTTACGATTTGTTCTTCAAGACGCTGAGTGACAATTCGCATATCTTCGGCATCGAGACGCGCGAAGAACTGGTGAAGAAATCGCAGGAACTGGCGCAGCGCCTGGCGTTTCCCGGCATGTCGTTTCTTAATCTATCGGTGGCTGAATCGATCGAGTCGGCATTGCTGCCAAGCCGGATCGATGTCGTCACAGCATTGCACGCTTGCAACACAGCGACCGACGATGCGATTGAGTTCGGTCTGAAGAAACAGGCGCGTTTCATGGTGCTGGTGCCTTGCTGCCAGGCTGAAGTGGCTTCGGTGCTGAAAAAGAACAAGGGTAAATCGCTGGGAAAAGAAGCATTGACCGAGATCTGGCGTCATCCGCTGCATACGCGTGAATTCGGCAGCCAGGTCACCAATGTATTGCGCTGCCTGCAGCTGGAAGCGCACGGTTATCAAGTCAGCGTAACCGAGCTGGTCGGGTGGGAGCATTCCATGAAGAATGAATTGATTATCGCCAGCTACAAGAACCTGCCGCGCAAGCGACCGACCGAGCGTCTGCAAGAAGTGCTGCACACGCTCGGGCTGGAAGAAATGCAAGAACGCTTTTTCACCACGCAATAATTTATCAGGCGAATCTGCCGCATGCTTTACGGCGAAAAAAGCGCAAGCGAACCTGGACCATCATCTGAGCAATACCGAGTCTGCAACATCTGCCCGCAGCAGCGGGCCGTCCACCATCACACCACTTAACCCGAGGAGAGTGACATGAGTAAGACGAGTGGCTCACATGCCGTTAAAGAATTCACCAAGGCGCCGCTAACCGAGGACGGATTGACTGAGACGTTGCAAAGGATTACCGCCGGCGCCGATGAATTCAGTGTCCTGAACCACCCGGCGCGCGCCGTGCTGGTCGCCAAAGTGACCGAGCAGTGGCAACAAGATTTTGTCAGCAATTTCCATATCCCCGACGACCTCGCCAAGGCTGGCGAAGCTTACGCCGCCATCGAGCAGGGCGATAAATACCCTAGCCTGACCGATTCCGCCCGCGAAGCCGTATTAAAACGCTTCGATGACCGCTACGGCGACGGCGGCCCGCGCCTGTGGCCCGCCCTGAACGGCAAATAAGTCAGGTAAACAATGCCTCAGCCTGGTCGAAGCCATAGAAACCGCGTTACATGGCTTCCCGGCTGCTATTTTCATTAATTACCATAGCAATATCCCGCATTGCACCCACGGGGGGCTTTTCTGACCCTGCGCATTTTCGCGCGGATCTTCGGCATCATGACTACTCTCATCGCCGTCTTTATTATCACAATGCCCATGTCCGAAAACCGCTAGACAGCACCTGCCGATGGCGCGATCATGCCGCCATGGAACTCGATCACGACACCTGTTACCGGGCGCTAGCCAGCCGCGATGTGCGCTTTGACGGCCGCTTTTTCATTGCCGTCAAAACCACCGGCATCTACTGCCGGCCGATTTGTCCGGCGCGTACCGCCAAATCGGAAAACGTCTTGTTTTTTGCCAATGCCGCTGCGGCTCAGGAAGCCGGTTTTCGTCCGTGCCTGCGCTGTCGGCCCGAAGCCGCGCCCGATTCCGGCGCCTGGCGCGGCGTCTCGAATACCGGCGTCTCGCATGCCGTGGCGCGGGCGCTGGCGTTGATCGAGATGGGGGCGTTGGATGAGGCCGGCATGGATGCGCTGGCAGAGCGTCTCGGCCTGGGCGAGCGCCAGCTGCGCCGCCTGTTTGTGCTGCATGTGGGCGCATCGCCGGTCACCGTGGCGCAGACCCGCCGCGTGCTGCTGGGCAAGCAACTGATCCACGAAACCCGCATGCCGTTCACCGAGATCGCCTTCGCCGCCGGCTTCGGCAGCGTGCGCCGTTTCAACGAAGTTTTCCATGGCCTGTATCAACGCCCGCCCAGCGCCTTGCGGCACAACGCCCAGCCCGAACAATCGGCGGGAGCCCAAGGCGAGGTGACGCTATTGCTACGCTATCGTCCTCCGTACGACTGGCCGGCCATGCTGGCGTTTTTCAAGGCGCGCGCCATCACCGGACTTGAACTGGTGGCCGACAGCAGTTATTCCCGCAGCATCTGTCTCGATGGCGTGCAGGGCACGGTGCTGGTGCAGCAGGGCGCCGGCCATGCGTTGCAAGCCACCATTCGTTTTCCGCGCCTGGCATCGCTGCCGGCCATCATCGCCCGCCTGAGAAGGATGTTCGACCTCGCCGCCGATCCGCAAGCCATCAACCAGCAATTGAGCGCCGACCCTTTGATGGCGGCGCTGACCGCAGCGCGTTCCGGCTTGCGCCTGCCAGGCGCCTGGGATGGGTTTGAACTGGCGATGCGCGCCGTACTGGGGCAGCAGATTACCGTGGCCGGCGCCATCCGGCTAGCCGCCAAACTGGTGGCGCAGCATGGCGAAGCGCTGCGGGAACAATGCGCAGACCGTCCCGGCCTCACCCATGTATTCCCGCAACCCGCACATGTGGCGAAGACGGATCTGGGGCCGCTCGGCATGCCGAAATCGCGCGCGGCAACCTTATCGGCGATGGCCGCCGCACTAGTAGCTGATCCGCAATTGCTCGACAGCCGCGCCAGCCTGGATGAAGCAGTGCAGAAATTGTGCGAACTGCCGGGCATCGGCGACTGGACCGCGCACTACATCGCGCTGCGCCATTTGCGTGAACCGGATGCCTTCCCGGCCGGGGATGTGGCGCTGATGAATGCGATTGCGCTGCATGAGGGGGTAAAACCCAGCGCCAAGGAGTTAGCCGCGCGGGCGCAAGCCTGGCGTCCGTGGCGCGCCTACGCAGCGCAGCATCTTTGGGCATCGCTCGCCGTCAATGACTGACGACTTCAAGCAAGCCACGCTGCCACAACCAGGTCAGCAAGCGCTGGGCCTTTTGCAAGCCCATGGTTTGAGCGAGCAGATCGCGTGCCGAAGACAAAGAGGTTTGTTGCGACAATATCTCCAGACGAGGCAGTACAGCTTCGTTTTCCCAGAACGCCAACGGACGTTCCAGATGCGGGTGCCGCATGGCCGGCAATAATTCGACTTTGTCGCCCGTCGCGCAAGGCAGAGGTACTATTTCTACCGCGCGATGAAAGCGGATCATCTGGTGGGCCTGTATTCCCGGACCTGCGTGGAACGCCGGCTCACGATAATTTTCCAATTGATCAATTTCAAGTTGCAGCGCATCTAGCATGAGAAGGGACTCTGGATTGCCGGGTGCCGGTGTGAGCGACGATGTCGAGCGGCTGCGCCAAAACGGCTGCTCGCTGCACCAGGCTTGCCGATAATACGCTGCGGTCCAGAAATGGTGACGGGCGCAGGTTTCAACCAGGCGTTGTTGATAGAATTCACGCGCTAGGGTTTGCTGTGCCGGATTGCCGGCCTGGCAAAAGGTATGCACGGCAAGCGTCGCCTGCAAGGAAAAGCGCATGGCCTTTTCCACGCCGGACGAAGATATCGGATCCAGCGCGAATGCCGCATCGCCGAGCTTGATGCGGCCATCCTGCCAGCTATTCAGCGCCACATAGGGCGTCGCGGAGCACATTTGCAGCGTGCTGGAAAATGGCTGGCGGGCCACACCCGCGAACAAGACGCTGCCGGCGCAATGATTGCGCAGCCAAGATTCCGGATCTCCTGCGCTCGACTGGCGCGAGGTGGCCGGATCGGATAACAGCATGACGCGATAACGCCGGTCCGGCAGGCGTGTGCCCCACAACCAGCCATGCTCTAGCGCTTCTACTTGCGTGATATGCGCCAGGTCGGAGGGGATATGATTTTCCCCAATCTCTGCCCACATGGCGGATAAGCGCGGCGCGCAGAGTGATTGCCGGGCCGGGTTGCCTGCGCGTCCCCGGGCATCCAGAATCATCCGCGCGCTTACCTGATGCGTGGAATCCGGCGTTGTAAAAGAGAGCTGCCATGCGCCCGCGGCGCCGCTGATGCTGTCCAAGGTGGCCGGCTGATGTACCTCTATCCCGCGCGTCCTGGCCAGTTGCAGCAAGGCCGCATCGAAAGCTGCGCGGTCGACTACGGCGGCATCGGCATGCGACACCGTTTCCGCTGCCTTGCTGCGCCAGCTCAGGCGCGTCGGCAAGCGGGTCAGATGGGGGACATGTTCCATGGCGTCGTTGGCGTCCAGGAAATCGATGATGTTTTTTACGCCCGGCGTCAGGGCTTCACCGATCTGGGCGCGCGGCCAGACGGCGCTGCGCTCGATGAGCATCACCCGATAGCCGAGCTGTTGCAAACGCAGCGCCGCACTCAGCCCGGCAGGGCCGGCGCCGATCACGAACATGTCGACCTGGCGGCTCACCGCTAAGTGCTGCCGGCGTTGTCCGGATCGGCAAACCAGGCGGGCGCCAGCTGGCCGAGACGGCCGTGGGCGCCGATGGTGTAATGCAGCCAGCCACGGATATAATCGCAGGCGCTGCGGCCCCGCGCCAGCACCTCGTGATGACAGCCGCCGCCGCACAGATAGCGCGCCCAGCAAGCATTGCAAGGCTGCTGTTGATGTACGTGGCGCTGTTCCAGCCACACGGTCTGGCGCGCTTTGTCGACGCCCTCGGCCAGATTACCCATCTTGCCGGCGTCGTCGCCGACGAAGCGATGGCAAGCGGATAACTCGCCTTCGGCGGATACGCCGAAATAGCCGGCACCGGCGCCGCAAGGGTAGGGGCGATGGGTGCCGCGCTGAATCTCGCGCAAGGCATTTTGCATGTTCATGAAGGGATAGCGCCGTCCCAGCATGACATGTTGCTCAAACGCCAGGCCGCAGGCGATCATGCCCTGCAACATCTCTTCCATGTCGTCCGGCCCCATTTCCGCCTGGCCGTTCGAGGCGCGCAGCAGGGGGGAAAAGCCGACGCTGTGGAAGCCCATGCCGATAAACAGGTCCAGCGTTTGCGGCAGGTTCAGATTGAACGGCGTTACCGTGACCCGCGCCGATACTTGCATCTGGCGTTGGCGTTCCAGTAGTGGCGCCAGCCGTTCGATAATTTTATCGAACGAACCCTTGCCGCCCTTGAACGGACGCAGGCGATTGTGCTGTTCTGCCGGACCATCCAGGCTGACCGTCACGGCGAAACCGTGTTCTTCGAAAAAATCGGCGTCGTCCGCCTGCAATAACGTGCCATTGGTCGTGATCGAGAAATGGCAATTGACGCCCCGTTGCCGGGCCTGCTCTTGCGCATAAGCGGTGACGGCGCGCAAAGCCGGGCGATTCGCCAGCGGTTCGCCGCCCATGAAAGCCAGGTTGACCTTGGCGCCCGGCGCGGCTTTGCGCAGCAGCAGATCGACCGCCTGCTGCGCCGTTTCCAGTTCCATGTTCTTGGCTTTGCCGCCAAACTCGCCTTGCTGTGCATAGCAATAGGTACAACCCAGATTGCATTTTTGTGCAATCGCTAAAGACAAGGCGTGCACCGGCGGCGCGGCCAGCGGCACATCGTCGATCAGCGGCGCCATCTGCAAGCCGCTGCTGGCAATCAAGCCTTGCACCAGGCTATCGTCCTGCGCATCCAGCGCCACCCGGAATTCCGCGACCAGTGCGGGCGGCAGATGAAACAGGCGGCTGCCATTCACCATCAGCAGCTGCGCCCCTTGCGCATCTTCGATCAGATGAGCGTCGCGCTGGCGCGGCCGCGAGGCTTCGACGATGCGCGCGGCCAGCGCAGGCGCCATGCCGGCGCTCAACGTCGCATCGACCAGGGTCGCAGGCGCGAGACTGGCGTCGTGCACCGCCATCTGCTCATGCTTCATCGGCGTCTTTCCCGCGAATCACGAATTGCAGGTCTTCCTGCCAGGATTTGAACAAGTCATCGTAAGACCACAAGCGCGTATCGACCCGGTTGTCAGGGATATAGGTACCGGTGCGTTTCTTGGCAAACCACATGTCGCCTTTGGAAAGACCATCCTGGCCCGGTTCCACATTCACATAATCGGGACGCGACGCCGCCCAGTAATAGCAGGCGCATTCGCGATAATCGTTTTGCCAGGGCGCGCACAGACCCTGGGTCAGTTCGCCCGGTTGCAGCATGTCGGTGTTGATGGTCGCGGTTTCCGCTTCAAAGAAACGGCGCATGGTCAGATTGACTTTGAGCGTTTCGGTGCCCGGCGTCAGCAGCACTTCTTCGGTGGCGTTGGCGTAGGTTGTGAATTCGCATTCGACCTGCTGTCCTTGCAGATGGATGATGCGGGCAAATGAATTCGACCATTCCATGAACGACACGGCATTCGGGTTGGCGGCGCTGGCCAGGGTGCCGGACGAGCCGTTAGGGAAAACCGGGCCGCTGGTCGCCACCATGGTGCCGACATCCAGACCGGCAAAGCGCAGCAGGCGGCGCGTCGCCAGGTGCTCGAACGGCGCGTCGGCGTGCACCACGTAGTTGTTGTTCTCGACCAGGACGATACCTTCGAAAGCACGCCGCCACAGGTTCCGGAAATCGAATTCCAATCCCGGAAAGCAGTTGGAGATGGCGCTGCGAGGCAGCACCGAAGCAGGATTTCCCGCGCCGCGATGGTGGATTTGCGCCGTCAGGTTATTGGCGCGGATCGTCATGTTTTTAGCGGTCATTGTTGCCTCCGTCGGGATTGGTTTGACCAAACATCGCATTGCGGGCTGCCTTGATCACCATGTTGATGTGACGTCGGGTCAGTGTCAGGCTGCGGCCATCGGCGCCGCGCATCAAGGCCGGCATCTTGCGCAACCCTTCCGACGACAGGTCGCCGATTTCCTCTGGCTGGCGCAATACCTTGGCAAACCACGGCGCGCCGCCCGCGGTCAGGGTGCTGAACACCCTTTCGTGCAAGGCGCGCAACGCCAGGTTGTCGACGATCGACGGCGCCGCAATCGGTTCATAGTAGCGCTCGAAATCGTTGCTGTTCTGGCGCACCATGGTGCTGGCCAGGTTCAACTGGCCGTTGACCGGATTACCGTTCATCACGGCGGTATTCATCAATCGCACGGTTTCCAGCGCGCGCAAGACGATTTCCGTGGCGGCGTCCAGCGATACGCTTTCTTCGGCAACCTCAGGACCATACAGGATCTGCTCCATTTCATCCGACACGACCCGGATCGGCAGCGTATCGGGCGCAAAAGCCGGCGGCCCGGCGCCGATATAGCCATGCGCCCACAGCTGGCTGCCGTCCTTGCGGGTCAGGCCGATGCGCGCCACGCCATCGCATTCGTCATCCAGATAGCCCCAGCTGACCTGGTTGCCATCCTTGTCCGCATAGCCGGCATAGATGCCGGCCGGGTTGGTCAGGGTCGGGCCGGTGCTTTCGGAGTAGTTCAGCCAGTCGCCTTTTTTTTCGTCGTACAGCACCAGGTCTGGGTGATCGATCACCGGATCGTCGTGCAGCTCCAGGTCTTGGTACGATTCGCGCCGTTGCATGCGGGTGCCGTAGACGATGCCGGCGGCGGGTGTGTAACGCAGGCGGATTTCCGGAAATGCCGTGCTTGGCTTGATAAACTGGATAAAGCCCAGGGGCAGCCTTTTATCCGGATGGAAGTTAGGACAGTTGCCGACGATGGCATGGCGCCGATGGTCTTTCAGCGTGTGCAGACTGGCGTGGATTTTGTCGTTATCGTTGTTGGTGCGGCGGTAGATCTTGATATTGCCAAGATCGATATCCCAGTGCAGCGCCGTCAGGTCCAGCCCTTCCGCGGCCAGCAAGGCCGGCGTCAATGGCTGCAGTTCTTCCGGCGCTTCGCTGGTGCGGGCATAGACTTCCAGGAAGGGCGCGACGGGCCGGATTTTCTTGTTGTCGTCCTTGAAGCGAATGGTTTCCGGCACATAGAAACGCACAATCTCCCCGCTTTGCGGATCGACTTCAAAACTTGGCTGCGGTACGATGCGGCGGTAATCAAACGGCTGATCGGGATTGATTTCCAGATCGAATGCTTCCAGCGGCGTGGTTGCAGCGCCCAGCCGCCCGATGGCGATCGGCGGCAGGATACGGAGTTCTAATATCGGCATAATCGGCTCCTAGAGCAAGGCTGGATCAATGCTGCCGGACAAAATACGCGTCGCAATCGCGATCATGTTTTTATCCGCTTCGCGCAAACTGTGCAAATAGGCATGGCGCGCCGGGCCGCTGGTGAGCAGCAGTGCGGCGATCAACCCTTCGGCAGCGTTGAGCAGATCGAGATGTCCGATCCAGCGATCGGCCTCCCCGAACGGCGTGTTCAAGGTGTACGGCATCTGGAACGGCGGCCCGGCGAATCCGGCCTCAGGATCGGTCGCGGAAACCGGCGACTGCATCAGGATTTCCGAAATCGCGCGCAGGTTGTACATTTCGCCAAACGTCGCATTCACGATGGTGCCGCGCGGCGTGATCAAACCTGCTGCATTCAAGCCGCCGTACAGCGTGAAGCTGTGGATCAGATAGGTCAGCAGCATGCGATAACGCACGTTGTGCAAGGAGGCCCACAGCGCCGATTCCGGATGGGTGATCGGCGTAGTGGGCGTGCCGCCTTGCTCAGGTTGCTCGTCGCTATCCAGCGATACATACGGATTGACGGCAACCTGGCGCGAAGCGCTCCAAGGGGCGGCATTGGCCTGCGGCGTAGAAGCTACGTCCGGGTAGGCGCGCTCCCATGCATCCGCCAAAAAATCGGCTGGACGAGCGTTATTCCAGAGTTCCAGGCTGCAGATCTGATGCGTTTGTGCAGCCCGCATTTCGACATACACCCGCAAAAACCGCACAAAATGCGATGGCGTCGAACCATGCGGCGCCTCGCCCTGCTTGGCGATGGCCTTCAAGGCGTTCACGGCATCGTCGCGGCAAGTCACCGGCACCACCAGCACATCCGGCGTTCTGGCCACGCTCTTTTCATGGCCGGTATCGGTGCTGTTGCCGCGATTGCCTCCCTGGTAGCCACGGCCCCACTCGGCGAAATTGGCCTGGCAAGAGAAGGTATCGGCCTGGAATACGTAATCGGGCAAATACAGAGGATCTTCCACCAGAGGAATCAGGGTATCGAACAATTCCGCCACCTGATGCGGATTCGACGTCTGGGTTGCAACCCGCGCCCGGATTTCATCGCCCAGCGCGCCGCCTTTCCAGTCCACCGCGGCTTCCGTGTACACATACTTGGCCAGCGAGTCCAACGTCAGCGGCTGCAGCATGAACGGGAAGGGATAAAACGGCACATCCCAGGGATAGTCTTCACGCTCGAAGTGCAGCGGCGCGCCGATCAGGCGCAGCACATTCTGTACCGAAACCAGGTGCCCCATTTCCTCCTTGGCGATGCCCAGGATCACCTCCTGCCAGCTACGGACGGCGTCGCGGAACTGTGGCGGCACCTGCGGTCCGCCCAGCGAATAGGCGGCGTACAGATACTGCACCATCAGGCAATGCTCGATCTCGGCATCGATCGATAGCAGATAAGCAACGTAGTCACGCGGGGAAAATTCAAGATTGAGCAGTTGTTCGCTCGCGGCGTCTTGCGTCGTCAGCTTTTGTGCTGCCAGCATGCCGGGTTTGGTGGCCGGTAGCAATGTCGCCGCCGTACCAAGATGACGCCTTATTTGTGAAGCTTGCATTGTTTCTCCTTCGTATCAACTTCATTCAAAGAGTACGGTTTGCAAAGACAAGGAAAGACGCCTGCCTGCAGGGAGTACATACGGCCTTTTACCGGCCGCGCACTGCGCGACTTGTAAGCTGGTAATGATTTAGCAAGATGAAACGAGGTTCAGATGGGAAGCAGGAGCAGCATTTATATTTTTTGGCCATCGGCATCTACAGCTAATTGCTTGAAGGCATTTGATGCTTGGCAAGAGTGCTCGCCAATTCTTATTTGAACAACTGTCAAAATTGATAGGATCTGAATTGCCGGAGGCC
>NZ_JBDTCG010000016.1:0-69045 GCF_039923675.1 Collimonas sp.
CAATCTCAGCCGACCAGATTTCCGGCGCATTGGCGAGGCGCTTCACAGCAGCGCTATAGCTGCCCTTGTTATACAAGGCAATGCCGTCACTCAAGGCCGCAGGTGGCGCCGGCGGCTCAGGCGCCACCACTGTTGCAACCGCCGCTGCCGCACCTGGCGTCGCCGCCGGCGCTGCGCTTTTCTGCGCCGTATCCATGTTGTCGCAACCGGCCAGCACCAGCAGCGCGGCCATCATGGCGACGCTGCCGATACGGTAAAAAGGTGTATTCAAAGATATGGTCATTCAACGCTCTTGACGAAATTGTTAGTGAGAAGAAAAATCGTAGTCGATACTACGCGATTTTTTCTGATTGACGTCAATTTCAAAGACACGGTCAGGGAAACTGGGGTTAACCAGCTTGATCTGGTGCTTGCCTTCCGCCAGGACCAGTTTCTTCAATGGCGGACTGGCGCCCTTCAGGTTGCCATCGACCACGACATTACCCCAGGGCTTGATCGTCAGCGTCACTACGCCGGTGGTTTCAAGCGCTTTCACCTCGACCGGCTTCACTTCGGCAGGCCCTGCCTCCGCCGTTTTCATCTCCGTACCTTTCGCCTCTGCCGGCTTGGCCGGCACATCGGCCAGGCCCTTTCCTTGCAATTCCGCCAGCCGGGCGCGGGCCGCTTCCGCGTGCTTGCTGCCCGGATATTTCTGCAGGAAAGCGGTAACCTGCTGCGGCGTGACGTTTTTCAGCTCCTTCAAGGTTTCCCAGCTGATGGTTTCTTCGTCGAGGACTTGCTCCCCGGCCGCCGCGCTGCTCGGCGCCGGCTTCGGTACGGCAGTTGCCGGCAGCGCCAGCGTGCGGGACGCAACCAGAGGCGCCTCAGGCATCTGCGGGTGCGCCGGCTTAAGCCACCAATAGGCGCCGGCCACCACCACGCAAACCGCACCGGCAATCCATAAGGACGGCGCGCGCAACGGCCGTTCCATCACGTTGACGGCTGGCTTCACCGCATGGCCATCTGCCATGTACTTGCCGGGGACAACGTCCGAGACGATTTTCGCTTTGCGTTTGCCGGGGCCGGATATGGCGGGCGGCAAGGCGTCATTGTCGGGCATCGGCATCGGCACCGACAGTTCCAGGTCGAGCAGCTTGCGGAATTCCTCGATCGATTGCGGCCGCTCGTCCGGCTTGACCGCCAGCCCCTTGTCGATCGCCGCCAGGAACTCCTTGCTGAAACCGGCGTGCTGGCCGCTTTGCAGAATTTCGATCGGGTCCTTGATCATGCGCGCCACGGAAGTCGGCGGCGCGATCTTGACGATGGCGAAATAGATCACCGCCGACAGCGAATAGATATCGGTCCATGGCCCTTGCTTCATCATGGCGTCATCGGCGTACTGCTCGATCGGCGCATAGCCCGGCTTCAGGATCACCGTCAGCGAATGCGTCATGTCGCCGATAATCTGGCGCGCCGCGCCGAAATCCAGCAGCACCGCTTCACCGCTTTTCTGGATCATGATGTTGTCTGGCGAAATATCGCGATGCAGGATCTGCACCCGGTACATGGCTGCCAGCGCTTCCAGCATCGGCTTCAGCATGCTTTTCAGCCAGGCTTCTGTAATCTGCGCTGGCGAGTTCTGCACCACGCTCTTGAGCGTGCGGCCTTCGTAGTAACGCATCGCCATGTAAGCGGTATTGTTCTGTTCCCAGAAACGGTACACCTTGATCAGCGCCGGATGGTCGAACTGCGCCAGCAGGCGCGCTTCCTTGATGAAGCTCTTGAGGCCGATGGTAAAGGTTTCGCGATGACGCTGCGAGCGCACGATCACTTTCTTGTCCGGTCCGCGCCCGGCGAATGCCCCCGGCATGTATTCCTTGATGGCGACCATGCGCCGCAGCGAGCGGTCAAAGGCAAAGTAGACAATCCCGAAGCCGCCTTCACCGATCACGCCGATGATTTCAAAGTCGGCCAGGCGCGTGCCTTTCGGCAGGCAGTTCTCTGCAGCCGTTGCCGATGGTTCTTGCGG
Source organism: Collimonas sp. (assembly GCF_039923675.1). Taxonomy (GTDB): domain Bacteria; phylum Pseudomonadota; class Gammaproteobacteria; order Burkholderiales; family Burkholderiaceae_D; genus Collimonas. The sequence continues at coordinate 2,009 of NZ_JBDTCG010000016.1, forward strand.
GTCAACCGATTTGGCGTTTTGCATGTTCAGTTGGATGCGACGTTAGTCATATTATTCGGCGTGTTACCACACGTCTCTATTTGCTAGTTACCGCTTGCGGCTTGTGGATCGCTGACGTAAATCGTGAACGCCGTGCAGTTATCCAGCGGTACGCTGGAAGCTCGGCCATTCTGTTCTACAACCGCGTGCATGATGGTGAGCCAGTCCTGGGCAGAACCGGCCTGGGTCGCCGCCCGCACCATTTCCGCTTCGCTGATCCACTCCCAGAAACCATCGGTGCAGATCAGGAAGGCATCGCCGTCTTGTATCTGGACCGCATGCCGGGTGACTTCCGCCGGCGCGCTGCCTTCCACGCCGGCAGCCGCGCTCAGGATGCTGCGGCGCGGATGGCGGCGCAGCTGTTCAGGCGAGCAATGGCCGGCATCGACGAATTGCTGGATCAGGCTGTGATCCTTGGTGTAGCTCAGCAGCCGGCCGTGGCGGAACTGGTAGATCCGGGTGTCGCCCATGTGCGCCCACAGGGCGCAGCGGTTCTTTTGGTCGATCAGCAGCGTCGCCACTGTCGCACTCATGTCTTTCAGACGCGGAATCTGCGCCTGCCGCCGGTACAGTTGCGCGACGGCGTGATCGACATAGGATTGCAGCGCGCGCGGTCCGAAGGAGGCTTCTTCGACAAACATTTCCATGATCGAATGCACCACCACATTCGAAGCAATTTCGCCACCGTATTCGCCGCCGACGCCGTCGGAAACGATGATGCAGGTGAGGTCGTCCTGCTGCGCGCTACCCCAGGAATCCTGGTTGACTTGCCGCCCGCCCGCATGACTCAGCTGCGCCAGGCTCAACACCACCGGTACCGCAGTGTCGCTGAGCAGCGACGATTCAGGCATGCTGAATGACTTTCTTCATTTTCTCGATTTTTCGTTCATAGGCTTGTAAAAACGACTTGCCGAACAAGGTCTGGAAATCGTCCTGCGCCGATTCCACGATGATGCGCTGATAGCGCACGACATAGGCGTCCCATAGCTTGGCTTTGCGCGTTCCCGGCAACAGCGCATCCAGCACGCCGCCTTTTTTCGAGCGCTTCTCCATGACTTCCGGATTGAAGCGTTGCAATACCTCGTTCATGCTGGCGCGCACGCCGGCCACCACGCCGAGCTGATGCACATGCAAATCTTCGTAAGCATCCTGCATGGCTTCGGTGGCGCTCATGAAACCCGGCATTTTCTTGCGCAGCATCTGGATCAGCACGGTCTGGCTGTCCGGGAAAAATTTCAGCGGATTGTTGTTCCTCACCACCACCTTGGTGACATCGGCATGGGCTTCGCGCTTTACCAGCGCCCGCGACGCATTCAAATCGATCGTGCCCTGCACGGCAATCGCCAGCAACTTGCCGACTGTTTCCATAAATTCCGGCGTCAGATTCGGCGCCAGTGTGTCAGGAGGCAGGCCGGCGCCTTTCATGAATGCCTGCACCAGCGCATCGCTGGATGCGGCCGGCTCTGTATGCGGCTGGCTGTCATCGGCTTGATTCGACGCGGAAAGCGCATGGCTGGCCGGCGCCTGGTTAGCCAGGTTTGCCGAGCGCGCTACCGCAGCCGCAGCAGCGGGGGAAGTCGGCAACGCCGCATTGGCGGTGGCCGCCAGCTCCAGGTTCAGCTGCGCCAGCGCCGCCATACGCGTCTCGGATACGCTAAGCAATGGCTTGCCGGCATTGACTCGGCGCACCGGATTGGTCGAGCTCATGTCGAGATTATCTTTCATTAAATTGAGCTGGGCTTCAGCACGCAGCAAGTACAGTCCAATCTGCAATTCATCGCCGATCTGCAAATCGTATTCACATTCGGCATCGATCTCGCGGCCGTTCAGCAAGATCGGATTGGCGCGGCTGAGGTTGGTGATGGTCTGGCGGATGCCATCGCTTTTGATTTCGGCCTGCGTGCGCGACACCAGATTGCGCGGATCCGCCAGCACGAAGTAATTCTCGTCGCTGCGGCCCAGGGTTTTCGGCTCACGGCCGAACACCGCCGACAACGGCAACTCGGGGGCGACGTTGTTGTAAGAAATAACACTAATTTTGATCATCGATATGTTCCAGGCTTGATTTTGCTGACACAGTGCAAACACGCGGAATTTTGCGCAAATGTTGTGTGTCCATCGTTGTTTGCTTGGCAGCAAGTTCCATGCCCAAGAAATGCGGCGGAAAATCGACCTGAGAAGCCCGAAAAACCTGGTAATTGACGGGATTCCCACCTGCAAAACTGCCCTCTCTTGTCAACCTTGGTGACGTTTTGTGTCAGCTGTTAGTCCGTTGTAAAAAAGGTTTCGCGTTTGGCGGCATGCAAACCGTAGCGGAAACGGCAGCGCCGAATCCGACCCGGCGTTACCGTATCCTGTCGCCGGCCGGCAATCCGGCATTGAGCAGTCTCTCCGCCACGCGGCTGACGACCGGTGGCAGTTAAGCCTTCGGCGCGCGCAACATGGTCTTGATGCCACGGATCGCCTGTCGGATACGGGCTTCGTTTTCAATCAAGGCAAAGCGTACATACTCGTCGCCGTACTCACCGAAACCGATGCCAGGCGAGACGCACACCTTGGCTTTTTCCAGCAACTGCTTGGCAAACTCCAGCGATCCCAGATGCCGGTACGGCTCCGGTATGCGCGCCCAGATGTACATCGAAGCCTTGGGAATATCGACCATCCATCCGGCTTCGTGCAAGCCCTTGGCCAGCACATCGCGCCGGCTCTGGTACTTGGCGCAAATATCCTTGACGCATTGCTGGTCGCCTTCCAGCGCCGCGATCGCCGCCACCTGCACCGGCGTGAAACTGCCGTAGTCGTGATAGCTCTTGATGCGCGCCAGCGCCGCCACCAGCTCCTTGTTGCCGACCATGAAACCGATGCGCCAGCCAGCCATGTTGTAGCTCTTCGACAGCGTGAAAAACTCCACTGCGACATCACGCGCGCCAGGTACTTGCATGATCGACGGCGCTTGCCAGCCGTCGAAAACGATGTCGGCATACGCCAGATCGTGCACCACCAGAATGTTGTGCTCTTTCGCCAGCTTGACCACGCGCTCGAAAAATTCCAGCTCGACGCATTGCGCGGTCGGGTTGGAGGGGAAACCCAGCACCATCATTTTCGGCTTCGGATAACTTTCGCGTATCGCCCGTTCCAGCTCGGCGAAGAAATCGACGCCCGGGCTCATCCGCACCGAGCGGATATCGGCGCCGGCAATCACCGCGCCGTAGATGTGGATCGGGTAGCTCGGGTTCGGCACCAGCACCGTATCGCCGCGGTCCAGGGTCGCCAGCATCAGGTGCGCCAGGCCTTCCTTGGAACCGATGGTGACGATTGCCTCGGTATCCGGATTAAACTCGACGTCGTAGCGTTTCTTGTACCAGTGAGCGATCGCGCGCCGCAACCTGGGAATCCCCTTGGAAGCCGAATAGCCGTGGGTGTCAGGACGTTGCGACACCTCGATCAGTTTTTCGACAATGTGCGGCGGCGTGGCGCCGTCCGGATTGCCCATCGACATATCGACGATATCTTCGCCACGGCGGCGCGCCGCCATCTTCAGTTCGGCGGTGATGTTAAAAACGTAGGGGGGCAGACGTTCGATGCGCGCAAATTTGCGCGGAGTTTGGGATTCAGACATGTTTTCTTTCACGTTAGCGCCCGGAACCGTCCGAGCGACGTTGGAACTTTGTGTGCCCTAAGGCATGCTCCGGAAATGATTCTATTGGACATCCGGCGACTACGCAATACCGTAATACTGAATCTGTGAAAAACTAACACGACCCCGGTTGATCCGGGCGGCAAGCCATTTGCCGCGCGACAAAAAGATCAAACGCCTTGAGCAAGGGCCGATATTTTTCCTGGTCATTTTCCAACAACATCAATGCATGGCAAGTCGCCTCCAGCGTAGAAAGCTGGCCCGGCACATGGGCCTTGCGGATCAGATATTGCGAGGCCGGCATGTCTCGCAACGCCAGCCGCGGCAGTTGCTGCAACAGCGGATTGAGGTACAGCATTTTCCGGCTTTTGCGCCAGGTGCCATCCAGGACAACCAGGCGCAATCCTGCGAGCTGACGCAGCAACGCAGCGTCCAGGACCGGTAACGTCGACAGCTTGAGACCCTCATCTTCAGGACTGTCCGGATAAAGCAGGACCGATAATTTTCCGCCCTGCGCGAGCCGCTGCCGCAACAGCGGTTCGGCAAACACCTCACCGACCATCACCTCGCTATGCGGCAGACTCAGATTGAGCAGGCGCACGCTGCCTTTTGCCTGATGCACTTCCAGCGGGTGCTGCAGGATCAGCACTTCCACCGCATGCGGCGTAGGCGTAATGAAGCCGCAGATGCAGGTCCGCTGCGGGCGTTGGCATCTGGGACAAATGAGGCGTTTGATAGAATCGGTCATGGCGTGAAAAAACGGTTCCAGCCGTCATTCTAACCACCGCTTGCCATTCGCGAATCACTTCCCTCAACACATGAGATTTGCGGAAACCATCTCTAGCAAGAAATTCGGCCGTAGATACGCCTGATAGCAAACGGTGAACTCGCTGCGTCTGCGTTGGCGCTAGGGTTTCGGCTTTACAGCTTTAATTCGCGCCGATGCTTTTTTAGGAGCCACATCGACCGGCACAATAACCGACGCCGCCGGCGTCATGTTTTCCTGCAAATCGCACACCTCGTCATGCAGCCAGCAACGCAAGGCTTGCAGCGGCGCCCAGTTGCGCAGGGCGGGCGGGTACACCAGGAAGTAAGAAGCGTAATCGGCATGCGGCGCCAGCCGCTGTTCAGACAGCTGCACCAGGAGGCCGTCACGCAAGGCGTCGGCCACCATGAATTCACGCCCTAGCGCAATGCCCAAGCCTTGTTCGGCCGCTTGCAGCATCAGGCCGGCGTCGTTGAAGGTGGCGACCGGATTGCTGCGCAACGCCAGTCCGGCTTCGCTGAACCACTGGTCCCAGGATTCTGCACTGCCCAGCAGCGGCTCGTCCGCCAACGCAGCAGCGCTGCCGCCTTGCAAGCGACGCGCCGTCCCGGGAGACGCCACCACCACCAGCGGACTGTCGATCAGGCGTTCGTCGCTCAAGCCTGGCCAACCGCCTTTGCCTTGGCGCAGGGCCGCGTGAAAACCGTCGCGCTGCAAATCCATCACGTGTTGCGAAGAATGCAGTTCCAGCGCGATATCGGGATGACGCTCGCGCCAGCGCTGCATGCGCGGCAACAGCCAGCGTTGCAGAAAAGAGGGCATCACGGTCAGCCGCAAGCGCTGCGAGGTGCCAATCGCAGTGGCGGCGGCGGCCTGCACCCCGGCATCGAGCTGGGCCAGCGCCGACTCGACGCTACACAGGAAGGCGTGGCCAGCTTCGTTAAGGACGATGCGGCGGCCGCGCCGCTCGAACAGCGCGAAACCAAGCTGCTGTTCCAGCACGCCGATCTGCTGGCTGACGGCGCTGTGGGTCAGGTGCATTTCGACGGCGGTGGCGCGCAGATTCTGTAGCCGGGCGGCGCTGCGGAAGACTGGCAGGGTATGGAGTGGGAGTCGGCTCATGGTGGTAAGCATAGCTGACCAAGATGGTTAGAACAAGTCGTTTCCCTAAGTACGTTTGGTTGGCTATTCTTACCAGTATCGAAATTGCTTTTGGAAAACCCGTCAATTCACCTGTGAGCCTGCCATGAACTGCGCATCGACATCTTGCCAAACTGCCACTGCATTACCTGGTCCGTCCCTCGTCGCACTGACGCGCTCGCAGCGAGTGTCGGGCCCGCGGTTACACAACCTGCTGCCAACCCTGTCGTCATTCTTGCGGCTGCTTGCCGGCTGGTGCGCCCAGCGGCTGGAAACGCCGGCCGCCCGGCCACTGACCAGCCTGCATGAACTTAGCGATCATGTGCTGCGCGATATCGGTTATCTCGATTCAATGCCGCTACGCGAAGATACACGCCGGACTAACGACTATTGAGCGCGGCAAATCCGCGTGCTCCCTGCATGCCGCCGGTATGTACCGCAAGCACACGTTCTTCCTCGTTGAATACATGCGCTTGCTGCAGCTTTCTGAGTGCGTGGAATAACTTGCCGGTGTAGACCGGTTCTATGGGCACATCCAGTTGTTGCGTGAAATCGCGGCAGAATTGCAGCAATTCGGGCGGCGCCTTGCCGTAGCCGCCGTGATGGGCATCGGTAATCAGCTGGTAATTCCGGTAGTCGGGATAACCGGCTTGCTGCAATAGATCCGCAATCTCCTGCTGCAGATACTCGGCATTTTTCAGCACGGCGACGCCGATCACACGGCTGCGGCCACGCAAACCCGCCAATATTCCGGCAAGCGTGGCGCCGGTTCCGCAGGCGACCATGATGACTTCGGGAATGGATTGCAGCGCAGTTTCGATTTCATCCACCAGCTCCGCCACGCCACGCAACGCCGCCGGCGAACTGCCGCCTTCCGGCAGCCAGACCTGGCTGCCATCCGCGCCATCGACATGCTGCCGCCAGGCTTGCGCATCCTCACGCAACTGGCGATAGTCCTCGCGCGATACGAACCGGATCTGCATGCCCAGACGGCGGCAATCATCCAGCGTGGCGCTGCTCACGCCGGATGCGCCGCGCACCAGTCCGGTGCTCTGCCAGCCGTTCATGGCGGCGACGTTAGCCAGCGCATGCAAATGGTTCGACCAGGGGCCGCCCATGGTCACCAGGCTTGGATGTTGTTCTTGCAGCGCCAGCAGCGGATATTTGAGCTTGCGGAATTTATTCCCCGAGACCTCGCCATGTAGCAGATCGTCGCGCTTCACCCACACCTTGCGGCCGAGGAAAGCTGTGCTTTCAATGAGCTGGCAGGGCGAGGGCAAGGGTGAATTGGGGAATTGCATCCGGCAAGACAAGCCGGTCAGATGCGTTCGACGCTGCGCGCCACATCGGCGATGATTTCGTAGGAATGCAGGCGCGCCTTGTGCTCGAACACATCGGAGACAATCATCAATTCATCGGCGCCGGTCAGCAGCAGGAAGCGTTCGATTCCCTCACGCACGGTCTCGGGCGAACCGATGATCGAGTGCGCCAGCATGTGCGAAGCCTGGGCCTTTTCCAGCGGCGACCAGTAGGTTTCGATATCGTCGATGGGCGGCTTGCTGAGGCCGCGCACGCCGCGGTGCATGTCGGTAAACGACATTTGCTGGGTGGTGGCCAGGCGGCGCGCTTCGGCGTCGGTATCGGCGGCGATGATGTTGACCCCGACCATGGCATGCGACTTGGACTCCTGTTTGGAAGGCTTGAAGCGCGCGCGATACATCTGCAGCGCCATTTCCAGCGAATTCGGCGCGAAATGCGAAGCGAAGGCATACGGCAAGCCAAGCTCGGCCGCCAGTTGCGCGCCGAAAGTGCTCGATCCCAGTATCCACAACGGTACATTGGTGCCGTGGCCGGGCACGGCGACGATGCGCTGGCCGGTCTCGGCCGGCGCCAGGAAAGCCTGCAGTTCCAGCACGTCTTGCGGAAACGATTCGGCGCTGGCCGGATCGCGCCGCAACGCGCGGGTGGTGACCTGGTCGGTGCCGGGCGCACGGCCCAGGCCTAGATCGATGCGTCCCGGGAACAGCGAAGCCAGCGTGCCGAACTGCTCGGCAATCACCAGCGGCGAATGATTGGGCAGCATGACGCCACCGGCGCCGACGCGGATGCTGCTGGTGCCGGCCGCCACATGGCAGATCGCCACGGCGGTGGCGGCGCTGGCGATACCGCGCATATTGTGATGCTCGGCCATCCAGAAGCGGCGATAGTTCCAGCCTTCGGCATGCAGCGCCAGATCGCGTGCATGATCGAGGGCGACGCGGGCATCGCTGCCTTCCCGGATGCGGACCAGGTCCAGAATAGAAATTGGGATCACAGGTACTTCCTTGTTCGACTGTTTGTGCGGCTTTCGAGTATAGCCGCAGCGCTTCAAGCTTGCTGGCGACGAGCCCTTTTGACGGCTGCGGATTCCCTTGGAGTAAACTTGATGGTCTAATAGCGCCATTCCCGCAGAGGCCGCGCCTATAGCAGCTTTAATGGCAACTTTAATGGCAACTTTGCGCAGCACGCCCGACAGGGCCAACCAACCACTAATCGCCATGAAAATCTTATACCTCGACTATAACGGCGTTTTGCACGACTCCCAGGTCATCCGCAATCGCAAGCGCGGCTTGTACATCGCCACGCCGGACCGCGACTTCTTCGAATGGATGCCGATCCTGGAAGAATTGCTGGCGCCGCATCCCGACATCAAGATCGTCTTGTCCACCAGCTGGGTGCGGGCACTCGGCTTCGACGACACGCGGCAAGAGCTCAGCGAGACCTTGCGCGAACGCGTGATCGGCTCGACTTTCCATCATCCCAAGCTGACGCCGGCGGAATTCGACACCATGCCGCGCGGCATGCAGGTCTGGCGCGATGTCGAACGGCGCAAGCCGACCAGCTGGCTGGCGCTGGACGACGATGCGTTCGGCTGGCCGGCCGCCTGCCGCGACCATCTGGTCGAAACCAAGGGCAATCTGGGACTGACCGAACCGGCAGTGCAAGATACCTTGCGCAAGATGCTGGCCGCGCTGTGACACTAATGTGGTTTCGGCCGGACTGAACGCGGCCGCTCCACTGACAGAAAGAGGGAATGCCGATGCCGCGCAATGTGCACTTGTTGATCATCGATCCGCAAAATGATTTTTGCGATTTGCCGGACGACTATCTGCCCGGCGGCGCGGGGGCAGCGAGGCCGTCGTTAGCCGTGTCCGGGGCCCATGCCGACATGCTGCGTGTGGCGGAAATCATCAAGGTCGGCGGCGACGTCATCGGCAATATCAGCGTCACGCTCGATTCCCACCATCGGCTCGATATCGCCCATCCGGGTTTTTGGCTCGGTGCGGCGAACGCCGAAGTGACTCCCTTTACGCAGATCTCTGCCGCAGATGTGCGCGCCGGCAGGTATCTGCCGCGGATCCCGCAGGCGCTGCCAAGGGTGCTGGATTATCTCGACCAGCTGGAAGCCGCGGGCCGTTACCAGCTCATGGTGTGGCCGGTGCATTGCGAGATCGGCTCCTGGGGTCAGAACGTGCATGCCGATGTCAGGCATGCCTATAACCGCTGGGAAGAAAGCACGCTGCGCAGCGTCAACCTGATCAGCAAGGGCGCCAATCCCTGGACCGAACACTATTCCGCAGTGCAGGCGGAAGTACCGGACCCGGACGATGCGGCCACCATGTCCAATCGCGATTTTCTCGACAACCTGGCGCGGGCGGATTGCATCTATATCGCCGGCGAAGCTTCCAGCCATTGCGTCAAGGCCACCACGGAACATATCGCCGCGGATTTCGGCGCCGCAAACATGGCAAAGCTGGTGTTGATTACCGATTGCATGAGCCCGGTGAGCGGCTTTGAACGGCAAGCCGGGGATTTCATCGCCGCCATGCTGGCGATGGGCGCGCGCAGCGCCAGCGCGAGGCAGGTCATGGCGGAACTGAAGCGCGGCAATTAATCGACGCCACATAAAATAATAGCCCCTTGAAGTTATTCAAGGGGCTGGCACTCAGTCGAGCTGAATGACGACTGTTACATTATTTCTTCTTCTTGTTCACTGCATCTTTGAATGCTTTACCAGCTGTGAATTTCACAGTCTTGGCTGCAGCGATCTTGATTGCTTCGCCGGTACGCGGGTTGCGACCGACGCGAGCGGCACGCTTACCGGAAGAGAACGAACCAAATCCAATCAATTGAACAGTACTGCCTTTGGTAACAGCCTTGATCACGTTGTCCACGACAGACTCCAACGCGCGCTGTGCAGCGGCCTTCGAGATTTCGCAGTCGGTAGCAATGGCGTCGATCAATTCGGTTTTGTTCATTTCGTTAAATCCTCAAAAAAAGTGGTGAGTTGCAAATTCTAGCACCGTATTTGCTTGGAATCGGCGATGTAGACTACCGCAATCGCGGGTTTCAGACAAATTGCTTTTAAAATCCCGTTTGCAGCGGGGTGTATCTTTAGCATAAAAAATCGGTTTTGCGACAAAAAAAGGGAGTTCTCATGCTGAAAATTTTGGGAAAAGCGTCATCCATCAATGTCCGCAAAGTGTTATGGGCGTGTGCTGAGCTGGGTCTGCCGTTCGATCGGGAGGACTGGGGCAGCGGCTTTCGCGCCACCGATACGGCTGCATATCTGGCCTTGAATCCGAACGCTATGGTGCCGGTGATCCGGGACGGCGATTTCGTTTTATGGGAATCCAACGCTATCATCCGCTACCTGGCCGCGACCTACGGCGACGGCCGGTTGCTGCCGGCGACGCCGCGCGAGCGGGCCAGGATCGAGCAATGGATGGACTGGCAGGCGACCGAGCTGAACAATTCCTGGCGCTACGCCTTTGTGGCGCTGGTGCGGAAAAATCCCGAGTATAACGATGCCGCCGCGCTGGCGGCATCGGTGGCCGGCTGGACCAGGCACATCGGCATTCTTGAGCGGCAGCTGGAGACTACAAAGGCCTATGTAGCCGGCGACAGCTTCTCGCTGGCCGACATCCCGCTCGGCCTGTCGGTCAACCGCTGGCTGATGACGCCGCTGCAGCACGCGGAATATCCTGCCGTCGCCGCCTATTTCGAAAGGCTCAGCCAGCGCCCTGGATTTCTGCAGCATGGCCGCAACGGCCTGCCGTGACGCTCGTATCGATACTTGTATGTCGATGCTTATATCGAGGTTTATATTGAATTAATGTCGACAGTTTCCAGCACCTGCCTCGGACCGCCATGGCGCGCCAGCTTGATCATCGCCCGGCCGATTTGCTCGGTGCTGGTAACGTACTTGGGGAAGACCCGCTTCAGCAATGGCAGCAGGGGCCAGGCCAGCGAATAGAACAGGCGGTAGGAACGGGTCTTGGAGACCACGCCATGCATCGGCTGAATGACACCCGGGCGGAACATGAACGCCGCCCTGACCGGCAACCGCAGCAAGGCATTCTCGGTACGTCCCTTGACCCTGGCCCACATGCTGCTGCCGTGTTCGCTGGAATCGGTGCCCGCGCCGGATACGTAAGTCAGGGTCATGGCCGGATTGCACGCCGCCAGCGTCTTCGCGATCGCCAGCGTGAGGTTGTAAGTCAGCTTGCTATAACGCGCTTCCGACATGCCGGCCGAGGAAACGCCGAGACAGAAAAAGCAAGCGTCGTATCCTTGCAAGGCGTCGGCATGGCTAGCCAGCACGGCCAGATCGGGCAAGATGATTTCGCTTAACTTCGCGTGCACATTTGCAATCGGCGCCCGGCCGATCACCAGCACTTTTTCGATGCCCGCATCGAGCAGGCACTCGCGCAGTACGCCTTGGCCAACCATACCGCTGGCGCCAAACAGTATGACTTTCATTGTGTATTCCGATCTCGATAGCCGGGTATCCGGAGATTATTACACTGCACAGTGTAGTTTCTATTTTTGAAAAAGTATACTGTATGGTGTAAAATTAAACACTCCCTCATTCAGAAACACCACTCAGAAACAACATCATGGCCACAGTGCAACGCCTCACCGACCGCAAACGCGAGGCCATCATCCAGGCGGCAATCGCCGAATTCCGCAGCAACGGCTTCGAGATCACCAGCATGGACAAGATCGCCGCCCGGGCCGAAGTCTCCAAGCGCACGGTCTACAACCACTTCCCCGGCAAGGAAGAATTGTTCGCCGAAATCCTGACCCAGCTATGGGAATCCAGCGCCGATCAGATGGCGCTCAGCTATCGCGCCGACCGGCCGCTGCGCGAACAGCTGTACGAGCTGATGCAATCCAAGATGCGCATGCTGAGCGATAACAATTTTCTCAATCTGGCGCGGGTAGCGATTGCCGCCGCCATCCACTCGCCGGCGCGCACCCAAGACATGATCACCCGGATAAGCCAGCGGGAAGAAGGCGTCAATATCTGGATCAGCGCAGCCCAGGCTGACGGCAGGCTGAAAGCCGTCGATCCGGCTTTCGCGGCGCATCAGCTACAGAGCTTGTTGAAAACCTTTGCGTTCTGGCCGCAAGTCACGATGGACCAGCAGCCGCTGCCGGAGGCGATGCAGCAGCAGGTGCTGGATTCGGCGGTGGATATGTTTTTGGGGTATTACCAGGTTGCCGCAAAACACTAAGGGCAGGAGAGGATCGCAGCCTGGCTGAGATGCCAGGCCGCAGGGCGGTTTTATCAGAAATGCCGCTTGATCACTTCACCAAATGCATCCGCCGCCGAGTTGCCTTTGAGCATCAGTTCGGTGATTTCCGCAGAATGTTCGCCGATGCCGTCCGGCATGATCTGACGGTTGCTTCTGAAATATTCATAGCGCGCGGCGTCGATCAGATCCTTGGCTTTCGCTGCCACCGAACCACCGCGCGGGCTGCCGCTGCCGGCGCTACGCGTGCTGCTGCTGCGCGTGCCGCTGGTGGAGCGGAAACCGCCGGCGGCGATCGCTGCCTTGATCTGTTCCAGGGAAAATACCGGCGTGCTGTTGACGCCGACAAATTCGTCTTCCTTCGGGTGCAGCAAATGATTGTTGCCGTCGAAGGCCATCTTCTTTTCGGAACTGTTGGTGAGCTGATAATACGGTCGCGGGCCCGGGCTGGTCAGTCCGAACTGTACGCGGTCGCCGTACACTTCCATCTTGCCCATGACATCTTTCAGATAGTCGGTTGTCAGGGAATCCATCTTGCCGGTCCAGCGCTTGGTTCTTGTCGTGTTCAAAATGCGTTACTTCCAATATTGATGGCCGCATCCGCCTGTCGCCTCCGGGGAGATGCTTGCGGTTGCAACCGATTGTGAATCAGGTTCAAGATGCATTATCCCCCGACATGAATTCCCGGGAACCAATCGCAGCAAAATATATTATTGCTTGCAGATCACTTTTTAATGCAAGCCATGCCTGCCAGCGTGCTGTGCACCGCCTCATCCCAGCCGGTGTGGGGCTCAGCGCCCAACAGTTTGAGCAAGCGCCGGTTATCCATCCGCAAAGGCTGACGCCACAAGTAACCGACCTCGCGCAACTCACGCATCACAGGTAAGAAAGGCGCGGCCAACGGCAGCAGCCACCAAGGGAAACTCTTCACTTTCAACGCCGCCTGTCCCGTGACGCGGCCGATGGCAGCCACCATTTGCGTGCCGTCGGCGTCCCAGTGACCGTTCATGTGAAAGCTGTCGAATGCGGCGAGGGCCTCTTCGCGTTCGATCAGTTGCACCATGGTTTCGGCCACGTCCGGCAGATAAGCCCACTGATGGCCGATGCCGCGCTTGCCCGGATAAGTGACCGCGGTCACCGGCTGGCCCGGCTTCAGCATGCCTTGCGAAAACCAGGAATTGGCCATGTGCGGCCCGAAGAAATCGCCGGCGCGCACCACCAGCGTGCGCACGCCGCTCTGCGCCGCAGTGCGCAGCCGTTGTTCAAGCCGGACCCGGATCGCGCCTTTGCGGGTACTCGGATTTTGCGGCGAAGTCTCTTGCAAATCGGGAAAGGCGTCGGCGCCGTAGTTATACACAGTGCCGGGCAACACGATGCGGGCGCCGGAAATCCGTGCCGCTGCAATGCTGTTTTCTATCATCGGCATGACCAGTTCGGCCCAGTTGCGGTAGCCCGGCGGATTGACCGCATGGACGATGATCGCGGCGCCATCGGCGGCGGCGATCACGTCCGCCTCCTGCATGGCGTCGCCCTGGCGCCAGGCGATGCCACTGTTGCGCCCGCTGGCGCGTTCGGCGGCGACCATCTGGTCGGCGCGCCGGTGCAGGGCGCGCACTTGCCAGCCGCGCTGCAGCAGTTTTTGCGCCATGGCGTTGCCGATGCCGCCGGTGGCGCCGAGGACCAGGGCTATTTTTTTTTGATGCTGCGATTGATGCTGCGATTGATGCTGTGATTGATGCTGTATTTGTTGTTCCACGGTGAATCTCCTTGAAAAAGAATGTAGGAGTCCAGAGTAACAGCGCCGACATTAGTTTAAAATTGGCTATCTCAACATAGCTACTATACATATTTGTATGACTATACAAGAGCCCGGATGGGATCTGTACCGCGCTTTCCTGGCCGTGCTGGAGGAAGGCTCTTTATCCGGTGGCGCCCGCAGCCTGGGGCTGACTCAGCCCACCATCGGCCGCCAGATAGAAGCGCTGGAGCAAGCACTGGGCGTGAAATTGTTCACCCGTTCGCAAACCGGACTGACGCCGACCGATACCGCGCTGGCCTTGCGTCCGTTTGCCGAAAACCTGCGGATCACCGCCAATGCGCTGCGGCGCGCATCGACCGCCGCCAGCCATCGCGGCACGGTGCGCATCACGGCCTCCGACGTGGTCGGCGCCGAAATCCTGCCGCCGATCCTGACCGCCTTGCGCGAAGCCCATCCGGACATCATCGTCGAACTGGTGTTGTCGAACCGCAGCCAGGACCTGTTGCAGCGCGACGCCGACATCGCGGTGCGCATGGTGCAACCCAGCCAGGCGGCTCTGATCGCGCGCAAGGTCGGCGTCATTCCGCTCGGCCTGTTTGCCCACCGCCGCTACCTGGAGCAGGCCGGCAGGCCGGCCGGCGTCGCCGATCTCAAACAACATGCGCTGATCGGCTTCGACCAGGAAACCAGTTACATCCGCAACATGCAAAAGCACGGCCTGCCGCTGTCGCGCGACATGTTTTCGCTACGCACCGACAACCAGCTGGCGCAACTGGCGGCGATCCGCGCCGGCTACGGCATCGGCATGTGCCAGACGCCGCTGGCGATGCATAGCCCCGATTTGCAGCCGGTGCTGGCCCGCGTCGTCAAGAGCGAACTGCCAACCTGGATCGTGATGCATGAGGATTTGCGTTCCAGCGCGCGCTGCCGGATTGCCTTTGATGCGCTGGTTGCCGGGGTTTCCAGTTATATTGCTTCAACTAATCCAGCCATCGCACAATTGTCATGACACTTCGCATCAGTCCGCTGCTACAGGACGCGCTACCCGAACTGCAGGACCTGTGGGATTTCCAATCGCGCCCATACAGCGGCAGCCCGCTGTCACATGATTTGGTGGCGCTCGCTCGCGCGCATGGACAGAATGTCGCCATCGCCTGGCGCGGTGAGCGGCCTGTGGGATGCGTGGGCTGGGTTACCCTGGGCATCGCCGAGGACGGCTGCGGCTACGGTTCGCCGCTCGTCGCTGCCGATCTGGAAGCGGCATCCGCATTGATAGACATTGTCAGCGAAAGAGTGCGCGCAGCCGGTGCGCAGCGGCTGCGGATCAGCTTGCGCGCGGGCGAAACAGCCAAGCGCGACGGCTTGCGCCAGGCCGGATTCCAACCCTTGTTTGAATTCGTCAATTTTTCGCGGGGCTTGCCGTTCAGCGCCGCGCCAGCGTTGCCCGACGGGTTGCGGCGGATTCGCCTCGACGATATCGACTGGGGCGAACTGCACCGCTGCTTTGCCGAATCGTTTTCAGGCGTGCCGAACTCGCCGATTCCCGATATGGAAAACATGCGTGAAGAATGGGTTGCGGCGGATCAGGATGCCAGCGTGGTGCTGGCGGACGACAGCGGCCGATACCAGGCTTTCATACTGATTGACGGCCGCACCGTCGAAGCCGTCGGCGTGCGCGACCAATGGCGCAGCAAAGGACTGGCCGAAACACTGTATCAGTTGGCGGCGCATGCGCTGGCGTCAAAACAAGTCATCGAAATGCGCGCGCTGGTCGCCGCTACCAACGCCGCATCCATGCGCCTGCATCTAAAGCTCGGCTTTACAGAGTATGCACCCCGGTGGATCGTGCATGAGCTCCGCTTGGAATGAGCGGAAGGGAGAGGTTGTTGTCAGGGAGGACAGGGAAAGACAAGCAGGGTCATGCGGGAAACCGAGAGACTGGCGTCAGGCTACAGCGGCAGAAATTCAGAATGACCGCGCCGCACAACGCCCGAGACATGTGCGGCGCATAGCGTCAGGAAAGCACAGCGGTGGCGGCTTCCGCCGTTTGCGGTTTGCCGCTTTCCGGCGTGATGGCCGAACGCAGCATCGCCGATGCCGCATCGAGCCGGCATGGCTTGCCAAACAGGCGGGCGGAAATCAAGCCGCTTTGCAGCGCGCCCAATATGGTCATGGCATAGACCGGAGGCGTGGCCGGCAGCTTCACGCCTTTTTCAGCCACGGCGCGTTCCAGGCGCTGGGTGATCCAGGCTTCATGCATGCTGTAAAAAGTCTGCAAGGCGGTCAATACGTTTTGCGGCAGGCTGGTGGCTTCGGCGGCCAGCATGCCGCACAGGCAGACGCGGCCGGTGCCGAGATTCTTGCGCCACAGCGCCAGGTATTTTTCGACCTGCTCCTTAAGCGGGCCATTGATATCCATCTCGCGCATCAGGTCGCCGATATTGGTCGCGTAGGCTTGCACCGCAGCCAGCGCCAGGTCTTCCTTGGTCGGAAAATAGTAATGGATGCTGGAGGTCTTGACGCCGACCAGCTCGGCCAGGTCGCGATAGCTGAAACCGTTGTAGCCGCGCGTGCCCAGCAGGACCAGCGTGTGCTCCAGCAGTTGTTCACGCACGGGAGAGACGGTTTTCATGATTTTGTTACCTATAAAGAGATAGGGACACCGGCATACGGTGAACTAATTTCAGACGGCGCCGGAGGCTGTCATCCCCAAACCCCGCCATGCTACGTCTTTTATCCCCAAGCCGGCAAGAAACAATTGGCTCAGGCGTGGAAGTTAAAAAATAAGTCAAAATCACAAAGACGCTACGCTCATATATTATCTACTGAAAGGTAGACAATCAAGAACATTCTGCATTTTGTCGCGTATCAGATAATTATTTTAAATTATAAGCAAATAATGTTTGACTACCTATCAGTAGATAACTATTATTGATCTCACAGTAGTTGCAGACACGTTGATTCAAGCCGCATACGACCCAGATTTTCTCCTTGGCAATATCAGGACTGGATCACGCAACGTGCCCGGGCTAAGGGATGGAAGTGGGAGTGCAGAAGGCGTCGTGCAGTCAAGACGCTTTTTATTTCCACCATCTGTCTATCTATCGATAGATTTAATCCATTCAAGCCCAGCACCGACGGTGGAGCAGAAATCGCCTCCGTCAGTACATGCGATGGTTGACCGCTGTATTTGACACTTTGTTATCAACTCGAAAATTAAGAAAGAACTATCATGAAAACCAATCTGATCGCCGCTCTGGCACTGACAGCAATTGTTTCCGCTCCTGTATTTGCAGCCGATAACGTCACTCCGCTCACACGCGCCCAAGTCCAGTCCGAACTGGCGAGGGCACGTGCTGCTGGTGAACTCGATTTCGCCGGTTCGAACTATCCGACTTTCCTGCCGGCCCGCGCACAAAGCAACGTGCCAAGCAAGACCCGTGCTGAAGTACAAGCAGACCTGGCAAAAGCCCGCGCTGCCGGAGAACTCGATTTCGCCGGTTCGCAATATCCGGTTTTCGTCGCCACCACCGGATCCACCAAGACTCGTGCTGAAGTCAAGGCAGAACTGGCGCAAGCACGTGCATCCGGCCAGCTGGTTTTCTCCAACGGCCAATATCCGCTTGAAGCATATTCCGGCAACTAATCGTTCGCATCCCGTTCCCGCCAGCACGGGGGATTGGCTGCAAATGACAAAACCCGCGCCTCGTGACGAGTGCGCGGGTTTTTATTTTCTGCTTCAGGTAAACAACAGGAATCTCAGTTGAGCTTCCTGAAGAAATCGGATAACTGAGAAAGGTCCGAGAAGGCGACATTGAAGCGAAACCAGGCGTACTCCGGTGGCGATACGTGGAAAAATTCTCCGGGTGCCAGCCAGATACCTTGCGCCAGCGCCTGATCGGCGATTTCCTTGGCGCTCAACGCGCCATGCGGCATCCTCGCCCAGTAAAACATGCCGCCCCGCAGCGGCCCGAAGGACTGCAAGCCAACATCTTCCAGCCGGGCGCTGACTTGCGCTTGCGCGGTCAGCAGCGTGCCGGCCAGGCGCTCGACGTGGCGCCGGTGATGGCCCTCGGTCAAGGCGTTGTAGACCAGGCGTTCGGTGATTTCAGAGTTGGTCAGCGTCAGGACCATTTTCGTGCGCGCAAACTCCTTCGCAAGATCGCTCTGGCAGACGATGAAACCGAGCCGCAGCGACGGCGCAATGGTTTTGGAGAAGCCGCTGACATAGATCACGCGCCGCAAGCCATCCAACGCCGCCAGCATCGGATCGGTGGCTTGCGCCAGTTCGCGGTAAAGATCGTCTTCCACCACCCAGAAGCCATGGCGTTCGGCGGCTTGCAGCACGCGCATCGCGCAGGCCGGGGTGTAGGTGGTGCCGGTGGGGTTTTGCAGGACCGGATTGGTGAAGAAAATCTTCGGCTTGTGCTGCCGCGCCAGCTGTTCCAGCGCTTCCAGGTCGACGCCGCTCACCGTGCGCGGTACGCCGACTACATTGATGGCGGCCAACCGCAGCATGGCAATCAGGTTGCAGTAGCCAGGCTCTTCGATAAATACCGTATCGCCCGGTTTGACCAGGGTGCGCATGATCAGGTCCAGCGCTTGCGTTACGCCGTGGGTAGTGACGACCTGGTCCGGTGCGATATCGAGCGACCAGTTGGCGAAAGACTTGGCGATGGTTTGCCGCAACGGTCCGTAGCCGAACGGGTGGCCATAGCCGACTTGCTGCGCCCCGGGCGAACGGATGATGCGCCGCTCCGCCGCATGCAAACCCTCGCCGTCCAGCATGCTGCTCGGTAGCCAGCCGCAGCCGGCCTTGATCGGCACCCGTTCATCGGCAAACACTTCAGAAAACAGCCAGGCCGAATCGATCACCGGATTGGGCCGGATCGCCGGCATGCCGCTGGTCTCGGCGACGTCGCGCTTGGCGATGAAAAAACCGGAACCGCGCCGGGCGTGCAGCATGCCGCCGGCCACCAGCCGTTCATAGGCTTCGACGATGGTCGAGTTGCTGACGCCTTGCTCCAGCGCGAACTGGCGGATCGATGGCAGCCGTTCACCGGGCCGTAATCTGCCGCTATCGATCAGCCGGCTCAATGCGGCGACCACCTGCGCCACCAGGCCAAGCTCGGATTGACGTTCCAGCGGCAAGGGTAACGGCAGGGTCTTTGGCGTAGCTGTCATGACGTCCTCAAGTGTGTTCAGTACAGATTGTTATTCATAACAATACACTTTTAGCATTTTGTATGAAGTGTATCTATTAATACGGATTGTAACTGCAATAATCGGCAACATCATCAACCACCGCGACCAAGCCTACCGTGAACCCACGTCAATCGGACCAAGACCTGTCGGCATTCTGGATGCCATTCACCGCCAACCGCCAGTTCAAGGAGGCGCCGCGCATGTTCGTCTCAGCCAAGGGCATGTATTACCAGACCGACGATGGCCGCCAGATACTGGACGGCACCGCCGGCTTGTGGTGCGTGAACGCGGGCCATTGCCGCGACGAGATTACCGCCGCCGTGACGCGCCAGATCGGCAGCATGGATTACGCGCCCTCGTTCCAGATGGGCCATCCGCTGGCGTTCGAGGCGGCGCGCAAAGTAGCGGCGTTGATGCCGGAAGGCCTGGACCGGATTTTCTTCGCCAATTCCGGTTCGGAAGCGGTCGACAGCGCACTCAAGATTGCGCTGGCTTATCACCGCGCGCGCGGTGAAGGCCAGCGCACCCGCTTCATCGGCCGCGAGCGCGGCTATCACGGCGTCGGCTTCGGCGGCATCTCGGTGGGTGGCATCCTCAATAACCGCAAGGCCTTCTCCGGCAACCTGATGCCGAACGTCGATCATTTACCGCACACCCTGAACATTGCCGAGGCCGCCTTCAGCAACGGCCAGCCGACCTGGGGCGCGCATCTGGCGGATGAACTGGAACGGCTGGTGACCTTGCACGACGCCTCCACCATCGCCGCCGTCATCGTCGAACCGCTGGCCGGTTCCACCGGCGTACTGGTGCCGCCGGTCGGCTACCTGGAACGCTTGCGCGCGCTATGCAGCAAGCACGGCATCCTGCTGATTTTCGATGAGGTGATCACCGGCTTCGGCCGCTTGGGCGCGGCCACTGCCGCCGAATATTTCAAGGTAACGCCGGACCTGATCACGCTCGCCAAGGGCATCAACAATGCCGCGATTCCGATGGGCGCGGTAGCGGTCAAGCGCGAGATCCACGATACGGTGGTGCAAGCCACGGCCGTGGGCGGCATCGAACTGATGCACGGCTACACTTACTCTGCCCATCCGTTAGCTGCCGCCGCGGCCATCGCCGCCATCGACCTGTACCAGAGCGAGCGCCTGTTCGAACGGGCCCGCGAACTGACGCCGCTGTTTGGCAAAGCAGCGCACAGCGTGGCCGGCGCGCCGCACGTCAAGGACATCCGCAATCTCGGCCTAGTCGCCGGCATCGAACTGGAACCGCGGCCGCAGGCGCCAGGCGCGCGCGCTTACGAGGTGTTCCGCAAGTGCTATGAAAAGGGTGTAATGGTGCGCTATACCGGCGACATCCTGGCCTTCTCGCCGCCGCTGATCGTGCAACCTGCGGAAATCGAGCGCATGTTCAGCACGGTGCGCGAGGTGCTGAACGAAATCAGCTAAACGAGCAAATAAGCGAGCCGCCGCAAACTAACTCCGGTCCGGCTTAAGCAGCGGACCGGCAGCAGTATCTTCCACCAGAAAGCCCTGTTCCTTGATCGCCAGACGCAAGCGATCCGCTTCCTGCCATTGCTTCAGTTCGCGCGCCGTCTGGCGCCGCCGGGCCATGTCCGCAACTTCCTCCGGTATCCGGTAACTGCCGGGACGCCAGTTATCCAGATCCAGCCCCAGCAATTCATCCATCGCGCGCAAGGTGGCTTTGCCGGCCGCCGCGCTGCTGTCGCTGCGCACCAGCTCCCACGCCAGCGCCAGCGCGCGCGGAAAATTAAGGTCGTTATTGATCTCGCCGCGGAAGCGGCTCATCCATGCTGCATCGACCGTTCCGCCGTCGGGCCAGCGATGGTAAGCCTCGCGCAAGCGCTGCAAACCGGTCGCCGCCGCCTGCAAGCCATCCCAGCTGAATTCCAGCTGGCTGCGATAGTGCGCCATCAGGCACAGGTAGCGGTACGCCAGCGGATCGATGCCTTGGTCAAGCAACGACTGCAAACGCAGGAAATCACCACCGGATTTGGACATTTTCTCGCTGCCGGTTTGCAGGAAATAACCATGCATCCAGAAGTTCGCCAGCCGGGTGCCGTGGCAGGCCTGGGTCTGGGCGATCTCGTTACTGTGATGGACCGCGATGTGGTCTTCGCCGCCGCAATGGATATCGAACCAGGCGCCGAGATGGGCGGCCGACATTGCCGAGCACTCGATGTGCCAACCGGGGAAGCCGCGGCCCCACGGGCTGTCCCATTCCATCTGGCGTTGCGTATCCGGCGGGCTGAATTTCCAGAGGGCGAAATCGGTGCTGCAGCGCTTGTCGCCGACGGCCACGCGTGCGCCGGCCTGCAAGGCATTGCGGTCGAGCCGCGCCATGTAGCCATAGTCATCCTGCTTGCTGGTATCGAAGTAGATGCCGTCGGCGGTGGCGTAGGTATAGCCTTTCTGTTCCAGCGTCTGGATAAAGCCGATCTGTTCGGGCAGGTAGTCGGTGGCGCGGCACCAGATGGCCGGCTCCAGCAAATTGAGCGCGCGAAAATCCGCCATGAAGGCGGCGCTATAGAATTCGGCGATATCCCAGGCGCTCTTGCCGCTGCGGCGGCTGCCTTTTTCCATTTTGTCTTCGCCGTCGTCGGCGTCCGACACCAGATGACCGACATCGGTGATGTTGACCACGTGCTGCACCTGGTAGCCGTTGAACTGCAGCGCGCGCCGCAGCAGGTCCTCGAATATATAGGTGCGCAAGTTGCCGATGTGGGCGTAATCGTAGACAGTCGGGCCGCAGCAGTACAAGCCTGCATGGCCAGGAGTAATGCTTGCGAAACGCCGGACGCGACGTTCCCAGCTATCGTATAGGTGGAGTTCCATGTCTCTCTTTTAAAAATTATGCCGACAATTAATGTGGCGGTGTGCGGACCACGCTGCTTGTATTTAAGCTTAATGTTCCAGCTTGATATTTCAGGCTTGTTGCATAGACGACGTGCGACAACAACGTGCGCAGACGAGAGAGAGGGGGCAAGTGATGGATTGCTTGAGCATCGCTTATACTAACTTGCGGCGCTTTGCATGGTCAAGCCTCAGGGCGGCGTCGATGACATCAACACTCCGGAGCAGATAATGGACGAACAACGCATCAAGCAACGCAAGCTGGGATCGGCCGGCCTGACGGTTTCGGCAATGGGCCTGGGCTGCATGGGAATGAGCACCGCCTACGGCGCCGCCGATGAAAGCGAATCCATCGCCACCTTGCATCAGGCACTCGACCTCGGCATCAATTTCTTCGACACCGCCGAGCAGTACGGTCCCTATACCAACGAAGCGCTGCTGGGACGGGTCTTCAAGGGACGCCGCCATGAAGTGGTGCTGGCGACCAAATTCGGCTTCAAGATAGAAGACGGCGTCACCACCGGCATCACCAGCGAACCGGGCCATATCCGGCGCGCAGTGGAAGCCTCATTGCGCCGCCTCGATACCGACTACATCGATTTGCTGTACCAGCACCGGGTCGACCCGGCGGTGCCGATCGAGGAAGTGGTGGGCGTCATGGCCGAGCTGGTGCGCGAAGGAAAAGTGCGCTACCTGGGGCTGTCGGAAGCCGGCGTCGCGAATATCCGCAAAGCGCACGCTGTGCATCCGATCAGCGCGCTGCAAAGCGAATACTCGCTGTGGGAACGTAACCTTGAAGCCGATATCTTGCCGGTCTTGCGCGAGCTCGGTATCGGCCTGGTGCCGTTCAGTCCGCTCGGCCGCGGCTTCCTGAGCGGCACGGCGCAACGCGCGGAAACCTATCCCGCCAGCGATTTCCGCCATCTCGATCCTCGTCTGCAGGGCGAGAATTTCGACGCCAACATGCGGGCGGCAAAAGTCGTCGCCGACATCGCCGCCGCCAAGGGCGCCACTGCCGGCCAGGTGGCGCTGGCCTGGGTGCTGCAGCAGGGCGACGACATCGTGCCGATCCCCGGCACCAAGCGCCGCGCTTACCTGGAACGGAATGTCGGCGCGGTCGACGTTACGCTGACTGCCGCGGAAACAGAGTTGCTGGAAAGCTCGCTGCAAAAAGTGGCCGGCGAGCGTTATAGCAAGGAACGCATGGCCTGGGTGGATCGTTAAGGTCTATCGACGTTTGATTTTACGGGCAAGCCATTGCGTTGCATGTATTACCCGCAGCCGCGCCGGACTTGAGATTGGTCTGCGCGGCATTGCCATTGTTGGCGTTGAGCTGATTGCCGCTGAAGCTGGATTGGCCATGCGCAGCAAGCCCGAGCAACTGATTGCCGCGCATGATGCTGCGATTGACCTTGAGATCGACGCCAAAGATGCCGTCGCCGCCATTGCTCTCGGCAACGCTGTTGCTGATCGCGCCGCCGAAAAAGACCGCGCCGCCGCGGCCATTGCGGGATAGCACGACGTGGTCGAGATTAACCGAATTGGTCTCCAGGTAGATGCCGTAGTTTCCCATGCCCTGGACGATGCCGTTCCTGACAGTGACATGATTGCGATTTACCGCATGGATGCCATTGCCGACGCCAAGCGGCCAGCACGGCGCCGGCAATTTCTGGCAGCGCGTCGCCCCTTGGATGGCATAGCCATGCAGGTCGATAGTGACATTATCGGCGTTGATTTCAATCGCCGTGGTATTGACGTCGGTGACTTTGAGATTGCCGGATAACTGGTAATGTCCCGGTGCATCGATCACCACCATAAAGCCCGGCTTATCGGCTCGGACAGGGTCAATCGCAATGACCCGGTCCGCCGCCACGCTCAACGATTGCCAAGAGATAGAGAGCAGGGTGATCGCCAGCAGTTGCGGCAAGCTGCGCTTATGCATGAGAGTCTCCCATCTTATTCACTCAACGCCTCTGAATCCCGGGTGAAGATCGATAATTTCAAAGGCCGCACCGCCCCCATCCAGATAGCGTGGTCACGGTGATCTGCCAGGTCGTCACCGGTCAGCGGATGGATGAACACTACCAGTCCATCCCGGTGCAGCGCCAGCCAGGGAATCATTTCACTGAATACCGCCGGCTCGAACGCCAGCTGGCAACTCCAGTCAGGATGCGGGCCCACCGGCTTCTGGTGGGCGCGGCCCATGGCCAGGGTAAACCGGCGCGCTGCTTCCTCGCACAAGGCCACCGCTTGCGGCATGGTCGCGGCGTCGTAATAGATGTGGGCGTGGTAGCCGGCGATGCGCGGCTGAGGCGATACGGTCATGCGGAAAACTCCAGATAGGTAATGCAAGAATGATGGGGCAACGGGTCGGCGCAGCCGATTTCCTGCCATGTCAGCCTTCAAGAATACCCCTTTTCCGCAGCCGGAGGAATCGCATGGCAAATGCGGTGGAAAGCACCGCAGAAAGTGCGGATCAAGTGCTTGTCTTTTTGAGCATTGTCATGCTGGCAAACCCCCGATAAAAACCCCGCGGCGGCGGCTATCTGGCGCACAATCTGTCTGGAAAAATCATGCTGGCTCTGTACGGTGACGCGCCGAGAGCCCGTTTTAGCTTGTATATGCTGCTGCTATCGGCTTTGCCTACATAGTGTGCAACCAACTATTCGAATGAAACCAATGAGTGCAGATGCAATAGCGGCAGTCACCGCAGAACAGAATCCGGCGCAGGCAGAGCAGCCGACGCCGCACATGGAGCCCGAAGCGCCCATGACCGGTCCGCTGGCGCCGTTTTCTCCTAACAGTTCAACCAATGTGCGCAGCGTGTGTCTGCGGATCCTGACAGTGCTGGCCTTGGTGTTCGCTCTGCAATGGGGGCAAAAATTCCTGATCCCGCTGGTGTTCGGGATCTTCATCGCTTATACCTTGAATCCGTTGGTGGTCTGGCTGGAACGCATCCGCATTCCGCGCCTGTTCGGTACCTGCCTGGTGATGGCGACCCTGTTGCTGGGCCTGGGCCAGGTCGGTTACTCCTTGCGCGGCGAGTTCCAATCCATCATGGAGCGCTTGCCAGCCGCCGCTCATCAATTATCACGCGCCATCGTCGTCGCCAGGAACCAGGGCGGACAAGCCAGCACAATCCAGAAAATGCAGGCCGCGGCCAACGAGATCGAAAACGCCGCGGGCCAGGCTGCCGGCGCCAAGCCGGACGCCAAACGACAGGCGCCGGCAGTCGTCTCGCCGCCTTCCTTCCAGTTGAGCGAATGGATCTGGACCGGCTCGATGGGCGCCATGATTTTCATCGGCCAGGCGGTCATGGTGACCTTCCTGGTGTTTTTCCTTTTGCTATCCGGCGACAAGTTCAAACGCAAGCTGGTGAAACTGACCGGGCCGTCGCTGTCGAATAAAAAAATCGCCGTCAACATTCTGCTTGAAATCAATACCTCGATCCAGAGCTACATGTTCATGCTGCTGGTGACGAACGCCTTGCTGGCGGTACTGATGTGGATCGTGTTCCGCTGGATCGGACTGGAGAATGCGGGCGCCTGGGCGCTGGCGGGCGGCTTCTTACACATCATCCCGTATTTCGGTCCGCTGCTGATCGCGGTGGCAACCGGCATCACCGCCTTCATGCAGTTCAATTCGTTCTACATGATGCTGCTGGTAGCCGCCTCGACGCTGGCCATCGCCACCTTGATCGGCACCTTCGTCACCACCTGGATGACCGGCCGCATCGCC
Source organism: Collimonas sp. (assembly GCF_039923675.1). Lineage (GTDB taxonomy): Bacteria > Pseudomonadota > Gammaproteobacteria > Burkholderiales > Burkholderiaceae_D > Collimonas. The sequence goes on from NZ_JBDTCG010000016.1 coordinate 27,741, forward strand.
AAGATGAATGCAGCGGCGGTGTTCATCGTGCTGCTGTTCTGGGGCTGGCTGTGGGGTATCTGGGGTTTGCTGCTGGGGATACCGATCATCGTGATCGTCAAGGTCATCGCCAAACGGGTCGATGGCATGCATGCGGTGGCGGAACTGCTGAGCGATTAGCAGCCGAAACCCTAAGGACAAAAAAATACGGCATCCGAAGATGCCGTATCGATTTCAAGACTGCTTGCTACCAGATTGATTACAGCGTGATCTTGGCGATCTTGGCGCCTTGTAGCGAGACGCCGGCCATCAGGCCGCCATTGGTGGTAACGAAACCAATGATCGGTTGCTGCGCGGTGTTGGTGTCGATGTTGCCGTTGGCGCCGATATTGGCCAGCGCCACCGTAGCATCCGCGCCGACTGTCCAGCCATTGCTGTTGCGGAATTTATCCAAAGCGTCCTGTGTCATGAATAACAGCACGATGGCTTTCGATTGCGCGCCGGCCTGGAAGCCGACTGAACCTGCGGTGGTGCTGTAATAGCCTTCATTACGGCCGCCGACGCGCAATGCGCCCTTGCCGTATTCAGCGCCAATCACAAAACTGGCTTGCAGCACTGCAGGGAATACCAGGACGCCCTTGGCGCGCGCCACCAGCTCGCGTGAAGCAGGTGCGGTCTGATACAGTTTGGACAATGTAGCGTCTACGCCAGCATTGATGTCGGAGCGGCTGGTTTGGGAACTTGCGTCCTTGCCCGGCATGGTGGTGGTGCAACCGGCGAAGGTGACGCTCGCCAGTGCGACGGCAATGGCTGCAAGGCTTTTAACAGGGAACAATGATTTTTTTTGCATTTTTTTCTCCAACGAAAATGTGGATGACAAGCAGGATAACAATCGGACAACGTTGTAAATTATATATCGCAACTCAAACTGCGTGTATGAAATGGCAATATTGAATAATCGTCAATCCCTCCAGTTCCGGACGATATCCTGATCGGATCAGGCATCCTTGCTTCGGCATCCATGAGTGACAACCACCGGCCAAATTGGCAACCGCGTCGCAGTAGTCGAGATGCGGCCGCATCTTTATCCGCAATCGTGGCTTTACTGTAGGCGCGTTGCAAATTCGTATCTGTACGGTAGCGCACATTCATGCAACGCTTCTTCAGCATATATCTTTTGTAAGCCTGCAACCGGCCGCGTCAAGCCTTATGATCGAGTCCAGTCTCCAAACCTTATCTTCACATTTTGTCGGCAAGTTTTATCATCCAACCTTGATCACACCCGAGGACGCCGTAATGAACCAGCATAGCCATCCCTCAAAATCCGCACTGTATCTGGACGACCTTACAGTCGGCGAACGCTTCATCAGCGGCGAACACGCGATGGACGAACAGCAGATCCTGGCATTTGCGCAGCAGTTCGATCCGCAACCGTTCCACCTGAGCGACGCCGCCGCCAAGGACACCTTGTTTGGCGGGCTGGCCGCCAGCGGCTGGCATACCGCGGCCATCACCATGCGCCTGCTGGTGACCAGCGGCGTGCTGCTGCAAGGCGGCATCATCGGTTCGGGCGGCGAACTGAGCTGGCCGATGCCGACCCGCGCCAGCGATGTCCTGCATGTTGAGAGCGAGGTGCTGGAGATTACGCCGTCGCGCTCGCGTCCCGATCGTGGCATGGTGAAACTGCGCAGCGAGACCCGCAACCAGCATGGCGACATCGTCCAGCTGTTCATCGCCAAACTGGTGGTGTCGCGCAAGACGCCATAGCGCGCGCCGATTTACAATAGGCTTTTTGGGCGTCGCCAAGATGATAACTATTCGTGAAATCGACCATCTGGTATTGCGCGTGACCGATCTCGACAAGATGCTGCATTTTTATTGCGATGTGCTCGGCTGCAGCGTGGAGCGACGACAGGAGAGCATCGGCCTGGTGCAACTGCGGGCCGGCAATTCGCTGCTCGACCTGGTGCCGGTCGACGGCAAGCTCGGCAGCGCCGGCGGCGCGGCGCCGGGGAAAGAAGGGCGCAATCTCGACCACTTCTGCTTTCGGGTCGAACCCTTCGATGAAATCGCGATCCGCACCCATCTGCTGGCGCACCAGATCGACGCCGGCCCGCTGGCCTCCAGGAACGGCGCCGAAGGAGAAGGACCGTCCATCTATATCACCGACCCCGAAGGCACCGTGGTTGAACTGAAGGGGCCGCCGGATGTCCGCTAAGAACCCTTCACTGCAAACCACCGCCATATGCCTGTATTTCAACCTGTATTTCAACCTGTATCTCAATTGAGCTTGCTTGCCTTTACCCTGCTGGCCGTCGCCATTTGCGCGGTCTGGCTGCGTCCTGTCCGCATCAATGACTGGCTGGCCGCGCCGCCGTGGCTCGGATTTTTCATCGCTGCGGCGGGTTGCGGCCTTGCCGCCGGCGTGCTTAATCTGTTGGCGGCAGCGGCGCTCGGGATTTTTTGCGTCATTGCCTATTTTGCCTCCAAGGCAGAAGAGAAATCCCTTTCCCGCCGCTTGCTGACCATCGCCGCCGCCATCATGGCGCTGGCGATGGCTTTGCATCGCCTTCCGGGCTTCAATAACCCGGTCATCATCGCCAACCTGAAGCTGTCTGCCGACGCCATCCCGTTCACCCAGTATGCCAACTTCGATAAAGGCACAGCCGGCCTGGTTCTGCTGGCCTTCCTGTGCCAGCGGGCCAGCTCCTTCACTGCATGGCGCGACTCGCTGAAAAAAACCTGGTTGGTGGGAATTGTGACGGTGATCGCGGTGCTCGGCGTCGCCACCTTGATCGGCTATGTCAAACCGGATTTCAAGCTGAGCCAGGCCACCGTACTATTCCTGGTCACCAATCTGTTTTTCACCGTGGTCGCGGAAGAGGCATTTTTCCGCGGCTTGCTGCAAGACCGCCTAGCCTCGTCGCTGGCGCGTTTTCGCTATGGCCATCTGCTGGCGCTGCTCTGCTCCGCACTTTTGTTTGGCGCGGCGCATGCAGCCGGCGGCGGCACTTATGTGTTACTGGCGACGATCACCGGCCTCGGTTACGCCTATGCCTATTACGTCACGCAGCGCGTCGAAGCGCCGATCATCATCCACTTTGCGGTCAATGCGGTGCACTTTATCGGCTTCACCTATCCTCACTTGAATTGAGGCAGGCAAGATCATTGATCTCCTGCCGCCTTGTTATTTTGCTTGAGCAGCACCCACGCCATCGCTCCCAGCGCCAGGGCGGCTGCCAGCAACACTCCCCAAAGTATCAGCGTGCGGGTCGGCATGCCATCGCGGCTGGCATTCGCCTGCACCACCGCCGCAGCACCATCGATGGTCGCCAGCGGCAAGCTGTTTTCCTGCGCCGCCCGATAGGCCGGCAGCAAGCTTTGCATCGGCAGATAGGGGCTGGCGGCATTGGCAAGGCCCGCAGCCAGGGTGAATGGCGGCAGGCCGTTGACCAGCACCACTAGCTGAGCGGGTTCGAATTCGAGAGCGATGTCAGGCAACGCGCTGAAACCGGGGGTTTTCTGGTCGGCCTCGATCTTGATCTCGCGGAATGCCGTTGGCGGCAATTCGATCGCCGCGCTGTCCTGTACTTTGCCGGCGCTCTGCAAGTGATAAACCACGCTGGCGGCCAGCACGGTCCATGGCTGGCCGGGATCGTTGCGGCCCAGCACTCGCACCGGTATCAGCACATTGTTCCCCACCGGACTGATTTTGAGCGCTGCCACCGGCGTCGCAAAGGGCAGCGAAAAGCGCAACTCATGCGGATTGATCAGCACCGGCCTGTCCAACGCGGCGCTAACTCGCGGCGTATTGCTGACGCCGCGCGCAGTGGTCAGGGTGGCGCTGCGCATGACCACCGGCGCGGCATGGCCGGCGGCGTCGGTCCAGGTCACGCGCAGGTATTGATCCTTGAGATCGGCGGCCGGCAACTCTATGTGATCGGCGCCCAAGTGGTCTGCCGTGGCTTCAGCGCGATAGAGAACTGTTTCCGCCAGCGGCCGCCAGTCTTTCAGGTCCTTGCTCGCTTGCAGCGTAAAGGTAACAGGCTGCGCGTCCGGCAAATCCACATCCAGCACTATTCCCACTGCCGGGTCGACGATGGCGCGGGTATCCAGCAATGCCCCCAGAATTTGCTTGGACCGGGCGCCGCCATCGCTAGCGCCGCTGTCGATTTGCACTACGCGCTTGCCTTGCTGTTCTTCGATCCGTAGCGACGAGCCGGAGATATCCTTCACATCCGGCGTTCCTACGATCGGCGACGACGGCAGCACGATCTTGTGATTTTCGGTTTGCCGCAAACTGGCGCTATCCGACATGGCCATCGACAAGGACTGGCCTTGCTCATTGAAAATCCGCAAATCGCTCATGCCGCCGGTTTGCAGGCTCGCCAGCACCTGCGCCGGCAGCACCAAGCGCTGCAACGGCGCACCGTTATTGAAGCGCACCGGCAGCTGCAGCGCGTAGGATTGCAAGATATTCGGATCGCTTGCCGGCCACGCCGCGAGCGGCGCCGCCAGCATGCAGGCAAACGCAGCAACAACAGCACCACGCAACCGGCTCACACCAGGAAAATGTCTCATGCTTGGGTTTTCTCCACAGGATCAGGATTCGCCGCCACGGCTTTCGGCGGCAAAGGGGCAAAATAGCCGACCACCAGCATCAGGATGCCGACGGCGATAAAGGTAATGATGCGCTCGGCGCCGCCCGCATTCGACAAATCGACCAGCAGCAGTTTCACCACCACCAGCACCAGCAAGCCGGCGCCGGTCAGCCACAAGCCGCGCTGCGCGCGGCGATGCGCCAGCAGCATCAGGCTCAGCGCCAGCAAGGTCCACAAGATGGCGAACCCGGTTTGCACCACAAAACTGTCGAACAAGGCCGAGGCGTCCCAGCTGATCCCGAAGAAGTGGTGGACGATGCGCAGCCAGACCGTGTTGATGGCCACGAAAACCAGCGCCGCCAGCACCAGCAAAGTCTGCTTGCGCGGCACCCAGCCGGCGGCCACCGGCAATGGTTGCGCCGCCGTCACCGCGCGGCGCCAGAACAGCAGGGCGCCCAAGGCCAGCGCCAGCGTCAGGTCGGTAGGATTGAGCAAGGGAATATACGGCAGCGGCTCGGTATGTCCGGACGAGAACAAAGCCATTGCCAAGGCGCCGGCAAACACGATCAGCGCGAGCGGCAACGCCGCGTGCCAGTAATAGGCGACGGCGTGCGGATTGCGCGGCCACTTGAAACTCGACAGCGTGGTCAGCCGGTTAGCCTTGCCGGCCCATACCGACAACAGCAGCAATACGGCGATGGCGCTGATCAGCAGCACGACGCTGGCCCATGATGTTTGCCACAAGCGGGCGCGGTCGATCCCGAACCACAGGCAGTCCGCCAGCAACAGCGTGAGCAGCCACACGCTGCCGACGTGCACGGCGCGGTTAAACCGGAACGTAGCGGTACCGGCGGTAGCCTCGACATCGTTCTTGTAGAGCATCCGGAAGTGCAAGCCGAGCGCCAGCAGCCATATGGCCCAGGCCGGCGTATAGAGTACGCGTTCATCCGACCATTCCTGCGCGATGAACACCAGCGCCAGCGGCAACAGGGTAAGGCGACTCGGCCACGTGGCGATCGACCAACCGGTTTTGCGACCCAGCAGGGATGACAGCCAGGCACTGGCTACTAATGCGACCATCGTCAGCATTTGCTGGGTGCCGCTGGCAAACACCGGCAGCGCCGCCAAGCCGGTCTCGCCAGCCGGCACGCTGCGCCAGGCTTCCAGGATCCAGGCCAGGCACCAGAACAGGAACCCGTACAGGTAGACCGGCTGACCCAGCAACGCTTCAGCTTTGACATAGGCCTTGGCCCAGGCCGAATCGCTATGCGGCAGCGCACCGCGCAACCACCAGGCGATGGCCACAGCCGGCAAGCCGATAAACATGGCGCCGATGAACATCGGATTGGCCAAAGGCCAGGCCGACACGTTGTCGTCGATCCCGGCCAGGAAGGCGCAGCCTGCCACCACTTGCAGCAGCAAGCCAAAGGCGCGCGGCATCCAGCGCGCCTGCCGCATGCCCACCCAGAACGCGCCGGCGCCCTCCAGCGCCCACACCGCCGAAGTCCAGCGCGTATCCAGCGCCAGCGGCACCGCCAAGGTCACAAAGCCGACGCCGATGACCAGCATGGACTCGATCATCAGGCGATAATTCTGGCGGCCACGCCGCATCAGCACGCTTGCCAGCACCAGGTACAAGGCGGCGAAACCCAGCGCCGAAAACGCCATGCCGAACTTGAACTGGCTGACCAGCCCCGCTTGCAAGCCGAAGCCGATCAGCGCCGTGCCGAACATCAGGGTGCTGTCGACCGCGTTGCCCAGCTTGGTTGGCGTATTGCGCGCGTACAGGATCGCAGCCGTCACATAGATCAGCACGAAGACGATCAGGAACAGCTGCGAACTCAGGTATAACGCCGGATCGTACTTCAACACGCCCCAGGTGGTAGCGACGCCGAAAGTGGCGATAAAGCCGACCATATTCAGGACCCGCCACGAGCGTTTGTAGGCGATAAACAGGATCGCCAGGTTCAGCACGGTGTAATAACTGAACAAACCCACACTGCTGCCGCCACCGGTGGAAAGCAGCAACGGCACCGCAAAACCGCCGGCAAAAGCCGCCACCGCCAGACCGCGCGAATCCTGCAGCAGCGCCAGCGCACAGCTCAGCGCACACACCACGATCATCAGGCCGAAAGCAGGCAAGGGAGTAATCAGGCCGAATACCCGGAAAGCAGCGAACACCGTCAGGTAGATCACCGCCACGCCGCCGCCTTGCAGCGCCAGCGCAAACGCCGGCTTGGCCTGGCGCTTGCCGAAACCCACCGCCAGCAACGCGATGCCGGCAACGGCCACCACCGCCAGCCGCAATTCCACCGGAAACAAACCAGCGGACGCCGCATAACTGGCCAGGAAGGACAAGCCGATGAACAGGATCACCAGGCCGACGCGGACGATGGTATTGCCGCCGAGGAGCCAGTCTTTTGCCGCACCGATGGCCAACTCGACGGCGTTGGGCTTGGCAGGAATGATTTCACGCTTGACCGCTGGTGCGGCCGATTGTGCAGCCGGCTGGGGTGCCAGGGCCGCCTGTGGTCTGGCCGCAGCACCTGGAACCGGCGGCGAGATGGGCGCGGCCGACGGCACGATAGTACGCGCCAGCTCGGCAGCCATCGCGGCTTTATCGAGCGGTTTGGTGTTCGTCGCGGTGGCCGTTCCGTTCACGCCAGCCTGCGCCTTGAACCACTCCTGCATCTGTTTGCGCAGCTTTTCATTGCCGGCTGCAATTTCTCCACGAATGGCAAACTGCAAGCCCCAGCCAGCCACCAAGCCGAGCGCGCCGCCGGCAAATATGCCGAAATCCCCAAAACCCGAGTTCGGCCATAGCCAACCCAGGGCAGCACCACAAAGAATTCCCCACAAAATCATAGTGTTAGCTCGCTGGTTGTAATTGGCTCTGGTATTGTCTGCCAAGTAACTAGCCGATGCAATGGCCGTGAGCGCCACAAAAACAAAAGTGGCGATTCGCGCTACGCAACGCTGTAGCCAGCGCTACTTTTGGCAAAGCTGTTTGTCCGGATCGGCACGCTGCGCTAAGCTAGTGATTTTTTGCGCGCGCCATGCCAGACACCTGCGATTACAATCAAGAACATCCAATTGATCCCGATGTACGCATCCAGATCAACGCCACCCTCGCGCAAGTTGAAGCGGAACACGCCGTCAAGATCCTGTTTGCCTGTGAATCCGGCAGCCGCGGTTGGGGCTTCGCCTCGCCCGACAGCGATTACGATGTGCGGTTCATCTATGTGCACCAGCCAGACTGGTATCTGACCGTGTTTCCCGGACGGGACGTGATTGAACTGCCGATCAGCGACGTCTATGACGTCAGCGGCTGGGATCTGCGCAAGGCGCTCGGCCTGCTGCGCAACGGTAACGCCACCCTGGTGGAATGGCTGTCATCGCCGGTGATCTACCGCGCCGATCCGGCATTCCTGAGCGCGATTCGCGCGGCGGCAGAACAAGTCAGCCGGCCGGAGCGCTCTTTCCATCATTACCTGCATATGGCCAAGAAAAACTATCGTGAGCATTTGCAGGGCGAGGTAGTGCGCCTGAAGAAATACCTGTATGTGCTGCGGCCGTTGCTGGCCTGTCTCTGGATAGAGCAACAGCGCGGCACGGTGCCGATGCGCTTCCAGGACCTGGTCGACACCATCATTACCGACGCCGCGCTCAAGAATGCGATTGCAGAACTGCTGGCCGTCAAACGCAAGGCGATGGAATCCGAACATGCGCCGGCCATGCCGCTGATTAACCAGTTCATCGAACAGCATCTGCAGCGCTTCAGCCACGATGCGCCGCCGGTCGAATCGGAACAGCAGGATTTCGCCGTGCTGGACCGGCTGCTGCGCGATACGGTGCTGGCGGCGCTTATTTCCCCGCTGCGGTTTCCCAGCTCAAGCCGAACTTCGCCAGATACTTTTTGAGCCGGTCCGCATCGTTGGGCTTTTCCTTGGCGCTGCGCGATGCGGCGAACAGCTTGCGGCCGGCATCCGACATGGATTTCGAGCGACGGCAGATGGCGATTACCGCCTTCAGCTGCACGGCGTCGAACAAATCCAGTTGCGCTATCTGCGCACGCTCCAGCACCTCTTCCAGCTCAACTTCGCCCTGCTCCGGCGGTGGCGATGCGTAGTGATGCCATAGCCGTTTCAAGCGCCGTATTTCATCCGCAGCGATAGCGTCGGTAATGCGGCCGGCATCCGCCAGCGTCGCCATGCGCGTCACCGATGCCGACAGATCCCTGAAATTCCCCATCCACAAGGCATCCGCCGACATGGCGAAACGCATGTACAGATCGCGCGCCTCCTTGTTGAGCCTGATCATCTGGCCATTTTCAGCACCGAACTGGGCCAGCAGGTAATCGATATTCGGTTCGACGTCTTCAGAGCGATCTACCAGTCCCGGCAATTCATAGGTCCACAAATTGATGCGCGCATACAGGTCTTCGCGGAAGCGGCCCGCCATCACCTCGCGCGACAGATCGCGATTGGTGCCGGCGATCAGCTGGAAATCGCTTTGCACCTCATGATCGCCGCCGACCGGCAGGAAACGCTTTTCCTCGACGGCTTTCAGCAGCATCGCCTGCTCGTCCAGCCCGAGTTCGCCGATTTCATCCAGGAACAGCAATCCTTTATGCGCCGTGCGCAGCAAGCCGGGACGATCCGATGCGGCGCCGGTGAACGCGCCCTTGATATGGCCGAACAAGGTCGAGCCGGCGCCATCTCCATGCAGCGTGGCGCAGTTCAGTTCGACGAACTTGCCATCCAATTGATGGCGCGCCTTCTTCAGCTCGAACACGCGCCGCGCCAGAAACGATTTACCAGCGCCGGTCGGCCCCATCAACAGCATCGGCGCCTTGGATTTGATGGCGACTCTTTCGATTTCATCGATCATCGTATTGAAGCCCGGATTGCGGGTAGCAATGCCGGATTTCAGGAAGGCCACGCCTTCTTCCTGTTCGCGCGAAAAACGCTGTGCGATCTGGTCGTATCTGGAGAGATCGAGGTCGATCAGGGTGTAGCTGCCGGGATCGCCTACGGTGTGCCGGCGCGGCGGCGACGATTGCAGCAAGCGCCCCGGGAAATAGTGCGCCTCGGTCATCAGGAACATGCAGATTTGCACCACGTGGGAACCGGTGGTGATGTGGATCCAGTATTCCTCGTTGTCGGTATCGAAGGGATAGCTCCGGGCAAAGTCGAATACGCTGCCGTAGACGTCTTCAAAATCCCACGGATCGACGATCGGCAACTGACGCGGAACCACCTTGGTTTCCGGCGAAACCGAGGCGATATCGCGCTTTACCTGATGCGCCAGGCTTTCATAGTTGCCGCTATATAGCAGCTCAAGACGCTCGACCACCATCTCGTCGTGCTGGGTCAGCGCCACCGTCGGCCGCCACTTCTCCCAGCGGCCGCTGCCCGCGCCTTTATCGAGCTGGGTGCCGAGGAAGCCGATAACGACGGTCCGTTTCTTTTTCATATACTGGATAAATTCTTATCTAAATAGATAATTTATCACAATATTTAAATACCACAAAAACTCTTTCTTCAACCTTGAATTTCAACAAAATGTTTTTTAAATCAATAACTTAACAAGCATCTTATCCATCGTATCCGCAACTGGCACGGTCGTTGCAATAAAGAAGACATGGAAGACGCAGACGTCAAGGTCTGCGCGATGAATAAAAGAGAAAATGAAAATGGCGAATACCCAATTGTTCCAAAGCTTGAAAGGCAAATTCCTGCCGCAAGCGAATGCAATCAATGCCGCAGGCGCCGCAGCTTATGCGACGTCGCCGCGCCACCAGCTGGCGCAATACGCCGCCACCGGCTGCCTGAACGCGACGTTTTACGCCAGCGCCGAAGCGCAGCTGGAAACGGTATTGGTGCTGTGCGAAGACATCGATCCGCACTTCATTGCCCAGACCGCCGTGTATTGCCGCGAACGCGGCTACATGAAAGACATGCCGGCGTTGTTGACGGCGATATTGGCAACCAAGGAAACGCCCGCGTTGTCGCGGACTTTCAAACGCGTGATCAACAACGGCAAGATGCTGCGCAACGTTGTACAGATCCTGCGTTCCGGCGCAGTCGGCCGTAAATCCTTGGGTAGCCGGCCGAAGAAGCTGGTGCAAGCGTGGTTGAACAACGCATCGGAAAAGGAATTGTTGTCCGCTGCGGTAGGCAACGCGCCGTCGCTGGCCGATGTGGTGAAGATGGTACATCCGAAGCCGGCAGACGCCTGGCGCGAAGCATTCTTCGCCTGGTTGATCGGCAAAGCCTATGACGCTGCGGCATTGCCGCCTCTGGTGAAAGCGTTCGAAGCCTACAAGGCCGACCGCTCGCAACCGTTGCCGGATGTGCCGTTCCAGATGCTGACCGCGCTGGAATTGACCAACGTGGCGTGGGCGCAGATTGCGCGCCGGGCCGGGTGGCAGATGTTGCGCATGAACCTGAATACATTTGCGCGCCATGGCGTGTATGCGTTGCCGGACATGACAGCGCTGATTGCCAATAAATTACGCGATGCGGAGGCGATTGCGAAAGCCAGGGTGTTTCCGTATCAGTTGATGGCCGCCTATGGTGCGGCGAATGAAGAGGTACCAGTGGGAATTATTGAAGCATTGCAGGACGCGATGGAAATTGCGCTGAACAATGTGCCGGAAATTGCCGGAAAAGTGGTGGTGTGTCCTGACGTATCGGGTTCCATGCAGTCGCCTGCCACCGGATATCGGGGGACTGCGACATCGGCGATCCGCTGTATCGATGTGGCGGCGCTGGTAGCGGCGGCGATGCTGCGCAAGAACCCAGGAACCGTGGTGTTGCCGTTTGAAGTCGACGTGGTTTCCTGCAAATTGAATCCGCGCGATTCAGTGATGAGCAATGCCAGCAAGCTGGCGGCCATCCGTGGCGGCGGCACCAATTGCAGCGCACCGCTGGCGCGCTTGAACAAGGACAAAACCAAGGCCGACCTGGTGATTTTTGTCTCGGACAACGAATCCTGGGTGGATGCAGCAAGGCGCGGTGCGACGGCGACCATGCGTGAATGGGAAATCTTCAAGCAGCGCAGCCCGCACGCCAGGCTGGTGTGCATCGACGTCACGCCTTACGGCACGACGCAGGCGGCGGAACGGGCGGACATCCTGAACATCGGCGGTTTTTCGGACGATGTATTCCGGATGATCGCCGATTTCGCAGCCGGCCAGTTGAGCGCAGCGCATTGGGTGGGGGAAATTGAATCCATCACAATTTGATAGTTTTGCCAGCCCTCCCATATAAGGGAGGGCATGAATAAAGGAGCTCATCATGAGCTGGATCATCAGTATCAGCAGCACAGGTTTTGAGCAAAGTATGCATGCCGGTGTGACGACATCCGATAAATGCCTCGTCATATCAAGCACTGGTCATACTGTCGCTCAATGGCGGGTGTCCCCGAATGCGGACAAGACTACATCCAGAATAGCCGGTGCGAATCCGGCCTGCCAGGCTGAACAGGTTTGGCAGAATGTCTTGTCGACTCTTGTCGGGATTTAAGCGACCGCGCAGTATAAAGTTTAGGTAAATGAGTTTAGGCGAATGCAGGTGAAACTACATCATAAACTGGGGTGTTGCGGGTTCGAGTCCCGCCTGCGGCAGATGATCGTCGCAGTAGCTCAACTGGTAGAGCGCCGTGCGGGCAACCGCACACTGTTTCACCAACCCTTGTCGCCGTATATTTTTGATGAATGCCGATGAAATTACATGGATAGAGCGCCGAAGCTTGCTTCGGAGGTCCCCGGTTCAAGCCCCGGGTCGGTGCAAGCCGATAGCTCAGTAAACTATTTCATCATCACTTGTCATCCCCCTTATTTTTAAAAGAAGAAGAGCATGAAACACGAAGAATACGATGTAATGAATATTGAAGGCGGAAGCCACGTCAAGATGTGGACCAAGGGCGTTCCGGTGGAAGCCGAGGCGCGCAAGCAGTTGGCCAATACCGCCAAGATGCCGTTTATCTACAAGCACCTGGCCGTGATGCCGGACGTCCACGTCGGTAAAGGTTCGACCATTGGTAGCGTGATTCCTACGCTGGGGGCGGTGATCCCGGCGGCGGTAGGTGTGGATATCGGTTGCGGAATGATGGCTGCCAAGACCACCTTGAATGCGCGCGATCTGCCGGATAACCTCGGTCCCTTGCGTAGCGCCATCGAAAAAGCGATTCCGCACGGGATGTCGCCGAAGACGCGCGGTTTCAAGGGGCGAGATCAAGGTTCCTGGGAAACCCCGCCGACGCCGGTGGATGCCGCCTGGGCGCAGTTGAAGGATGAATTCGACGTGGTTTGCCTGAAAACGCCGAAGCTGAAGAACACCAATAACTACCGGCATCTGGGTACCTTGGGGTCGGGTAACCACTTCATTGAAGTGTGCCTGGATGAAAGCAACGCCGTCTGGTTCATGCTGCACTCCGGTTCACGCGGCGTGGGTAACGCCATCGGCTCGCATTTCATCGAACTGGCCAAACTGGATATGCGGACCCATTTCATCAACCTGCCGGACCAGGACCTTGCGTACTTGCCGGAAGGCACGCAGCATTATGACGATTATGTCGAAGCGGTAAGCTGGGCGCAGAAATTTGCGCGCATGAACCGGGAAGTAATGATGCAGAACCTGATTACCGCAGTCCGGTCGGTGATTACCAAACCGTTCGAGACGCACGTGGAAGCGGTGAATTGCCACCATAACTATGTGCAGAAGGAACATCACTTCGGCAAGGATGTGCTGGTAACCCGTAAAGGCGCGGTATCGGCGCGGGCCGGCGAGTTGGGAATCATTCCGGGTTCGATGGGAGCAAAGAGCTTCATCGTGCGCGGTAAAGGCAACCCGGAAAGCTTCAACAGCTGCAGCCACGGCGCCGGCCGGACCATGAGCCGGACCGAGGCCAAGAAGCGTTTCACGCTGGACGACCAGATCAAGGCGACGCAAGGCGTGGAATGTCGTAAGGACGCCGATGTGATCGACGAGATCCCGATGGCCTACAAGGATATCGATGCCGTGATGGAAGCGCAGCGCGCCTTGGTGGAAGTGGTGCATACCTTGAAGCAGGTAGTGTGCGTGAAGGGATAAGCAACGCCTTCTATGAAAAATGTCATGGTTCCAGCTGCGGCCGGAGCCATGATGAATACAACGGAAAAACAAAGAATTGAAGAACATGATTGAACTAGATGGAGCAACAGGGGAAGGTGGCGGTCAGGTTTTGCGTACCGCGTTGACGCTGTCGATGATTACCGGACAGCCATTCCGGATTGCAAATATCCGGGCCAACCGGCCCAAGCCCGGCTTGATGCGGCAGCACTTGGTGGCCGTGCAAGCCGCGGCCGAAATCAGCAATGCCGACATCGGTTCGGCAGCGGTCGGCGCGCAATCGCTGCAATTCATTCCCGGAAAAATAATCGGCGGCGCCTATCGATTCGCCATCGGCACCGCCGGCAGTTGCACCCTGGTGCTGCAGACCTTGCTGCCGGCCTTGCTATACGCCGATGCGCCATCCGTGGTCAGCATCAGCGGCGGCACCCATAACTCGATGGCGCCACCAGCCCATTTTCTGCAGCGCGCATACGGCCGCGTGATGGCGGAGATGGGCGCGACGCTGGAGATCGAACTGAAACGCTACGGTTTTTATCCGGCTGGTGGCGGCGAAATTGAAGCGAAAGTATCGCCATGCAAACGGTTGCAGCCGCTCGAACTGATGAGCCGCGGTGAGCGCGTGTCGGGTTATGCCGAAAGTTTCATCGCGGGCGTGCCGGCTGACGTAGCCAAGCGCGAACTGGCGGGTGTCAAGGCCGCCATGGGTTGGGATGATGCGCAATTGATGATTCGCGGCTTGCCGCACGACCAGGGACCCGGCAACGCCTTGCTGATCACACTGGAAAACCAGCATGTGACGGAAGTATTTTGTGCGTTTGGCGAGAAAATGGTGACTTCAGAGATTGTTGCAAAGAAAGCAATTACACAAGTACGGCAGTATATTGCCTCCGGCGCGGCCGTCGGCGAACACCTGGCCGACCAGATCATGCTGCCGTTTGCATTGGCTGGAAGCGGCCGTTTCACCACCGATCGCGTATCGCAGCACGCGCTCACCAACGCCGAAGTCATCGCACGCTTTCTGCCGGTGTCGATCGCGTTTGAAAATCAGGGCTTGTTCAGCAGCTGCGTAATTGAAACAAAATGAAGCCGGAATCACAGAAGCGGAGGGCGCGATCCCTCCGCGAGACCCGGAAATGCTTACAACCTGGCCCTTTCAAATCGGGCTGATGCGCCCAATATAGATTTCAACGGTGGTTTTAGCTTAACCGGCAAAGCACGCGTCTGTGGCACGCGAGGATATCGGATCATTCCCGATAAACCACCCCATCGGCATCGTCCGTTTCCGCTCTTAATGCAACATGCGAAGGACAGCTATCCGAAATACGAAAATGCTGGTTATAATCAGCAGCAAAGGTGATGAAAATGACCTCCCATATCCTGACTCTCGATATCGCGGGAAACCCGTTCGACTGGATTTCGCCGCAAGATGCTGTGCTCTATTATGCGAGCGGGAAGGTGGCTTGGGAACTCGGGGACGGTGACATCGTTTTCCGCGGCGGTTATTCCCGCGCCGGCATCCAGTCGCGCATCGCCGTCAAACCTATCATCGCCATCGCCGGCAGCGCCATCATGGCGCGCATGCTGCATCTGGAACTGCCGCTAGGCCACCATAACGATCTGCTGTTCCGCCGCGACCGCTATACCTGCGCCTATTGCGGCGGCCGCTTCCCTCACAATGAATTGTCGCGCGACCACGTGCTGGCGCGTTCGCGCGGCGGCCGGGATACGTGGATGAATTGCGTGACGGCGTGCAAGGACTGCAACCAGGAAAAAGGCAGCAAGGTGCTGGAAAGTTTCCGGCCGCTGCTGTACATCCCGTATGTGCCTTGCCGCGCAGAACACTATCTGCTGAGCGGCCGCAATGTCCTGGCCGACCAGCACGACTACCTGGCGGCGCGGCTGCCCAAGCACAGCCGCATGCGTGAATTGAACTGACGCGGAATCCAATTCTCGACACTTGGCTTCGTGCAAAAAACAACGGAATGGCGCCGCACGGCGGTGAATTGTTTGACACGCCGATTTCATCGGGTGCAGAATCGCAACTCAGTATTTTCGACTAACGCATTTTTACAGGAAAGGAACGGCCATGCCACGTACGGCTATCGACAATTCAAACAACAGATAGCCCCGCGCATGACTGCTCGGGGTCTACGGCGATTTTGCCGACCCGAGCCGGTCGTTCCAACCATGAACCCCGGTGAGGAAACTCGCCGGGGTTTTTGCTTTTTACGGACGCGGTTATGCGATCCGCAACGAGAACTCCGGCATGACAGAGAAACGTTATGCCCATCAAACAGAGTTTGCACAAGGGCCTGGTGCCCGTGCACATATTTACCGACGATATCGATCACAGCGCGCTGCAGCAGCTGCTTAACATCGCCAACCTGCCAATCGTGTATCCGCACGTGGCGGCCATGCCGGACGTCCACGCCGGCATAGGCGCTACTGTTGGCAGCGTGATCCCGACCCGCGCCGCCATCATTCCGGCGGCGGTCGGCGTCGATATCGGCTGCGGCATGAATGCGGTCCGCACCACGCTGACCGCCAGCCAGCTGCCGGACAATCTGGCGCGCCTGCGCAGCGCCATTGAAGCGGCGATTCCGGTCGGCTTCGAGCAGCATGAGTGGAACAAGGTACGCGGTTCGGCCCACGCCCGCGTCGGCCGCCCGCTGAACGACCGCCTGGACCGGATCGTCGCCAAGCACAAAGGCATCATGAAGATGCAGCACAAGTTTGCCCAGACCTGGATTTGCCAGATCGGCACGCTGGGCGGCGGCAATCACTTCATCGAGATCTGCCTGGATGAAGAACAGCGGGTCTGGATCATGCTGCATTCCGGCTCGCGCGGCATTGGCAATGTAATCGGACGCTACTTCATTTCCGCCGCCAAGAAAGACATGGCGCGCAACCATGTCAATTTGCCGGACAAGGATCTTTCGTACTTCAGCGAGGGATCTATCCTGTTCGACGATTACGTCGATGCCGTCGACTGGGCGCAAGATTATGCCCTGGTCAATCGCCGGGAAATGATGCGGCGCGCAGTTGAGGTGCTGACGCAGCAACTGCCGCCGTTCAAGCTGGATGGAGAGGCGATCAACTGCCATCACAACTATGTATCGCGCGAAATGCACGGCAATGAAAACCTGTACATCACCCGCAAAGGAGCGATCTCCGCACGCGAAGGCGAACTCGGCATCATTCCCGGCAGCATGGGCGCCAAGAGCTATATCGTGCGCGGAAAAGGCAATCCGGAATCGTTCTGCTCTTGCTCACACGGAGCAGGACGACGCATGAGCCGAAGCGAAGCCAAGCGCCGCTTCAACCATTTTGATCTGGCTGACCAGACGCAGGGAATCGAGTGCCGCAAGGACGGCGGCGTGGTCGATGAAATTCCGGCCGCCTACAAAGATATCGACCAGGTAATGGCGCACCAGACCGATCTGGTCGAGGTGGTGCATACGCTGCGCCAGGTTATTTGTGTGAAAGGGTGAACATGAAAATCACGATTAAACTGCCGAAACCGCGCAACCCGCTTGTGGCGGCCGCCAGAACCAGGAAAGCTGGATCGCACGAGGGCTGCAACCCGGCGCGCCGGGAGCGGCGGGTTGAAAAACAGAAGCTGAATCAAGCACTATCCGGGCGCAAGAACAATGGAGATTACGATGCGTGAAGACATGTTCAAGGTAATTGTCGAACGTCCGCGCTGCCCCCACAGCAACAGCTACAAAGGCGACGCCCGACCGTTTCGCAACAGCGAAGAACGGCCGGCCCGGATCGGCATGAAAGACGGCTACGGCTATCGCAAGTATCTCAACGAAAACCTGGCGCCCTTGAAACGCTTCCTGGAACAACAGGTCAATCGTCCCTGGAACAAGGTATACAGCGAAATCCGTTCGGCCATCGACGCCCGTAGCACAGTCAAGCAACATATCCTGCAACATCTGGATAATTTTGTGGCGATCCAGACGCGCTGGGAGGCGAGCGGAACAAGCGGCCGTGTCTTGCTTCGCCGTAGCAGCTGGTCCGGGCGCTACGTCGAACTGGCGGAATCCCAGGCCGAAATGTTTGTTCATCCCTTGACCGGTATCCTGTTGCGCAACCGCTTCCATGTCAGTTTTGCAAAAGACAAAGACCGGAAGCGCGTGATGATGGAACATGAGAAAAGCAGGATACGACGGATTATTTCCGATCGCGTGCAATTGCATCTGGCGGAACAGGTCTGGTATGAAGTTACGCTGGACACTTTGCCACCCGCGTACGCCGTGCTGCGAGAAATCGATGGCGTAGTCAAAAGAAGCATGGTGTGCGACAAGCGCTGGGACACCCTCAGAAAAACATGGGTTACGCTGGAACGCAAAGCCCGCATACCGGACGCTGGAAGCAGCCAGGATTATTACGGCAGCGAGACATTGTATGCCCTGAAAAAGCGCCAGCTCAATTCAAGGGAGATTCGGGATTATCAGCTGAATACTCCGCAACAAAGACAAAAGGCTCGCAAGGGCCTTTTGCTATTTCTGGGTAAGGCATTTCAGCCGACGCTTATCGGCGCCGCCAAAGACAAGGCCAGCACTCTCGCGACGTGCAAGGCTTCGGTATCGGCGCCATCGTGGATCTGATGTCGGCAGCTGGTTCCGTCCGCCACCACGATGCTGTCTTTTCCAGCCTTGCGCACTGCGGGCAAGAGCGCCAGCTCAGCCATGGCCATCGATGCTTCGTAATGCTCAGCTTCATAACCGAAGCTGCCGGCCATGCCGCAGCATGAGGACTCTACCGTTGACAGCTCGACTTGCGGGATCCATTGCAAGACCGTTTGCACCGGCCGCAAGGCATCAAAGGCTTTTTGATGGCAATGGCCATGCAGCAGGACATTGTTGCCTGGCAACGGTTTCAGGTCCAACTGAAGGTGGCCGCTGTTTTTCTCGTTCACGAGAAATTCTTCGAACAGAAAAACCGACTTGGCGAGTTTTTGCGCCTCTTCGCCGTAGCCGTAGTTGAGAAATTCGTCGCGCAAGGTCAGCAGACAGGAAGGTTCCAGCCCGACGATGGGAATGCCGCGCTCGACAAATGGCATCAAACTGTCCAGTGTCCTGCGCGCTTCGGCCTTGGCTTGCTCAACCAGGCCTGCGGACAGATAGGTGCGGCCGCAGCACAGAGGCTTACCGCCGGCGACCGTATTGAAATGGACTTTATAACCTGCGGCTTCCAGCACTTGCTGTGCGGCGCGGGCGTTTTCCGGTTCCATGTAGTTGTTGAAGGTGTCGACGAACAGCAGTACTTCGCGCCCGCTTGTTGCAGTCGGCGTGGCACTGCTCAGGAAGGCGGTTTTGAATTTTGGAAAAGACCGTTGCGGCGCAAGGCCGAGACGCTTCTTTATCCAGTTCGACAATACCGGAATATTTTCGGCGATTGCCATCAAGCCGCCTGCGTTGCTGGCGTAGGGCGCATATTTCGGCATGAAGGCGATCAGCCGGTCGCGCAAACTGAGACCGTGCTTGCCGGCCCATGCCGCGCGCGCCTCGATCTTGATTTTCGCCATGTCGACGCCGGTCGGGCAATCGCGCTTGCAGCCTTTGCAGGAGACGCACAGGTCCAGTACTTCCTTGACTTCTTCGCTGGCCAGGCCCTCGCTGCCTAGCTGGCCGGAGAGCGCCAGGCGCAGGGTATTGGCGCGGCCGCGCGTCACATGCTTTTCGTCTTTGGTGATGCGATAGCTGGGGCACATGGTGCCGGCGTCGAATTTGCGGCAATGGCCGTTGTTGTTGCACATTTCAACCAGCTTGGCCAGGCCGCCAGTGCGGTCATCGCCGGAACCGGGGGCGCTTTCTTCACCGCTCAGCGGATTGCGTTTGACGTTCCAGGATGACCAGTCCAACTCGGGCTGGTGCGGCAGTTCCTTGTAACCCGGCGCAAAGCGAAAATTGGATGCGTCATCCATCTTGGGCGGCCGTACGATCTTGTCGGGATTGAAGCGATTGTGCGGATCGAACAATGCCTTGATTTCACTAAAGGCGGCATTGATCTTCGGACCGTATTGCCATGCGACCCATTCGCCGCGGCAGAGGCCGTCGCCGTGTTCGCCGGAGTAGGCGCCCTTGTATTTTCGCACCAAGGCCGAAGCGGCTTCGGCGATTTCACGCATGTCCTTGGCGCCGCCGCGACGCATGTCGAGTATCGGCCGCACATGCAAGGTACCGACGCTGGCGTGGGCGTACCAGGTGCCTTCGGTGCCATACTTGTGGAACACCTCGGTCAGCTGGCTGGTGTATTCCGCCAGATGTTCCAGCGGTACTGCGCAATCCTCGATGAAGGAGACCGGCTTGCCGTCGCCCTTCATGCTCATCATGATGTTGAGGCCGGCCTTGCGCACGTCCCACAAGGCTTTCTGGTCGGCGGCGCCAGTCATTTGCACGACCGATCCGGGCAAGCGCAGGTCGGCCATCAATTCATCCAGGCTGGCCAGCTTCTGCAGCAGGGCGTCATGATTCTCGCCGGAGAATTCGACCAGCAGGATCGCTTGTGGCTGTCCGCTCAAGGCCTTTTCGATGACCGGCCTGAAGGCCGGATTGCTCATCGCCAAATCGATCATGGTGCGGTCCACCAGTTCGACCGCGGTCGGACCGAGCTTGACGATATGCTGGGTCAGGTCCATCGCCTGGTAGAAGGTAGGGAAGTTCACCACGCCCAGCACCTTGTGCGCCGGCAGCGGCGCCAACGCCAGGGTGATCTGGCGGCTGTAGGCCAGCGTGCCTTCCGAGCCGATCAGGATGTGCGCCAGGTTGGCCACGCCGTCATCGGTATAGGCGCGCGGATTCTGGCAATCGAAGATATCGATGTTATAACCACCCACGCGCCGTAGCACCTTGGGTACGCGCTCGGCAATCTCGCCCCGCTCGCGCGCGGCGATGCGTTGCAAACCGGCGACGATATCGCCAATGCGGCCGCCAGTCTCCATCCGCTCCAGGCGGCCAAAGCAGCCCTGCGTACCATCCGCAAGCACGGCGTCGATGGCGACTACGTTGTGCACCATATTGCCGTATTCGATGGAGCGTGAACCGCAGGAATTGTTGCCGGCCATGCCGCCTATCGTGCACTGTGCGGCAGTAGAAACATCCACCCGAAACCACAAGCCGTGCGGCTTGAGCCAGGCGTTGAGATGATCGAGAACCATGCCCGGTTCAACTGTCACGGTGCGCGCCGCAGCGTCGAAATCGATCACCTGGTTGAGCCACTTGCTATTGTCGATCACCAGCGCTTCACCTACGGTTTGCCCGCACTGGCTGGTGCCGGCGCCTCTAGCCAGAATCGGCACATGGTTGCTGCGGGCGATCTCCAGCGCCAGCAGCAGATCCGCCTGGTCGCTCGGTACCACCACGCCGAGCGGCATGATCTGGTAGATCGAGGCGTCGGTGGCGTATCTGCCGCGGTCGGCCGCAGTGAACAAGACTTCGCCCCGCAGTTCATGCCGCAATTGAGCGGCAAACGGCGTGGCCAGCGAGGCGCTGCGGGGAACCAGGTGTATGGGCTTGACCAGCATGGATGGATTCCTGTGGATGAAAGATAAAAGGTGCAGCGCTGGTTACACGCCAGCCTCGGCTGTGCTAAGTGGAGTTCCCGGCGGGTGCAGCTCGAATTTGCTGTCGGGCTGCATGCGGAAAGCCAGGAACACGCCGAAGCCCATCAGGATCATGCTGCCGACGAACGGCAATTCCCAATTGCCGAAGCGGTCGATCAGGTAGCCGGACAATACCGGCGAAATAATGGCGGCCAGCGCCGAACCGGTATTCATCATGCCGCTGGCGGTGCCGGAATACTGCGGCGCGATATCCATCGGAATGGCCCACATCGGTCCTATGGTCATCTCCGCGAAAAAGAAACCGGCGCTGAGGGACAGTATCGAGATGTAGACATTGTGGGTAAACATCAGCGGCAACAACGACAGCAAGGTCAGCAGCATGCAGACCGATACCATCTGGCTGCGCGCGCGTTTCAGGTTGCCGGTACGCTTCAGGATCTTGTCGCTGACGATGCCGCCCAAGGTATCGCCGATCACCCCGGCGAAGAACACGCTGGACGCGAACAGCGCCGATTTTTTGATATCCAGGTCGTAGCTATGCAGGAAATACTGCGGAATCCAGCTCAGGAACAACCACAGGGTCCAGCCGTAGCAGAAATACACGATGGTGACCGGCAGCATGCGCTTGAACAGCGGACCCCATGGAATTTTTGGCGTGTTCTTCTTGGCTTGCGGCAGGATCGCCAGTTCTTCCGCTGTAATGCGCGGATGCTTTTCCGGATGTTCGGTAAATACGAAGGCCCAGACCAGCACCCAAATCAGGCTGAACACGCCAAAAATGTAAAACGATTCACGCCAGCCGTGCACCGCCATGATGAACACCACCAACGCCGGCGCCACCGCATTGCCGATGCGGGCGAACGCATGGGTGATGCCCTGGGCGAAGCCGCGGTTTTCCTTGGCTACCCAGCGTGACATGGCGGTGGTGGCGGCAGGGAAGGTGGCGCCTTCGCCCAGGCCGAGCAGCAAGCGCGCCATCAGCAGGGAAAACAGACCGCCGGCGAAACCCGTCAGGATGGTGGCGATGCCCCACAAGATGCCGCAGTAGATCAAGGTCCGTTTGGCGCCGAACTTGTCGCTGATCCAGCCGCCGATAATCTGGAACACCAGATAAGGATAGGCGAAGGCCGAGAACACCAGGCCAATTTCGGTTTTAGAGAGATTGAATTCCTTGGCGAAGCCGGCTGCGGCGGTGCTGACATTGACTCTGTCCAGATAGGTAATGAAATACATCAGGCATAACATGATCAGCACGACGGTGGTCGCGCGCAAACGCAGGTGCTTCATGGTTGTCTCCATTATGTAGGGGCGGCAAGCACTGAAGGAGGCTCATGCATCCCCGGCCTGTCCTCTGCGGAACGATGCCGAGCCGATCTGCCACTCGCGGTAGCAGATCCAGCCATTCTTGTTGTTTACCTCAACTCATGCGGCTTTCAATACCGGCTTGCTCTGGTCCGCACCGAGCTGGTCCATTGCCGCGACGACGCCGCTTGCGGCCAGCGGCACGCCCGCCAGTTTCAAACCCATTTCGCAACCGGCCAGGGTCGCCATCAAGGTCAGGTCGTTGGCTTCGCCCAGATGGCCGATACGGAACATACCGCCTTTCATTTTTCCGAGGCCGGTGCCGAGCGACATGTTGAAATGTTCGTAGATGGTCTTGCGGATCGCATCGGCGTCGATACCGGGCGGCGTCATGACGCCGGTCAGCACCGGCGAATAGAGGGCAGGATCGGCGCACTGTATTTCCAGTCCCCAGGCGCGCACTGCCGCGCGGCAGGCGCCCGCCAGGCGCTGGTGGCGGGCGAATACGCTATCCAAGCCTTCGCCCAGGATCATATCCAGCGCTTCCGACAAGCCGTACAGCAGGTTGGTGCTGGGGGTGTAAGGCCAGTAACCGGTGGCGTTCATGTCGATGATTTCGGTCCAGCCCCAGAATGCACGCGGCAGTTTCGCCGTCTTGCCGGCTTCGATCGCCTTCTTCGAGACCGCGTTGAAGCTGATCCCGGGCGGCAGCATCAAGCCCTTTTGCGAACCGGAGACGGTAACATCGACACCCCATTCGTCATGGCGGTAATCGGCCGACGCCAGTCCGGAAATCGTATCGACGATCAGCAAGGCCGGATGGCCGGCGGCGTCGATCGCTTTGCGCACCGCGGCGATATCGGAGGTGACACCGGTGGAAGTTTCGTTATGCACCACGCACACAGCTTTGATCTGGTGTTCGCTGTCCTTGCGCAAGCGCTCTTCGATGCGCTCCGCCTGTACCCCGTGGCGCCAGCCTTCGATGCCAGGCAAGCCGAGAAACTCCGGTTTCAAGCCCAGCGCTTCCGCCATTTTTTTCCACAACGTGGCGAAATGGCCGGTCTCGTACATCAGCACCGTATCGCCCGCGCTCAGGGTATTGGTCAGCGCCGCTTCCCAGGCGCCGGTGCCGGACGCCGGGTAGATCACCACCGGCTGCGCGGTCTTGAAAATCTTCTTGATGCCGGCCAGCACCTGCAAACCGAGGGCGCCGAATTCCGGGCCGCGATGGTCGATGGTGGGATAGCTCATGGCCCGCAGGATGCGGTCCGGCACCGGGCTCGGTCCCGGGATTTGCAGGAAATGACGGCCGGCCGGATGAAAATCTAAGGTCAACATTGATACCTCCCTTTGAACAAATTGTATTTTGCATTCAAAATACTTTAGCAGCCGATATGCCCGCCGTAAAGAAGTTTTTTGCGATTACTTGACTTCAGTCATCGGCTTTTAGCATCGTAAAAGGCCTAAAAATGCAAAAATATGCCTGTTTATAGGCGATTTATGCATCTTTACATTCAGGTTTACATACCCGGGGACAAAGCTTCTTAGGCGCCATATTTGATGTTAAAATAGCGACGAACGTGTGAAAAAGGATTTTGAATGCAAAATGCAATAATTGGCGAAGAAACAAAAGCCGCGCCGCTGGTGCCGAAACTGGAACGTCAGCGTTTGCATGACACGGTGGTCGACCACTTGCGTAACCTGATCGTTGAAGCGGTGTTAACTCCGGGAACCAAGCTCAATGAGCGGGAGTTATGCGAAACCCTGGGCATTTCGCGCACGCCGTTGCGCGAAGCGCTGAAGGTGCTGGCGGCCGAAGGCCTGATCGAAATTTCCCCGAACCGCGGCGCGTCGGTGTCGAAGATGTCGGAAACGGAAATCTGGGAAACCTTCGAATTGATGAGCGGCCTGGAAGCCATGTCGGGCGAGCTGGCTTGCGACCGCATCACGCCGGTGGAGCTGGCGGAAATCAAGGCCCTGCACTATGCGATGCTGGCCTGCAAGGCGCAAAACGACCTGCCCGGCTACTACAGCCGCAACCAGGCGATCCACGACAAGATCAATGACGCCGCGCGTAATTCAGTGCTGCGCCAGACCTACCTGACCCTGAACCGGCGTCTGCAAGCGCTGCGCTTCAAATCGAATTTCCAGCCGCACAAATGGGATAGCGCGGCGCATGACCATGACGAGATGGTGAAAGCGCTGGAAGCGCGCGACGGTAAACGTCTGGCGGCGGTACTGCGCCAGCATTTGCTGGACAAACGCGATGCGGTATTGAGTGCGGCAGCGTTGCCGGTTGGAAGCAAACCCGAAGCGCAGGCTTGATTGATTAATTGAATCAAGCAGTGAGATAAGTTTCCACGCGCTCGGTCACGACCCTGGCTGTGGATGATTTCTGCCGCTGCGCCGTCTTCCGCTCGATCAATGCCAGCCGGCTGTCAACGCATTTATCGCAAGCAGCGCTTCCGAAAGCATAACTATTTACCATGGCCGCCGCACCGAATCCTGGTAGTGCGTCAGGATGAAATGCGCGACCGTATCCGAATGACAGGCTTTCACCAACTGCGCCACCCATGGCTGTGCGCGGTCAGCTTCGCGCACAGCCAGTACGCCTTGCCACGGCGAACGGGCATCTTCGATGCCGAGGCTGTCGCGCGCCGGGTACAAGCCTGCGCGGGCGGCATCGTTGCTATCGATTACCGCGAACGCCACTTTATCCAGCGCCGCATACAAACGCTCGCGCGGCAACTGCCTGATCTTCAGACCCAGGCGATTGCTGGTGATGTCCGCCAGCTTGGCGTGCAGGCCGGCGCGGTCGGCAAAGGTCAGCAAGGTGAAGTTTTGCAGCAGGACCAAGGCGCGCGCAGCACCCGCGGCATCGGCTGGTATCGCAATGCTTGCGCCGCGCTGCAACTGCGTCAGATTGCTGAGTTGGCGCGAATAGATCGCCATCGGAAGCGTTACGGTGCTGCCGGCATTCGCCAATGCATAGCGCTGGCGATTCGCCGCAAAGCTCGGGCCATCTTCGAAACTGGCGGCGTCGATCTTGTGCTGCGCGAGTGCTTCGTCTATGCGTGTCTTGTCATCGAATACGACGATGTTCAGCTTCAGATCCTGCGCTACCGCGACATTTTTCACCTGTTCAAGGATTTCGGCATATACGCCAGGCGTGACGCCAATCCTGATTATGTCTTCTGCAACAGCGGGTTGTAGCGTGATGATCAGCAAACCCGCAACTAACGCTGCAGCAAAACTCAGCTGTCGCGCAAGACGGTGCGAAAGCCTATATGTGATGCCGGCAGGTCCGCTTCCTGCTGCTCGCGTGACGAGGCCCGGTAGCGCACGCAATAGTCCTGCGCGCAAAGAAACGAACCGCCCTTGATCACCGTCAGCCTGTCGTGTTTGCGTCCGACCGGCGCGATTGCCGCGGTATCGCCATTGCTGTGCGGCTGATGCGGGCCGTTGTAGATGTCTTTGGTCCATTCCCATGCGTTGCCAACCATATCGTAAAGTTTGAAGTCGTTGGCCGCATAGCAGCCGACCGGGGACAGGCCGATGTGGCCGTCTTCATTGGTATTCAGGAGAGGGAATACGCCTTGCCAGTAATTCGCGGTCGGCTTGCCGCGTGCGTCGCGCGGCGCGGTATCCAACTCGGCGCCGTCGTGTCCGGCCTTGCCTGCATATTCCCATTCGGCTTCACTCGGCAAATCGCGCCCCAGCCAGCGTGCGTAGGCCAGCGCGTCGGCTTGCGTCACCAGCGTTACCGGCTGGTTGAGTATGCCGTTAAGATTACTGCCCGGGCCGGCCGGATGCCACCATGAAGCGCCATCGAGCCAGGTCCACCAGGCCAGCGGACGGGCGTTCAGCTCTTCCAGCGTCGGCTTGTGAAACACCGCGCCGCCGCCTTGTTTCTCGGCGTCGGTGACATAGCCGGTGGCCGCGACGAAGGCGGAAAACTGGGCATTGGTGACATCGGTCTGGTCGATCCAGAAGCCGCGTACTTTGGTTTTGCCATCGCCCGCCGGACGCTCATCCTCATAACCGGCCTGGCTGCCGAGGATGAATTCACCACCGCGCAGATGCACCATGCCGGCTTGCGCATCGCTGCGCCAATGCAGCGGCAAGCCGGAATACGCCTCGCACTGCTGCTCGTTGCCAAGTGCGGCCAGCACGCGCGAGCGATTCTGTTCATCGAATGCGCTGCCGCCGGTGGCCGCCAGCGAGACTGTGAAAGCCGCCGCCGCCAGGCCGGCAGCGATGCCGGCGCCGCCTATCAACCAGGTTCTGATCCGCATCGCCCGCTCAATAGTAGCCGCGCGGGCGCAACGGTTCGACGCCGCCGACGCCACCCATGTAGCTATTCCATTGCTGGATCAGGTTGCTGATGATGGATGGATTCTGCGTCGATACATCATTGTTCTCACCGCGATCGGTGGCGACATTGAACAGTTCCCAGTGACCGTCCAGCGGACCGTTAGGCGGTTCCGTCCACAACGCTTTCCACTGGCCGTCGCTGCTGCGCAGATAGCCGCGGCCGTAGGCTTCATCGCCAAACGGCGCGCCATGCACCGCAGCCGTGGTTGCACCGCTCAGCAAAGGCAGCAAGGACTGGCCGGTAATCGGATAGACATAGCGGTTGTTATAAACCACCTTGCCCTTGTTCTGGTCGACTCCGGTGAGGCTGTTGAGCAACGCCGGCGCAGGTGTCGCCGGCGGCATGATCTGAGCGACGGCAAGGAAGGTCGCGGTGTTGTCGGTGACGTGAGTGAACGGCCGCAAGGTCGGCAATTGTGCGGACTGGCCCGGCAGGTGCACGATCAACGGCGTCGATACGCCGCCCTCGGTGGCGTATCCCTTGGTCAGGCGGAACGGCGTGGCGCTGACTTCAGCCCAGCGCAAGCCGTATTGCAGGCGTTGCGCGTTCTGCAGGCCATTGTCGCTGCCGAGCGCTGCGTATATCGAATTAGCGGCATTGGCGGTATCGGTTGCGGTCGGGTCGGCGCCGGAGTCGATCGGCCAGCCTTCCGCGCCGTTATCCGACTGGAACATGATGAAGGTGTTGTCGTAGGCGCCGATGTCCTTTAGATGCTGGACCAGCAAACCGATGTTGTGGTCGAGGTTTTCCACCATCCCGGCGTAGATTTCCATGTAACGCGCCTGCGATTTCTTTTCTGCCGGCGACAAGCTGCTCCAGGTCTTGTCGACCACGCCTGGACCGTAGTCCGAATAACCTTGCGCGGTGTGCACCGCGCTGATGTATTTTGCATTAGCCGTGCCGTTGTTAACGGTGGCCGGCGACTGCGCCAGCTTTTCCGGCACGCCGGCAAACGGCGTGAAGTCCGCCGGGATGATGCCCAGCGTTTTCTGGCGGGCGATGCGCGCATTGCGCACCGCGTCGTAGCCCTGGTCATACTTGCTGGCATAATTGTGCAGATACGGCTCCGGCACTTGCAGCGGCCAGTGCGGCGAGGTGAACGCCGCGTAGGCAAAGAACGGCTTGCCGTCGGCCTTGTTGGAATCGATGTAGGAGATCAGGCGCTGGGTATAGAAATCCGTTGAATAGAATATTGCCGGACTGCCGCCCGCGCCGCCTGGTTGTCCCGGCTGGCCGGGCTGCACATACTTGCCGTCTTCCGTATAGTTCTTCGATCCCGCCGGTTCATGCGCAAAGTGATTGGTGGCGGCGCCGCCCAGCAAGGCGTAGCTGTGCTCGAAGCCCCATTGATCCGGCGTCTGACCACCGCCGGTCGGGCTGCCGGGAATGCCGGAACCGATGTGCCATTTGCCGGCCATGTAGGTGTGATAGCCGCCTTCCTTCAGCAATTGCGCCACCGACAGCGCGCGATCATTCAGATAACCTTCATAGCCCGGCAAACCCTTGCGTTCATCGGTCGGCACGCCCATGGTGCCTTCTCCGACCAGATGGTGGTCGGTGCCCGAAATCAGCATCGAGCGCGTGATCGCGCAGACGGTGCCGGTGTGGTGGTTGGTCAGGATGCGGCCGCTCTGCACCAGCGCATCGAGGTTGGGGGTATTGATTTCTCCGCCGAATGCATGGATGTCGGAGTAGCCGAGGTCATCAGCCATGATGTAGAGAATGTTGGGACGCTTCTGCGCCACAGATACGCTGGAAACGCTGTTGGCCATGCCGGAATCCGAGCCGCCGCAAGCGGCAAGCGCCGCCAGGCTGGCCACCGCGACGCCGATGGCGCCAAGCCGGATTGCAAAAGATTGCGATCTGAAATTTTTCATTATTATATGGCCCGTTGAAGGACAGGCGATGTTGGCTATCGTTTGAAACAGCAACCTCAAAAACAGGGCGCTGCGCGCTTTCAGCATCGGGAGTGCAGTCTTCGGTTATCCAGTGCGCAGGCAGATGAGCCGAGCCGGTTACGGACGACGCGATTCGATATCCGATAGGAAAACGACCGCGTCATATCACCCTTTAGTGAGCAAGCATCGTAGAAAATTCTGTGAATTTTACAAACTACTTACTATCTATTAGCTTATGTATTTAGGCAGCGCGTGGAGCAGTTTACGCATTTCTTTATTACAAAAATGCGCGCGGCCGATGAAGAGATGCGGGAAGAGGAGGGGAAGACAGCGCCGCGCGTCAATGATCGCGCAACGCTGTCTGGATAAAGAAGGAACGACTACGCAGCGTAGTTCTCTGGAAAAAAATGCCGCTCGACCAGCTCGATCAAAATATGCAAGACCTTGATGTGCAGCTCTTGCACGCGGTCGGCAAATGTACCGCCAGGAGTGCAAACGTAAACGTCGCTCAACGCTTGCAATACTTCGCTCTGCTTGCCCGACAGGATGATCACGCTCATGCCTAGCGACTTGGCGGTTTGCGCCGCGCGGATGATGTTCTTGCTGGTGCCGCTGGTGCTCAGCGCCAGCAGGCAATCGCCGTCGCGGCCGTGGCCTTCGATATAGCGCGAGAAAACCTGTTCGTAGCCGTGGTCGTTGCCGACACAAGTCAGGTGGCCGGCGTCGCTGATGGCGGTGGCGCCCAGCGCGGCGCGGTCTAGACGATAACGGCCGGTCAGTTCCTCGGCGAAGTGCATGGCGTCGCACATCGAACCGCCGTTGCCGCAGGAGTAGACGCGTCCTTTACGCTGAAACACATCGATCAGCAACTGGGCCGCTTGTTCAATCGCGTCCAGCGCCGTCGGATTGGCGAGCAGGGCATCCAGTGATTGCTGTGCTTCGACCAGGCTTGCGTTGATGTGTTGCTTCAATTTGGAAACTCCGTTGGTTTGTTAGCGGTGGTTAACGATTTATGGTGCGGGTAACGCCGGTATCGATCACGCCGTACGGGGTGATGCTGCTGCCGCTGATGTTGCCGCTATTGCCGCTGTCACTATTCGAGGCGATGTGGCCGCAGGCAACGAGGAGGAAACTGGCAATGACGAAAAAGAATAAACGCATCGTGATCTCATGAAATAAATGGGTACTCTGACAGACATGCCGCCAGCTGAAACGTTCCGGCAGGCGGACCTGCCCATCCCTGAATCATACTAGCTATAGCGCAGGTTCAGCTACAGAGGCTGCGGTTTGCGTAGCGGGCAGATGGTCTTCTTTCAGCCACAGGCCGAACTCTTTCACCACCTGCACCACCTTGCGCAGGCGCTGGCCATCGGTGGTAAGGCGGTATTCGACCTTGACCGGCACCTCGGCGTAGACGGTGCGCAGCACCAGCCCGGCCGCTTCCAGCGCACGCAAATCCAGCGTCAGCATGCGCTGCGAGATATTCGGCATGTCGCGCCGCAAATCGTTGAAGCGCCTGGGGCCATCCAGCAGGTAGGACACCAGCAGCAAACGCCAGCGCCCGCCCAGCAGCAGCATCGCTTCCTCCACCGAACAGCCGGAAACGTTCTTCTTCATGCGGCACCTAAGTATAATTTATGTACCTATATAACAAATTTCTGCCTTCTTTACAATAGTAACCGCCATCACCATACTCTCCCTGATTCCGCGCATCGCGCGGCGGTACAGGAGATGTAGATGAAATTGTATTTTGCCCCCGATACATGTTCGCTCTCGCCGCACATCGTGCTGCGCGAACTGGGCTTGCCGTTTGAACTGGTCAAGGTCGACAACAAGACCAAGAAAACCACCGATGGCCGCGACTTCCTGGCGATCAATACGAAGGGTTATGTGGCGGCGCTGCAGCTGGACAACGGCGCGGTGCTGACGGAAGGTCCGGCAATCGTCCAGTACCTGGCCGATCTCAAGCCGGAAGCCGGGCTGGCGCCGCCGAACGGTAGCTGGGAAAGGGTACGCCTGCAGGAAGCGCTGAATTTCATCAGCAGCGAAATCCATGCGGGGATGGGGCCGCTGTTCAATGCAGCAATCCCGGTGGAGGTCAAAACCATCTTCAAGGACAAACTGGTCAAGCGGCTGAAACAGATTGACGCCGCGCTGGCGCAACAGGATTACCTGCTCGGCGCGCAATTCAGCGTGGCTGATGCCTATTTGTTCACGGTGCTGCGCTGGACCGGATTTTTTTCCATCGACTTTGCGCAATGGCCGGCCATCGCCGGCTACATGGAGCGGATCAGTTCGCGCGGTTCGGTAAAAGCGGCGTTGGAAGCGGAAGCCTTGGTTTAGTCACGATCTTTCTCGGACCGGGCATTCTTACCTGTCCAGCTCTTGTCTCTCTTGTTCTCTGCCGCAATCAGCCATCAATGTCATCAATGTGTCGAATTCCGCCGGACGCTCTGCGGTCAGCAACGGAAACAAATGGCTGTGGTCGGCGCCGGCCACCACGCGCAGCCGGCGCGAACGCGCCTGCCTTGCGGACAGCACCAGCCGCTCGGGTATTTCCAAAGGAATGACCGCGTCGCGTTCGGCCGCGATCACCAGCAGGTCGCCCTTGAATTCCCTGAGGATGGACCAGGCGTCGCTGTCGGCCCAGCTGTGATCTCGGCGAATGACCCCAGAGAATTGCGGCCCGAACGGCAGCTCGTACGCGGTAGGCGTATAGACGCCCGGAACGATCAATATCAAGCCGGCAACCTGATACTTTTGCGTGAGCCTGATCGCATTGTAGGCGCCCATGCTGGTGCCGCAGATCACCAGCGGCTCGGCCAGTTTTCTGGCGGCGATGACTGCCTCCGCCTGACGTGTGCGGCTGCTCAATGACGAGCTTACCAACTCACCGCCGGTGTCGCCATGACCGATGCAATCGAAAGATGTCGTGACGACGCCGCGTTGCTGTAGCGCCGGACGCAAGCCGGAACGCATCGCGGTAGCGCGCGAGCTGACGCCGGCGCCATGCAGCAGCAGGATATGACGGGACGATGCTGCTGGAAGAAAATCGCCTTTCAGAATGGCGTTTTCATACGGAACGTCAAAGGATTCTGTTACTTGCATGATCAGGTACGAAACGATAACGGGGAACGTAACGTTACCTCAATTTAACCGGGTTCAGGCCGCTTTAGCCATTTTTTGCTTGACTTCAAGTTAACTTGAAGTTTTAGACTGCACACCGGTAATTGGTATTTACCTGCGCCGACACGCGTCGCGCCTCAATCGAAACCAATCGGAGAGCTAGCCATGACTTCCCAGATTTACCGAGTAGACAAATTCATCGTTCCTGAAGCGGCGCAGCAAGAGTTCCTGGCCAAGGTACGCAGCACGCATGCGCTGCTGCGCTCCTTGCCTGGCTGTACACAAGAACTGGTGCTGGAACAGACCTCAGGGCCCGGCTCGTACAACTACGTCACCGTGCTGGGATGGTCGGACCTGGCAGCTATCGACGCCGCCAAGATCGAAGTCCGGAAGCTGCACGCCAACACCGACTTTCATCCGCAGGAGATGTTTAACCGGCTAGGCATCCAGGCCGATCTTGGCAACTATCAGGCAATCGATATCTCTGCCTGAGGTTCAGGCATGCGCCGGCTTGCCCGGCGCGCTGCTATCCAGCAGTGCGGTATGCGCCGCGGCATCGCTTTCCGTCATCAGCTCACCTTCCCATTTGGCGACCACCGCGGTGGCGATGGAATTGCCGACCGCATTGGTGGCTGAACGGCCCATGTCGAGGAAGGTATCCACGCCCAGGATCAGTAACAGTCCGGCTTCCGGGATGTTGAACTGGTTAAGGGTGGCGGCGATCACCACCAGCGAGGCGCGCGGTACGCCGGCCATGCCCTTGGAAGTCAGCATCAGGATCAGCAGCATGGTGATCTGGGTACTGAGCGGCAGGTTGATGTTGTAGGCCTGGGCGATGAACAGCACCGCGAAGGTGCAGTACATCATCGAACCGTCCAGGTTGAAGGAATACCCCATCGGCATGACGAAGCTGGAGATCTTGCGCTTGACGCCAAAACGGTCGAGGGCGTCGAGGATTTTCGGGTAGGCGGCTTCCGAGCTGGCGGTGGCGAACGACAGCAGGAAGGCTTCCTTGATCAGCACCAGCAGCTTCAGCACACGCTTGCCGAGGAAAGCGGCGCCGGCCAGCACCAGCAGGCCCCACAGCATGAACAGGCTGATGTAGAAATCGCCCATGAAGACGGCAAACTTGAGCAGGATCGAGAGGCCGTTGGTGGCGACGGTGGCGGCCATCGCCGCCATGACTGCCAGCGGCGCCATCTTCATCACGTAGCCGGTGATTTTCAGCATCGCATGCGACAGTTCGTCGATGTTCGCGATCAGGTTCTTGGCGCGTTCTCCCAATGAAGCCAGGGCGATGCCGAAGAACATCGAGAACACCACGATCTGCAGGATTTCATTATTCGTCATCGCCTCGGCAAACGAGCGCGGGATCATGTGGCCGACGAAATCCTTGAGCGTAAATTTAGCCGTCGCCAGGTTGGCGGTGGCGCCGATGTCCGGCAACGGCAGCCCGACGTTGTGGCCGGGCTGCAGCAGGTTGGACATGATCAGGCCCAGGATCAGCGACATCAAGGAAGCGGTGACAAACCAGCCCAGCGCCTTGCCGAACACGCGCCCGACCGACGAGGCATCGCCCATGTGCGCCACCCCCACCACCAGCGTCGAAAATACCAGAGGGCCGATCAGCATCTTGATCAGGCGCAGGAACACATCCGAGATGATCTGGATATAGCCGGCGATTTCCGCCGCTGTCTTCTTGTCCGGGAAGCTGGTGTACACCATGTAGCCGAGAATGATGCCAATCGCCATGGCGATCAGGATCCATATCGCCGGCGGCAGTTTTTCTTTCTTCATGACAATTCTCCTGGAAACTATTTTTAGCTTTATCGGAAATGACAGGGCCTATGCGCATAGCCGTGATCAAACAGGCAATTTGCATGCCAATGAATGGCGTAACTGCGGGCTTGCGAGGGAAAATCAGGAATGTTGAAGAGGGACAATGGCGATAAGCGGCGCGAATGGCTTGCGACCTTGCGTCGGGCTCCATTATGGTGCGTAGACAGCTTGAACTGGAAAGGAAAATCCCCCGTTTCTCGCAAGCCCGGTTTTCGTGCCAGAATCAGCCTGGTCTAGTTCTCTAGAGGAAATGCCATGTCCGTCAGCCGAACAGCAGGTTTTGCCGCATTTGCCCTTGCGCTTTTCTTCGCCGGCGCACTCGCAGCCCAGTCGCAGGCCGCCGTCGGCAAATCGGCATCCGTCCTGGATGCGCCCGTGAAAAAAATCGCCGACCAGCGTCTTGCCGTCAATACCCCGCAAGGTAATGGCACGTTGCCGGTGTATGCCGACCATCAGCTCAATGTGGCGGCGCCTGAGGTCAAGCGGGTGCTGATCGTGGTGCACGGCACCTTGCGCAACGCCGATGTCTATTTTGCCGATGGCCGCCGTGCGGTCGAAGAAGCCGGCGCGACAGGGGCCGGCAGCCTGGTGGTGGCGCCGCAGTTCTTGATACCAGCCGATATCGAAGCCTTCGGCCTCGAGTCCGACACGCTGGCCTGGACGCAGGACGGCTGGAAGGGCGGCGAACTTGCCGTGAGCCCGGCCCCGATCAGTTCCTTCAGCGCCATGGATGCCTTGCTCGAGCATTTCACCGACCGTACTCTCTATCCGGCGTTGACCGATGTGGTGGTCTCGGGCCATTCCGCCGGCGCCCAGATTGTCCAGCGCTACGCGGTTGCCGGCCGGGCCCAGGGAGCCATGGTCAAAGCTGGAATCAAGGTGCACTACGTGGTGGCAAACCCCTCAACCTATCTGTATTTCGACAACCGCCGGCCCGACGCGGACGGCAACTTCCAAGCCGCCGTCACCACCTATTGCCCGCGCGTGAACCGCTGGAAATATGGCATGGAGCAGTTGCCGGCCTATGTCTCGCAACAAGACCTGGGCGGCATCGAAGCGCGCTTTGCGGAACGCAAGGTGACCTACCTGCTGGGGATGGCGGACACCAACCCGTACACCCATTTCATCGACCGCTCCTGTCCTGCCATGGCGCAGGGTCCGAACCGGCTGGCGCGCGGCCTGGCGTATTTCAAATACCTGCGGGGACGCCACCCGGCGGGCCTCAATCAGAGCGTAGTGGAAGTGCCGGAGGTGGGTCATGACGGCCGCGGCATGTACGGATCGGCATGCGGCCAGGCGGTCTTGTTCGGGCAGGCGCTACCTGCGTCTTGCCCGCATATACCGTAACTTAGGCGAAAAGGAAAATCGAGACGAAAAAAAATGGAATTTTCCCAATTGAGAAAATCCCATCATTTTTACATCACCAACAAATCAGGCAGGCTGATCGGGAACGTCGCCCTCTTTGTTTTCTTCTTCTTTGTTTTCCAGATGTTCGGTCACTGCTTCTACGCCCTTGTAGCCGGCGACAGCAGCAATACCTTCGGTCAAGATGGATGCGCCAGGATCCAATTTCTTCACGCCTTCTACGGCCACCACGGCGCCAATGACTTCTTCCAGAATACCCATAACCAACTCCTCAAAAAATAGCGGACAACGGAATTTTTAACTGCGGGGAAAAGCACGTTCTATCCTGCCACGCGCCATGGCGGTCATGGCTGCGGTTTTTTCCGCAATCATGACCGCCATCTTCATCATAGTCGTGGAGTGCACGACCTGCAGCATTTTATTTTGCGACGGTGGCGCTGGCGGCAACCTTGGCTTCAGGCGTCTTGACATCTGCCTTGGCGACAGGCGCCTTGGATTTTGCCTTTACCGTTTTCTTGGCAACCTTGGTTTTTGCAGGCGTGGCCTTGACTTTGGCTGGCGCAGCCTTGGCTTCGGTCTTGGCGTCAGCTTTCACAGCCTGGGTAGTGGTTGCTGCAGCGACTGCAGGTGCAGCTGGAGCAGCTGGAGCAGCGGGTGCGGCGGCTTGCGCGAAAACGGAAGTTGCAAACAGGCCAGCGATCAGAGCAGCGATTAATTTGTTCATTTTTTGCACCTTAACGTTATCTTGGTTAGCCCCGGGCATTTCCCGAGGTCTTGAGCAATTAACGAATGGTGCAACCGCTGTGTTGACGACCATTACATACCGTTACAACTTGACATGCGTCAGGGTGCGTCGCCCGTAGTCGGCAGTGCTGCGATCAGCTGCAGTTCCACCGCGTAGCCATGATGCAAAGCAGGCACCGGCACCACCACGCGCGCCGGTTTATGCTCACCAAGAAAGCGGCTATACACGTCATTGAACGTTGCCCAGTTTTCTACGCCGACCAGATACACAGTCGCCTGCACCACATCGGCATAACGGCAACCCGCCGCGGCCAGCACCGCCTCGCATTGACGCAGCACCGCTTCAGACTGCTGTCTGAAATCGTGACTGCCGGGATCTATCGCGCCCAGTTCCGGCAGCATACCGGAAACATACAGCAGGCCATTGTGTGCCACTGCTTGCGAGTAGTGACCACGCGGTGTCGGCGCAGCGTCGGTATGGATGATTTTCATTTTCGATTGTTACCTACGAGATGAATTGTGCGAACGATTGCAGATCGACATTGCCGCCGCTGAGGATGACGCCGACTCTCTTTCCCGCTACCGGCCAGACCTGGTTGAATGCTGCGGCGGCAGCCAGGCAGCCGGTGGGTTCCACCACCATCTTCATCCGCTCGGCAAAGAATTTCATCGCCGATATCAGCTGCGCATCCGACACCGTGACTATATCCTCGACATGTTGCCGGATCACGGCAAAATTATGGCTGCCGACATGAGTTACCTTGGCGCCGTCGGCGATGGTGTCGGGCACATCGATATGCACGATCTCGCCCTTGCGGAATGACTGCCGGCCGTCGTCGCCCAGTTCCGGTTCGACGCCGATCACTTTGCACTGTGCGCTGAGGCCCGACGCCGCCAAAGCCGATCCCGCCAGCAGGCCGCCACCACCCAGGCAGACCAGCAGCACATCCAGCTCACCCACGTCTTCGAACAGTTCCAGCGCCACCGTACCCTGGCCGCAAATGACATCCGGATGGTCGTAAGGTGGGATCAAGGTCATGTTCCGTTCCTGCGCCAGCTTGCGGCCGATTTCTTCGCGGTTTTCGGTATAGCGGTTGTAGGTCAGGACCTCGGCGCCATAGCCTTTGGTTGCCTGGATTTTCAACACGGGTGCATCTTCCGGCATGATGATTACAGCGCGTATTTTCAACAGGCTGGCGGCCAGCGCAATGGCTTGCGCGTGGTTGCCGGAGGAATACGTCAATACGCCATTCCGCCTTTGCTCCTCGGAGAACCGGGATAGCGCATTGAAGGCGCCGCGAAACTTGAAAGCGCCGATA
This sequence comes from Collimonas sp., assembly GCF_039923675.1. GTDB lineage: Bacteria > Pseudomonadota > Gammaproteobacteria > Burkholderiales > Burkholderiaceae_D > Collimonas. The sequence goes on from NZ_JBDTCG010000016.1 coordinate 64,981, forward strand.
CGCTGGAAATTCTCGCATTTGAAAAACAATTGCGCGCTGGTGAGGGCGTTGGCTGTGGCGGACGTCATGACCGGCGTGCGGTGCGCGTGGCCTTTGATCCTTTGCGCGGCGGCTTGTATGTCGCTGAACGTCAGGCTATCTGCGGTGTGCATGCTGGTCTCTCGTCTGGGTTAACATGGGATACGACAAGTGTAGAACCAATGCGGCTGAAGCCGATGCAATACCTTGTTGCAAAAATCGTCGTCATCCTGGTAGAACGGATGAGCCCGTGGGGTTTGCTTGCTATCATCCATAGCGGTAACAATGGAAAGAGAGGGCTGGCAGATGCAAGGAAGAACGTTATGGGAACTCAAGGTGTTTTGCGCCGTGGTCGACAAGCACAGCTTTGTGACCGCTGCCCGGCATCTGGGCATCTCCCCCAGCGCCGCCACCAGAGCCCTGCAAGCGCTGGAGGAACAGCTCGACATCCAGCTCTTGCAGCGCTCGCACAAGCTCTTGAGCCTGACCGGCGCAGGTGAAATCTATTATGACTTCGCAAAGCAGATGCTTGCGGTCCAGGCAGAGGCGGAGGAAGAAATCGCCGGCCTGCAATCCGATCCCAAAGGATGGATCCGCTTTTCCGCGCCGGAGATCTGCAGCCGCTTTTTCCTGCCCGAGCAAATCGGCATCCTGGCGCGCGACTTTCCGGATATCCGGCTGGATGTAATGTATACAGACGCCGCCATCGATCCGATCCAGGAGAACCTGGACTTCGCCATCCGCGGCGCCTATCCGGTTTCCAGCGAACTGATCGGTTATCCGCTCTGGCAATATGACCGCATCTTGTGCGCCAGCCCCGGCTACCTGGAGCAGCGCGGCACGCCGGCCGAACCGGAGAACCTGAGCGCCCACGCCATGGTGCTGCATACCGCCCCGCGCATATTGAAAGACTGGTATTTCAAGTCAGCCTCACGCACCGTCAGGATGCGCATGCAGGCAGAACACCGGATCAATTCCGGCAGCGGACTGTATGAAGCGGTATGCGCGGGCTTGGGAATAGGGCGGCTGGCGAGCTGGGTGGCGCAGCCGGCGCTTGAGGCGGGCGAGTTGGTGCAGGTGTGTCCGGCTTATCGTTTGGTGTCTTCGGCCGGTCACAGCCCTGAGATGCATGCAGTCTACGGCGCCAAAGGACTGCCGCGACGCGCCAAGGTGCTGCTGGATGCATTGCGCGCAAAAGCAATACGGCAAGGTTTCAGGATGAACGGGCAATAATTTTCTGGAATAGCCACGTTCGACTCATGCATTACCGTCGGCCGCATGAAAAATCTTGGGTGGTGAAGGTCAAACGGCCATGAGTGCGATATTTTCGCGCTCATGGCCGTTTTTTGTTCATGTCGTGCAATGCACGACATGACATGTTTCGAATTACTTAGGAGCAGCTTCTTTCGCAGCATCCTTGGCTTCGGCAGCTTTCGCCTTGGCCTTTGCAGCCTTGTGATGCGCCTTGGCCTTCACGTGCTTGGCTGGTGCGGCAGCTTCTACTGTGGCGCGGTCGTTACGTGCATCCGGATGGCTGGCCAGAACACCGGCAGCGTCGCTCTGTGCGTGAGCGAATGGGGCGAATGCGAAGAGGAGTGCAGCAATACCTAGCAGCTTTTTCATTTTTCAATCCTTTAAATGGTTGAGGTTAACATCCGCGTTTGCTGCGGCATAAGCTTAAAAACGCGGCTGACGGAATTTGGTTGACGGCATTCTTGCCAATCTCGCCAATCCGCCCCTTTCTCGGGCTCCAGCCACCGCTCACACCTCGCGTACCGCCCCATTTTATGCGATGCCGAGACCATCGTGCGAGGCTGGAAACGGAATTTACCCTGACAAATAACATGTCTAAAATATAATTTTATCAGAAAGAAACATTTCCCCAAGAAGCATACTGCTTTTGGCATACGACATTTCATCAATAAATGTCCATTTTCATCAAAAATATCCACGATTCGGGCAATGACAAAAGATACAACTGTTAACTATTGTTAAGTATGTCAAATATTGTAAGAGTGTCATTGTCATGAGATGAAAAGAAAAATAAAGTCTGCTGAAAATTTGAGCACGTCAGGCAAATTCGCCAAGCCCCCTAGTTTTTACGCCATGAGTTGAGATGAATACGGCTTCCGTTTCATCTCAGTGCTCCTGATGTGATCGGCCGGAGGGAGCAATAGCCGAATTGCGCCAAGCAATGCCATGCGGCACGACGCCAGGTCGCTGCGAGCGCGAGCTCCCGGCCCAGCTACAAGCGATGTCGCCAGTCAGGTCCTGTTACTCCCTTTGAACATGTTGTTTAACGCAAACGCCCCTTGTTTAGCGCCGTCTGATTTCTTGTGCAAGCCGTTTGATCCGATCGCAAGCCCTACCAATTTTGTATAGAGCCAACCATGAATAAAATTTACCGCACCGTCTACAACGAAACACTCGGTACCTGGATCGCTGTTTCCGAGAACGCAAAAGCACGCGGCAAACGCGGCAGCACAAAGACGGCTGCGGTTGCGGCGGCGTCGATGGCACTGGCCGGGTTCCTGCTGCCAGGCGCAGCCTACGCAGGCGGCGGCATCTACGTCAACGACAATAACGATACCTCCTGTAGTCAGGTCGCAGACGGCGGAACTGTCCAGGTTACCGTCGCGAAATGCGGCAATACCGATGCAACCACGCAGACCAACCGCGTCCTGTTCTACACGCCAGGCATTGGCGCCACGGCCACCGACCCCACCAGCATTTCGGTTGGCGGACAAATCAACGTCAATGGCACAGGTTCGGTTATCAATGGTTTAAGCCTGAGCAACCAGAAACTCACCAACGTGGCGGCGGGTACGGCGACTACGGATGCCGTCAATGTCAGTCAGCTGAGCTCATTGTCGACTTCGGCATCGACAGGTATTACTTCGTTGTCGACAGGCTTGAGCACAACCAACAGTAATGTGACATCGTTGTCGACTTCAACATCGACTGGAATCACCTCGCTATCCACAGGTCTGAGCACGACCAACAGCAATGTGACTTCGCTGTCGACATCGGCTTCGACTGGCATTACTTCGCTGTCGACCTCTGCGTCAACAGGTATTACTTCGTTGTCTACAGGCCTGAGCACGACCAACAGCAATGTGACATCGCTGTCGACTTCGGCTTCAACCGGCATCACTTCGTTGTCCACAGGTTTGAGCACGACCAACAGCAACGTGACGTCACTGTCAACTTCAGCTTCGACTGGCATCACCTCGCTGTCGAGCGGCCTGAGTACCACAAATAGCAACGTGACTTCGCTGTCGACTTCCGCATCAACCGGCATCACCTCGCTGTCGACCGGTCTGAGCACAACCAACAGCACCGTGACTTCACTGTCGACCTCTGCGTCAACCGGAATCACTTCGTTATCGACAGGTCTGAGCACCACCAACAGCAATGTGACGTCGTTATCGACTTCAGCTTCGACTGGCATCACCTCGCTGTCGACAGGTTTGAGCACCACCAACAGCAACGTGACATCGCTGTCAACTTCGGCATCGACCGGTATCACTTCGTTGTCCTCAGGTCTGAGTACGACCAACAGCAACGTTACATCGTTGTCGACTTCAACCTCGACTGGCATCACTTCGCTGTCGACAGGTTTGAGCACCACCAACAGCAATGTGACATCACTGTCGACTTCGGCATCTACCGGTATTACTTCGTTGTCCACTGGTCTGAGTACGACCAACAGCAACGTAACATCGTTGTCGACATCGACATCGACCGGTATCACCTCGTTATCGACAGGCCTGAGCACCACTAACAGCAACGTGGCATCGCTGTCAACTTCGGCATCGACCGGTATCACTTCGTTGTCCTCAGGTCTGAGTACGACCAACAGCAACGTTACATCGTTGTCGACTTCAACCTCGACTGGCATCACCTCGCTGTCTACCGGTCTGAGCACGACCAACAGCAACGTGACGTCGTTGTCGACTTCTGCGTCAACCGGCATCACATCCCTGTCCACCGGCCTGAGCACCACCAATAGCAATGTGACGTCGCTGTCGACTTCAGCTTCGACTG
>NZ_JBDTCG010000017.1:0-239447 GCF_039923675.1 Collimonas sp.
GACATCCACGAGGGCTACCTGGCCGCCGGGGCCGACCTGATCGAGACCAACACCTTTGGCGCGACCACGGTGGCGCAGGCCGACTACGACATGGCCGACCTGGCCATCGAGATGAACCTGCAGTCCGCCCGCATCGCCCGCGCTGCCTGCGACAAATACAGTACACCCGACAAACCCCGCTTTGTGTGCGGCGCGCTGGGCCCAACCCCCAAAACCGCCAGTATCAGCCCCGATGTGAACGACCCCGGCGCGCGCAATGTGAGCTTTGAAGAGCTGCGCGCCGCCTACTACGACCAGACCAAGGCGCTGGTCGAGGGTGGCAGCGACGTGATTCTGGTGGAAACGATTTTTGACACCCTGAACGCCAAGGCAGCGCTGTTTGCGGTGGACGAGTACTTTGCCGACTCCGGCCAGCGCCTGCCACTGATCATCAGCGGCACGGTGACCGACGCCTCGGGCCGCATCCTCAGCGGCCAGACCGTCACCGCCTTCTGGCACAGCGTGCGCCATGCCCAGCCGCTGGCCGTGGGCCTGAATTGCGCCCTGGGTGCTGCCCTGATGCGCCCCTACATCCAGGAGCTGCACAAGGTGGCGCCGGACACCTTCATCAGCTGCTACCCCAACGCTGGCCTGCCCAACCCGATGAGCGACACCGGTTTCGACGAAACCCCCGATGTGACCTCGGCCCTGGTGCGCGAGTTCGCCGCCGAGGGCCTGGTGAATATCGTCGGTGGCTGCTGCGGCACCACGCCGGAACACATCGCCGCTATCCACAGCGCGGTCACACCGCTGCCGGGCCGGGTGCTGCGGCCGTATTTCCACAAAGATGAAGAGACCGCTTGATATGAAAAAAGTCAGCTGGGGCGTGCTGAGCACCGCCAAGATCGGTATGGAAAAGGTCACCCCGGCGCTGATGCGCAGCCAGTGGTGCGACGTGCAGGCGATTGCCTCGCGCTCCCTGCCGTCGGCCCGCGCGGCGGCCGACAAGCTGGGCATTCCCACCGCCTACGGCTCCTACGAAGAGCTGCTGGCCGACCCGCGCATCGAGGCCATCTACAACCCGCTGCCCAACGACCTGCATGTGCCCATGACGCTGGCCGCCGCACGCGCGGGCAAGCATGTGCTGTGCGAGAAACCGATTGCGCTGAACGCTAACGAGGCAGCGCAGCTGCGCGAAGTGGCGGGCAACGTCCACATCATGGAAGCCTTCATGGTGCGATTTCACCCGCAGTGGCTGCGCACCCGCGAGCTGGTGCAGAGCGGCGCTTTGGGCGAGCGTTGTTCGGTGCAAGCCTGGTTCTCGTATTTCAACCGCAATCCGGACAACATCCGCAACGATGCCAGCAAAGGCGGCGGCGCGCTGTTCGACATCGGCTGCTACCCCATCGTGGCCGGGCGCTTTCTGTTCGGTGCCGAGCCGCTGCGCGTGATGGCGCTGGCCGACATGGACCCGGAGTTCGCCGTGGACCGCATGTTCAGCGCGCTGCTGGACTTTGGCGGCGGCAGGCAGCTGAACTTCACTGTGTCCACCCAGTCCACGCCCTACCAGCGCGTGCAGGTGGTGGGCACGCAGCAGCGGGTGGAGATCGAAATCCCGTTCAATGCGCCGCAAGGCGAGGCGACCCGCATCTTTATCGACAGCGGCAAGGCCCTGGGTGGTGCCAGCGCCACGGTCGAAACCTTCGCGCCCTGTGACCAGTACAGCCTGGAAGGCGATGCCATGTCGCTGGCAATCCGTGGCGAAGCGCCCTTGCAGTACGGCGTGGAAGATGCGATCCAAAACATGAAGATCATCGACGCGTTGTTTGCCTCGCAGCGCAGTGGTCGCTGGGAAGCGGTTTAAGTCGTTATCAAAATAGATAGCTGCCCGCGCAGGTGCACCATGCGCTAGAGGCCTATTTCTTATAAATTTTTAATAAGACTTGGGCTGCTTGCTGGTAGACCGTCCGGCGCTGACCAATGCGATAAAGCGCCGCGCGCCCAGGCCCAGCGGCCTTTCCTTGGACCACACCACGTCCACCCACAGCTCCATGCGGTTGGTGAGGTTGTCGAACGGCATCTCGACCAGCGTGCCGACGGCAATCTGGCTGCGCACAAAGGACTGTGGCAGCCAGCCCCAGCCCAGACCGGCCTCGATCAGGCCCAGCGCGGCGATGTGGTTGTCGGTGCGCCAGCAATGGCGGGCGTAGGCGAAGCGGGTGTCGATGGTGGCCAGGTCGCGGCTGGCCACCACGATCTGCCGGGTGTTGGTGAGCTGCTCTTCGCGCAGGCCCGTATCCAGCTGCAGAGTTTGGGCCAGCAGGCCGGGGGCCATCACGGCGACCAGGATTTCGCTGCTCACTTCCTGGAAGCCCTCGCGGCCATCCAGGCTGGGCCGCTCGAACACCAGCGCCAGATTGGCCCGGCCCGCGTGCAGCATGGCCAGCGCATCGGCCTGGGGCGCGGCCAGCACCTCCACTTCCAGCAGCGGGTATTCCTGCGCCAGCGTGGCCAGCGGGCTGCGCCACTCTGCCGCCAGCAGCTCGGGCGCGATGGCCAGCGTCAGGCGGCTTTCCAGGCCCTGGGTCAAGGCCAGCGCCTGGGCCTGCAGCTGCCGCAACTGGGCGGCCAGCAGCCGGGCCTGCGGCTCCAGCGAGCGGGCGGCGGCGGTGGGCTGGGGTTCGCGGCCACTGCGGTCAAACAGCGGCAAGTTCAGCTCGGCCTCCAGGTGGGCGATGGCCATGCTGACGGCCGAAGGCACGCGGCCCAGCGCCCGGGCGGCGGCCGAGAACGACCCCCGGTCCAGCACGGCCAGAAACACCTGCACGCTCTCGGAGCTAAATGCCATGGCGGGTCTATCAATAAATCTGAAATAAGCTGACTTTAAGTATCAGAGTTTAAGACATACAGTGCGTCCATTGCCACCACAAGGCCCGAGGGCCAGGACCATCGCCATGCAAGGAATGAAGAGAAAAATCGTCTACGTCAGCCTGTACGAAGGCTTTGCCATCGTGGCCGCCACATTGGGGCTGGCCGGCATGTCGGGCCAGGGCATGCAGACTGCGGGCGCGTTGGCGGTAGCGGCTTCGGTGGTGGCCGTGGTGTGGAATCTGGTGTTTAACACCCTGTTTGAGCGCTGGGAGGCCCGCCAAACCGTGCGTGGCCGCGGCCTGGCGCGCCGGGTGGTCCACGCGGTGGTTTTTGAAGGCGGGCTGGTGCTGTTCCTGGTGCCGCTGATGGCCTGGTGGTTTGACACCACGCTGTGGCAGGCCCTCCTGATGGACCTTGGCTTGGTGGTGTTTTTTGTGGTCTATACCTTTGTCTTTAACTGGGTGTTTGACCGGGTGTTTGGCCTGCCTGCGGCGGCAATGGGTGGGGCTGTGGCGGTGTAAGCAAACTTTGACCACCGCAGCCTCCCTTCCAGAACACCGCAGAACTGGCTCCGCCAGGCTGCAGGTGTTGCCCCCTGCAAGGGGGTTGGCGAAAGATGCGTAGCACTGTAGTCTGGGGGTGAGCGTAAATTTCAGCTTGGCATCATGTGGTCGATTTCCTGCTGCATCGCCTGCACCAGCTGGCTGTAGCGTTTGACTTTTTCGGTGGTGTCGCGCAGCCGATCGGCGATGCGCATGGACATGGCCAGCAGCAATTTGGCGGCAGTTTGCGGGTCGTCCTGGCTGAGCTTTTCCAGCGCGGCGCGCGACAAGATGGCGCAGGTCACGTCGGTGCTGGCGGTGCACGATGCCAACCGGGCCTGGCCGTCGATCAGACCCAGCTCGCCAATCAGGCTGCCGGGGCCAAGCACGTTGACCGTCACCGGGTCGACGCGGCTGACAACGATGTTTTCCACCGTCACCTCGCCCTCCAGCAGCAACAGCATGTAGCCGGTTTCGGTTTTGTCACCCTCGTGGATGAAGGTGGTGTCCATGGGGATGCGGCGCGGTGTCATGTAGCTGACGATGGCCAGCGCCTCGGCGGGGCTGAGCTGCATGAATGCGGTGGGCGCGATCAGCAGCTCGGCGGCGCGGCTGGCGGACCCCGAGTGCCGGACCGACCGCATGCGCTCATCGTGCTCCAGTAACTCTGGCGCCCGCGATAGCTGCGTTTTGATGCCGTCAATCAGATTTTTGAACATGGTCGGGTGTGGGATGCGAGGCAGCGGTGTACCACAGCAGGTTGAAGCCAGTGTGTCGGGTGGAAGATGGTTGCTATTAAATAAATAGCTTCTTGTGCAGGTGAAATCTGCGCTGGAGCCCTATTTTTTATAAATTATCGCCCGCCCTTAAAATGGCGGCCTCCCAAGGAGCGTTGCAGCGGGCTGGTTCCCGTCAGGCTTGGGTTGTTGCCAACGACGCTCACCTGAACCCTTTCCCTCCACAGGTGAGTCGCATGCTTGAAGCCGTAGCACATTCCGTTCCCCCCATGCTGTTGTCTGGCCTGGAGCCCGTATCCATCGGCCAAGGCAGTTTGTTCGTCAACATTGGCGAGCGCACCAATGTCACTGGCTCCAAGGCCTTCGCCCGCATGATCTTGAACGGCGAGTTTGACCAGGCTTTGTCCGTCGCCCGCCAGCAGGTAGAAAACGGCGCGCAGGTGATCGACATCAACATGGACGAAGCCATGCTGGACAGCAAGGCCGCCATGGTGCGGTTTTTGAACCTGATCGCCAGCGAACCCGATATCGCCCGCGTGCCGATCATGGTGGACTCGTCGAAGTGGGAGGTGATCGAGGCCGGGCTGCGCTGCATCCAGGGAAAGGGCATCGTCAACTCCATCAGCATGAAAGAGGGCGTAGCCGCCTTCAAGCAGCAGGCCCAATTGGTGCGGCGCTACGGCGCAGCGGCGGTGGTGATGGCGTTTGATGAGCAGGGCCAGGCCGATACCTATGCCCGCAAGATCGAGATTTGCGAACGCGCCTACCGCATCCTGGTGGACGAGGTGGGTTTTCCTGCTGAAGACATCATCTTCGACCCGAATATCTTCGCCATCGCCACCGGCATTGAAGAGCACAACAACTACGCGGTCGATTTCATCGAGGCGGTGCGCTGGATCAAGGCGAATCTGCCGGGCGCCAAAATTTCTGGCGGCGTGAGCAACGTATCTTTTAGCTTCCGCGGTAACGACCCGGTGCGCGAAGCCATCCACACCGTGTTTCTGTACCACGCCATCCAGGCGGGCATGGACATGGGCATCGTCAACGCGGGCATGGTGGGGGTGTACGACGACCTGGAGCCGGTGCTGCGCGAGCGCGTGGAAGACGTGGTGCTGAACCGCCGCCCCGATGCCGGGGAGCGCCTGGTCGAAATCGCCGAAACCGCCAAGAGCGGGGCCAAAGACGAAAGCAAGCGCCTGGACTGGCGCGGCGTGGGTGGCGAACTGGTCAGCGTGGAGCAGCGCCTGAGCCACGCCATGGTGCACGGCATTACCGACTTCATCGTGCCCGACACCGAAGAGGCCTACCAGGCCATTTTGGCCAAGGGTGGACGGCCGCTGCACGTGATCGAAGGCCCACTCATGGCCGGCATGAACATCGTGGGCGACCTGTTTGGCCAGGGCAAGATGTTCTTGCCGCAGGTGGTCAAGTCAGCCCGCGTAATGAAGCAAGCGGTGGCGCATCTGATTCCGTACATCGAAGAAGAAAAGCGCTTGCACGAGGAGCTCACCGGCATCGCCGCCAAACCGAAGGGCAAGATCGTGATCGCCACGGTCAAGGGCGACGTTCATGACATCGGCAAGAACATCGTCTCGGTGGTCCTGCAATGTAACAACTTTGAAGTGGTGAACATGGGCGTGATGGTGCCGTGCTCGGAAATCCTGGCCATGGCCAAGGCCGAGAATGCCGACATCATCGGTCTCAGCGGCCTGATCACGCCGTCGCTGGAAGAGATGGCGCACGTCGCCAAGGAAATGCAGCGCGATCCGTATTTCCGCAGCGTCAAGATGCCGCTGCTGATCGGCGGCGCCACCACCAGCCGCGCCCACACCGCCGTCAAGATCGCGCCGAACTACGAAGGCCCGGTGGTCTATGTGCCGGATGCATCGCGTTCGGTATCGGTGGCGCAATCCTTGCTGACGCCGGAACAGCGCGACCAGTACATCGAAAATATCGCGGTCGACTACGAACGCATCCGCGAGCAGCACGCCAACAAAAAGGCGGTGCCCCTGCTGCCGCTGGCGGCTGCGCGCGAGAACCGTGCGCGCTTGCAGTTTGCGCCGGTCAAGCCGAAGTTCATCGGCCGCCGTGTGTTCAAGAATGTCGATCTCGGCACCTTGGCGCGCTACATCGACTGGGGCCCGTTTTTCCAGACCTGGGACCTGGCCGGTCCTTATCCGGCAATCCTCAAGGATGAAGTCGTGGGCGAAGCCGCCAGCAAGGTATTCGAAGAAGGCCAGGCGCTGTTGCAGAAACTGATCGCCGGCCGCTGGCTGACCGCCAACGGCGTCATCGCCCTGATGCCGGCCAACACGGTCAACGATGACGATATCGAAATCTATACCGACGAGACGCGCAGCAAAGTGGCGTTCACCTACTACGGTATGCGCCAGCAAACCGTGAAGCCGGTGATCGACGGCGTAGCCCGGCCCAACCAGTGCCTGTCGGACTTCATCGCACCGAAATCCTCCGGCATCGCCGACTATATCGGCTTGTTCGCGGTCACCAGCGGCATCGGCATCGAGAAGTACGAGAAACGCTTTGAAGATGCCCATGATGACTACTCCTCGATCATGCTGAAGTCGCTGGCGGACCGCCTGGCGGAAGCCTTTGCCGAATACATGCATGAACGGGTTCGCAAGGATTTGTGGGGCTATGTGCCGGAAGAAGAGTTATCCAACGAGGCTTTGATCAAGGAAAACTATAGCGGCATCCGCCCTGCTCCCGGCTATCCGGCCTGCCCGGAACATACGGTCAAGGCCGACATGTTCAAGCTGCTGCAATGTGATGAAATCGGCATGCAGGTGACCGAGTCGTTCGCCATGTTCCCGGGCGCCGCGGTATCCGGTTTCTACTTGGCCCATCCCGAGTCAAAATATTTTGTGGTCGGCAAGATCGGCGACGATCAGGTCAATGATATGGCGGCGCGGCGCGATGTGAGCAAGGAAGATGTCGAGCGCTGGCTGGCGCCGAATCTGTAAACAAGAAGGCAAGAACGAACTGAAAAGGGGCGTCAGACGACGCTCCTTTTTTTTATCTGCTAAGCTGAAGTTGCGTAGAAATTGAAGAACTCAACGCGCCAAACGCGGTCCAACAGTTCACTATTCCTATCGCAAATGAGGAGCTCGGCATGCGTCAAAGCCTGGTGTTGAAGCAGCAATTGCAAGACGCTATCCAGTCTGAAATCGACCAGCGCGCGCAGCAGCATCGCGCCAAAATGGGCATCCTGCGCAATCGCGACATCCACCTCAAAGCCAATGGCGGCGCGGTTCCGCCGAAGCCGCTGCTGCTGCTGGCGCATGGCGATTCGTGGTTCGACTATCCGCTAAACGGCAATACGCTGGCTCTGCACAGTACGGATATCATCGCCCAGCTGGAGAATATGGGCGCGGTCCATCCAGTGATCTTGAACCTGTCGCATTACGGCGATTCCAGTTCGGATGAAATGGCACTGCCCAAGCAGCAGCGCCTGATCAGTTATCTGCAAGATGCGACCAACTGGGTCAACGGCAAGCCCGACGCGATTCTGTTTTCGGGCGGCGGCAACGATATCGCCGGCGATAAATTCTGCATTTTCCTGGACGACGCCAGCGCCGGCATCAGCAACGGCCTCGATCCGCTGCGCTTTCCCAAGCTGCTTGAAATGGTCGAAGCCTCTTATCTGGATCTGTTTGCATTCCGCGACAAATACGCGCCGGGTGTTCCGGTTTTCGGCCATTGCTATGATTTTGCCATCCCCAGCGGCATCCATCCGGTGTGCGCCGGTCCGTGGCTACTGCCGTCGCTGACTTACAGCGGCTGGACTACCAGCCAGGGCACTGCGATAGTGCACCAGGCGCTGGCGGCCTTCGCGGCGACCTTGCGCGCGCTGGCGGCGGTCCCTGCCAACAATTTTATCCTGGTCGAGACCCAGGGCACGCTGAGCATGGAAGACTGGGCCAATGAGCTTCACCCTTACCCGGCCGGCTTCAAGAAAATCGCCGCCAGGTTTATAAGTGCGCTGGGACAAAGGTTTCCCGGACATATTTAACGTAGCTATCCATCGCGACCGTCGGCTAGCGATGGCATCCCTGACAAGCCGCTCACCTTCTTTAGGAATACGCTTTCCATGTCTTCACTTCGCTTTGGTAAACACCCGCCGAAACATGACTACCGCACGCTGCGCCTGAAGAATTACCTGGGCACCGCGCTGGCGGCGCCACCCGCCGCCTATGACGTGTTGGCCAACGTCTATCAGAAATTGGGCACATCGGACCCGGCTCAGCTGTTCCCCATGGACGGCAACGATACGTTGGGCGACTGCACGATTGCCGCGCTGGCCCATGCGATAACGACTTATAACGGACTGATCGGGACGCAGAAGATCCCCACCAAGCAAGCGGTGGTGAAGCTGTATATGCATCTGACCGGCGGTGTGGACTCCGGGCTAAGCGAGCTGGATGTGCTGAATTACTGGCGCAAGACTGCCGTTTCCGGCGAAAAGATTTTCGCCTACACCAATATCGACGTAAAGAACCATACCCACATCCAGCAGGCGATTCAACTGTTCGGCGGCGTCTACCTGGGCTTCCAGGTGCAGGAAAACTGCCAGCAGGAATTCAATGCGCACCAGCCCTGGACACCGGGCAAGCTGACCAACGATGGCCATGCGGTCTATGCAGTGGCGTATGACGCAACCGGTGTCACGGTGCTGACCTGGGGTAGTACGCAGAAGGCCACCTGGGGCTGGTGGGATGCCTGTGTCGACGAGGCTTATGCCATCCTGCCGGCGGAAGCCAGTAACGCCGACTTTGCGCCCGGTTTCGATTTTGCCCAGCTACAGGCTGATCTGGCGAACGTAGCTAACTGACCGGCCGCAACGGGCGGAAAGCGCTGGCGCCACCTTCCCGTCAGGGACGTAAAAAGCCCGTCTGAGACATTACGCCTCAGACGGGCTTTTTAGTGCGCGAGCCGTTGCGAACGGCATGCATCGCTTGTCAGTTATGTGCGTTAACCTGAGGACATTGTTCGCCCTTGGTAAAACACGGGGTTATCCATGCACATCCTTCGAGTAAGGAAAAAATAAGCAGCAATGCGCTCATTCTTGCTTTTACCGACATCTCAATCGCTGCCCAGGTGAATGAACTTGTACAGGAAAATCGCTGCAATGACCCAGACCATGACCGGCACCTGCTTGGCGCGGCCAGTGAACAGTTTCAAAGCTGCATAAGAGATGAAGCCGAAAGCAATCCCGTTGGCGATGGAGTAAGTAAACGGAATCATCAGCACGGTGATCACGGCCGGCACGCTTTCGGTGGAGTCTTCCCAGTTCAGGTGCACCAGCTCGCGCAGCATCAGTCCGGCGACGTAGAACAAGGCCGGCGCGGTCGCGTAGGCCGGCACCGCGCCCGCCAGCGGTGAAATGAACAAGGCGGCCAGGAACAGCACGCCGACCGCCAGCGAAGTCAAGCCGGTACGGCCGCCTGCCTGCACACCTGCGGCGCTCTCGACATAGGCTGTGGTGCTGGAAGTGCCCAGGATGGTGCCGGCCACAATCGCCGTGCTGTCCGCCAGCAACGCCTTGTTAAGGCGGGCCATCTTGCCGTTGACCAGCAGGCCGGCGCGGCTGGCCACGCCCATCATGGTGCCGGTGGCGTCGAACATCTCGACCAGGAAAAAAACCAGCACGATGTTCAGGACGCCCATCGACAGCGCACCCATGATGTCGAGCTTGAACAAGGTCGGCTCTATCGACGGCGGCATGGCTACCACGCCGGTAAAGGTATTGCCGCCCACCACAAAGCTCAGCACGGTGACAGTCAGGATGCCGATCAGGATCGCGCCCTTGACCTTGAGATGGTCCAGCACCACGATCAGCAGGAAGCCGAAAACCGACAGGATCACCGGGATCTGGTGCAGATCGCCGATCTGCACGAAGGTTGCTGGATTGGCCACCACCAGGCCAGAACTCTTGAGCGCAATAAAGCCGAGGAACATGCCGATGCCGGCCGTGATCGCAGTCCGTATGGTGGGCGGGATGCCGTTCACGATCATGCCGCGGATACCGACCAGGCTGACGATGATGAACAGGCAGCCGGAAATGAAGACCGCGCCCAGCGCCACTTCCCAGGACACGCCCATGCCCTTGACGACGGCATAGGCAAAGTAGGCGTTGAGGCCCATGCCCGGCGCCAGGGCGATCGGGTAGTTGGCGTACAGGGCCATGATCAGCGTACCGATCGCAGCCGCCACGCAGGTGGCCACAAAGACCGCGCCTTTCGGCATACCGGCATCGCCCAGGATCGCCGGATTGACGAAGATGATGTACGCCATCGTCAGGAAGGTGGTGAGGCCGGCGATCAGTTCGGTGCGAACGTCGGTGCCGTTTTCTTTCAGCTTGAAGAATTTCTCGAGAAACTGCATTGTCTTGTCTCCTGGATTATTGTGTAGAGACAGCAGCGGCCTGGCCGGCCCGTGCCTGTAATTGTCGTTGCCGTTGTTGCTGCCAGACTGCTTTGTTTGCTCTGTCATGCGCCGAAATCTGGCAAACTGATGTGGTACTGAATGGGGTCACAAATATGCTCCATGGTAAATATTGATTATTCCAGCGTGATGATAACCGCTCTCAGCGCCCGTTAGAACCCTGCCGGATTGCTAAATAAATCTCTTCGACAGGAGATTGGATGCCGGATTCAGGAATGACAGCCATCCTGCAAACCACATCAATTATCAAATTGATTACAAAATCGGGCATCACCTGACAAATCGCCTCATTATTTGCAATTTGGAATTAGTTACGCGATCTCTATTCCATATTGCAGATAATTGACATTAGCCGTTTCGCTATATGGAGCGGCGGCGCAAATGCTAATCTGAGCTCATAATTAATAGGCCGTTGCAAAGGCCGCCCGACCCCAGATACCGCCCTGCATTGCAGCCGCGCGACACGCTCGGGCAGGCAGTTTTTTGCAACAGTCGCCAAACCAGAATGGAGATCGTCTTGTCTACGTCCGCACCTAATTCCACGGCCGATAGCGTCATCCGCTTCTACTATCGTGGCGAAGTCCATACTGTAGATCAGGCTGCGCCTACCCGCACCATCTTGCAACACCTGCGCGAAGACCTGCATTGCACCGGCAGCAAAGAAGGCTGCGCCGAGGGCGACTGCGGCGCCTGCACGGTCGTCATCGGCGAACAGACTGCCGACGGCGTCACGCTCAAATCGGTCAATTCCTGTATCCAGTTCCTGCCGACACTGGATGGCAAAGCACTGTATACAGTCGAGGACCTGAAACAGAACGACGGCACTTTACATCCGGTACAGCAGGCGATGGTGGAATGCCACGGCTCGCAATGCGGCTTCTGCACACCGGGCTTCGTGATGTCGTTGTGGGATCTGTATCTGAAGAATGATGGTAGCCAGGCCCCTTCTTGTGGTTCGGCCAAGGGCGCATGCCAGACAAAATCGCAAGCGCCAACCGCGCAGCCTTTGCTGCGCAAGGATATCGACATCGCCTTGTCCGGCAACCTGTGCCGCTGCACAGGCTATCGGCCGATCATCGACGCCGCCCACCGCATGGGCGAATTGCCTGCAGTCGGTTTCGATCGCCAGGCGCTGGAACAAGCGTTGCAACCGCTGCAACGCGACGAGATGTTCGTCTATCGCCACCAGAATAATCAAACTAGCCAGACTTTCTACGCACCGCGCACGCTGGCGCAACTGGTTGAAGTCCGCGCAGCCAATCCGGGCGCACGGATACTGGCCGGTTCGACCGACATCGGTTTGTGGGTCACCAAGCAGATGCGTGACCTGGGTGACATCATTTATCTGGGCCAGGTAGCTGAACTGAACACCTTGACTGTCAATCATCAACAGATCGAGATCGGCGCAGGCGTGACGTTGAATGACGCCTACGCAGAAATCTGCAAGCACTATCCGGAACTGTCCGAGATGTGGCAACGCTTTGCTTCGCTGCCGATCCGCAACGCCGGCACCCTTGGCGGCAACGTCGCCAACGGCTCGCCGATCGGCGATTCGCCGCCATGGCTGATTGCGCTGGGCGCACAAGTCATGCTGCGCGGACCGGCCGGACAACGGGTGATGCCGCTGGAAGCGCTGTACCTGGACTACATGAAGAAAGACATGCAGGCCGATGAATTCGTCGAAGGCGTGCGGATTCCTTTGCCGCATGCCGGCCAACGCTTCCGCACCTACAAGCTGGCGAAACGTTTTGACCAGGATATTTCCGCGGTCTGCGCGGCATTCTCGGTGACGCTAGACGGCCAGCACATCAGCGATATCCGCATCGCTTTCGGCGGCATGGCGGCGACCCCGAAACGGGCGGCGCTGACCGAAACGGCCTTGCGCGGCCAGCTCTGGAACGAAGCCGTGCTGGAAACCGCGGTGGCGCTGATGACAGACGACTACAAGCCGATGTCAGACATGCGTGCTTCCGCCGGATACCGCATGAAGACGGCGCAAAACCTGCTGCGCCGGTTCTGGATGGAGACCCGCATCGAAGCGCCGTTGCGCACCGACCAGGTGAATCCTTTCGTGTGTGCTTGAACCAGCACATCGCCGACGAAGATAAAGAGTAGACGTCATGAACAAGCAAACTGAAGTTTTTATGCAAGCCAAGCCGCAAGACAGTACGACTGCCTGGACGGAAGTCGGCCAATCCCGTCCGCACGAATCGGCGGTATTGCATGTACTGGGTGAAGCCACCTACACCGATGACATCCCGGAAGCGCAGGGCACCTTGCACGCCGCGCTTGGCATGTCGGCAAAAGCCCACGCGCGCATCCGCTCGATCAACCTCGATGCGGTGCGTAGCGCACCTGGCGTGGTCAGTGTCTTTACCGCGGCCGATATTCCCGGCACCAACGATTGCGGTCCGATCATCCATGATGATCCGATCCTGGCGGAAGGCCTGGTTGAATACGTAGGACAGCCTATTTTTGCGGTAATCGCCGACACCCACGACAATGCACGTCGCGCCGTCCGTAAGGTCGTCATCGACTATGAAGAGCTGCCAGCCATCCTGACGCCGCAAGCGGCACACGCGGCAAAGTCGTATGTATTGCCGCCAATGCGCCTGCAGCGCGGCAATGCGGAACAAGCTTTCGAGACGGCGCCGCATCGCGTCAGCGGCCAGTTATATGTCGGCGGCCAAGAGCAGTTTTATCTGGAAGGCCAGATTTCCTATGCCATTCCGAAAGAAGGCAACGGCATGCTGGTGTTGTGCTCCACCCAGCATCCAACCGAAATGCAGCACGTGGTTGCACATGCCTTGGGCGTCCATTCGCACAATATCGTGGTCGAATGCCGCCGCATGGGCGGCGGCTTCGGCGGCAAGGAATCACAATCGGCATTGTGGGCAGCGGTGGCATCGATTGCTGCCGCAAAACTGAAACGTCCGGTCAAGCTGCGCGCCGACCGCGACGACGACATGATGGTAACCGGCAAGCGCCATTGCTTCCACTATGACTATGAAGTGGGTTACGACGATTCCGGCCTGATTGTCGCTGCAAAAGTAGATATGGTCAGCCGCGCCGGCTATTCGGCCGATTTATCGGCGCCGGTGGCAACCCGCGCCGTCTGCCACTTCGACAATACCTACTATCTGTCGGATGTCGATATCAAGGCAAGTTGCGGCAAGACAAATACGCAGTCGAATACCGCATTCCGCGGCTTTGGCGGTCCTCAAGGGGCGATTGCCATTGAATATATTGTCGATGAAATCGCGCGCAACCTGGGACGCGATGCGCTCGATATCCGCAAGCTGAATTTCTACGGCCGCAACGATGAAGAGGGCCGCAATGTCACCCAGTACAACCAGAAAGTCGTAGATAACGTCATCCATGATCTGGTGGCCGAACTGGAAGCCACCAGCGAATACCGGCAACGCCGCGCTGCTGTCGAAGCGTTCAACGCTACCAGTCCGGTGCTGAAAAAGGGCCTGGCGCTGACGCCGGTCAAGTTCGGCATTGCCTTCAACGTGACCCACTTTAACCAGGCCGGCGCACTGGTGCATGTGTACACCGATGGCTCGGTATTGGTAAATCACGGCGGCACGGAAATGGGCCAAGGCATCAATACCAAGGTAGCGCAGGTTGTCGCGCATGAGCTCGGCATTCCACTGGAACTGGTGCGCGTCACCGCGACCGATACCAGCAAGGTCGCCAATACGTCGGCAACCGCGGCGTCAACCGGCGCCGACCTGAACGGCAAGGCCGCGCAGGACGCTGCACATACCATTCGTCAACGACTGGCGGAATTTTTCGCCAAATTGCATAACGGCGACGCCAAGGCAGTGACTTTCTCTGCCGGCACAGTCCATCTCGGCGAGCACAGCTTGGCGTTCGGCGAGTTGACGCAAAAAGCTTACCTGTCGCGGGTGCAATTGTGGTCCGACGGCTTCTACGCTACCCCAGGCTTGCATTGGGATCCGAAGACCATGACCGGCCGGCCGTTCTCGTACTTCGCTTACGGCGCATCGGTATCGGAAGTGGTGATCGACACTTTCACCGGCGAATGGAAATTGCTGCGCGCCGACGCGCTGTACGATGCCGGCCAGTCGCTCAATCCGGCGCTGGATATCGGCCAGGTCGAAGGCGCCTTCATTCAGGGCATGGGCTGGCTCACCACCGAAGAGCTATGGTGGAACAAGGATGGCAAGCTGATGACGCACGCGCCGTCGACTTACAAGATCCCGGGCATCTCCGATTGTCCGCAGGATTTCCGCGTCAAGCTGTTCAAGAATCGCAATGTGGAAGACAGCATCCACCGCTCCAAGGCGGTCGGAGAGCCGCCGCTGCTGTTGCCGTTCTCGGTCTTCTTTGCCATCCGCGATGCCATCGCCAGTGTTGGCGGCAACCGCTTCAATCCGCCTTTGAATGCGCCGGCCACCAGCGAGGCGATCCTTAAATCGGTCGATGCCGTGCGCGCGCTGGCGCGTGCGGCCTAAGTCGGACCATATCGGGAGCCAAACCATGAGCAACTGGCTAGATGCGCTCACCACGCTGATCACGCAAACCTCGCAAAACACCACTGCGATCCTGATCACCGTGGCGCAGGTCGAGGGTTCCGGGCCGCGTGAGCCAGGCGCAAAAATGGTGGTCACTGCAGTAGGCCAGTTCGACACCATCGGCGGCGGACATCTCGAGTTGCAGGCGATCAGGATCGCCCGCGAAATGCTGGAAGAAAGCCTGTCGTTGAGCCGTGAACGGCGTTTGCAACGCTTTTCTCTTGGCCCGTCGCTGGGCCAGTGCTGCGGTGGCGTGGTCCATCTTGCGTTTGAACGAGTGACGTCGGCTTCTGCGGATTATTTCAGTTTCCTGCAGCGCCGCCTGCGCGACGCCGAGGACAGCTGGCGCCTGGTGGCGCTGGACGATGCAGCGCCGCCGGCCATGTGCGACGCCGATGGCGAACGCTTGCACGGACCGGGCCGCCTGCCGACTTTGCCATCGTTATTGACGCCATCAACCAAGGCGCTCGGCGCTTGCACCATCTTGCGCGATGACGGCGGCAAGCGCTGGCTGCTGGATGCCTGCCTGGCGACGCGGCCGCAATTGTTCCTGTTCGGCGCCGGCCACGTCGGCGCGGCGATCGTCAAGGCACTCGGCGATCTGCCTTGCCGCGTGGTGTGGATCGATGAACGCGAAGAGATGTTCCCGGACGCCTTGCCGGCCAATGTCCGCATCGAAGCTACCGATACCCCGGAATCGATTGTGGAGAATGCGCCGGATGGCTCCAGCTTCCTCGTGATGACGCACAACCACGCGCTCGACCAGCGCTTGTCGGCGCAGATACTGCAGCGCAACGGCGTTGCCTGGTTCGGCCTGATCGGCTCCAAGAGCAAGCGCATGCAGTTCGAACACCGCCTGCACGAGCGCGGCATTGCGCTGGAACGCCTGGCCGATATGGTATGTCCGATCGGGATCGCCGGCATCGCCGGCAAGGAACCGGCGGTCATCGCGGCCTCGGTCACGGCGCAATTGCTGCAAGTCTGGGAGCAGATTGCCCGGCAACAGCAAGCGGCGGCCACCGCCCCGCAATTGCGGCTGCAACTGCAGCTGGTCAGCGCAACCTGATTCAAATCCGGCTCGAATCCGACGTGCAACGGGTCCGGAACGCATTCGAACTTTATCGATTTTTATTATTCATAGCGGCGTTTTTTCGCGTTTTATTCAAGGATAGTACCCATGTCAGCCCTCAGTTTCAGCCATTTAGACCAGTCCTCTTTGCAGGCCTACCGCGCCAGCGTGCTGCATTTCAGCGCAGACCCGGCCGATCAAGCTGATGCCCATCATTGGCATGAAGATGGCTTGCTGCTGATTGCTGACGGCAAGGTAGTGGCGGCTGGCGACTACCAGCAACTGTCGCTGCAATTGAAGGCCGAACTGAAAGGTGAACTGAAAATCCAGGACTACCGCGGCAAGATCATCATGCCGGGTTTTATCGACACCCATCTTCATTATCCGCAAACCGACATGATCGCCTCGCCTGCGCCAGGCTTGCTGCCATGGCTGGAGAAGTACACGTTCCCGACCGAGCGCAAATTCAGCGATCCGGCCCACGCCGGGGAAGTCGCCAAGTTTTTCATCGACGAACTGCTGCGCTGCGGCACTACCACCGCGATGGTGTATTGCACCGTCAATCCGGTTTCTGTCGATGCCTTCTTCAGCGCCAGCGAAGCCCGCAATTTGCGGATGGTAACCGGCAAGGTGCTGATGGACCGCAACTGCCCTGAATTCCTGCAGGATACCGCCGAGGGCGGCATCCGCGACAGCGAAGAACTGCTAAAGAAGTGGCACAAGCGTGGCCGCCAGCTGTATGCGATCACGCCGCGTTTTGCGCCAACCTCCACCAATGCGCAATTGCAGCTGGCCGGTGAGCTGGCGCAGGCTTATCCCGACGCCTACCTGCAAACGCACGCGGCGGAAAATATCGACGAAGTAGCGTGGGTCAAGTCGCTGTTCCCGGAATCGCGCAGCTATATGGATGTCTACGACAGGTTCGGCATGCTGCGGCCACGCTCCATGTACGGCCATTGCGTCTGGCTCGACAACCATGATCGCCAGCGTATGGCGGAAACGCAATCGGCGATCGCGATTTGCCCGACGTCGAATCTGTTCCTCGGCAGCGGCTTGTTCGATTTCAAAGGCGCCGATGCCGCCGGGGTACCGCTGTCGCTGGCCACAGACGTCGGCGGCGGCACCAGTTTCTCGATGCTGCAAACCATGAACGAAGCCTACAAGGTCGCGCGCATGGCGACCACCTATCTGCCAGCGATGCGGATGTTTTACCTGGCGACATTGGGCGGCGCACGGAGCATGCAACTGGAAGGTACGATTGGTAATTTCGTGCCTGGCGCCGAAGCCGATTTCATCGTGCTCGACCCGCAGGCGACGCCATTGCTGGCGCGCCGTAGCGAACGTACCGAAAACCTGGAAGAATTGTTATTTGCGCTGGCGTTGCTGGGGGATGACCGGACAATCGCGGCGACATATGCTGCAGGGAAATTGGTACATAGCCGGGATACTGTGATCGCATAAGGGAACTTCGAATAATCCCACCACGTCATTTCCGACCGAGTCATTCCCGCGAACGCGGAAATCCAATTTGCGCTCCAGGATGGATCCCCGCGTTCGCGACGATGACGGCGTTCTTCGAGGTCAATATAAGGCAGCAGGTTGGGTTACGCTGCGCTAACCCAACCTGCGCATTTTCTGTTGCGAACAAGATTTTTCACGGTCGCAGCACATACTTGTTTTCGCTGACGCATTCATAGCGCTGCAAAACATTGCCGCTGTCATCCACGCTTTCCAGGTACACATCGAACTGCCACAAGCGCGCCATGTGCCGCAGCATTTCATCGGTGCCCTCGGCCAGCGGCCGGCCGTCGCTGCGGAAGTGGCGCAAAGTCAGGCTACGGTCGCCGCGAGTGTTGACTGACCAGACCTGGATGTTGGGTTCGCGGTGGTTGATATCGTATTGCCGCGACAATGCTTGCCTGACGTATTGGTAGCCGGCGTCGTTATGGATCGCCGAGACTTCCAGTTCACTGCGGTTCTCATCGTCCAGCACGGCAAACAGGCGCATGTCGCGTATCAGTTTCGGCGACAGGTATTGGGCGACGAAGCTTTCATCCTTGAAGTTGCGCATCGCATAATGCAGCGTATCTAGCCAAGGCGTGCCGGCCAGCTCGGGGAACCAGCGGCGGTCTTCCTCGGTCGGCTTTTCGCAGATGCGGCGGATATCGCTCATCATGCCGAAACCGAGCGCATAGGGATTCATGCCGCTGTAGTAGGACCTGGTCACCGGCGGCTGATACACGACATTGCTGTGCGAATGCAGGAACTCCATCATGAAGCCGTCGGTCAGCTTGCCTTCGTCGTATAGCGTGTTGAGAATCGTGTAGTGCCAGAAGGTGGCCCAGCCTTCGTTCATGACCTGGGTCTGGCGCTGCGGGTAGAAATACTGGGCGACCTTGCGCACGATGCGGATGACTTCGCGTTCCCAGGATTCAAGCAGTGGCGAATTTTTCTCGGCAAAGTACAACAGGTTTTCTTGCGGCTCCGGCGGGAAACGGCCCTCGACCTGTTCCGCCGTCTCCGCCTTTTTCTCCGGCAAGGTGCGCCACAATTCATTGACTTGCGACTGCATGTATTCGGCGCGTTCACGGCGTTGCGCCTGTTCTTTTTCCAGCGACAGCTTCTGCGGCCGCTTGTAGCGGTCGACGCCGTAATGCATCAGCGCATGGCAGGAATCCAGCAGCTCTTCAACCTTGGAAAATCCATAACGCTCCTCGCATTCGGCGATGTAAGCCTTGGCGTAGACCAGGTAATCGATGATGGCATGGGCATCGGTCCATAGCTGGAACAGGTAATTGCCCTTGAAAAAAGAATTATGCCCATACGCCGCATGCGCCACCACCAGCGCCTGCATCGTCATGGTGTTTTCTTCCATCAGATAGGCGATGCAGGGATTGGAATTGATGACGATTTCGTAGGCCAGCCCCATCTGCCCACGCTTGTAGTCGCGTTCAGTCGTGAGGAAATGCTTGCCGAACGACCAGTGCCGGTAATTCACCGGCATGCCGGAGGAGGCGTAGGCATCCATCATTTGTTCAGCGGTGATGATCTCCAGCTGGATCGGATAGATATCCAGCCTGAAGTTGGCGGCGACCCTGGCGATCTCGTCGTTGTACTGTTCGATCAGGCCGAAACTCCAGTCGGACGGACAGGGCAGCGGTTGGCGGGCTTCAGGAACGCCCTTGGCGTCGGTGGCTAAGCGGTCGTTCATGTGTGGACCTGCTTTTCAAACAGTTCCCGGAATACCGGATAAATTTCGCTGGCGGCCTGTACCTTTTTCATCGCAAACTGCGGATTGACCGCTGCAATCTGCTGGTACTCGGTCCACAGGTTTTGTTCCTCCACCGTCACCTGGATATAGGCGAAATAGCGAGAGCGCGGCAGGATTTCAAGTTCCAGCAATTGCCGGCACTTGGGTGAATCGTCATTCCAGTTGTCGCCGTCGGAAGCCTGGGCGCCGTAGATGTTCCAGTCGCCGGGCGGATAGCGGGCGTCGATAATCTCTTTCATCAATTCCAGCGCGCTGGACACCACGGTGCCGCCGCTTTCCTGCGAGTGGAAAAAGGTATCTTCGTCGACTTCATCGGCGCGTGTGTGATGGCGAATGAATACCACTTCGATGTGCTCGTAATTACGCGTCAGGAACAGGTAAAGCAGGATAAAGAAACGCTTCGACAGATCCTTGCGCTGCTCGTCCATCGAACCCGATACGTCCATCACGCAAAACATCACGGCACGGCTGGACGGTTGCGGCACCTTGACCCGATTGACATAGCGCAGGTCGAAAGGATCAATAAACGGAATCCGCCAGATGCGTCCTTTCAGATGATGGATATCGTCTTCCAGGCGCTGAATTTCATCGCGCCGGTCGTCAGGATCGGCCTTGAGCGTTTCCATCAACGATTCCAGTTCGCGCAGTCTGACCACCAGCGGCGAACCAAGCGCGATGCGGCGGCCGAGTGAACTGCGCAAGGAACGGACGATGTCGATATTGTTGGGGCTGCCGTCGGTGGAGTAACCGGCGCGCATGTTTTTCCAGCTTGGCACCGCCAGCAGATTAGTCTTGATCAGGCGCGGCAATTCCAGGTCTTCGAAGAAGTACTGCATGAACTCTTCACGCGACAGCTGAAAGACGAATTCATCTTCGCCCTCGCCTGAATCGCTGGCGGAACTACCGCCGCCACCGCCGGCGCCGCCTTGCGGACGGGCGATACGGTCGCCTTGCAGATAATCCTGGTTGCCGGGATGGACCATTTCGCGTTTACCGCCGGGGCCGTGGCCGAATATCGGCTCGCTGATGCCCTTGCGCGGAATGCTGATGCTCTTGGCGTTTTCGATTTCCTTGATGCCGCGGTCGCGCACGGCTTCAGTTACCGAACGATGGATGGCCGCCCGAAAGCGCCGTAGAAAGCGCTCCCGGTTGGCAATGCTCTTGTTCTTGCCAGACAGTCTACGGTCGATTATCTGATGCAACACGGTCGGCTCTCCTAGTCGGACGGCATCCGGTGAGTCGTTGCCATCAAGGGCTCACCTTACGATGACTTGCGTACGCGCAGATACCATTCACACAGCAAGCGCACCTGTTTCGGCGTGTAACCTTTGCTGACCATGCGATTGACGAAATCTTCGTGCTTGCGCAACTCTTCGTTAGAACCCTTGGCATTGAATGAAATGACCGGCAGCAGATCCTCGGTGTTGGAGAACATTTTCTTCTCGATCACCACCCGCAGTTTCTCGTAGCTGGTCCAGAGCGGATTCTTGCCGGCGTTCGAAACCCGCGCCCGCAACACGAAATTCACGATTTCGTTACGGAAATCCTTCGGGTTGCTGATGCCGGCCGGCTTTTCAATTTTTTCCAATTCGCCGTTCAAGGCCGCCCGGTCGAAGCTCTCGCCGGTGTCGTGGTCGCGGAATTCCTGGTCCTGGATCCAGAAGTCGGCATAGGTGACATAGCGATCGAAGACGTTCTGGCCGTATTCCGAATACGATTCGAGATAGGCGGTCTGGATTTCCTTGCCGATGAATTCGGCGTAGCGCGTCGCCAGCGTATCCTTGACGTAGGACAGGTATTTTTGCTCAACCTCTTGCGGGAACTGCTCGCGCTCGATCTGCTGTTCCAGCACATACATCAGATGCACCGGATTGGCCGCCACTTCAGTCGAATCGAAGTTGAACACGCGCGACAGTATCTTGAACGCAAAACGGGTCGAGACACCGCTCATGCCCTCGTCGACGCCGGCATAGTCGCGATATTCCTGGAACGACTTGGCTTTTGGATCGCTATCTTTCAGGTTATCGCCGTCATAGACCTGCATTTTCGAGAAAATGCTGGAATTTTCAGGTTCGCCCAAGCGCGTCAGTATCGAGAATTGCGCCATCATTTTCAGCGTACCCGGGGCGCAGATCGCTTTCCCCAGCGAAGAAGTGCGGATCAGTTTTTCGTAGATCTTGATTTCTTCGGAAACCCGCAGGCAATACGGCACCTTGACGATGTAGATACGATCGAGCAAAGCTTCGTTGTTCTTATTGTTGCGGAAAGCCTTCCATTCCGACTCGTTGGAGTGGGCCAGGATGATGCCGTCGAACGGAATCGCGCCGAAACCCTCGGTGCCTTTGAAATTGCCTTCCTGGGTCGCCGTCAGCAAAGGATGCAGCACCTTGATCGGCGCCTTGAACATTTCGACGAATTCCAGCAGGCCCTGGTTGGAGAGGCACAGGCCGCCGGAATAGCTGTAGGCGTCGGCGTCGTCCTGGGAATATTGCTCCAGCTTGCGGATATCGACCTTGCCGACCAGCGTAGAAATGTCTTGATTGTTTTCATCACCCGGCTCGGTCTTGGAAATGGCGATTTGCCGCAAGATCGAGGGATAGCGCTTCACGACGCGGAATTTACGGATATCGCCGTTGAACTCATGCAGCCGCTTGACAGCCCACGGACTCAAAATGGATTTCAGGTAACGGCGTGGAATGCCGTGCTGTTCTTCCAGAATGCCGCCGTCTTCGTCGTAATCGAACAAGCCGAGTGGCGACTCGTTGACCGGCGATCCCTTGAGAGAGTAAAACGGGATGTGTTCCATCAGTTGCTTGAGGCGCTCGGCGATGGACGACTTGCCGCCGCCGACCGGACCCAGCAGATACAGAATCTGCTTGCGTTCCTCGAGTCCTTGCGCAGCGTGCCGGAAATAAGCGACCACTTGCTCGATCACCTCCTCCGCGCCGTAGAATTCCTTGAACGCCGGATAAACCTTGAGCACCTTGTTGGCGAAGATGCGCGATAAAGTCGGATCGTGACGCGTATCGACCTGTTGCGCTTCGCCTATCGCCATCAGCATGCGTTCACCAGCTGTTGCATAACAGCTGGGATCAGTCTTACAAAGCGCAAGATATTCTTCTAGGGAAAACTCTTCTTCTCTGGTTTTGTCGAACCGACTCGCAAAGCTGCTGTAGATATCCATATCACCCCCGCATCAACGATGTTGCGAAAACAAATTGAAGATTACTTCTACCGGATTGGACCTCTTCAGCTACTCGCAGTTCCTTGATATGGCCACTGTCGTTTTCGACACAGTCCAGAAGAGGATTACACGATTTGATTCTAAACCTTTTTCTAAGATGCAACAGGAAATTATATATTTCTAACCAAGTGCTATTTTTGATTCCACGGCGCTACTTTAAACAGAATCAGCATGCCTGGCAAAGCCAGTGCGAAACATAAAATGAAAAAATTGAACCAGCCTGTTACATCAACGATGTACCCCACCGAAGAGTTGACAAAGGTGCGCGGCACCGCAGCAAGACTGGTGAACAAGGCATATTGCGTTGCGGTGTAGCGTGGGTCGGTGGTGCGCGCAATATAGGCCACAAAAGCGGCCGTGCCGAGGCCGACGCCAAATGCCTCGCCGCCAATGACGATCGCCAGCACAAACGGATCCGGACCGGCCTGCGCCAGCCAGGCGAAGCCGAGGATGGTCACCGCCTGCACCACGCCAAAAATCCACAAGGCGCGATTGATGCCGATCTGGACCATCCAGATGCCGCCGATCAGGCCGCCGACCAGGCTGGCCCACAAGCTGGTGGTTTTGGAAATCACGCCGATCTGGGTCAACGTAAACCCCAGATCGATATAAAAACGGGTCGCCAAAGCGGTCGCCATGCTGTCGCCCAGCTTGTACAGGAAAATGAAGCCAAGGATCCACAACGCGCTGCGCCAGCCATCCCGGGCGATGAATTCTTGAAACGGCAGCAATACCGCTTCGCGCAGATTCTTCGGCGGCCCACCGTACACTGCCGGCTCCTTGATCAGCAAGGTACAGATCAGCCCCGGTAGCATGAAGCCGGCGGTGATCCAGAACACCGCCTGCCAGCTCATGTGATCGGCCAGAAACAGCGACAAAGCGCCTGGCACCATGCCGGCGACTTTGTAAGCATTGACATTGATCGCCGCGCCCAACCCCTGCTCGCTGTCCGGCAGGATTTCGCGCCGGTAGGCATCGATCACGATATCCTGGCTAGCCGATAAAAACGCCACCAGCGACGCCATCAAGGCGATCGTCGCCACCTGCGTGTGCGGGTCGAGCATGCCCATGCCGCCGATGGCGACGAACAAACTGGCCTGGGTCAGCAGCATCCAGCTGCGCCTGCGACCCAGCTTGCCAAAGTGGAAGCGGTCCATCAAGGGCGACCACAGGAATTTCCAGGTGTAGGGAAACATCACCAGCGCGAACAAACCCAGCGATTTCACATTGAGACCGGATTTGCTCAGCCAGGCTTGCAACAAACTGAGCAGGATGAACAGCGGTAAGCCGGAACTGAAGCCAAGGAAAGCGCAAATCAGCATGCGCCGATTGAGATAATGATGCCAGGGATTTGAAGCTGAGGTCATAGATGCGACAGGAAATTTTGATATGGGAACAATCTCGAATGAGTCTCAACGTCATTCCCGCGCACGCTGGAATCCATTTTAGTTGCCGCGTTGTGCCGCAATTTGGATCCCCGCGTGCGCGGGGATGACGGCGTTTGTTTAGGAGATCTTCCTTGATTTTACGGTTTTACTTCTTGCGGAAACGGAATACCGCAAGACTACCACGCCAGTTGGGCAACACCGATATCGGCTGGCCGTCGTGCAAGGCTACGCATTCGAGCACTTCCAGGCCGACTTCGTTCGCCAGTTTTTCAAAATCCTTGATGGTGGCGCAGCGCAGATTGGGCGTGTCATACCATTCATACGGCAGCGATTTAGAGACCGGCATGCGGCCGCGCAGCAACGCTACCCGGTGCGGCCAGTAGGCAAAATTAGGAAAAGAGACGATCGCTTCGCGGCCAACGCGGGCAATATCGCGCAACACGCCCTCGACATTCTTCATCATTTGCAGCGCCGACAGGCACAGCACGGTATCGAAGGCGTTGTCGGCAAACAGGTTCAAGCCGGCTTCCATATCCTGCTGGATCACCGAAACGCCGCGCGCCACGCAGACCGGGATCTTGGCGTCGTCGATCTCGACGCCGTAACCGGCGCATTGCTTGTCGGATTGCAGATAGTCCAGCATGACGCCGTCGCCGCAACCAAGGTCGAGCACTTGCGACTCGCCACGCACCCAATGCGCGATAAAGGCCAGGTCGGGGCGCAAACTGCTTAATTGATCAAAGTTCATGGACGGCTCCTGCCACTTCTGTCGCTGCATGCGATATGGCGGTCTTCAGCTGGCTGATTTCCTGCCAGATGCGGTTGTAATATTCGCCCACCACGCTCATGTAGCGCGGATCGTCCAGCAAAAAGGCGTCGTGGCCGTGCGGTGCGTCGATCTCGGCGTAGCTGACACGGCGCTTGTTGTTGACCAGCGCCTGGACGATTTCGCGGCTGCGTTCCGGCGAAAACCGCCAGTCGGTCATGAACGACACCAGCAGGAATTGCGCCTGGGTCTTGCTCAGCGCGCGGGTCAGGTCGCCGCCGAATTCCTTGGCCGGATCAAAATAATCGAGCGCCTTGGTGATCAGCAGATAGGTGTTGGCGTCGAAATATTCAGAGAATTTATCGCCCTGGTAACGCAGATACGATTCGATTTCAAAATCGATCCCGAAGCCGAACTGGTAAGTGCCCGAACGCAGGTCGCGGCCGAATTTCTCGGCCATGTCGTCATCCGACAGATAAGTGATGTGACCGACCATGCGCGCCACCCGCAAACCGTTCTTCGGCACCACGCCATGCGCGTAATAATCGCCGCCATGGAAGCCCGGATCGGTCAGGATCGCCTGCCGCGCCACATCGTTGAAGGCGATATTTTGCGCCGACAGCTTGGGTGTCGAGGCGATCACCACGCAATGGCGCAGGCGGGAGGGGTACAACAAGCTCCAGGCCAGCGCCTGCATGCCGCCCAGCGAACCACCCATCACAGCAGCAAACTGCACGATGCCCAGCGCATCGGCCAAGCGCGCCTGGGCTTGCACCCAGTCTTCCACCGTCACTACCGGAAATTCAGCGCCGTAAGGCTTGCCGGTGACGGCGTTGATATGCATCGGGCCGGTGGAACCGAAACAGGAGCCCAGGTTATTCACGCCGATGACGAAGAATTTATTGGTATCGAGCGCCTTGCCGGGGCCCACCATGTTGTCCCACCAGCCGACATTCTTTTCATCATCCTGATACACGCCGGCGACATGGTGCGAAGCGTTCAGCGCGTGACAGACCAGCACCGCGTTCGATTTATCGGCATTGAGAGCGCCATACGTTTCATATACCAGCGTGTAATCCGCCAGCAGCGCGCCGCTTTGCAACTGCAGCGGCGTCGCGAAATGCATGGACTGCGGGGCAACTATTCCTTGGGACATGGCTCGTCTGGTTTTCTGTAGAAATAAAAAAAGCCCGAGAGCTTTCGCTAATCGGGCTAAATTCTGGGCTTGTACTTCAAGCTCGCTTTAGCCGTATTTATTTAGCATCGCCCGGTCCGGAAACCAGGTGATGCCGCGCGCCCGCAAGCTGAGGTGTGAAACCATTCAAATCGGCGCGATAGGACAAGAATAACCAAAGCGGGGCCTGGCGTCAAACTATGATGATGTTGTTGTCACTCCCTTAAACCATCAAGCCATCATGCGCATCTGGCTGACTGCCGTGGCAATTGCACTCGGTTCCGTGTTGCGCAGGATTTTCTTGGTTTGCGGCATCAGGCCATCAAGGTCGCTATTCAAGACTTCCTGCTTCACCGCCAGTAATTGCGCCGGATGCATGGAAAACTCCAGCAAACCCATGCCTAGCAACAGGCGCGTGAATTTGACGTCGCCGGCCATTTCGCCGCAGACCGAGACTGGAATCCCGGCCTTGCGGCCAAGCGCTATCACGGTTGACAACAAAAACAGGACGGCCGGATGCAGCGGATTGTACAGATGCGCCACTTCGTGATCGACGCGATCGATCGCCAGCGTGTACTGGATCAGGTCGTTGGTGCCGATTGACAAAAAATCCATGCGTTTGATGAACATCGGCAAGGCCAAGGCCGCGGCCGGGATCTCGATCATGGCGCCGATCTTGATCGCTTCGTCAAACTTGACGCCGGCGTCGCGCAGTTGCTGCTTGGCCTGTTCGATCATGGCCAGGGTCTGGTCGATTTCAAAGGCGTGCGCCAGCATCGGAATCAGCAATTTGACCTGGCCAAAGGCGGAAGCGCGCAAAATCGCCCGCAATTGGGTCAGGAACAGTTGCGGTTCAGCCAGGCAGTAGCGAATCGCCCGCAAACCCAGCGCCGGATTGAGCGCAGTCTGTTCGTCGTTGTTGAGCGGCTTGTCGGCGCCGACATCCAGCGTGCGAATCGTCACCGGCCGGCCTTTCATCGCCACCACTGCTTGCCGATAGGATTCAAACTGCTCGTCCTCGGTCGGCAGTTCATGCTGGCTGCCGATACGGCCCATGAACAGGAATTCCGAGCGGAACAGTCCTACGCCGTTGGCGCCGGATTCCATCGCAGCCGCACAGTCGCTGGGCAACTCGATATTCGCTAGCAAGGTGATTTCCGTGCCATCCAGCGTCACTGCGCGGGTTTTCTTGATCTTGCCGAGTTTCCGGCGTGAGCGCAGCAGATGCGCCTGGCGCTCACGGTATTGCTTGAGTATGACGGTGGCCGGATCGACGATCACCACGCCGGCGTCGCCGTCGATGATGATCCAGTCGTCCTGCTTGATCAGGCGCGAGGCATTGTTCATGCCGACTGCGGCTGGAATATCGAGGCTGCGGGCGACGATCGCGGTATGCGAGTTCTGACCGCCGAGATCGGTGACGAAGCCGGCGAAGGCGCGGTCGCGGAACTGCAGCATGTCGGCCGGCGAGATGTCGTAGGCGACCACCACGATGTTGGCGAATGAAGCGCCGTCGCTATCGACTTCCGGCAAGCGGGTGGAGGTGCCGGTCAAGATTTTCAGCAAACGCTCGCCGACCTGCAGCACGTCCATTTTGCGTTCGCGCAGATAGGGATCTTCGATTTCATCGAACTGGGTCGACAGCTCGTCGATCTGGGTCACCAGCGCCCATTCGGCATTGTACTGGCGGTTGCGGACGATATCGAGCGACATCTCGGCCAGCATCGGATCGGACAGGATCAGCAAGTGGACATCGACAAAAGCACCCAGTTCGGGCGGTGACTCTTTCGGCAGATCGTTGCGGATGGTTTGCAGTTCGCTGCGCACGGTGGTGACCGCATTCTGCAGGCGCTGCACCTCGGCTTCGATTTCGGTTTCGCCGATCAGATAATGTTTGACGTCCATGGCGGCCGGCGCCAGCAAGTGCGCGCGGCCGATCGCGATGCCACGCGAAACCGGAATGCCATGTAGGGTAAAGGATGCCATCTGGTCACCGCTGAAAAAAGATATTTAACTGTAAATGCGGAACCGGGTCAGCTTGCAGGGAAGTGTTACTCCCCTTCGCCAAACTTATCCTGAATTAACTGGTTTAAGGCATCGAAGCAGGCTTTTTCATCCTCGCCGTCAGCTTCCAGCAAGATCGTGCTTCCCTTGCCGGCCGCCAGCATCATCACGCCCATGATCGACTTGGCGTTGACGCGGCGTTTGTTACGGGTCATCCAGACTTCACATTTGAACTTGCTGGCCAGTTGAGTGAATTTGGCTGATGCACGGGCATGCAGTCCAAGCTTGTTGATAATTTCGATTTCTTGTTGAATCATTTTGTCTTTTAATAATGTTAACTATCTTAACCATCAGCTATAACTGCGCTTGAATTTGATCTGCCTGATGTTTGTTATTTGTTGTCAATGCGATACGCGAACCCGGTTATCGACCCTGACTGCGCCACCCTGGCCGCCGGCCAGCGCCATTTCGGTCACCACGTCCAGCGTATCGTTGCGATAAGTCAGCGCGCGCAGCAACATCGGCAAGCTGATGCCGGCAATTACCTGGGTCTGGGCGCCGCTGCAGAATGGCAGCGTGCAATTGGATGGCGTGCCGCCCATGACGTCGGTAATTACCAGCACGCCGGAGCCGTCGTCAAGACGCGCCGCAGCCTGCTTGGCCAGTTTTTGCACTTCCGCTGGATTCTGGTCAGCGATAACGTCAATCGCTTCAAGCCGTTCCGGCGTATGGCGAAACACGTGAGAGGCGGCTGCGATGAATGCCTGGCCCAAGGGGGCGTGGGTTAAAAGAAGAATGCCAATCATAGTTTCACTCAAATCCGCAGAGCGGATGGTTCCCGGTTTACAACGGTTTTACAACAATACGCATCGTGTCCGGCCAGAAGCCGGTCACGATAGAAAAATTTCCTTAAGACAACGCTGCTTCCAACGCATCAATGAACATTGCCGCAACGTCAAAACCCGCTTGCTGCTTAATTTCCTGAAAGCAAGTTGGGCTGGTGACATTCACCTCGGTCAAATAATCGCCGATCACATCTAATCCTACCAGTAACAAGCCACGCTGTGACAACACCGGACCAAGTGCTTCGCCGATTTCGCGGTCGCGCGCTGTCAGCGGCTGGGCCACGCCGATGCCGCCGGCCGCCAGATTGCCGCGCACTTCGCTGCCCTGCGGAATCCGCGCCAGAGAAAACGGCACCACTTTACCGCCAATCACCAGCACCCGTTTGTCGCCGGCCACGATCTCAGGGATGAAGCGCTGGATCATGATGGTGCGGTTGCCGTTATCGGTCAGGGTTTCAATGATGGAACCGAGGTTCAAGCCATCCTGGCGCACCCGGAAAATCCCGGCGCCGCCCATGCCGTCTAGCGGCTTCAGAATCACGTCCTGATGTTCTTCATGGAAGGCGCGCAGGCGTGCGGCATCACGCGTCACCAAGGTCGGCGAGGTGTATTTTGCGAATTGCGCTATCGCCAGTTTCTCGTTGTGATCGCGGATCGCCTGCGGCTTGTTGAATACGCGCGCGCCTTGGGTTTCCGCCAGTTCCAGCAAATACGTGGTGTAGATGTACTCCATGTCGAAAGGCGGATCCTTGCGCAACAGGATCGCATCGAACTCGGACAAGAACATGGCCGCCGGCGCACTGGCGCGGTACCAGTCCTTGTCGTCGCCGGTCAAAGTCACCTTGACGACATTGGCGGTCACGATTCCGCTTTCCAGCGCCATGTCTTTTTGCTCGAACGCATACAGCGTATGGCCGCGTTTGACGGCTTCGACCATCATGGCGTAAGTCGAATCCTTATACGTCTTGAAAGTGTTAAGCGGATCGGCAAGGAAAGCGATTTTCATTTTTTATCCCGTAGTAGCAAAATTAATATTCTTCCGGATTCGGATCGGTCTTTTCCATTTCCAGCGACGCCGCCAGCAAGCCGAGACGCGCCACCACGCCATACATATAGAAACGGTTCGGCGCGGTCGTACCAGGCTTGGCCAACATATCCGGCAACGCGTGCTGCTGCGCAAATGCCAGAGGCACGAAATGGGCGCCCGGCGCATTCAGGTTTTCATTGATGCCGCGCTCGGCGTGTACCCGGTAGAAACCGCCGACCACGTAGCGGTCGATCATGTACACCACCGGCTCCGCTACCGCATCGTTGATATGCTCGAAAGTATGCACGCCTTCCTGGATGATCAGGTCGTGAATCTCGCCGCCGTCCTTGCCGAGAGACAGTTTTTCGCGTTGCTTGCGGCTCAGTTCCTTGATCTGGTTGACGTCGGTCACGCTCATCACGCCCATGCCGTCGGTACCGGCATCGGCCTTGACGATCACGAACGGCTTTTCGGTGATCCCGTATTCCTTGTATTTCTTGCGGATTTTCGCCAGCAGCGAACTGACGCTCGCCGCCAGTTTGTCGTCGCCGTCGGTGGCCTGGAAATCAACCTGGTCGACCTTGGCGAAAAACGGATTCAGCATCCACGGGTCGACATCGACCAGCTTGGCGAATTTCTTGACGACTTCATCGTAGGCGGTGAAATGATGGCTCTTGCGGCGCACGGTCCAGCCGGCATGCAGCGGCGGTAAGACATTCTGTTCATTGAGGTTTTCCAGGATGGACGGCGTGCCGGACGACAAATCGTTGTTCAATAAAATCGTGCAAGGATCGAAATTCTTCAGCCCGAGGCGGCGGCCATTGGCGGAACGCTCGAGCGGCTCCAGCGTGATGGTGCTGCCGTCCGGCAGTTCAATCGTTTGCGGCTCCTTCATGCTTTCGTCAAGCGAACCGAGCCGTACATGCAAACCCGTCTGGCGGAAAACCTGCATCAGCCGCGCCACATTTTGCAGATAGAAGGTGTTGCGCGTGTTCAGCTCCGGCAGCAGCAGCAAATTCTTTGCGTCCGGACAGTATTTTTCGATGGCCGCCATCGCTGCCTGTATCGCCAGCGGCAACATTTCAGGGGACAGATTGCTGAAGCCGCCGGGAAACAGGTTGGTGTCCACGGGAGCCAGCTTGAAACCCGAATTGCGCAGGTCAACCGAGCAATAGAACGGCGGCGTGTGCTCTTGCCATTCCATCCGGAACCAGCGCTCGATAGCCGGGGTAGCTGCGAGAATTTTCTTTTCTAGATCGAGCAATGGGCCATTCAGGGCCGTGACAAGGTGCGGAACCATATAAAACTTTCTTTTGGGAACTATGTAGCGTGAGATGCGTTGCTGCCAGCCAAAGAAGCGTATTTCAGGACTTCCGCGACAAGCGAGAGACGCCGATTCTAACGGGAAATGCATTATTTCGCCGGTCACTCGCCGCGATGTTGCGTAAACGGCGCCATGGCTGACAGGCAAGACCAATCAGCCCACTTTACATCGGGTCGTTGGCGGATTTTTAAAGCCCCGGACATAACAAAAAGCGCTATGAAATACCTTCTCATTACGCTGTGCTTTTATATAACGAGAATTGCCTTATATGCAATTTTATATTTGTATGTCATTTTATCTGCACCGCGCCTTGTGCAAGGAAACAGTATTTTTCCGGGCGTGCCTGTAGCCAAAGTAATGATAAGGTATACACCTTCTCAGTACTTTGTATGGATTTTATATGACTAAAGAGGCGGTTTTCACCATGAAAATGGAATCCGAGCTACGTGACAAATTCATGGCCGAAGCAGAAGCAGCGCACCGGCCGGCGTCACAGATCGTGCGTGAGTTGATGCGCGAGTTCGTGCAGCGCCAGACCGAAGCCAGGGACTACGACGCCTTCTTGCTGCGGAAGGTCGAGGCTGCCCGAAACGATGTGCAGACCGGGCACAGTCAGTCCAATGACAAGGTCGAAGCAAAATTTGCCCAACGCCGGGCCAAGCTGCTGGGTAAGCCGGGTGAGACCAAAGTGTGATTGTCCACTGGGCTTCTGAAGCAGAGCAAGACCGCAGCGATATTCTGGACTACATCGCGGAACAGGATATCCAGGCGAAGATAAGAATGGACGAACTGTTCAGTGCGACTGCCCTTAACTTGGCGCAATTTCCGTTTTCGGGAAAGGCCGGGAGCATTCCAGGGACCCGCGAATTGATCCCGCACGAGAGCTATCGTTTGTTGTATGAGATTGCGGCTGAAAGCGTATGGATCCTAGCCTTGGTGCATACGGCCCAATTGTGGCCGCCGGCTCGACGCTAAATCAACGGCGCGCATAGGCCGGTCATCCTAAGTCCGACAGACTCCTAAATTTGCTTGTACATGAAACTGGTGTCGCTCAGCTTGCCCGTCGTCGAGCGCGCGTAATCAGGAATGATCCCTGCCCGTTCAAAGCCGATGGAATGATACAAAGACTCGGCAGCGTCGCCGGTGCGGGTATCAAGAATCAGCAGCGAGCGTCCATCGGCGCGGGCGATCGCCTCGGCGCGTTGCATCAGTATGCGCGCCACGCCTTTGCGCCTGACATCAGGGTGCACCAGCAGCTTGGAGATCTCGGCACGATGATGGCCATTGGCCGGCGTCGCCAGCACGATCTGGACTGTACCGACGACTTGCCCGGCAAAACGCGCGACCAACAGGCGTCGGCCGCCGCTTACCAATGAACCGCTGACGCCGTACCAGAAGGAAAATGCATCTTCCGCAGCCGGCGTTTCCAGGAAGCCGATGCTGGCGCCCTGCGCCACACAGGCCATCAGGATCTCGGTGAGCGGGCCCACCACCTGCTCGAACTGGTCGGCCCTGACGTCTTCCACCGTACAGGTAGTCAAGCGTTGCGGGGTGATGGTCGGATCCACGATAAATCTCCAGAAACGGCTGCATGAAAATGGGGAAAACCGAAAACAAAAAATCCCAGGTGATGGCTATCGACCCGGGATTACGTAAAACGTCGATCAAGCCGCCGGATAGCCGTGCTTCCTGCTATCCGGCGGGCTCAAGCCAGGTTTAATCGGGCTTAGTCGTGATATGCAGATTCGCCATGGCTGGAGATATCCAGGCCTTCGCGCTCTTCTTCTTCGGTCACGCGCAAGCCCATGACGATGTCGACCAGCTTGAATGCAATCAGCGATACCACGCCGGACCAGACCAAGGTGGTCATCACGCCTTCGAACTGAATCCACAGCTGACCTGGAATCGAATAGTCTGGCAAAACCGCATTGGTTACATAGTCATAAATACCTGTGCCGCCGAGGCTAGGCGCTGCAAACACGCCCGTCAGCAACGCTCCCATGATACCGCCGACGCCATGCACGCCGAACACGTCCAGCGCATCGTCCGCACCCAGCAAACGCTTCAGGCCGGTGACACCCCAAAGGCAGACAAAGCCGGCCAGCAGACCCATGACCAAGGCGCCCATCGGGCCGACAAAACCAGCTGCAGGGGTGATCGCCACCAGGCCTGCGACAGCACCGGAAGCACCGCCCAGCATGGAAGGTTTGCCCTTGCCGATCCATTCACCGGCACTCCAGCTCAGCACCGCAGCGGCGGTAGCCAGCAGTGTGTTGATAAAGGCCAGCGCAGCGCTGCCGTTGGCTTCCAGAGCGGAACCGGCATTGAAACCAAACCAGCCGAACCACAGCAGCGAGGCGCCAACCATAGTCAATGTCAGGCTATGCGGCTTGAATGCTTCCTTGCCGAAACCGACACGCTTGCCGATGACATAGGAACCAACCAGGCCGGCGATAGCGGCGTTGATATGCACCACGGTGCCGCCGGCGAAATCCAGCGCGCCTTTTTGGAAAAGCCAGCCACCGGTCGCGGTCAGTTTTTCTGACGAAGCTGCATCGATAAATCCATCCGGACCAGGCCAGTACCAGACCATATGCGCCATCGGCAGGTAAGCGAAAGTGAACCACAGCACGGTGAATACCAGGATCGCCGAGAACTTGGCGCGTTCGGCAAACGCGCCGATGATCAGGGCACAGGTAATCGCAGCAAACGCGCCCTGGAACACCACATACGCAAACTCAGGCACAACCACACCCTTGCTGAAGGTGGCGGCCACTGAATCAGGCGTCATGCCGTGCAAGAACAGGCGGCTGAAGCCCCCGAAGAACGAATTACCCTCTGTGAACGCGAGGCTGTAACCGTAGAGTATCCACAGCACGATGATCAGCGAGAACACGGTGAAACATTGCATCAGCACCGACAGCATGTTTTTGCTGCGCACAAGGCCGCCGTAGAACAAACCCAGGCCAGGCAACGTCATCAGGATCACGAACGCGGTACAAACCAGCAACCAGGCGGTGTCGCCCTTGTTGGGCACAGGTGCTGCCGGTGCCGCTGCGGCAGGCGCCGCTGCAGCGGTCGTGGCCGGAGCGGGCGCTGCGACAACTGCCGCCGGTGCGGCAGGAGCCGCTACGCTGGCCGACGTCACACTTGCCGCAGCCGGCACCGCCGTAGCGGAGGCCTCGTCCGCCGCCGATGCCGGCAGCATGGAAGTCGCCGCGATCAGCGCACAAGACGCCAAAATCGTTGCAAATATTCTGTTCATATTTTTATCCCCTTAGATTGCGTCTTTGCCGGTTTCACCGGTACGAATACGAATAACTTCCTGCAGATCAAATACAAAAATCTTGCCGTCGCCGATCTTACCGGTACGGGCGGCGGTTTCAATCGCTTCTACCGCTTGTTCCAGAATGCTGTCGTCCACTGCAGCTTCGATTTTTGTCTTCGGCAAAAAGTCGACCACGTATTCCGCACCGCGGTACAGTTCGGTGTGACCCTTTTGGCGACCAAAGCCTTTGACTTCAGTCACGGTGATACCTTGCACGCCAATCGCCGAAAGCGCTTCGCGCACCTCGTCGAGCTTAAATGGTTTGATGATCGCTGTAATCAGTTTCATGTCGGCCTCGTTGTTTTGTTGGACGGACAGGCGAAACGCCTGCCGCCATTGCTGTTTGATGTCGTTAGAAAGTCTTCGCTACAGAAAACACCACGCCGTTGCGTCCCAGGTTCTTGCCGCTCGGGCTGACATAAGCACCGTCCTTGGCATCCGTGCCGACATAAGCCAGGCCCAGCGTGATGCCGGCGAGCTGGTCGAAGGTCTTGGTGACGCCGACCTTCCAGTCGGTGTAGCTGGCAAAGCTGGTGTGTTCCACTGTCTGATGGCCAAGATGCAGCCCCAGCGTGATGCCGGCGCCGACATCAAAATTGGCGCCGGCATCGTAATAAGCGCTGTTCTTGCTGTCGATGGTGCCGAACAGGTTGGTCATCGCATGCGAATATTTGAAGTAAGCCGGGCCGTAGCCGAGCTGACCGTACAGTTCGAAAGTATTGGCGTTGCGGCCGATCTGGCTGTAGTTGTTCGTCGGGTAGTAGTAATAAAGGCCGCCGACGTCATAGGTAAAGCCGCCGGGCAGATCGCCTCGCTTGCCGCCGTAGATATCCCATTCGACAGGTCCCTTGCCGCCAGTGCCGGTATTCGCGCTGTCGACCGCATCTTTGATCCATTTGATGTTGGAGAGCCAGGTGCCGGCATACAGCCCGGTCGGATTATTGGTGTAGTCGGCGCCGCCCTGTACTGCCGGATCGAAACGCGTTTGCGAAATGCCGCGGAAGCGGTAGTCGTTGACTGCGCCAATGTTGTAACTGACTTCATTGTCCGGCTTGGCATCCTCGGCATGCGCGAGACCTGCGGTAAGACTTGCTGTGACGCTTGCTGCTATTGCTGCGGCTAAAATCAGCTTTTTCATGAAAGTCCCTGTTGGTATGTTGAATGAAAAACCGATAAATCATTACTCTTCAGGCTTTCCATAGCAGAACCCATGCCAACTGGTGCGGCGCTTCCTTTTCCCCGGCCGATACCACTTATGGGGCGATTTAATTGCCGTTTTTTAGTGACTGTTAATTTCGAGACGTTCTTGCATAGAAATATTGCGCAGTGCAACGCACCAAAACGAAACAGATATCTGACAATGCATTATTTTGGTGCGAATTTAATTTCCATCGACTACATGACAGCTTGTAGTTCGCTACAAATCACGCCCAGGCTTGTTGCAGCAATAGCAATGCCTTGCGAATTGCGACCTCATCTACGCCGGCAAAACCCAGCGCCAGACCGGCGCGGTGTTGCGGGCTTACCGGTTGGCCAGGGAGGCAAAACCGGCTCAACGGATTGATTTCAACGCCGGCGGCGATGGCCTTGGCCACCAGCTCCGTCTCTTGCTGCGGGCTGGCCAATGGCAGGCTCAGATGCAAGCCGGCCGCCACCTTGGGCAGCGGCAGCCGCGCGCCGAACAGCGGCATCCAGGTCGCCATCAAGGCATCGCGCCGTGAACGGCTGGCGCGCCGCATGCGGCGGATATGACGCTGGAAATGGCCGGCGGCGATGAATTCGGCCATCACCGCCTGATCTGCGGCTGGTGGATGGCGATCGCCCATGGCGCGCAGCGCGCTGAGCGCCGGCACCAGCTTGGGCGGTAAGACCAGGTAACCGAGGCGCAGGCCGGGAAAGGCGATCTTTGAAAAGGTGCCGACGTAAAGCACGCGGGCGCTGTGATCAAGCGCCGCCAACGGCGCCAGCGGCGTGCCGTCATAGCGGTATTCGCCGTCATAGTCGTCTTCGATAATCCAGCTGTCGTGGCGCTCGGCCCAGGCCAGCAATTCGAGCCGGCGCGCCAGCGACAGCGTGACCCCGACCGGATACTGGTGCGATGGCGTGACATACGCCATGCGGCAGTCAGTGTGTTGCGCCAGTTGCCCGGTATCCATGCCATCATGGTCCAACGCGATGCCCACTAGCTGGGCGCCGGCCACCGTCAATGCCGCAGCAGCCGATGGATAACAGGGATTTTCTATCGCCACCTTGTCGCCGACATCGAGCAATAGCTGTGCGCACATGGCGATGCCATGCTGGGCGCCAGCGGTAATCATGATTTGCGACGGCTCGCAGACCAGTCCCCGCGCCTGGCGCAAATAGGCTGCGATCAACTCTCGCAGGCGGAGATTGCCGGCAGCCTCGCCATAGCCCATTTGCGCCAACGGCGCGTGACGCCAGAAATTACCTTGCAGGCGCGCCCAGATGGCGCTGGGGAACAGATCGTAGGCCGGAACGCCAAGGCGGAACGCGCGCGCCGGACCGTCAAAGCGACGCTGGCGCACGCCATATCCGCTAAGACGTTGCTGCATGGATGACTGCTGCGTTGCCGGCTCGGCTGCGGCTGTTGCGGCAAGATCAGGAGTGGCTGCGGTCGCCAGGCCGCCGGCATAAGTGCCGTCGCCGACCCTGCTGCTGATATAGCCTTCTGCATACAGTTGCTCGTAAGCGCGCACTACGGTATTGCGCGATAGGTTCAGCGCCAGCGCCAAGTTGCGCGAGGTGGGCAGCTTGATGCGATAGGTATCCGGCGTCGCCAGGATGCGCTGGCGCAAGGCCAGGCAAAGCTGCTTGGCCAGGCCCTTGCCGCCCTCCAGCACAATCCCGGCGGGATCCAGATGCATCGACAGCGCAGGCGGCACCGGCATCACGCTTAATCGCGCTGCGTCGATGTCAGCAATTGCCGCAGCCAGGGCTTCCAGACTGCCGCCACCGTATGGGTGCCGTGGCCGCGCGTGGCTTCGCTTTGCTTGACCATCACCATGCGCGCGCCCGGCACGCGTTTGACATCGCGTTCCAGAATGCCGATTTCCGGGGGATTGATCAGATCGTCAGCGGAATTGACGGCGATCAGCGGGGCCCGGATCTTGTCCAGCAACGGTCCGGGATCGTAATCGCGCGAAGCATCCATGAAATACAAAGTGTCGTTGGCGTCGGCGGTTTTCATCGAGATAGCCACGGCGGCGTCCAGCGCCGCATCGGCTTGCGCCAGATCCGGCATCTGCTGTTGCCGCAGCAAGGCATTGCTGGACATGAAAAACAGCATCTGTTCGGCGGTGCGCAAACTCGGCGGCTGCACGGTGTAGTTACCGCCCTGCCACTGCGGATCGTTGCGGATGGCGTCGATCATGATGCGGCGCCAGACGCGGTTGCGGCCGGAAATCTGGGTCGGCACGCTGGCCAGCGGCATCAAGGCATCCATGAACTCCGGATGCTGCTCGCCCCACATCCAGGTCTGCATGCCACCCATCGACGTGCCCATCACCAGGCGCAAGTGGTTCACTCCCAGGGTTTCCGTCAGCAGCTTGTACTGCGCCTCGACCATGTCGCGGTAGCCATAATGCGGAAATTTGGTGCGCAAGCCATCGCTGGGCTTGCTGGAATTGCCGTGGCCGATGCCATCCGGCAGTATCAGGAAATAGTGCGAGGCATCGAGCAGTTGGCCCGCACCAAACAGTTCGCCGGAAAATTCAGGCCGGATGAATTGCGCGCCGGAGCCGCCGGTGCCATGCAGGATCAACACGGCGTTATTGACTTTGCCGTTGGCGTCGCGCTGCGGCGTGCCGAAGGTGCGGTAGTGGATGCGCAGTTCCGGCAAAGTCTCGCCGGAGGCGAAATGGAAATCCTTGAAAACCGCATCATGCTCGGCCGCTTGCGGCGCGTCCGCCAGTGCCGCCCCGGAAAAACAGAACGCTGCACACAAAATCAATAATTTCCTATAGGTCATGTCGTCTCTCGATAGTTGTCTTTTTTTTAATACTATCATTATCTTTGCCAACTTGCGTACCCAGATCCGATTGGACCTATAAATATAGGCAATATTGGATCTTTGATGATACCAACTTATGGCGCTACGATAAGTGCTGTTTTGTATCCACGACGGCTACAAATCGTTACCTGGCTGTACTTCCACATAGGAGATTATCTTGGCTTCAGAACCGGCACGGCGCCCGCATACTTACATCAAGCCGCTCAACGAACAGGACTTCGCTCTCTGGCAACCGCAATGGCTGGGTTATCTTGGATACTACGAGGCAGAAGTGCCGCAAACCACGCGTCTGATCACCTGGCAGCGCCTGCTGGATCCCAAGGAACCGATGTTCGGCGCATTGGCCATGGCGGACGGCAAGGCAGTCGGTGTGGTGCATTGGATTTTCCATCGCTCGTGCTGGACAGTGGAGCATTCCTGCTATCTGCAAGACTTGTATGTCGCTCCAGAGCAGCGCGGCACAGGCCTCGGCCGGCAACTGATCGAGCATGTCTACGCCGAAGCCAAAGCCGCCGGCAGCACGCGCGTCCATTGGCTCACGCGTGAGACCAACAGCACCGCAATACAACTGTATGACCGCATCGCTCAACGTGCCGGTTTCGTCCAATACCGCAAGCAACTTGCCTAAAAATGTCGTCGCCCGTTCCAATCACTCCACCTCTTCAGATAAAGTTCAGCCATGTCACAGCAATCCACTGAAACCGGTAAGCCCCTGCCAGACTGGCAACCAGCCGCGCTGCCCCGGCGCACTCCTTTGCAAGGCGGCAGCATCCGGCTGTTGCCGCTGGATGCCGAGCGCGATGCCGCGGCCCTGTACCAGGTCGAACACGCGGCCGACGCTGATGCCAGCCAATGGGACTTTCTCGCGGTCGGCCCGTTCCAGGATCAGCGCGACTTCAGCGCGTGGCTGAAGAACTGCGCTGTCAGCAGCGATCCTTTCTTCTATACCGTGGTCGACCAGCAAAGCGGACTGGCCACCGGCGTCCTCAGCTACCTCGCCATCACCCCCGAGCACGGCTCCATCGAAATCGGCCATATCTGGTTCAGCGGCCGCATGCAGCGCAGCCGCCAGGCAACCGAAGCGATTTACCTGCTGGCGCGGCACGCCTTTGAAGTGCTTGGCTATCGCCGCCTTGAATGGAAATGCAATTCGCTCAACCAGCGTTCGCAACTGGCGGCACTGCGCTTCGGTTTTACAGCTGAAGGCCTGTTCCGGCAGCACCGTGTATTCAAAGGAAAAAACCGCGATACCGCCTGGTTCTCGATGCTGGATAGCGAGTGGCCATTGCAACGGGCGATTTTCGAGGCTTGGCTGCAAGCAGATAATTTCGATGCGGATGGACGTCAAAAGAAATCGCTGCATGAAATTCGTACTGCGCTTTCTTGAAATGCCCGGCGCTTCCGTTATGACAGTAAAGGCTTAAACTGCAGCGCCCGGCCACAATTTCGATGTGGGGTTTGCGCGTATCGGTTATCATTTTTCTTATTTACAGAGATAGAGGGCCGCCATGAACAAACCCAATTTTTTCGACGACATCCAAGCCAAGATCAACCAGGCCATCGAAAATTCACCTGCCAAGGATATCGAGAAGAACGTCAAGGCCATGATGAGCCAGGGTTTTGCCAAACTGGATCTGGTCACACGTGAAGAATTCGACGTGCAAGCCCAGGTGCTGGCCGGCACCCGCGCCAAACTCGAAGCACTCGAAGCACGTGTGGCCGAGCTTGAAGCACATCTGAAACAGCCATGATGCCGCGCCAGTGACGCTGGCAGTATTGAAAA
Source organism: Collimonas sp. (assembly GCF_039923675.1). Lineage (GTDB taxonomy): Bacteria > Pseudomonadota > Gammaproteobacteria > Burkholderiales > Burkholderiaceae_D > Collimonas. Next base: position 40,389 of record NZ_JBDTCG010000017.1, read on the forward strand.
GCCGGGCGCTGGCAGGCATGCAAGCGCCCGAGGTCACGGTTGAAGTCCACCTGGCCAACGGCCTGCCAAGTTTCACCATCGTCGGCCTGCCCGAAACCGAGGTCAAGGAATCCAAGGACCGGGTCCGCGCAGCGCTGCAAAATGCCCGTTTTGAATTTCCCTCGCGTCGCATCACCGTCAATCTCGCTCCGGCAGACTTGCCCAAAGAGTCGGGCCGCTTCGATTTGCCGATAGCGCTCGGCATCCTGGCCGCCTCCGGACAAATGCCGGCCGACGAACTCGATGACTATGAATTTGCCGGCGAACTGTCGCTGTCCGGCGAGCTGAGACCGATACGCGGCGCGCTGGCGATGACCTTCGCCATGACTGCCCAAGGCGGCAATCCGGCTGCAGTCAAAAGCCGCGCCTTCATCCTGCCGCGCGCTAATGCCGACGAAGCCGCGCTGGTCACGGATGCCCGCATCTTGCCAGCCGACAGCTTATTACAAGTATGCGCCCACTTCTCCTCCAGACAACCAGAAACAAGGCTGTCACGCCACAATGCAGAACCGCAGCCGAGGTCCCCGCGCTACCTGGATTTCAGCGACGTCAAAGGCCAGTTGCAAGCCAAGCGCGCACTGGAAGTAGCTGCAGCCGGCAATCATAGTGTCCTGCTGATGGGCCCGCCAGGCACAGGAAAATCCATGCTGGCGGCGCGTTTCCCCGGGATTTTGCCGCCCATGAGCGATCGCGACGCCTTGGAGTCGGCGGCGGTGCAGTCCCTGACCAGCGGCTTTTCCAGTGCGGCATGGAAAGTGCGGCCCTACCGTTCGCCGCATCACACCGCATCCGCCGTTGCATTGGTTGGTGGTGGCAGTCCGCCGCGTCCCGGCGAAATTTCGCTGGCGCATCGCGGGGTATTGTTCTTGGATGAACTACCTCAATTCGACCGTCGTGTACTGGAAGTATTGCGTGAACCGCTGGAATCCGGCCGTATCACTATCTCACGCGCAGCGCGACAAGCCGATTTTCCGGCGCAATTCCAGCTGATCGCGGCCATGAACCCCTGCCCTTGCGGTTACCTGGGACATCCCGTAAAACAATGCCGCTGCACGCCCGACAATATCCTGCGTTATCAAAACAAGATCTCAGGCCCCCTGCTCGACCGCATCGACATGCAGATCCAGGTGCCGGCATTGCCGCATGAACAACTGCTGAATGCTGCCAAAGGCGAACCATCCGCCATGATCGCAACGCGCGTCGAACAGGTCTGCGCGCTGCAGCTGACGCGCCAAGGCAAGCAAAACAACGCCTTGTCCGCGGATGAGATCGATGAATATTGCAAACCCGACAGCGCGGGTGAAAAACTGCTGCGTAGCGCCATGACTCGTCTGAACTGGTCTGCGCGCGGCTACCATCGCGCGCTCAAAGTTGCGCGCACGATTGCCGATCTGGGCGGAGCGGTAAATATTGCCACAAGCCATGTCGCTGAAGCGATTCAATATCGTAGGGCATTGGGCGAATCTTGAGGGTTGTCCAAGCAATCGCTCGCTAACTTCCATTCCAGTATCAAAAGATACATTAATTCGATTTGAAGACGCTCGTCATGAAAATTGGCCATGGCCACGCTTATTTCATTTCGAAACAAATATTTGCACACGAGCAACTGAATGCTTGGTATAAAGAGGCAGATGATTTGTTGTAATTTAAGCAGGAAAATGACTCAAACGCCCCCCATCCGTTAGAAATTTTTTGGGCTTCGGGCGCACAACCCCAATAAGGATTTGATCATATGGCACGGCCTCTCCCACCACTAGACCTGCTGGTCGGCTTTGAATCAGCCGCGCGGCAGTGCAGTTTCTCCAAGGCAGGAGAAGAGATTTTCGTTACGCAATCTGCCGTCAGCAGGCAAGTCAAGAAACTGGAAGAATTCCTGGGCCTGGCGCTTTTCGAGCGTCGCCACCGCTCCCTGGAGCTGACCGAACAAGGCAGGGTATTGTATGAAGTTGTAGGCGACTCCCTGGCGCGCTTGTCCGATATCGTGGAAATCCTGCGCAAGGAAACAACCTACCGCAGGCTCAAGGTATCCACGACAACCTCGTTTGCTTCGCTCTGGCTAGTGCCGAGGCTGGCGCAATTTCAGGCACACTGCCCTGAAGTATCCTTGCACATCGAAGCTGACAATCGCGTAGTCGATTTGAAACAAGGTGTGGTGGACATGTCTATCCGCTACTGCATGCCAGACGCCGTCTCGGCAGAGTCATCCGTTTTCTTGTCTGGCGAAGAGATTTTTCCGGTGTGCAGCCCAGCGTTGCTACGTCGAGGCGGACGCAAGCTGACATGCGTAGATGATCTGCGCCATCACACCTTGCTGCATCTGAACGATCCGCAAAACTCCTGGCCGTGGCTACAGTGGCAACATTGGCTTGAGAACGTGGAGGCAGGCGTGCCCATGGGCGACCTTGGTTTCCGCTTCAGCCACTTCGACCAGATCATCCAGGCCGCCGTCATGGGCCATGGCGTGGCGTTGGGAAGTTCGCCCCTGGTGAATTTTTTCCTGGAAGAAGGGACGCTGGTGGCGCCGCTGAAAGAGCGCCTGGTCAGTCCGCGTTCATTCTTCGCGTGTCACGGCGCCAAACGCGACGCGTCGGTACAGGTCTTCGTCGATTGGCTACGTACTTCCTTGGAACGCGCCGAGCAGAAGCTGGAAACCGAGTTGGTTTGATTAAAACCGTAAAAGGATAATTAGCGGGCCAACCAAGAGAACAATACTGATTGATCGGCTCGCCGGTAAAACAAAAACCTGCCGTCAAGCCGCCAAGCGCGCCGGCAAGCCATAGCCTTCTCTGCGCAACCGCTCAGATAAATGTTTCCCCACCTTTGCCACGGATGCCATGCGCGTGGGATTCATGTGCGCCCGCAAATCGGTCTCCAGATGCACCAGTCCGTCGCTGGATTGGGCGGCGCACTCCAGCATGGCTTGCGCCAAGGCGGCTTCGTCACCCAGTCCTTTGAAAACCTGCGTCGGCAGCACGCCAAAACCTGGATCGAAAGGTACTACCATCGCCTTCACCGAAGGCCAATCCATGGCCGACAGCAGGGCTTGCGTTTCCGGGGCGCCCAAGTCCGGCGGCACGCGGCCTTTGACAAAACGGGTTGGCAGGTCGGTCAGATATTCAACGCAGGAAAAATTGTTCTCAAGATCGACGAAAGCTAGCAACTCCGCGCTGCGTGCACCGGGAAATAGCGTCTGGCATGGCCGGTACGAACCCTCACTGGATACCGCCCGCATGACGCCCGTAGCCACGCAGGCGCGACGGGCTTTTTCCAGCGCGGCCTCGAATGCAGTGCCGGGGCGACGCACATCACCGGAGAAGGTACCCAAGGCGTCAGTGTCGTATCCCAGCGGCAGCAGCACTTTGAATCCAAGGTCTGCCAGCAAAGGTCCCAACACAGCCTCTTTGCCGTGCATGGTAGCGATGAGTACCGGTGTGCCGTCGACGGGGCCGGCGACGTGCGACAGCGTCAGCGCGTTGTCGAGCGCTGCATTAGGAACTGCGCGATTTTGGACAGGTTGGTTTTGCATGAAATCCTCTTTCAATGGTGTGATGGCAGACGGCAAAGCCGCAGGCCTGGTTAGATTTGGACGTTGGTCGCATCGGCGGTTCGCGTGATCCGGGCAAAGCGTCCGAGAATGGCGACAGCGTGCTCATGCATCGCTTCCTCGGAATAATCTTTGACCGCGAGTGCGGCACAAGCGTCTTCCACCAAGGCGAAACGCTGGCCACGGTGATAGCCGTCGACGATGGTGGACAGGCAGCACATCGTGGTGCCGTAACCGATCACCACCAGCTCATGGTCCGGATGGTCAGCGACAAATTTTGTAAAAGCCTCGGAGGAATACGACGAATAATTGCCTTTTATGGCCAGCACTTCGTTCGCCTCGGGCACAAAGCCGTCGATAAAGTCGGACTTGTCCGACGAGCGATTAAAGATGTCACCGTCCTGCAGATGCTTGACATGGACGATAGGCCAGCCTTGGCTGCGCGCAAAGCGCAGCATGGTGTAGGCGTTATTCAGCGACGGGCCGATGCCATGAATTTGAAACAGGCGGCCGGGGGCGATGTATTCGCGTTGGATATCAATAACGACGAGGGCTTTCATAAGGTTCCTTAGTGAGTTTGAAGAAGTTGGGAAATCAATTGGGTAACAAGTGCCAAGCGTTCCGGATACGCATTCAGACGCATGAATTCATGCTCCGAATGCATGCCGCCGCCATAAGGACCAACGCCAACCAGCAGTTCGATGTTGCTGTCGGCCAGGTTGTTGCCATCACTGCCATAGCCGACGGCGCGGGCGCGGAATGTTTGCCCGACGACTACGCTAGCTGCTTGCATCTGCCGCAACAGCACTGCGGTGCTGGAGGCTGGCAACAGAGGCATCTCGGCGATTTGCGTGACCTCTGTGCGAGTGCCTCTTTGCAACCGAGGATTGACGACGTCGCTTTGACCGCCTATGCGTTCGATAGCCGCGGATACAGTCTGCCAATCAGCCAGCGAACGAAAGCGGATATCGAAAGTGACGCTGGCTTTCTCGCAGACGACGTTGGGTTTGCTGCCGCCTTCGATGACGCCCGGGTTCAGAGTCAGGCCTCGGTCCGGTTGCGCCAGTTCGGTCACTTTGCGGATCTTGATGGCCAAATCCAGACAGGCATCGATGCCGTTTTCAGGCTCCAGGCCGGCATGCGTGGCTTTGCCAAAAGTGGTCAGCTTGATCCAGCGCACACCAGACTGGCTGCTTACCACCGCGCCGTCTTCCAGGCCAGGTTCAAACACCAGACCGTAGGGAACGCCTTGTGCAAGAGTGCGCAGCATGGCTTTCGAATAGGGAGAGCCAACCTCCTCGTCGTCGTTGAGCACCACTCTCACCTGCTCCAGGCTGTCCGGGTCATGGGCCTGGAGTTGCGCCAGCACGTTCAGCATCAGCACCACACCGCCTTTCATGTCGATCACGCCAGGACCAAGCAAGTGATCGTCCTGCTGCTGCAGCAGCTGAAACGCGCCGTTGGCCGCAAACACGGTATCCAGGTGGCCGACCAACAACACCTTCGGCTTTGCGCCAGGCTTTTCGAAGCTCAGCACCTCCCTGCCGTCTTGCGCCAGACGGTGGCGCGTGGCCATCAGTCCCAACGCCTCAAAGCGCGGAATGAGCAGTTGCCGCACTTGCGATAGCCCGGCCAGGTTTTGCGTCTCCGTGTTGATATCCACGAGTTTTTGCAACAACTCGCGATACGGCGGCGTGATGGCTTCTGCCCTGGTCGAACCTGCCGTACCGATCAGGGCGATGCTCAAGGCCATCACAGATAGCTTGCGTTTCATCATCTTGTCCATTTCACAAAGATGTGGGAGCGGCCATCACGGCAGTCCGATGCTCCAGCGGGCCGCTCTGATGCAAGTTGTTTTCGGGCCGATTGAGCGCCATGGGCCGGCCGCCAATGTGCAGCGACGGCTGCGCAGGAAGTTCACGGTCGTTCAGGACCATCTCCACATACTCGTGGTCGGAGAACGCGAAATCGCCGCCTTCCGCCCGGAAGCCATAACCTGAGTAAAAGGGCTGCAGGCGGGCTTGTGCATGCAGGTAGAACCGCGAGAAACCCTTTTGCCGGCAAAGATGGAGGATGAAGCTCAATAAACGGTGTCCATATCCATTGCCGCGGTATTCGCTGCGGATCGCCAACCGCTCGATCTTGGCAAAGCCGTTGAAGTACCGGATGCGCGCGGTCAACACTGGCTCATCGTCAGGGGTCATCCCGATAATTTGCGTGGACGTATGGTCATTGAGATCGAACTCTTCGTGGTAGGGGCATTGCTGCTCATGCATGTAGACGATTGCCCGCACCAGCATGGCCTTGAGCCGCTCGTCTTCGCTTTCCACGATCTTGATCGTCAAGTCCGGGGTCACGTCAGACGGCTTCGTTTTACGCAGGGTGTTCAGTTGATGAATGGTCATGTCAGGTCCTTGGTAGGAGATCTAGGTGGTAGAGCCGGAGCTCATCGATTTCTGAGCCGTTTGCAAGTTTTCCATCATGTGTTGAACCGTTCTTGTGGTCAGCCCGGTGGCGCCGTTTCGAATCGCCGTCGCCGATACCTTGTCGCGGCGTACCACCGGCACCGGATAGACCCAGCCCGATTCGTCAAAAATACCCCGCACCCACATGCCGCCAAGGTCGCTGCCGTGAATTCCGTGAATCGGCTTTCCCTTTGCCAATCGCTTGACGTGCGCAAGTACCGAGTAGAAGCCGCCTTGGTCATAGGCATCGGGCATCGACAAGACTTCCACCTGTCCGTCCAGACCGGCCTCGATGACTGAGGCACGCATCATGGCCAGACGGGTTTCGTATTCGTAAAACTTGCGTCCGGTAGGGAAATAATTGACATGCACATCAGCGCGCTCGGCGGTTTCGTACACCCGCATTCCACGTTCGTGATGCGCAATCCGAATCTCACCGCGTTGTAGCGCTTGTGCATGCAATTTAGGAATCGTGGTGCAGTGCAGATAGACTTTTTCCAGGCCGCGAGCGGCGATAGCATCGCGGATCAAGGAAAGATGCGTGCGATGGATAGGATTGAAGGTGCCAAAAAACACGCCAACCCCGCCACGCCGGAAAATGTGCGCGCGGAGGTCGGACAACAGCCCTACCGCAAAGAAGAGGACACCAAAGCCCACGCCCAGCAACAAGAAGGCAGTCTTGGCCCAGGGCCAACCCACGGTGGCCAGTGCGGTAACCGCGATGTTGATCGAAAGCGCCAGCATCACATTCCGGTTCTTGTCGCCCTTTTCTCGATTGGCCAGGGCCAGCGCCACATACTGCATGCCCTGCGAGGCACAGGTGGTCACCAGTGCGATGCCCAGGATCCCGCCCAAGGACGCCAGGCTATCGGCCGGGAACACGCCGGCCCACGTCAGCAATACAAAGATGCCGATGTTGAATGCCAATTGCGGCAGAAACCGCCCCAACCGGCCCAGGCTGACGATGGCCGTGCGCAGGTTGATGATTTCTTCCAGCTTGTTGCTGAGTTTCGAGTAGTAAGGAATAAATGCTCCGACGAAGGCGCAGAGTGCGATCAAACCAACATTTCCGAATGCCTGATGCGTCGCGGCATAGCTGATATACATCAACAGGCCCACGCCTATGCTCAAACGCACCGATGGGCTGGACAGGTAGCTAGTAACTCGCATCGCTCAAGCCCCTTGGAGAGTTGCGGCCACTGCGGCCAGAATGCTTTGCGGACGAACGGAGGGGGCTGGCTGATACGTGATCGACATCAGCGTCGATTCCATGGCCTCGGCCAGCAATACGCCTTCTTCCTTGGCGACAAAAACACCGCCCTGGTTGATAAAAGTGTCCTCGGTCTGGTTGGCCTGGGTGATCCACAGACCTCCGCTGACTGTCCGGATGACGCATCCCTTGGGGCGAGCCAGTTTAAAGACTTCTCCCTTCTTCAAAGGGATTCTGATAAATCGGCTGCTATCCATACGGATCTCCTTAGTGTGGCCCCGTTTGCTTGGGGAGTAAGGAGAGTGTGACCAGTCGCCGCTTTTCTTACAAACGACTCTTTGACATGGTTTGCATGCGTGCCCGGCATATATTGACTCAGGGGTATGCGCGGCATGCGCGCGGCGCATGCATGGCGCCAAATTGCCGGGGTGGAAAGGATTGAAGCGCCGTTTATCGCCGAAGCAATTCAGTAGCGTGTTATACAAACGACAGCGACGCAAGTAACATTGGCGCGACGGTAAGCCGACGCCGGCCAAGCCGGTCAACTAAGATGAAGAAGGTGCTTGTTCCTTGCATTCATGTGAATTTCAGATTTTTATCCAAAGGAACGAGGATTTAAGTCAACTTTAATTTTCAGCCCGTATGCTCGATTTCATGGGCACGTAATCGCAGCGCAACGCACTACAGGAGGATTCATCATGAATAAGCGCACTCTGCTCGCACTCACCGCATTGATTGCCGCGGCGGTAAGCTTCAACGCCAGCGCCGCTCCTACCCCGGTTACCAAAGGCGTGGCAACCTACCTCTCCGGCGGCATCGGCCTGGATGAGTCGACCCTGATACAGCAAGAAGCGAAAAACTATCCGCTGGAGCTGGAATTTCTCATCAAAGCCTCGCCGAAAGATGAATATGCGGCCGACATTCACGTGAAAATCAGCGATGCGAGCAATAACGTGGTGCTGGACGCCGTTTCCAAAGGACCATTTTTCCTGGCCAAGCTACCTGCCGGCAACTATCACCTGGAAGCCGCCAAGAACGGCCAGGTGAAGGACCGCAAGATCGCCATCACACCGGGATCGCATCAGCACATCATGTTCGAGTGGCGGGAATAAATGGCGGAAATAAGACACAGCGCTGACCGGCAACACTGTGTGACGCTATCAGCCAGCGCCAGGTGATATATAAATATTGAACACGCTCTTAGAAGAAATGCATTGCCTTGATAAGTATTTAGCACGTGACAAAAACAGCCTGTGGCGTACTATGTAAGTGAAACAAGCGCAAAATTTCTTTTACCACTGAAATATGTCTGTCTGAAAAGAAACATATCGATCAGAAAAGGAGTTGAAAAATAATATTTTCACCAGCTGGCTTGAAAACTGCTTACTCGATCATTACCTTCTGTCCTAACTACCGGGAGCGCATATGAACCTGATTTATAACAGTGACCAATACAGCGTCGTCGAATTTGGTGCCGATGAACAACGTGAAGCTTTACGCTTCGGCGGCTATGAAATCGTCGACAAATCGTTCAAGCGCGAGATTTTTATTGCTGGTGCCTTGGCTGAATTTTTCCGTAAAGGGGTCGAAGACCTGATTGCAACCGAACCGAGCATCGAGGATATCGATGCTTTCCTGGGCAATTATGACTCGATGATGAGCCAGCCCGTCACCCTGCAATAATCCTTGTTTCCGACTCATCCCTCCAGCCCCGCATTGCCAAAAACCTTGGCAATGCGGGGCTGGAGGGAAGCTTGATGTAGTTTGATGTATATTGCCGTACCTTTTACATCGCATCCGGTACGTCCACATGTACGCCAATTCCAGTCCGATTCACAGCGCCCAGAACGGCATTCACGACCAGCTTGCGGCTACCGTCGCCAAGCACGCCTCGCACACATTTCAAAAACCGGTCAGTTCCTATAACCAAAGCGCCTTCGACGACAGCATTGCTGCCTGGCGCGCCGCTGGCAGCTTGCCGCTGATCCTCGATGCAGGTTGCGGCGTCGGTCTGTCGACCATGCATCTGGCGGCGCAGTATCCGGACCATTTCGTAATCGGGGTCGACCAGTCCGCCGACCGGGTGGGCCGCAACACGCTGTGGCCGGGGCCGGCCGCACAGCCGTATAACTTCATCCGGATTCGCGCCGACCTGGTCGATTACTGGCGGTTGCTGCTGACGGCGCAGATTTTCCCGGTGCGCCACTATCTGCTGTATCCGAATCCATGGCCGAAAATCGGTCAGCTGAGCAGGCGCTGGCATGGTCACCCGGTGTTTCCAACCATCGTCGCGCTGGGAGGTATCCTGGAATGCCGCAGCAACTGGCCGATTTATATCGAGGAATGCGCCAGCGCCCTGGGCCAACTGAGCGGCCTGACGGTCGACTACGCGATATATAAAACTGAACAGCCGATCACGCCGTTCGAAAGCAAATACCTGGCATCAGGTCATCAGTTGTGGCGCTGTCAGGTCGATCTCGGATCGGCGCCTGCCGCCTGAGAAGAAAAAGCCCCGCAAACCTGACCGGTTTGCGGGGCTTTTTTCCAGTATCTTAAATCTCGACCTTGGTTCCCAGTTCCACCACCCGGTTGATCGGGATATGGAAGAAGTCGGACGGTTTGGCCGCGTTCTGATACATCCAGGCGAACAATTTTTCGCGCCACAACTGCATGCCGGGAATCTTGCTCGGGATAACGGTATCGCGCGCCAGGAAGAACGAGGTATCCATCACGTCGAACTCCAGACCGAACTGGGCCGTGGTCAAGGCCATCACGGTCTGCACATCCGGCGCTTCCTTGAACCCGAAGGCGGCGCGCAAGACATACACGTCGCTGCCCAGTTCTTTCAAGGTCAGACGCTTGCTGTCTTCAACGAAAGGCACGTCCCAGATACTGATTTTCAGGAAGAACACGCGTTTGTGCAAAATGCGGTTGTGCTTCAGGTTGTGCAACAGGGCGACCGGCACGGTGGTCTTGTTGCCGGTCATGAAGACCGCAGTACCATCGACCCGATGCGGCGGATGCGCCAGCAAACCTTCGATGAACGGTTCCAGTGGAATTCCCTCGTCCTTGCTGCGTTCACGCAACAGCATGCGGCCCGAGTACCAGGTCATCAGCAGGAAGAACGCGATGCCGCCGAGCAGCAACGGGAACCAGCCGCCGTCGACGATCTTCAGAAGATTGGCGGCGAAGAAAGCGAAATCGACGATGAAGAAAGCGCCGATGACCAGCGCCACCAGGAATGGATTCCACTTCCAGACCGTACGCATGACGACCGCCGCCAGCACCGTGGTGATCAGCATGGTGGTGGTCACCGCCACGCCGTAGGCTGCCGCCAGGTTATCGGATTTCTTGAAGGCCAGCACCACGCCCACCACCAACAGCAGCAGCATCCAGTTGATCACCGGCACATAGATCTGGCCGCGTTCGTCTTCCGATGTATGCAAGATACGCATGCGCGGCACAAAACCCAGCAGGATGGCCTGGCTGGTCAGCGAGAACGCGCCGGAGATGACGGCTTGCGAGGCGATCACGGTGGCGGCGGTCGCCAGGATCACCATCGGCAGCAGCAAGGCGTCCGGCACCATCAGGTAAAACGGATTCTGGATCGCGGCTGGATTGACCAGCAGGTTTGCGCCCTGGCCAAAGTAATTCAGCATCAGGCAAGGCATGACGGTAAACAGCCAGGCAAAACGGATCGGCCGGATGCCGAAGTGCCCCATGTCGGCGTACAGGGCCTCGGCGCCGGTCAGCACCAGCACCACCGAACCGAGCACCACGAACGCTTGCAGCGCGTGAGTCTTCATGAAGGCAAAAGCGTAGTAAGGATTGATCGCGACCAGGATTTCCGGGGCCTTGATGACGTTATACACACCCAGCAAACCCAGCGCGATAAACCACACAAACATCACCGGTCCGAATAATTTGCCGACCACCGTGGTCCCGTGCTTCTGGATCAGGAACAAGGCAATCAGGATGATGAGCGAAAGCGGCACGACGTAACGCGTCAGTCCCGGCGTGGCTATTTCCAGCCCTTCCACCGCCGACAGCACCGAGATCGCCGGCGTAATCACGACGTCGCCATAAAACATGCAGGCGCCGAAGACGCCCAGCATCATTAGCGTCTTGGCGCGTTTCGAACCATGCGTAGCAGTGCGCAGCGACAAGGCCATCAAGGCCAGCACGCCACCCTCGCCGTTATTATCGGCGCGCATCACGAAAAATACGTACTTGAGCGAGACCACGATGGTGATTGCCCAGAACAGCATCGAGATGATTCCCAATACCGCGTCAGGTGTGAATGGAATGCCGTGATCTGTGCTGAAACACTCTTTCAGCGCGTACAACGGACTGGTGCCGATGTCGCCGAACACGATTCCCAAAGCAGCCAGCGTGATGATGTGTAGACGGGGTGACTTGAATCCGGGGCTGGTGCTGGTTTGCGTTGTACTCATGTTTTCTCTCATCTTATTAGTAAGGGCAAGTCTGGCTAAATGCACGGCCCGCTTACTTCAATTTGATTTCTTTCTTGAAACTGTTTGACGCGTTGCGCAAGGAGGCGGATTTTACTATCGAACCTTGCGCGGGAACCAATTTGCCGCGCCGCCGCCGTTGCTAAAATACATCCTCATCCAGGCATTTTTGTGCCTATATTTCTGCACCTGTCTTATTCAAACCTTGTCCGCTCCAAAATAGGAGCGATCATTATTAATGACAAAAAAACATTGGAGACATCTTATCCTGCCTTAAGCATCTTTTAAAGCCAGTGCTCGCTCATACAAGGCATTCTTCTTTTGGCCGGTGATTTGCGCTGCCAACGCGGAAGCTTGCTTGATCGACAATTCCGCCAGCAAGATCTGCAACACCCGCTCCCCTTCGGCGCTATCGTCTAGCGCCACCGGCGCCGCTTCGATCAGCAACACGAACTCCCCCTTTTGCCGGTTGGCGTCAGTCGCCAGCCATGCCGGCGCTTCACCCAATGCGCAACGATGGACGCTCTCGAACAGTTTGGTCAGCTCGCGCGCCAGCACCACCTGGCGCTCCGGGCCGAACGCCTGCAACAGAGCATCGACGGTTTCGATGATGCGGTGCGGCGCTTCATACAGCACCAGCGTGGCGCTGGCGCCAACCAGGCCGGCCAGGGCGATCTCGCGCTGGCGCGCCTTGCTTGGCAGAAATCCAATGAATTGGAACTGGTCGTTGACCAGCCCGCTGACAGACAACGCGGTTACGGCTGCCGACGGTCCCGGCAGCGGCAAGGCGCGCAGGCCGGCGCGCAGCACTGCATCGACGATGCGGGCGCCGGGATCGGATACCGCCGGCGTGCCGGCATCGGATACCAGTGCAATCCGCTCGCCAGCCTGCAAGCGGGCCACGATTTTTTCCGCCACTTCTCGTTCGTTATGCTCGTGCGCGGCCAGCAAGGTCTTGGACAAACCGTAGCGCCCCAGCAAATGGGCGGTATTGCGGGTGTCCTCGCAGGCCACGGCGTCGACCAGCGACAATACGTGCAGCGCGCGCAAGCTGATGTCGCAGACATTACCGATCGGTGTGGCCAGCACATATAATGTGGAAGCGGGATACGCTTGCTGCGCCACCTCATCCAAAATCACTGGGTTGATGAAGGCGCTGGCAGATTGATGAGTCATGGGGAGCTATGAATGTTATATAAATGGGCCAAGCTGGCGCTAGCGGCGGGTATCCTGTTGAACGGATTGTGCCCGCCTGCGCTGGCAAACACAACCACCGGCGATGCCGGGGGCGCGGATGCCGACGGCAATACCATCCCGCTGGCCAGCATCGCCTTGTTGCTGCCATTGCGCTCCGGCCCCTTGGGAGCGGCCGCCGATGCGGTACGCAGCGGTTTCCTGAATGCTTATGCGCGTGACAAGAGCGGCCTGGCGGTAGACGTGATCGAAGCGGCCGACACAGCCAGCGACATGCTCGCCGCCTACACTGCCGCCAGCAAAAAATACGATATCCTGGTGGGACCGTTGTCACGCACCGGCCTGACCGCCATCCTCCAGAACGGCAAGGTGGAAAAACCGACGATCGCCCTGACCCAGCCGGACTTCTCGGGCGGCAAGGATACCGCTTTGCCGCCACAGCTGTTGCCTATCGGCCTGTCGATTGAAGCCGAAGCACGCCAGGTCGCCAGCTGGGCCGGCGCCGATTACGCGCCCGGCAAGGTACTGGTGCTGAGCACTAGCGCTGCCTGGCAAAAACGGGTTGCCAGCGCCTTTGCGCAACAGATCCAAGGCAGCGGACTGCATGCCGAAGTGGTCATGCTCAATCTGGAAAACGGGGCCTTCAATGTCGATGCCCTGACGCAGCTGCAACAACGGGTACAGGGCGAAATGCCGCGCTTGCTGTTTGCCGCGCTGAACGCCGACCAGACCAAGCAGATCCGCATCGCGATTGGCGACCAGACGCCGATCTTCGGCATTTCCCAGTTAAACCCGCTGACTCTCAACGATAGCAATCCCGAGCACCAGATCCCGGAGCTGAACGGCGTGCGGCTGGTGGACATTCCATGGCAGGTGCAGCCGGATCATCCGGCGGTGATGATTTACCCGCGCCAGGAAGTGGCCGCCGACCAGCGCCGCAATGCCGATCTGGAGCGCCTGTATGCGCTGGGTATCGATGCTTTCCGCATTGCCCACGAAGTTGCGGCGCGCAATACGGTATTCCAGATCGACGGCGTCACCGGCAAACTGAATGTCAGCTTCGGCGTAGGCATGCCGAGTTTTGAGCGCACCGAGCCGACTGCGATATATCAGAACGGCATCGTGATGCCGCTCGAAGCCCCGTGAAAATCGACCAGGCCGCTTGATGAAAATCGCTTGATGACTAGATTAAGAGCCATGTTCAGCAGTCAGGCCAGCGGCAAACTGGCGGAAGACAAGGCGCTCAGCTATTTGCAGCGCCACGGGCTCAAGCTGATCGAAAGAAATTTTCGCTGCAAGGGCGGCGAGATCGATTTGATCCTGTCCGAACCGGCATCGCATAAAAGCGCGCAGGAATTACTGGTGTTTGTCGAAGTCCGGCAACGCAGCAGCAAGCGCTATGGCGGCGCCGCAGCCAGCGTAACGGCTGGCAAACAAGCCAAGCTGATACTCGCCGCCCAGGTTTTTTTGCAGCGCTATCCGCATCCGCCGGCCTGCCGCTTTGACGTGCTGGCCATGGAAGACGAGGCCATTGACTGGATCAAGCAGGCATTCGAGGCCTAGACCGCTATAATCAGGGCCGCGGCGACCAGATTAACCAGAAACCAGCCACGGCATTCCACTCTCCATACCGACATCATGATAAATCAACGTATATTGGCGCACTTCAACGAAAGTGCCGAACTCAAGGCCCGCGCAGCAGAAGTCCTGGTGGGGCCGATTGCGAGCGCAGTTGAACTTATGTTCTCAGCGCTGTCCAATGGCAACAAGATTCTTGCCTGCGGTAACGGCGGCTCGGCTGCCGATTGCCAGCATTTTGCCGCTGAACTGGTGGGACGCTTTGAACGGGAGCGCTTGCCGCTGCCGGCCCTGGCGCTGACGACCGATACCTCGATCATCACCGCGGTTGGCAACGACTACAGCTACAACGAAATCTTTTCCAAGCAGGTACAAGCGTTTGGACAAGCCGGCGATGTACTGTTGGCGTTCTCGACCTCGGGTAATTCCGCCAACGTCCTGGCAGCGATTGAAGTCGCGCTGGAGCGTGACATGCGGGTGGTGGCCATGACCGGCAAAGGCGGCGGCGCCATCGGCAAGAAACTGACTGAAGCAGATGTCCATATCTGTGTGCCGCACGACCGCACCGCGCGCATCCAGGAAGTGCATCTGCTAACGATTCACTGCTTATGCGACGGCATCGATGTCGCTTTATTTGGAGGAGATGCGAATGATTGATGGGCAAAGTGAACTGCAAACGCGCTGGAGCAAATTGCAACGGCCATTGGCTGCGGTAGCATTGTGCGGCGCTGTGGTGATGGGCTTGCAAGGTTGCGTGGCGCTGGCGCTGGGCGGCGCGGTGGCCGGCGGCTTCGCCGCAACCGACCGTCGCACGCTGGGCGCCCAGACCGAAGACAAAGCCATCATGGTCAAGGCCGAAACCCGGATTCCGGGCGTCGTCGGCCAGGATGGGCATGTCAATGCCACCAGCTATAACCGCAAGGTGCTGCTGACCGGTGAAGTACGCGACGATGCCGCCAAGGCTGCCGCGGAACGCGAGGCGCAATCGATTGAAAACGTGCATTCGGTAGCGAACGAACTGGCGATCGGCGCACCGTCTTCCTTCTCCTCGCGCTCCAACGATACCTTCATCACCAGCAAAGTCATTGCCTCCCTGGTCGACGCCAAGGATGTATTCGGTAATTCGATCAAGGTCGTGACCGAACGCGGCAATGTCTACCTGATGGGCCGGGTAACCGAACGCGAAGGCAAACGTGCAGGTGAAATCGCTGCCGGCGTGAGCGGCGTGCAGAAAGTCGTCAAGGTGTTTGAATACATTACCGAAGACGAGCTGACACAAATGTCATCTGCACCCAGAGATACGGCCAAGCCAACCGCACAGCCTTAAAAACAGGACGTTGGCCGGAAGCGGCTTGCATTTCCTTGACGACTCGAGTACCGTTGCCGCTGGACAAATGTCCGGCGGCTTTTTTTTGGGGAAAAACATGATCGGCTTCATCATCTTTCTGGCAATCGTGCTTGTCATCGTCTTTTGGGTTGTCGGCATTTATAACCGTCTGGTGAGCTTTCGCAACCGCTTCAAGAATGCCTTTGCGCAGATCGACGTCCAGCTGAAACGGCGCTACGACCTGATCCCGAACCTGGTGGAAACCGCCAAGGGCTACATGAAACACGAGCGCGAAACCCTGGAAGCCGTGATCTCGGCGCGCAACCAGGCGGTGACTGCGAACGCCAAGGTCGGCGGCAACGCCACGGACGCTGCGGCGGTGCAGCAGATGGCCGCCAGCGAAGGCGCATTGAGCGCCAGCCTGGGCAAGCTGTTTGCCTTGTCGGAAGCCTATCCGGATTTGAAGGCTAACGAAAACATGATGCAACTCACGGAAGAGTTGACCGGCACCGAAAACAAGATCGGCTTCTCGCGCCAGGCCTACAACGACAGCGTGATGGAATACAACACGGCGATCGAACAGTTCCCGGGCTCGATCCTGGCTAACATGTTTGCGTTCAAGCAGGCCGAGTTGCTGCAGGCTACGGAAGCACCGGAAGAGCGCAAGGCAGTCAAGGTCACCTTTTAAGATCCGTCCTGATCCTGACTGAACCGCCTACATGACTTTCTTTGAACAGCAGCACCAGGCGCGGCAGGAGACCAGGAAACTGGTGTTCCTGTTCGCGCTGGCGGTCATCGCCATCGTCATCGCGGTCAATCTGGCCATGGCGTTGCTGTGGAATTTCAAGTTCGGCAGCCACCATGAGCTGTTGCACAGCTATCCCAAAGGCTTCTTCGCCATCAATACCCTGATCACGCTGGCGCTGATCGGCGGCGGCACCCTGATCCAGACCTTCAATTTGCGCGACGGCGGCGATGCCGTGGCGCTGATGGCCGGCGGCCGGATGATCTCGCCCGCCACCGGCGACCTGCAAGAAAGGCGCTTGCTGAACGTGGTGGAAGAAATGGCGCTGGCTTCCGGCATCGCCTGCCCCAAAGTCTACCTGCTGGAGCAGGAAGATTCGATCAATGCCTTTGCCGCCGGCTACAACCAGAATGAAGCGGTGGTCGCGGTCACGCGCGGCACCCTCAACCGGCTCACGCGCGATGAGCTGCAAGGTGTGGTCGGCCATGAATTCAGCCATATCCTGAACGGCGACATGCGCTTGAACGTGCATCTGATCGGGGTCTTGTTCGGGATCCAGATGATTGCCGGCTTCGGCCAGCAGCTGATGAATTTCGGCCGATTTTCTACCAGTAACCGCGACGACAAAGGGCCACCGTGGCAGCTGGTCATGCTGTTCGCCGGCCTGGCGCTGTTCGTGGTGGGTTATATCGGCATCTTCTTCGGCCGCGTGATCAAGTCCGCGGTGTCGCGCCAGCGCGAGTTCCTGGCCGATGCCAGCGCGGTGCAGTTCACGCGCAATCCGGAAGGCATCGGCGGCGCCTTGCGCAAGATCGGCGGCCTTACCGACGGCAAAAAGATCGGTTCGCAAATCAATCATCCCAACGCAGAACAACTGTCGCATCTGTTTCTCGGCAGCGCGCGCCCCAATCTGCTGGATGGCTGGTTCGCCACGCATCCGCCGCTGATGGAGCGTTTGAAACGGATTTACGGCAGAAGCATGTCGCCGCTGGAAGCGCCCGAATTGCAGACGCCGTATGCTGAACACGCTGAGCGCATGCCGGACTTGCCTTTTGCCGCGGCCGGCTTTGCAGGCGCCGGGGACGGCCCCGCAATGCAGCCATCGGCACCGTCTTTCGGTGCGGCGGGACTGGCCACGCCCTCTCTCGAATTCGGCAATAGCAGCGGCAACAAATCGCCGCTGCCGGCGCAACTCGATGGCGCGGTACGCAATCCGGTAGCGGCCCGTGCGGTCATCTATGCGATGTTGCTAGGCGACGGCGCGGAACGCGATGCGCAACTGGCGATCCTGAAGGCGGACGCGCCGCAACAGGCCGCCATGACCACTTTCCTGGCAGAGTCGATTGCCCGGTTGCCGCTCAGTGCGCGGCTGCCTCTGGTGGACTTGGCCGCGCCTGCACTGTGGCAGCTGACGCAACCGGAGCGCGACAATCTGCTTGCCATAGTCGATCAGTTGATCGCCGCCGACAGCCGCATCACGCTGGCCGAGTTCGTGCTGCAAACCATCCTCACGCGCCGCCTGGCGCCACGCGCAGGACGTCTGGTGCCAATCAGATTCAATCGCCTGTCGGACCTGGGTCCTGACGTTGCGCTGTTGCTGTCGCTGGTAGCGCACGTATCGGTGCCGGCCGATCGCACCGACATGACGGCGGCGCGGCTGACCGCGTTCCTGCGCGGCGCCACCGCCTGCTCTGAACTCAAGCTCGCCAGCCATGACTATTGCGACGGCGCGAGTCTCAGTTTCCCGCGTGTCCGCCAGGCGCTGGATAACGCCAATCAACTGGCGCCGCTCGCCAAGCCGCAACTGATCAAGGCGCTGCTGGCGGCGGCCGATGACGGCAACGCCTTGCAGCTTACCAGCGCCGATATCCTGCGCGCCATTTGCGCCGGCATAGAAGCGCCGATCCCGCCCGCCGTCGCCGCCACCTACCAAGCCTATCCCTGGCAGTTCGACGATTAGCCAAGCGCAAATCCAGGCTTTCAGGCAAATCAGGCGGCAGATGGCTATAATGAATGTTCCCGGGCCTAGCTCGTATTGGATTCCTGTCATGCAAGCTCAAATTGAAAACACGACCGGCAAGCGGCTCTGGATCAAGCTGTCAGCCGTAGCCGCGGTAGCGGTGCTGGCGGTGGGCGGGTACATGTCGATGTCAAATACACATGCAGCGCCGGATGTCAGCTTCACCAATCTCAAGGGCGAACAGGTATCGCTGAAGAGCTTGCGCGGTAAAGTGGTGATGGTGAATTTCTGGGCCACCAGCTGCACCACCTGCGTCGCGGAAATGCCGAAAATGGTGCAGACCTATAATGCCTACAAGGACAAGGGCCTGGATTACGTCGCCGTGGCGATGAGCTACGACCAGCCCAATTACGTCGTCAACTTCGTCCAGACCCGCAGCCTGCCATTCCAGGTCACGCTGGATACGCAAGGCAAACTGGCGGATGCCTTCGGCGACGTCAAGCTGACGCCGACCACCTTTGTGATCGACAAGCAAGGCAATATCATCAAGCGTTACGTGGGCGAGCCCAAGTTCGCCGAGTTGCACGCCCTGCTCGACAAAGCACTGGCAACATAAACAAAAAGGCGCCCGGAGCGCCTTTTTTTATGCAAGTCCTAAGCTACCTCGAAGTCGCGCCGCGCGAAGCGGTGTCGTACAAACCGGATGCGGTACGCAGCAGTTTTGCCGCATCGCCCAGCGACTGATTCGAGAGGCCGGTATCGGACAACACGGTGATCAGGCACTCCTCGCGCATTTCACGATATTTGAGGCAAAGCGCATAACCTTCTTCAGTGGCGGAGAAATACGCTTCCTTGCCGACTTTCTCACTCTTTATGTAACCCGCTTTCACCAGTTTTTTCAGTGCATAACTGGCAATGTGTGTATCCTCGATATTCAATACGAAGCAGATGTCAGCCAGGCTTTTTTTACGTTCGCGGTGGCACACATGGTGCAACAAAGAAACTTCCACCGGTGTCATATCCTTGACCCCGGCGGCAGACATGCAGCGCGCCATCCAGCGGTTGAAGGCATTGCCCGCAATAATCAAGGCATATTCCAGCTCAGACAATTCGACGCTGCTTTCCGAAGCCAGATGGGCAGAGGACAGGATTTTAGGTGCGGCAACGTTCATAGGTATCCCACTAAACGCCAAGAAAACCAAATCATACAACCAGTTGCACAAAAACCAGATTGAATTTGAGACGCATTGACATGGATTGTCATCTGCATTTCAACAACAATATAAACTATTTACATACGATTTATTGACATTTTATTTTTGATGAACGATATTGCTCTTTGCTTAAACTCTGATTTTTAAAAAGAGCGAGCTGGTTGGGGCAGACGATACGGCGCAGTACGACGACAGCTGTTCACAATTATTTTCCTGGTAATTTGCATGTTGAACTGATCAGTCAGGGGCAAGGATAGCCGTCGCAGGATTTACCGCGCGACATTTTTACCTTGTCCTGCCTAGCTGATACCGTACAGAAGGAATCCGGCCGCAATGACTCAATCCGTCATACATGCTCTTGGCGAAAACGCTCTGATACTGAACACCGGAGCCAGCGCCACTCTCGAATGCCAGCAACGCTTGTGGGCGATCGCGGCCAAGGCGGCGCATTGGCCGCATGTACGCGATGTAGTGCCCGGCATGAATAACCTGACCATCCTGTTCGACCCGCTGGCTAGCGACGGCTCACAACTGGCCGAAAAACTCCAGGCTGCATGGGATGCCGATTCGATCAGCCAGAAGGCCGGACGGAAAATCGAGATTCCCGTGGTGTATGGCGGCGACAGCGGCCCCGATCTGGAACAGGTGGCAATTCACACCGGCCTGTCGCCGGCCGACATCGTCAAGCGCCACACGGCGGCTGAATACATCGTCTACTTCATCGGCTTCCAGCCTGGCTTTCCCTATCTCGGCGGACTCGATCCACAGTTGGCGACGCCACGCCGCAGCGAGCCGCGCCTGCTCGTGCCGGCCGGCTCGGTCGGCATCGGCGGCAGCCAGACCGGCATCTATCCGGCGGCCTCGCCGGGAGGCTGGCAACTGATCGGCCGCAGTGAACTGCAGCTGTTCGATCCCGCCGCCAATCCGCCCACCCTCCTGCAGCCGGGCGACCGCGTGCGCTTTGTCGCCAGCGAGGTGCTGGCATGATCAAGATCATCCGCGCCGGCCGCATCAACTCGGTCCAGGACATGGGACGCAGCGGCTTTCGCCATCTCGGCATTTGCCAGTCCGGCGCGCTGGACCGCACCGCGCTGGCCATCGCCAATCTGCTGGTAGGCAATCCGCGCGACAGCGCCGCCATCGAATTCACGCTCGGCCCTTGCGAACTGGAATTCACTTTCGACACCCGCATCGCCCTCGGCGGCGCCGATTTCGGCGCGACCCTGGACGGCCGCCCGCTGCTGCCCTGGTGGAGCGTACGCGCGCGCCCCGGCCAGATCCTCAAACTGAATGCGGCACGGCACGGCATGCGCGCCTACCTGGCAGTCGCCGGCGGCGTCAATGCCTCTGCCCAGCTAGGCTCGCGCGCCACCGATTTGCAAGCCGGCTTTGGCGGCCACGGCGGCCGCGCGCTGACGGAAGGCGATGCGCTCTCCGCCGGGGCGCCGGACAATCCGGCGGCGGCTATCCACACCACGCCTTCATTCGGTGTGCGCGCGCCATCGTGGTATGAGCCCGACGATGCCGAATCAATAGCGATCCGCGTCATCCCCGGCCCCGAATATGACTTGTTCAGCGTTGCCGCGCAAAAGACGTTCTGGAGCAGCAGCTGGACCCTGACGCCGCAAAGCAACCGCATGGGTTTTCGCTTGAGCGGCCCTGAATTGAAAATCAAGAAAGGCGTCGACCTGCTATCCCACGGCGTATTGCCAGGAGTGATCCAGGTACCGCCGGCGGGCCAGCCGATCGTGCTGATGGCGGATGCGCAGACCACCGGCGGCTATCCCAAGATCGGCGTGGTGATCGGCGCCGATCTGGCAAAGCTGGCGCAGTTGCGCTTCAACCGTACCTTGCAATTCGTCGAGTCCGACGCCACCGAGGCCCGCGCGGCATTGCGTGAAGAGGCCTTGTACCTACAACAGATTGAAACCGCGATGCACTGGCTGCGTCCGGCCAGATAGCGATAAGGAGCAGACCATGCCCAGGAAAGACAAATCACAGCAGCAGGTAGATCTCAACGCCGATCTCGGCGAACAAGACAACGGCAGCGACGAAGCATTGCTGGCGCTGGTCAGCTCGGCCAATATCGCTTGCGGCTGGCACGCCGGCAGCGCCCTGATGATGCAACAATGCGTCAGCTGGGCGGTAGCGCAGGGCGTCGCCATCGGCGCCCATCCGAGCTTTCCCGACCGCGATAATTTCGGCCGCACTGAAATGCAGTTGCCGGCCAATGAAATCTATAGCGGCGTGCAGTACCAGATCGGCGCGCTGGCGGCGATTGCCGGCGCCCATGGCGCGCAGCTGGCGCACGTCAAGCCGCATGGCGCGCTGTACAACATGGCGGCGCGCGATGCGGATCTGGCGGACACCATCGTCGCCGCGATCCGTGATGTCGATCCGTCGCTAGCCCTGTTCGGCCTGGCCGGCAGCGAACTGATCGCCGCCGCCCACCGCGCCGGCCTGCATGCGGTGGAAGAAGTGTTTGCCGACCGCGGCTACATGGCCGACGGCAGCCTGGTCAAGCGCGGCACCGAAGGCGCGCTGATCGACGATGAAGAACAGGCCCTGGCACAAACCATGCATATGATCCGCGAGGGCAAGGTCCACGCGATTGACGGCAGCTGGGCGGCGGTCAAGGCCGACACCGTCTGCCTGCACGGCGATGGTGCGCATGCGCTGGCATTTGCACGGCGCATCCATGGCGAGCTGAAGCAGCAAGGCATCGCCATTCGCGCACCTCAGACGGGCGGCGGCGATAGCTTGTTTCCTTTGCTGGGTTGATTTTTACCGACGCACCAATCACCACCAATCACCACACCACGTAGTTAATAAAATCGGCGCGCGACAACGACCGCCATCAACTTGAGGAGATAGCAATGACCGTAACGGAATTACTGCCGCTGATAGGCATACCCATCGTGGTGGCTGGCTTTGCCTTTAAATTCAATCCCTTGCTGGTGGTTACCGTGGCCGGCCTGGCGACCGGACTGTCGGTCGGCATGGATCTCGGGACGCTGCTGGAAACCTTTGGCGAGAAATTCGTCAACAGCCGTTCACTGGCGACCTTCCTGCTGATCTTGCCAGTGATCGGCCTGCTGGAAAGCTACGGCCTGAAGGAACGCGCGCAAGACTGGATCGCCAGCCTGGCGAACGCCACTTCGGCGCGCATCCTGATGCTGTATTTCGTGCTGCGCCAAGGCCTCGGCGCACTCGGTCTGACCTATATCGGTGGCCAGGCGCAAACCGTGCGGCCTCTGCTGGCGCCGATGGTGGAAGGCGCTGCAGTCGCCAGGTACGGCGAGCTGCCGTTGCCGATCCGTGACAAGATCCGCGCCCATGCCGCTGCCTGCGACAACATCGCGGTGTTTTTCGGCGAAGACATTTTCATCGCCTTCGGTGCGGTGCTCCTGATCGATGCCTTCCTCAAGGAAAACGGCATCACCAATATCGAACCGCTGCATCTCGGCCTGTGGGCCATCCCCACCGCTCTTGCCGCCCTGGTCATCCACATGGCGCGCCTGACGCGGCTCGACGCCAGTATCCGGCGCGATGTCGAAGCCTGGAAAAAAACTGAAGGCAAAGAGGTGGCCGCATGAAAACCCTGCTCACCATCAATGAAATCTATTACCTGGTCGGCATCATCGTCATGTTGCTGGTCGGCATGACCTTGCGCGACAAGGGCAATCCGAAACGCCTGACAACGGCATTGTTCTGGTTCCTGTTCGGCTCGGTATTCCTGTTCGGCGACATGCTGGTGGCCGGGCTCGGCAAACCGATGGCCTATCGCATCATCGGCGTGGTGGTGGTGGTGATTTCGCTGATCGCCGGTTGCGGCCTGCTATCTGCCGGCAGCTATCTGCAACGCAGCGCCGAAGAGCGCCAAGCGTCGGCGAATCGCCTCGGCAACTGGATCTTCCTGCCGGCGCTGCTGATCCCGCTGATCACCGTGTTGTGTACGGTGTTGCTGAAAAATGTCGCGATCGGCGGCGTCTATCTGCTCGATCAGAAACAGCTGACCCTTGCCGCCTTGTGCATCGCCAGCGTTTGCGCCATCCTGGCCGGCTGGAAATTGACCGGCGGCACGCCGTTGCAAGCGGTGCGCGAATCGCGCCGGCTGGTCGATGCCATCGGCTGGGCTGCAATCCTGCCGCAGATGCTGGCCATGCTGGGTGGTGTGTTCGTCGTCGCCCAAACCGGCAAATCGGTGCAGGAAGTCGTCGCCCTGTTCGTCAATCCCGACAGCCGTCTGCTACTGGTGGTGATCTACTGTGTCGGCATGGCGCTGTTCACCATGATCATGGGTAACGCCTTTGCGGCTTTCCCGGTGATGACGGCCGGGATTGCCCTGCCGTTCCTGATCAACGGCCAGCACGCCGATCCGGCGCCGCTGGTTACCATCGGCATGCTGGCAGGTTATTGCGGTACGCTGATGACGCCGATGGCGGCCAACTACAACATCGTGCCGGCGGCGCTGCTGGAGCTGAAAGATAAATACCTGGTCATCAAGACGCAGATTCCAACGGCGCTGACGTTGCTTGCCGCGAATATCCTCCTGATGTACTTCATCGTATTCCGCTAAGGAGCAACCATGCACCTCACTCTCGATCAGGTTTCGGCGTTCGCGGGCCTGCCGTTACGTTCGCTGCGCCACGAATATCCGAACCACATCATGCATGTCCTCAACGGACCGGACGATGTGCTCTCGCCGCGCGCGCTGCATCCGGTGTTCTACGGCTGCTACGACTGGCATTCGGCGGTGCATGGCTACTGGCTGCTGGCGCGCTGCGCGCGCCTGTATCCGACGCTGCCGCAGCAGGATCAGATCACGGCGCTGTTCGACGAACATTTCACCGCCGCCAACATGCAGCAGGAACTGGCTTACTTCCAGACGCCGGGACGGGTATCGTTTGAACGTCCTTACGGCTGGGCCTGGATCGTCGCGCTGGCGCAGGAACTGCAAACCTGGAAGCAGCCGAAAGCCAAATCCTGGCTCGCTGCCATGGAACCGCTGGTGGCGGAAATCCGCAGCCGCGTGTTCAGCTATTTCGCCAAACTGAGCTACGCGATCCGGGTCGGCACCCATTACAACAGCGCCTTCGCCTTGAAGTTGATCCTAGATTTCGCCCGCCATCGCAACGATGCGGAACTGGAAAGCGCCGTGGTCACCGCCTCCTGCCGTTACTACATGGGCGACAGCAATTATCCGGCGCACTACGAGCCCGGTGGCGATGAATTCCTGTCAGCGGCGCTGACCGAAGCGTTGCTGATGTCGGATGTGCTGGAGCCGGATGTCTTCCCCGACTGGTTCGCCCAGTATCTGCCGGCGCTGGGCGATATCGATCGCCTGATGAATCCGGCCGATGTCAGCGACCATAGCGACCCCAAGATCGCCCACCTGAACGGCTTGAACCTGAGCCGCGCCTGGTGCATGAAGCGGATCGCGCGGCGCCTGCCGGAAACCGATCCGGCTGGCGCCATCCTGAACGCCGCGGCACGGCGTCATATCGAAGCCGGCCTGCCGAATGTGGTCAGCGGCGAATATGCCGGCGAGCACTGGCTGGCGACCTTCGCCATGCTGGCGCTGGAACCGGTCAACTGAGGCAGCCATATGACTACCCACAATATTTTGCTCACCGGTTTCGAACCGTTCGAGCAGGAACCGCTCAATCCTTCCTGGGAAGCGGTGCGCGCGCTCGATGGCTGGCAATGCGAAGACGCTCAGGTCGTGGCGCGCCAACTGCCTTGCGTGTTCGGCAAGGCATTGGACCTATTGGATCAGCTGCTCGCGGAATGCAAGCCGGTGCTGGTGATCTGCGTCGGCCAGGCTGGCGGCCGCAGCCAGCTGTCGCTGGAAAGAGTCGCAATCAATGTGGATGATGCGCGGATCACCGACAATGCCGGCCGCCAACCGATCGACCAGGCTATCTATGGCGACGGCCCCGCGGCTTATTTTTCGACCTTGCCGATCAAAGGCATGGTCAAGGCAATGCGCGCAGGCGGCATCCCGGCAGAAGTATCGCAAACCGCCGGCACTTTCGTCTGCAACCATGTGTTCTACGGCCTGATGCATCAGCTGGCGCAGCACACGCCGGCAGTACGCGGCGGCTTCATCCACATCCCTTACATCCCGTCGCAGGCGGCGCGCCATCCCGGCCAGCCGAGCCTGGCGCTGGACACCGTGATCGACGGCTTGCGGGCGGCAATCCAGAGCGCCATGACCTTGCAGCAGGATGTAGCCGAAGGCGGCGGCCAGCTGCACTGAATATTGTCCGGACCGGTTCAGCGAATTTCCTGATTCCGGCGCGGCCGATCTTGTATCATAGACTCGACAGGGTGCGAGCTGCACCCTGATGACTATAGCTACAGGAACCCGTATGTCGGAAACTCAAGTCGTCGTCGTTAGTCCGGAAGGCGAGCTGTACGCTGGCAGCGCCGGACTGGTCACTCTACCCGGCATCGATGGCTCGCTCGGCATCCTGCCCGGCCATACGCCGCTGCTGACGCGCCTGAAGCCGGGCGCAGTCCATATCAAACGCCCCACGGGCGAAGATGATTTCATTTATGTCGCCGGCGGCTATGCCGAAGTCCAGCCGCATACCGTCACCATCCTGGCCGACACAGCCATCCGCGGCAAGGACCTGGATGAAGCCAAGGCCACCCTGGCGCGGCAGCAAGCCGAGGAACGCTTGCAAAACCTGCATTCGGATATCGACTATGCGCTGGCGCAAGCCGAACTGGCGCAAGCCACCGCACAACTGGCGACATTGGCGCAGATGCGACGCGGCAAATAAGTTGGCGAGGCGCCGGGCTTGTCCCGGAGACCTCCTCGTCAATCAGCGTGGCTGAGGCCGGTTGCCGCCATTCGGTGGCCGCCCGCCGCCCGGAGGTCTGCCGCCTGGCGGCCTGATGCCGCTTGGCGGGGGACGCTGGCCACCGCCTAATCCCGGAGGATGCGGCTTTCCCGGCAAAATTGCCGGCGGCCGCGGATGCGGTCTTGGCGGCGGCCGTACTGTCGGCGGCCGCGGCCGGTGCGCCCAGTGCGACTGCTGGCCATACCACGGCCGGCCGCGATAATACTGGCCCCAATAAGTCCCCAGCGAGAAAGCGATGATCGGTAATCCGATGGCGCCGCCGTAGGTAATCAGCGGCACTTGGTTACCCTGATACGGATAACTCAGATTCTGCGCATAGACCCAGCCCCGATTGCCATCCTGCAAAGTGACATCGCACCAGCTATAACCGTTGATGCAACCGGCCACCGATACCGGCGTGCCTGGCGCAAGCTGGGCCACCAGCGGATAATCGCGCGCCGGACCGGCGCGCAAATTGACGGGCTTGCTGGTAAATGCCTGCTGGGCCATGGCGGCCACAGGAAAGATCAGGCAGGCGGCAAGCAAGGGGATCAGTCGGATGCGAATCATGGGCGAGCTCCTATCGGTGAAGCAATCGATGCGGCGTCCTGCTTAGGCGCTTTCAAGGATACCCTTAAAAACTTGCAACAAGACAATAAAATAGACATCTTTAGCTTGATCCTACTCTGATCGTTCCAGGCTGGCGCGTAGCATTTCGATAAACAAGCGCAAACCGGTCGGCAACTGGCGCCGGCCGGGATAGTAAAGAAAGAAACCCGGAATCGGCGGACACCAGTCGTCCAGCGCCCGCACCAGCCGACCTTGCGCCAGCCATTTCTGTGCCTGCCCCTCATACAGGTAACTCAGGCCGATGCCGTCCAGCGCGGCGCCCAGCATCAGCTCGTCGTCATCCAGCAGCAGAGGGCCGTCGACCGTCACCGCCAGCGTCTCGCCGTCCTTGGCAAACTCCCACGCATACAGCGCGCCACTGGGAAAACGGCGGCCGATGCAAGCGTGCTGTTTCAGATCCTGCGGATGGCGCGGCAGGCCACGGCGCGCCGCATACATCGGCGAACAGACCACGATCAGGCGTAGCGGCGGTCCCATCGGCAGCGCGATCATGTCGCGCGCCAGGGTTTCGCCGAAACGGATGCCGGCGTCGAAACCCTGCGCAACGATGTCGACCAGGCCATCGTCGGTCACCACTTCCAGCCGGATGTCCGGATACGCCGCCAGGAAACGCGCAAAAACCGGCGCCAGCAGCCAGCGCGCGGCCATGCGCGGCACGTTCAGCCGCAAACTCCCGCGCGGCGTGTCGCGGAACCGGTTGACCTGGTCCAGCGCCTCGCCGATCTCGCGCAAGGCCGGCCCCAGCCGCAACAGCAACTGTTCGCCCGCCTCGGTCGGCGTCACGCTGCGTGTGGTGCGGTTCAGCAGGCGCACGCCGAGACGGCTTTCCAGCGTGCGCATGGCGTGGCTCAGCGCCGAGGCGGAAACTCCGCATTCCAACGCCGCCTTGGTAAAGCTGCGATGGCGGGCGACGCTGGCAAAGGCGTCCAGTTCGGTCAGGTCAGGTTTGTTCATTGATGAATTATTTTCAGTATTACATCAAATATAACATGGCTTATCACCAGTAATTGCACAGAGGATACTCAACCCATCATCACAACCGAAAGAACATTTCCAATGAAAACCCGCACACTTGGCCGCAATGGCCTGCAAGTTTCCGCCATCGGCCTGGGCTGCATGGGCATGAGCTTCGGCTACGGCGCCAGCGATGACGCCACGTCCATCAAGACCCTGCAGCATGCAGTCGATCTCGGCGTCACCCATTTCGACACCGCCGAACTTTACGGCCCCTACATCAACGAAGAACTGGTCGGACGGGCCCTCAAGGCGGTGCGTAGCAAGATCACCATCGCCACCAAGTTCGGATTCAAGATCCTGCCGGAAAGCAAAGAAGTGCAAGGCATGGCGCGTTTAGTCGGCGTCGACAGCCGCCCGCAGCATGTGCGCGACGTGGTCGAAGCATCGCTCAAGCGGCTGGGAGTGGAAACCATCGATCTGCTGTACCAGCATCGGGTCGATCCGCAGGTGCCGATCGAGGAGGTCGTGGGTACCATGGCTGATCTGGTGCACGCCGGTAAAGTGCGGCATCTTGGATTGTCGGAAATGTCCGCGGCCACCTTGCGCCGCGCCCATGCGGTGCATCCGATCGCCGCAGTACAGTCGGAATACTCCTTATGGAGCCGCGACCAGGAACAAGAGATTTTGCCGCTGTGCGCTGAGCTAGGCATAGGATTTGTGCCGTACAGCCCGCTGGGCCGCGGTTTCCTGACCGGCAAAATCAATAGCGCCGAGCAACTGGCGGCCGACGATTTTCGCCGCAGCTTGCCGCGTTTTCAGGATGGCGCGCTGCAAAGCAACCGCATCCTGCTGGAAGCGCTGGCGCCGCTGGCCAGCGAACGCGGCTGCACGCCGGCGCAACTGGCGTTGGCATGGCTGCTGGCGCAGGGCGATTTCATCGTGCCGATTCCTGGCGCGCGGCAAATCAGGCATCTGGAAGAGAATGCGGCCGCCGCTGATATCGTATTGCGCTCCGACGAACTGGCCACCATCCGCGCGGTGCTGGATGAGGAGCAGATCGTCGGTCAGCGCTACGGCAAACCGGAGCTGGAGCTGATCAATCGCTGATCCGGGGGAGCGGGCGGCCGATGCCGGCCCGCTTTGCGCTGGTACTAGTGAACCGTCTCGGCTGCCAGCGAGCTGCCCGGCAGAGATTGGATCAAGGCGCAATTATCTGACGCAGGTATGCCCAGGAAACGCTCATAAATCCAAGGCAACATCCCGGCTGCCCACACTACGGCGGTAGCGGCGTGTTCGAACGGGGGTTCTGTATATTGGACAGATGTACCGCTCGCGCAGAACTGCTGTGCCAAAGTACGCGCGTCGCCGGCAAGCATGACGCCATCGCCAGGCAAGGGATTGAAAGTGCCGTTGAGAATGCCTACGCTACCTTGGGTGAAATAGATCGGGATCGTCGGCTCTCCGATGAGTCCGGCGTTCACGTTATTGACCATGCGCACGACGTCCGGAATGCTATTCAGATCGCTGGCATATTGCGGCTTGAACAAGGTGGTCCAATGCAAGCCGAGATTAGGCGGCAAGATCTGGATTAGCGACTGGTTCTGAATCGTGTTGAATAAGGCCACGCCATCGCTGTTGAGATAAGGCGTCAAATCGATATTGTAGGCGCGCGCCAACCCGACCATCGCCGCTGGCGCAACGCCGCCCCAGACAATGCTGCCGTCAACATAACTCAAGTTGTGCATGGGATCGATCAACAGTCCGCCGAAGGCAGCGCCGACCAACCGCTTGTTGACATCGGGCGCGTAGGTCGGAGCAAGTTGCGCGGCCCAATCGGTGGCGATTGCGCCGCCAGAGTAACCGATCAACGCAATCTTGCTGGAAGGCGTCATGCCAATCGACGGGCTATTGAACACCGCGCGGATCGAATCAAGGGTCGTCATACCCTCTTCCGGGCCGACCGGGAAGTCTGCAGTCTGTCCTTCCGTGTCCGGGACGATAACGTTATAACCCGCCGCCAGTATCGGCGCGAGCGCAACCGATTCACCGCTATAGAGAAGGCCGCCTAGCGAGCGGTCTCCTGCAATCACGCGCGATGGCTCATCCTGTGGGTTCAGCGAGTCGTAAGCCGACTGGTAAGAGATCGCATGACCGTTAGGGAACAGGCTCGTGCTCTTGATGACCGAGGTCACATTGACGACCGCCTGCTTCTGCGCATTGTTGGTGCGGTACAGTAGCTGGGTAACCTTCACCGGGAGTAAAATTCCGGCCACGTGATAATTCACCGTCCTTTGCTTGAGCACTGTGCCCAACGGCAGCGATGACAACGGGGTGCTGCCGGTGTAAGTATAAAACGGGTCGGCTGCGCTTGCGGCGGCAACGCCCGATGCCGGAGCGGCAACCTGGCTGCTTGCCGCCACCGGGTTGGATACCTTGCCGAACGGATTATCAAACAATCCGGCATGGGCGACACCAATGCTGCCCGTGGCAAGTAAGCACGCCATCATTCCACAACGTATAAATGTTTTTTTCATCACTGTCTCCAGATGTTATTCATTGACGCTGCTGCTGGCCGCGGAGCTTGCTACGGATCGCGCAACCGGCCGCTTGCAGCGGACATGTGGTTTCCTAGCGCTTAAATCTTAATCGACAATTACGTCTGGGAAATTGTTCGAAACGGACAATCGTTTCGCATTTCTGACCACCATGAACTCAGAATGAAGGTTGCACGACTTAGGGTCTGTTCACATTCGAATTGGAAGTGCGAACGCGCCCTGACAGAGGATATCCGGCGTCATAAACTAAAAAGCCATACCGCTCGTAGAGCGATATGGCTTTTTCAAAGTTTGTTACGGCACACAATGCAAGCTGCCCGGCAGTCAACGCCAAGACCGGGCCAATAAATAAATTACTTGTTCACCACCATCCCGGCATCATGCGCCTGCTGGTCTGCATGATAAGAACTGCGCACCATCGCGCCAACTGCGGCGTGGGCGAAGCCCATCTTGTAGGCTTCTTCTTCGTACATCTTGAAAACATCAGGATGGACGTAACGCCGTACCGGCAGGTGGTTCCCGCTTGGCATCAGGTACTGGCCGATGGTCAGCATGTCGACATCGTGGGCGCGCATGTCGCGCATGACTTGCAAGACTTCTTCATCGGTTTCGCCGAGGCCGACCATGATGCCGGATTTGGTCGGGGTGTTCGGATGCAGCGCCTTGAAGCGTTTCAACAGGTTCAGCGAGTATTCATAATCGGAACCCGGACGCGCTTCCTTGTACAGGCGCGGTGCGGTTTCCAGGTTGTGGTTCATCACGTCGGGCGGCGCCAGGTTGAGGATTTCCAGCGCACGGTCCATGCGGCCGCGGAAGTCCGGCACCAGGATTTCGATGCGGGTGTTCGGCGACAGCGCGCGCACGTGACGGATGCATTCGGCGAAATGGCCGGCGCCGCCGTCGCGCAGATCATCGCGGTCGACGCTGGTGATGACCACGTAATTCAGTTTCAGCGCGGCGATGGTCTTGGCCAGATTTTCCGGCTCGTTGACATCGAGCGGATCCGGGCGGCCGTGGCCGACATCGCAGAACGGGCAGCGGCGGGTACACTTGTCGCCCATGATCATGAAGGTGGCCGTGCCTTTGCCGAAGCATTCACCGATGTTCGGGCAGCTGGCTTCTTCGCAGACAGTGACCAGGCTGTTGGCGCGCAGGATGTCCTTGATTTCATAGAAACGCGAGGAAGGCGACGCCGCCTTGACCCGGATCCAGTCCGGCTTTTTCAGGCGCTCGATCGGGATGATCTTGATCGGGATGCGCGCGGTCTTGCTGGCGCCCTTCTGCTTTTCGGACGGATTGTAGGCACCGGTGGCGACTGCGGTTTCAGTGGGCAGCGACGGCGTGGTTTCTGTAGTCATGGTCTAGGCAAATCCTTGCTGGAGTCCCGTAAAGGGGCTCAGTTAAAACGCGCAGTTAAATTTTCTATCAGTTTGTGAGCAAGCGCTAACTGCGCCTCAGAGAGAGCAATATCAACGCCTAGCGTTTTCATATCGATGGTCTGCAGGCCTTCGTAGCCGCACGGATTGATCCAGGAAAAAGGCGTCAGATCCATCGCGACATTGAGCGATACACCGTGGTAAGTGCAGCCGCTGGCCTTGACTTTCAAGCCTAGAGCGGCGATTTTCGCACCTTGCCAGGCGCCGTCGGCAACATATATTCCAGGCGCGCCGGGCTTGCGTTCACCGGCCAGATTATACGCTGCCAGCGTGTCGATCACCGCCTGCTCGATACTTTGCACGAATTCGCGCACGAACAGGCGCGCAGAAGGACGCTGGCGGCGCAGGTCCAGCAACAGGTAAATCACCACCTGCCCGGGGCCGTGATAAGTCACTTCGCCGCCACGGTCGGTCTGGATCACAGGAATATCATGGGGCGCCAAGACATGGCTGGGATCGGCGCCCAAGCCTAATGTATACACCGGCGGATGCTCGACGATCCACAACTGGTCGGGCGTATCGGCAGTACGCGCGGCAGTAAACGCGCGCATGGCGTCAAAACTGACTTGGTAGGATTCGACGCCGCGCTGGATGATCTGGGGGCTGGGCGGATAATCTGGGGAACGGAGTTGCTGCGCACTGGACATAGACGCAAGTGTAACGAAAAAAGCGGCCGGCGTGCAGAAACGGCTGGCACGCCGGCCCACCGTCAGGTCCTCAGGGGGCCAGCAAACTCTCTGGCGATTGCCAGTTAGGCAATTCGCTAATACGTTGTAGCCACGCAACGACGCGCGGCGGCAGGGTGACTTCGGCGGCATCGGCCCAGAACAGGTAGCCGCACAGGGAAAAATCGGCGATGGTCGGCAGCTCGTCGATGATGAAATGACGACCGTCGACCAGCTCTGCTTCCAGCTTGGCGATATCCAGGTCAAACCGGCTTTGCAGCCAGGTCAGCGCGCCCGCGGGATAATCCTGCGGCGAAAAGCTGCGCGCCTGGCGCAACTGCGGCAAACACATGCCCAGCCGGTTGGCCTCCCAGAACAGCCATTCACGGACGCGTGCCATGCGCAGCGCCGACTCGGCGCCGAAGCCGCCGGTATGCTCCGCCAGATGCATGAGAATCGCGTCGGACTGGATGTAGGGCTGGCCATCGTGCACCAGCAACGGCACCTCGCCAAATTTGGCGAGGCTGCGGAACGGCTCCGGCCGCAAATGGCGCGGCTGGTCGATATCGATGGACTGATAAGTGTGCGCAACGCCGCTGACGGCCAGCATCAGGCCGACTTTATAGGCATGTCCGGAACCGGCGTTGCCGTAAAACGTGATCTGGTCTTGCATCTCCAGTGTCTGATTAGCAAGTTGCCGGAGTACGTCCTGCCGACATTGGCTTGCTGAAGCCGGCACGTGCGCTGATCGCAGGCAGGCGGGTCGCTTGCTGCTGGACCTGCACCACGCTATTGCCCTTGTGCGCTTCGATCACGATATGGCTGTCGGCGGCGACATTCAGGAATTGACCGGCGGACAACCAATAATCGTCGCCCTGGCCCGACACCGTCACCCACACCCGGCCTTGCGTGATTTGCAAGGTTTGCGCCACCGGCGCGGTCACCGACATGGCTTGTCCGGCGACGATAGTCAGCGATTCGTTAGCTAATAATTTTCTCATGATGTCACTCCTTGAAACTGCTGGTATATTGACCGCTACATCTTTAGAGCCCTTGATATAGCCGTTTCTTGTTTCTACAGAGTCATAATAATCAATCCAAGAGTGTTAACAAAACGAGTAATTTTCCCTTCTCTTGCTAATTTTTCTCACATAAATCCAGGTTCGTCATGGCCGACCTCAGAAAACTGCCAAATCTATCTGCCCTGCGCGCCTTTGAAGCCGCTTCCCGCACCGACAGCTTTTCGCGCGCAGCGGAAGAAATCTATGTGACGCCGGGGGCGATCAGTCATCAAATCCGAGCCCTGGAACAGGAACTGGGCGTGCAGTTGTTTATTCGCAACGGCAAGCGCATCACCATCACCGAACAGGGGCAGCGCTTCGCCGCCACCATCCGTAAATCGCTAAATGAAATCGCGCTTGCCGCCGAAGCCTTGAAATTCGACGCCAAGCAGAAACGATTGACGATTTCCGCCTTGCCGTCGTTTGCATCGCGCTGGCTGGCGCCGCGCCTGTGGAAATTCATCGATTTGCATCCGGATACCGAAGTGCTGCTGCAATCGAGCAGCCACCTCAACGACCTGGCGCGCGAACCGATTGATGTCGGGTTGCGATTCGGCTTTGGCAACTATCCTGGCATGGTGGTCGAAAAACTGATGGACGACTTTTATTATCCGGTGGCCAGCCCGTCCTACCGCAACGGCAACCTGCCGAAATCGCCACAGGAACTGGAACAGTGCAGCCTGCTGCGGATGGATACCGAGGCGTCGTGGCTGCCGTGGTTCGATGCCGCCAAAGTGGATCTGGTGGAGCCGACCGGCGGCTTGCAGATCGAGGATGCGTCGATGCTGCTGCGTTCGGCCTCGGACGGACTGGGGATTGCATTGACCAGGCATGCGATTGCGCTGCAGGAAATCGCGTCAGGACAGTTGATACGCTTGTTCGATGTCGTCGCGCGCTGCCCGACTTCCTACTATTTTGCCTGTACCCCGGAAGCCATGAACAAACCGCAGGTAAAAGCGTTTCATCGCTGGCTGATGGAGGAAGTGAAGATTTTCAAGGCGCAGAGCGACTGGCCCGGGCCGCCGCCACTGCCCCTTGAGGATGGCGCTACAAGACCATCTTGACCATCGGGTGCGAAGACAAGGCGCGGTACAGATTGTCCAGCTGCTCGCGATGGGTGGCGTACACATTGGCCGTCAGGCCGGTGTAATTACCCTTGGACGATGGCCGCACTTCCAGTTTGTCTATATGGAAGGTAGGGTCATGCTGGATCACCACGCCGACGATGGTTTCCGCAAAAGCGTCATGCGTCGGCCCCATGATCTTGATCGGAAAAACGCTGGGATATTCGATCAGGCTATCGGCTGGATCGATGTCTGCGGTCAGGTCGACGGGTTTGCTGGGATCGATGGGCTTGGTCATGGTGGTTGCTCTTCAATAGTGGTGCAGACAGGTAGTTTACTCCCCCAAGCTTATCAAAGGTAAGACAATCCGCAAGGATTCGTTGCACAAATGAAAACAGGATGGAAAGACGCTGAGTTTTCCATCCTGCAATCTTGCTACTGCTTAGTGCAACAAATTCTTCCGATCAAGCTGCCTTTGCCGCTTGATAAGCCTCGTATAACTGCTTGTATATGGGACCAGGGGCGCCGTTTCCAATAGTCTTGCCATCGATGGTCACTACCGGCAACACTTCCTTGGTGGCCGACGACAGCAGCACTTCGTCGGCGCCAAACACTTCTTCACGCGCAATGCGGCGCGACTCGAACGGGATGTCGCCGGCGGCGCACAACTCTTCGATCAACTGGTAGCGGATGCCTTCCAGGATCAGGTTGTTCTTGGGCGGCGCCATCAGCTTGCCATGCTTGACGATCCAGACATTGGAAGACGACGCTTCGGTCAGCCAGCCGTCGCGGAACTGGATCGCCTCGACCACACCGTGCTCGGCCGCATTCTGCGCCGCCAGCACATTGCCCAGCAACGAAGTCGACTTGATTTCGCAATGCAGCCAGCGCTGGTCTTCCATCGATACGCATGGCACGCCGCTGGCGCGCAAGGCGGCGCCCGGCAATACCAACGGATTGGTCATGATGAACACCGTCGGCGTCAGCGGCTCCTTCGGGAACGCATGGCCGCGCTTGGCGACACCGCGGGTGACGTGGATGTAGACCATCTGGTCAGCCGCCGGATGGGCGTCGATCACGCCCTGAATCAGCGCCAGCCATTGTTGCTTGTCATGCGGATTCGGAATACTGATCTTCGCCAGGCTGCGGAACAGGCGCGCCAGATGATGTTCTGAACGGAACAGTTTGCGGCCATAGATAGGCACCACTTCATACACGCCGTCACCGAAGATGAAACCACGGTCGAGCACCGGGATGCGCGCTTCAGACAGCGGAGTCATGCTGCCATTGAGATAGACCAGCGGGTCTTGCGTAGAATCTTGCACGATCGGCTTTCTGAAATGATTGAGAACCCAATTCTGGCACAGCGCCGCCGCGCAGGGTATGCAAAAAAAGTATGCGGCAAGTGGTCAGTGGGCTGTCGCAACCCATTCACTGCGACGTTCTGTCACATGTCGTGCGCACGGCCAGCGGCGAGCTGCAACCGGCGCAATTCAACATCGAGGCGGAGCACCTGCTGGGGCTTTTACAGAGCGACTTGCGGACGCGTGTTTTCAGGATGGCCGGCTGGCTGTTGAGCGTAAGCGGAATCATAATCGCCTGGCGACGTTGCCGCAGCAGATGATTTTGTGCGGTAGCATGTGCGTAACTCAACTTCCGGGAAACGCCGCCGTTTCCCCCGCTTGCTCGCCATGACCGACTCCGCTTCCGTCTCCATTACCCGTTGCACCTGGGCCAATCCCGCCAACCCGCGTTATCTTGCCTATCACGACGAAGAATGGGGCCAGCCCTGCCACGACGAGGTGCGCCTGTTCGAGATGCTCAACCTGGAAGGCGCGCAAGCCGGCCTCAGCTGGGAAACCATCCTCAACAAGCGCGAGAATTACTGGCGCGCCTTCGATGGCTGGAACGCCAAGAAGATCGCCCGTTACGACCAGGACAAGGTGGCGTCGCTGCTGGCCGACGCCGGCATCGTCCGCAACCGCCTGAAAGTCGCGGCCACCATCACCAATGCACAAGCCTATCTGAAGCTGCAGGCCGAACTGGGTGGTCTCGATGCTTATTTGTGGGCCTTCGTCGATGGCCAGCCGATCCAGAATCAATGGACGTTACTTGGCGGCAACCCTGCCAAGACGCCCTTATCGGACCGGATTTCCAAGGATCTGGCCAAGCGCGGCTTCAAATTCGTCGGCTCCACCATCATTTACGCTTACATGCAGGCGATCGGCATGGTGAATGACCATTGCGTCGAGTGTTACCGGCACCTCGCCGTTCAGGAGTAATTCTTCGCCAAGGTGGTTGTGAACGACGGCACAAGGTATCATCGCGCCATTCCGCAATGCTAATGGTTGTCGGTTGTTGAGCAGGTGTAATTGCCGCCACAACCACTTTTCCATCCTGCCTCTGTCTGTCTCACTCTCCCTCCAGGACTCCACATGGCAACCGAACACTTTATCGCGGGCAAAGATGCCTCGCTCGAATCGTCCATCAGTTCGATGCAATCCAAGCTGGAAAAACTCGGTTTTCATATCGAAGAACGCTCCTGGCTGAACCCGATCGATGGCGTCTGGTCGGTGCATATCCGCGACCGCGACTGCCCGCTGCTGTTCACCAACGGCAAAGGCGCAACGGAACAAGCCTCGCGCGCCAGCGCCCTGGGCGAATACTTCGAACGGCTGTCCTGCAACTATTTCTGGACCCATTATTACCTCGGCGAAAAAACCGCCAATGCCGAATTCGTCCATTACCCGCGTGAAAAATGGTTCAAGCTCAACGACGACAATGAAAGCTGGCCGGACGGCCTGCTGACGCCGGAACTGCAAAAACTCTACAACCCGGAAGGCACGGTCGACGCCACTACCCTGGTCGATTACAACTCGGGCAATGAAGAGCGCGGCATCTGCGCGATTCCTTACGTGCGCGAACGCGACGGCGCCACGGTCTGGTTCCCGGTCAATATCATCGGCAACCTGTATGTCAGCAACGGCATGTCGGCCGGTAACACCGCCGCCGAAGCACGCACCCAGGCGTTGTCGGAAATCTTCGAGCGCGACGTCAAGTTCCGCATCATCAAGGAAGGCCTGTGCCTGCCGGATGTGCCGGAAGAAGTCATCGCCCGCTATCCGCGCATCGCCGCCGGCATCCGCGACTTGCGCGCCGCCGGTTTCGGCATCCTGGTCAAGGATGCGTCGCTGGACGGCAAGTACCCGGTCATGAACGTGACCTTGCTCAACCCGCGCGACCAGGGCTGCTTCTCCAGTTTCGGCGCCCATCCGCGTTTCGAGATCGCCCTGGAACGCGCGCTGACCGAACTGCTGCAAGGCCGCGCGCTGGATGCATTGGACGGCTTCCCTGAGCCAGGCTTCGACCTGGAAGAAATCGCCCACTCGCAAAACCTGGAAATCCACTTCGTCGATTCCAGCGGCATCGTCAGCTGGAATTTCCTGCGCGCGGCGCCCGACTTTGCATTCAGCGACTGGAACTTCAGCAACACCACCGCCGAAGACTATGCCTGGTCGGTCGCCGCCATCCACGCCACCGGCCACGACATCTACATCGCCGATTTCAGCCACCTGGGCGTGTACGCCTGCCGCATTCTGGTGCCGGGCATGTCCGAGATCTATCCGGCGGAAGACCTGGAATGGGACAACAGCAGCGTCGGCAACGATATCCGCGAACCGATCCTGTTCCTGTCGGACCTGGACGACGATGAATGCGCCGATTTGCTGGAAACATTGAATGAACTGGGCCTGGCAGACCAGCGCCCGGTAGCTGCCCTGATCGGCCTCGCCGCCGACGTCGGCTCGCTGTGGAAAGAACTACGCGTGGGCGAGTTGAAAACCCTGCTGGCGCTGGCCATCGGCGATCTCGACGCGATGCGCGAAGGCTGCGACTGGATCCGCCATTTCAACCAGATCAGCGCCGAGCGCCAACTGGTGTACCGCTGCATCGAAAGCCTGGTCGGCCTGGGCGATGCGGCTGCCTATGCCGATTCGCTGCAGCACCTGTATGGCGCCGCCACCTTGCAACAGGCAAAAGCCCTGCTGAACCGCGAACAGCGTTTCTTCGGCTTGAATGCGCCGGGCCTGAACCTGGAAGGCTGTGAGATGCACCAGCGTTTGCTAGAAGCGTATGCCAAGTTGAACGCTGCCAAGCTGGCGTAATTTTCGAACAGGCAACTACTCCTGTCCGGGGTCGTTGTTTGCAAGCACATAAGCAACAGCATCAGTCAGCTGCTCGACCAGCTCCGGATCCATGTACTGGTATTCATCGGGAATATCCAGTACATGGATCTTTTTGTTTTCAAGCAGCCGCCCGAACTCGGCCAGGATGCGGCTTTTGTGCTTGTTTTCCATCACAAAGATCAGATCGGCCCAGGCGATATCGGCGGCGCTGATTTTCTTGCGCGCGTTCGGGCTGGTGCCTGCCGAACGGGCCTGGATCCCCGGCTGGCGTCGCCATACCTGCTCGCCCGTGGGGCTGCGCCATTGGTTACGGCTGCAAACAAAGAGTAATCTGGTCATTTATCGTATTTGTTATCTATTTGATCTGACAGCATGGACCATGCCCCCTTTCCGTCCGCCTGTCGTTCTGCTACATTCCCGCCATGCCTAAACTGACCTTAGACCGGATCCTGCAATCGCAGGGCTTCGGCAGCCGTAAATATTGCCGTAAGTTAATTGAAGACGGCGAAGTCGCCATCAACGGCGCAGTCGTGACCGATTACAAATCCGTGCCGGATACCGACGGCCTGGTGTTCACCCTGTTCGAAGAGGAATGGACTTATCGCGAACACGTCTACATTGTGCTCAACAAACCCGCCGATATCGAGTGCTCGCGCAAACCCAGCCATCATCCCGGGGTGCTGAGCATCTTGCCGGAACAGTTCAGCTGGCGCGATGTGCAGCCGGTGGGACGGCTCGATCACGATACCACCGGCTTGCTGTTGATGTCGGACGATGGTGCTTTCATCCACGCCCAGTCGTCGCCGAAACGGCATGTGCCTAAGCTGTATGTCGCCACCACGCATGAAGCGGTGACCGAAGAACTGGTGCAAAGCCTGCTGGCCGGCGTGAAATTGCATGATGAGCCGCAAACCCTGGCGGCCATCAGCTGCCG
This sequence comes from Collimonas sp., assembly GCF_039923675.1. Lineage (GTDB taxonomy): Bacteria > Pseudomonadota > Gammaproteobacteria > Burkholderiales > Burkholderiaceae_D > Collimonas. The sequence goes on from NZ_JBDTCG010000017.1 coordinate 80,474, forward strand.
CATCCTGAGCCCGCATGACATCGAAATAGTACTGGAGCAGGGCAAATACCATCAGGTCAAGCGCATGCTGGTCGCCGCCGGCAATCATTGCACCGCCTTGCGCCGCACCGCTATCGGCGCCCTGACGCTGGACGCGCTGGAGCTGGAGCTGGGAGAGTGGTGCTACCTGGAGCCGGAACACCTGGCCTTGCTGGTCCCGGCCCAGGCGTAAAAAAAGCGCAGGGCCTGAGCCTTGCGCTTTTCTGCTTCCAGCTTGCCGCTGGTCAGTGCGAGCGGATCATGGTGCCGAACGCCTGTTCGGTCAACACTTCCAGCAACAACGAGTGCTCGATCCGGCCATCGATGATGTGCACGGTATTCACGCCCGACTTGGCTGCATCCAGGGCCGACGAAATCTTCGGCAGCATGCCACCGGAGATGGTGCCGTCCTTGAACATTTCGTCGATTTCACGTGCTGACAAATCGGTCACCAGATTGCCTTGCTTATCTTGCACACCAGCAATATTGGTCATCATGATCAGCTTTTCCGCGTGCAGTATTTCAGCGATCTTGCCTGCCACCACGTCGGCGTTGATGTTGTAAGCCTGGCCATCGGCGCCAAAGCCGATCGGCGAAATGATCGGGATGAAAGCGTCATCCTGCAGGGCCTTGACCACCGCCGGATTGATGGCTTCGATCTCGCCGACAAAGCCGATATCGAGGAATTCGCCCGGATTTTCGCGGTCCGGCATGCGGTATTTGCGAGCGCGGATCAAGCCGCCGTCCTTGCCGGTCAGGCCGACTGCCTGGCCGCCGTAGTGGTTGATCAGCATCACGATGTCCTGCTGCACTTCGCCGCCCAGCACCCACTCCACCACTTCCATGGTTTCTTCGTCGGTGATCCGCATGCCTTGCACGAAAGTGCCCTGCTTGCCGATTTTCTTCAGCGCGTTGTCGATTTGCGGGCCGCCGCCATGCACCACCACCGGGTTCATGCCCACCAGTTTCAACAAGATCACGTCGCGCGCGAAGCCGTGCTTCAGGCGCTCTTCGGTCATGGCATTGCCGCCGTATTTGACGACAATGGTTTTCCCGTGGAATTGACGGATGTAAGGTAACGCCTCGGCCAGAATTTCAGCTTTGATTCCTGGGGCAACGTTGGCAAGATCGTTGGTCAAATCGGCCATGAACAGTCCTACAAGAGATTTCTGAGCGGCTGCCTGAGGGGAAATCGCGGCCCGGTCGGATACCGGCGGCCAACGATCCGTGGCGGAGGCTGGGACCTGAGACAGCTTGTCAGAAGAAAGTAAAAGGGTGCAAAGACTGCAACTCGGGGGAGTTAAAAATCGCTGCGCGATGGATCAGCGAGATTTTACATGGAAATGCGCTTGCTTAGGTGTGACAAGCGTGTGATGTGTTGCGGTTGTTGCGTGGATATACCACAGCCGGCATGATGGTTATCATGAGGTCCGAAGCTGGCTGTTTCATGGCCGCTAGCCAACCACTCACAGGATAGCCAGAATGGCGCAATGCCCCGTTTGCCAGGAACAGTTTTTTTGCGGCGCAGCCCTGCATCCGGCTCAGCCTTGCTGGTGCAGCCGGCTGCCGCCGCTGGCCAGCGCCAGTCTGGCAGCGTCGGCGCAATGTTATTGCCCGACCTGCCTGCAACGCCTGCTGGAGCAGGAACAGACAGCCGCCGCGTCCAAACCCGGGGCGCCGGCTTAAGGGCAGCTGCGTACTTCCTGGGTAGGAAAATCCGTCTTGATCTTGTCAAACGCCAGTTTGGCGTCGCCACCCATGTCGCGCAGCTGGAACGCCACCTTGCTGGAGCTGATGCTGCGGGTGCCGACCTTGGCGCCGCTCAGGCCGCGCTTGGCCAGGTTGGCGACCTGCTTTTGCGCCGCCTCGTCGGTCTTGAAAATGCCGAGCGAAATGCCGTAGCGCAGCGGGCTGGAATCCTGGATCACGAAAAAATCATTGATGCCAAGGCGGCGCACTTCATCCGCTTTCTTGTCGGCCGCGTCCTTGCTGCCGAGCGAAGGCAGATACACCATATGGCTGGCGACTTCCTGGATTTCCCGGCGGACAAATTTTAGCGCCGGCGTACGTTCCGCCAGCTGGCTGGAGAAGCGGCGCGCTTCGGAGGCGCTGAAATTGCCGATTTCGGTGCAGGCGACCGGCGCCAAATCAGCCGTCGACGGCGTGCTCGCAGCGGTAGCAGCGGACGCTTCTGCGGCAGCGGGAGCTGTCGTCGAGGCAGAGCCGGCTTCACTCGCGGCCAGTTTGATTTTATCCGCCTGCAACTGCTTACTGATGCGGGTCGGCTCCCGACCATCGCTATAGAGCGCGCCGAGATAGCCTTTTTCCATGGCAAACAAAGCAGCATTCGCCAGTAACAGCAGCCAAAAGATGAGTTTCAACATAGTTTAGATCGTCGCCGCCGCGGTTTGTAGACCAATTAATACCAGATTATCAACTGTTTCATGCTGGATGGACAGGTAAGGTGCAATCAGCGTCGCCGACCCGCCCGCCACCACGCAGCGTATGCGCGCACCTTCGAATTGCCGGCCCAGCAGCGCAAACGCCCGTTCGATAGCGCCCACCTGCGCATTGATGCAGCCGCTGATGATAGCGTCATCCGTGTTGTCTGCAAACAGTTCGCCCACCTGTACGTGATCGGTAATGTGCGGCAATTGCGCGGTGCTGCGCGCCAGCGAGGTCGCCATCAGGCCCAGCCCCGGCAAGATCATGCCGCCGCTGAACACGCCATCGGCGCTGACCACATCTAAGGTGGTCGCCGTACCGCAGGTGGCGACCAGCAAGGCTTCTTGCGGAAACAGCCGTTGCGCACCCAGCGCGGCGGCAAAACGGTCGCAGCCGAGTTGTGCCGGATCGCGATAGCCATTGCGCAACCCCGCCAGCTGCGGCAACGAGGCGAACCACTGGGGCCGCAAACCGGCGCCGAACACGATCTCCAGCATGGTCTGCAAGCGCTCCTGCGTATGTTCGCCGGCGACATTGGAAACCAGGATGCGCGACACTCTCAGTTTGCGCCAGCGCTCGCTCAGCACAGACAATTCCGACAGCGCCGCCGAGCCGCTGTCCAGCCAATTACCGGCCAGCTGGCCGGTAATTGGCAAAGGCGCCAGCGCCCATTTGATGCGTGTATTGCCGACATCGATCAATAGTATCGCCATGGCTCAGCTTTCCTTCGGGCGTAAGGAAATATCGCCGGCCATGATGGCGATCGGGCTGGCGCTGCCGTCCAGCTGCAGCATCAAGCGGCCGATCTGGTCGATGCCAAGCGCGCGGCCTTCGTGCAGCACTTTGCCTTGGTCCAGGATTGAGACCTGCTGGCCGGCGAAGGCGTGCAGCCGGTTCCAGCGCTCGACGAAGACAGACAGACCTTGGCTTTCGAATTGCCGCATGTTTCGCGCCAGCGCGCTCAATAACGAGCCCAGCAACAGATCGCGATCCTGCGCGGCGGGCGTCGGCAGACTAGCGGCGCGCTGACCGATTTGCTGTTGTAACTGTTCCGGTACGCTCAGGTTGATGCCGATGCCGATCACCGCCCACACCTGCTGGTCGGCGGCGGTCGCGGTTTCGATCAGGATGCCGGCCAGCTTGCGGCCGTTTTGCAAGACATCGTTCGGCCATTTCAACTGCACATCCACGCCGAAATCGGCCAGGGTTTCGGCGATGGTCACGCCCACCGCCAGCGGCAAGCCGACCAAAGCGTGCAAGGGCGCGGCAAACGGCCAGGCCAGCGAAAATGTCAGCGCCGCCGATGGCGCAGTCAGCCACGCGCGGCCGGCGCGGCCACGGCCTGCAGTCTGGGTTTCCGCCACCAGCAAGGTCGGCGCCGTCAGGCCGCCCCGGCCAGCGGCGATCACGGCCCGCGCCAGCAAGTCGGCATTGGTGGAACCGGTCTCGGCCACCACTTCAATCAGGCAATGCTCGGCGTGATGGCCGGCAAGGGCAGCAATGCGCGCGGCCGACAGATGGCTCGACAATTGGCCCGGAATATGAGTTGGTGCAATAGTTTGTGCAGTCATGCCGCGCATTGTAGCGGGAGTTGCAGCGAAATGCGGCGCACAGCCATGGAAAACCACGGGATCGCCCGTCACCGGCGTAGATTTCTATTTCATAATCGACAAATCATGCATCCTATTACACTTTACCTACAAGTTTTATCACTACTGCAATAGTGCTGGCAGCAATTCTCCCTTAAACTGGTGCGATGCCGAATCCCGATTCCACTACGCCCGTCCTCGACATCTCCGATGGCAGCCTGGTCGCCGCGCGCGGCAACTGGCAGGTGCACGCCCTGACGCAACCGGGCGTGATCCAGGCAATCCAGGCCAAGCTGAGAAATTTCGCCAGCCAGTCGGACAAGCTGCGCTGGGATTTGTCGGCGATCGGCACGCTGGACCATATCGGCGCCCAGTTATTGTGGAATGCCTGGGGCAAGCAGCGGCCGCAGCAACTGACCGTGGCGCCGCAGCACCGCGACTTCTTCCAACGCCTGGCGGATGCCGGCGACCTGGAACTGCCGCCCAAGCCGCCGCGGCGGCGTCTGTTCAACGCCATCTACGACATCGGCAGCGAGATTTTCGGCCACATGTCCGGCTTTGTCACTTTGCTGGGACAGCTGATGCTGGATTTCATGCGCATGCTGCAACAGCCGCATCGCGCGCCCTGGAAAGAGATTTCCGCGAATATTTATCACGTCGGCTATCAGGCCCTGGGCATCACGGCGCTGGTCGGCTTCCTGATCGGCGTCGTGCTGTCGTTCTTGTCGGCGCAGCAATTGCACACTTTCGGCGGCGATATCTACCTGGTCAACATCCTCGGCATGAGCATCATCCGCGAGCTGGGACCGCTGCTGGCGGCGATCCTGGTGGCCGGCCGCTCCGGCTCGGCGATTACCGCCCAGCTGGGCGTGATGCGCGTCACCGAAGAACTGGATGCGATGCTGGTGATGGGGCTGCCGCACGGTTTCCGGCTGATCCTGCCGCGCGTGCTGGCGCTGCTGGTGGCGATGCCCTTGCTGGTCATCTGGACCGATGCGATTGCCTTGCTGGGCGGGATGGTGGCGGCGCAATTGCAACTGGGTTTATCGCCGGCCTATTTCCTGCAACAATTGCCGAACGCCGTGCCGCTGCCGAATTACCTGATCGGCCTTGGCAAAGGCGCGGTATTCGGCGGCCTGATCGCGATGGTGGCCTGCTATTTCGGCCTGCGCATCGAACCCAACACCGAAAGCCTGGGCCACGGCACCACCACCTCGGTGGTCAGCGCCATCACCATCGTGATCGTCGCCGATGCCATATTTGCGATCATTTTCAGCGGCGTGGGGTTCTGATGGCCAGTAATCCGCAAAATCCGCAACCGATCATCGAGATCGACAAGCTATGGACCCAGTTCGGTCCGGTAGTAATCCACCAGGATCTGGACCTCAGCATCGCCGCCGGTGAAATCGTCGGCCTGGTGGGCGGCTCCGGTTCCGGCAAGACCACGCTGGTGCGGCAAATACTCGGCCTGAACCGGCCCACCAAAGGCCGTGTGAGCGTGTTCGGCACAGATATCAGCCAGGCCGATGTCGATCAGATGTATGCCTTGCAAAACCGCTGGGGCATGCTGTTCCAGCAAGGCGCGCTGTTCTCGGCGCTGACGGTGCTGGATAACGTCGCCCTGCCGATGCGCGAGCTGCGCGCGTTGCCGGACAAACTGATTCGCGACGCCGCCTTGCTCAAGCTGCAAATGGCCGGCATCGGCCCCGAGCATGCTTTGAAGATGCCGTCCGACCTGTCGGGCGGCATGATCAAACGGGTGGCGCTGGCGCGGGCGCTATCGCTGGAACCGGAATTGCTGTTCCTGGACGAGCCGACCGCCGGCCTCGACCCCGCGTCCTCGGCCGCCTTTATCGAGCTGATCCGTTCGCTGCACAAGGACATGCATCTGACGGTGGTGATGATCACCCACGACCTGGAACCGCTACTGGCGTTGTCGACCAAGATTGCGGTGCTGGCGGACAAGCACGTCATCGCTTACGACACTCCGGAGCGCGTGATGAAAGTGCGCCATCCGTTCATTGAAACATTTTTTCTCACGGCTAATCGTTACGAGCATGAGACTTGCGGCTAAGCGCCTCGCTGCGTAGATAGGAATCTTATGGAAAACAAAGCACATGCCCTGATCGCCGGCCTGTTCACGGTGGTCTTGCTGATCGCCGCGATCATCGGCGTCATGTGGTTCAACAGCGACCGGGTGGAACGGGTGCCCTATGAAATCGCCACCAAGCTGTCGGTGCCGGGCCTCAACCCGCAAGCCGACGTACGCTATCGCGGCCTGGACGCCGGCAAGGTCGACTCAATCACCTTCGATCCCAAGTTTCCCGGCCAGATCCTGATCAAGATCAAGATCAATCCCGACACGCCGGTCACGCAATCGACCTTCGCCACTCTCGGTTACCAAGGCGTGACGGGGATAGCCTACATCCAGCTGGATGACGATGGCAGCAAGCCGGTCAAACTGGCCAGCAGCAAGCAGGAGCTGGCGCGTATCGAGTTGCGCCCCAGCCTGTTCGACAACCTGCAAAGCAAGGGCGCCGTGATCCTGGCGCGCGCCGAAGACATGATCAACAAGCTGAACAACCTGCTGGACCCGGAAAACCAGAAGACCATGGTGAAGGCCTTCAGCGACGTCAGCGATACCGCCAATGCCTACCGCGACATTCCTCAGAAACTGGAACCGACCTTGCGTCAGCTGCCGGCCCTGACCGGTGAACTGAACCAGGCGCTGACCTCGATTACGGCGTTGTCCAACAACATGAGCGTGCTCAGCAAGAACCTGAACAGCCTGACCAACAGCCTGCAAGGACCGGACGGCGCCGTGACCAACCTGACCGGCGCGGTGCAGAACATCGGTGCAGTCGCCAATGGCGTCGAGTACGATACGCTGCCGCGCTTCAACACGCTGACCAATGATGCCCGCGGCTCGATGCGGGCGCTGAACCAGACCCTGGATAATTTCAACCAGCAGCCGCAAAGCATTCTGTTTGGCAGCAAGCCGCTGCCGCCCGGCCCCGGAGAAGCAGGCTTTGTCGCGCCGGCTAAATAACCACCTGAAGGTAAGCCATGACCATACCAAGAATACTGTCAGCCTGCGCCGCGATTGTCCTGGTTGCCGGTTGCGCCAGCAAGGTTGACGCGCCAACCCAGTACGATCTCGGCTTGCTGCCGAGCTCCGCTGCGAAGGCAGCGACAGCAACCGCAGCCCTGCCGCCGGTCAGTCTGGCCGACGTCAATTCCCCGGCCTGGCTGGATAGCAACATGATGTTCTACCGCCTGGCCTACGCCAACGACCAGCAGCCAAGGCCGTACGCCAGCAGCCGCTGGACCATGCCGCCGGCACAGCTGTTCCAGCAGCGCCTGAAATCGCGCCTGGCGCAGGCAGGCGGCACGGTGCTGGCGTTGTCGGATGCCGCGCTCAACATTCCCGTGCTGCGGATCGACCTGGATGACTACACGCAAACCTTCGATACGCCGTCGCACAGCGTGGCGACGCTGCAAGTACGGGCTTCGCTGTTCAACGGCCGCGTGCTGCTGGCGCAAAAGAATTTCAGCAGCCAGGCAGCCACCCCCAGCGCAGACGCCGCCGGCGCCGCGCGTGCTTTTGTCAGCGCCAACGACGCCGTGATCAGCGACATGATGAACTGGCTGGCGACAGCGGCGCCGAAAAAATAATGCAGGAAAAACCGGGACAGGAGCCCGCGCCCCCCCGCTCCTCTGCGGCATCATCATTCGCACGCGTCAGTCTTCTGATCTATCTGCTGCTGATCATCTATGCCAGCTGGTATCCGTTCGCCGGCTGGCGCGATCTGGGGCTGACCGCCTTTGCCTACCTGACTGCGCCGTTGCCGCACTACTGGACCGTGTTCGATGTCTGGACCAATGTCGCCGGCTACCTGCCGCTAGGCATGCTGATGGTGCTGTCCTTGCCGCGCTCGCGCCGCTGGTCGCCCTACTGGGCGGTGCTGCTGGCGACACTGGCCGGGATCCTGATTTCCGGCAGCATGGAAGCGGTGCAAACCTTCCTGCCGACCCGGGTCGCGTCCAATCTGGACTTGATGACCAACAGCGCCGGCGCCCTGCTCGGCGCAGTGCTGGGCGCCATCCTGCGGCCGCGCTTCGGGCCGGACAGCCGCCTGCTGCAGCTGCGCGAGCGCTGGTTCAATCGCGAAGCCAGCCAGGGCATGGTGGTGGTGGCCCTGTGGCCGCTGGCGCAGATCTATCCGCTCAGCCATCTGTTCGGCTTCGGCCAGGTGACCTCGATGCTGTCCGGCTGGCTGTCGGACCTGCTGGAACAGCCAGTCGACCTGCAAGGCTGGATCACCAGTGATTTCCAGTTCAGCGCCGACCAGTACTGGCTGACCGAAACCATCATCACCTCTTGCGGCCTCACAGGCGCCGCCCTCACCTTCCTGATCCTGCTGCGCCAGCAGGCGCCGAAGCTGCCGCTGAGTTTGTTGCTGCTGTTCGTCACGCTGATGGTCAAGACGCTGGCGACGGCGCTGCTGTTTGCACCGGATAACGCCCTGGTCTGGCTCACCCCCGGCTCGTTCGGCGGCCTGCTGATTGGCGGCCTGATGCTGAGCGGGCTGGCCTATGCGCCGCAACTGGCGCAACGGCGGCTGGCGGCGCTGACCTTGATCATCACGCTGCTGCTGGTGAATGTGATGCCGGACAATCCGTATTATGTGGAAACCGTGCAGACCTGGACCCAGGGCAAGTTCCTGAACTTTAACGGGGTCGCCCAATTCCTGGCCTTGCTATGGCCGTTTTGCACGCTGTGGTTCCTGTTTCATCCGATGCACAAACGGCGCGCCGGCAAACAGCTGCGGGATTCCAGATAGCGGCCACAGCTGGCCGGCTGCACCTCGCCGGCCGCACTGAAACAAAACCGGTGCAGGTGTATGATTCCTGCCTATATTCCTGCTTGAACAACGCAGCCAACCATTCCAGCATTCAGTCATGAGCGATAAACCTTTCTACGAGCATCACGTCTTCTTCTGCCTCAACCAGCGCGCCCCGGGCGAGCGGGTGTGTTGCGCCAACAGCGGCGCCCAGGTGGCCCAGGAACATGCAAAAAAGCGCATCAAGCAGCTCGGCCTGGCCGGCGACGGCAAAGTCCGCATCAACAAGGCCGGCTGTCTCGAGCGCTGCGAAGAAGGACCGGCGCTGGTGATTTATCCGCAAGGCGTCTGGTATACCTATGTCGACAATGAAGATATCGACGAAATCATCGACGTCCATATCGTCGGCGGCAAGATCGTCGAACGCCTCAAGATTTAACGCCTTGCGCAATACCCGATACCGAACATGCATGCCGTCATCACCAGCCTGAATTGATCCAATGAACGCCCAGACCCTACCCTTCTTCATCGCCGGCGCCGCCGGCCGGCTTGAATGTGCACTAGACCTGCCTGACCCTGAAACATTCCCTGTACCGCGCGGACTGGCGCTGGTGGCCCATCCCCATCCGCTGTTCGGCGGCACCATGGACAACAAGGTGGTGCATACGCTGGCGCGCGGTTTCCTGACACTCGGCTATGTCACGGTGCGCATGAATTTCCGCGGCGTCGGCAAATCCGAAGGGGTGCATGACGAAGGCCGCGGCGAGACCGACGACATGGCGCTGCTGCTGGCCCATATGCGCCAGCAATATCCGGAGCTGCCGCTGGCGCTCGGCGGTTTTTCCTTCGGCACCTTCGTGCAGTCGCAATTGCAGCAACGCCTGATCGCATCCAATACGCCGGCCGAACGGCTGGTGCTGGTCGGCACCGCCGCCGGCAAGTGGCCGTTGCCGGCCGTGCCGGCCAACAGCATCCTGATCCACGGCGAACTGGACGAGACCATTCCGCTGACTTCGGTATTTGAATGGGCGCGCCCGCAAGACATCCCGGTGATCGTGATTCCCGGCGCCGATCATTTTTTTCATCGGCGACTGCAACATATAAAGAATCTCATGGTCGAAATGTGGCACCGCTGAAAGCGAGCGATTTCAACGCAATTCAGGCAACTTGAATTATTGTTAAGTCGACCAGCCCGGCGGTAGCGCTATAATTCTGTCGGCACGTTTGTTTGCGGCTGTTTGCTCACCGCCTCCGCTTACGCATTTTTTCAACCCATTCACGCCAATAAAATTGCTCTTTATCACCATCGATGCAGTTTTGTCGGCCCTGATTTCATTACTAGATATTCCATGAAAAAAATATTCGCGGCGCTCGCTGCAACTGTCTTCTCCATATCCGTTGCCTTTGCGCAGACCCTGCCGTCGCCGACAGTGGCTGCCAAATCATGGCTGCTGCTGGACACCACCAGCAATCAGGTGATTGCATCGCAAGATCCGGATTTGCGCATCGAGCCGGCTTCGCTGGCCAAGATCATGACCGCTTATGTGGTTTTCGACGCCCTCAAGGACAAGAAGATTACCCTCGACCAGATGGTCACCGTCTCGGTGCGCGCCTGGAAGGTCGACCCGAGCAGCTCGAAAATGTTTATCGACCCAGCCACGCCGGTTTCGGTCAACGACCTGTTGTACGGCCTGATGGTGGTATCGGGTAACGACGCTGCGGTAGCGCTGGCCGAAGCGGTGGCCGGCACCGAAGACTCCTTCGTCGCGCTGATGAACCACGAAGCCGAGCGCATGGGCATGAAGAACACGCATTTCGGCAATCCGCATGGCTTGCCTAGCGCCGACACTTATTCCACCGCGCGCGACCTGTCGATCTTGGCGGCACACGTGATTGTCGACTTCCCCGAGTTCTACAAAATCGACTCGACCAAAAAATACACTTACAACAAGATCACCCAGCCTAACCGCAACCGCCTGCTGTGGAGCGACCCGACCGTCGACGGCATGAAGACCGGCCACACCAGCAGCGCCGGCTACTCCATCATCGCCAGCGCCAAGCGCCCGAACGCAGGTGGCGACCGCCGTTTGCTGGCAGTCGTGATCGGCACCAACTCCGACGGCACCCGTACCCAGGAAGCGCAAAAGCTGCTGAACTGGGGTTACCAGAACTTTGACGCAGTCAAGCTGTACGCCAAGGACCAGCCTATCGACACGCCGCAAGTCTGGAAAGGCGCCAAGAGCCTGGTCAAGATCGGCTTCACGCATGACGTCTACGTGACCGTACCGAAGGGTATCGCCGACAAGATCAAGCCGGTGCTGGAGCGCACCGACCCGCTGATCGCACCGATCCAGCAAAACGCCAAGGTTGGCACAGTCAAGGTCAACGCCGACGGCAAGACGATTGCCGAGTTCCCGGTGGTAGCGCTGGAGAATGTGGGCCAGGCCACCATCTTCGGCCGCGCCTGGGATTCGATCCGCCTGATGTTCAAGTAAATGCGGCAGCCCTGACCGGGCTTACCCAAGGAATGACAGCTGCGGCTGTCATTTTTTTTGCACAATGCTGTTTCCGGTGACACGCCGGCGCAATACGTTCCGAACGTAACATCTTGTTACAACTTGCCACATGGAAATAGTTGAAATGTGTTGCGGCTTGCAAAAACTGGAGAGTACACTCGTTTCCCATGGTCAACCCCGCCATCAAATAAATGATGTGGCATGCGCCATCAACGCAATGCCGGCACATGGCAGTACAACAGGAGGAATAATATGATGCTCAGCTTCATTCGCTTCCAGCCGTTCGCCTTCCAAGCCGCATCAGGACTGCTCGCTCCACCGCTTCGCCGCTAATCAATTGAGAGGACAAAGCGGTAAGGCGCGCTAACGCCGCCTGAACCCTGTCCGGCAATCCATTCATTTTCCCGTTTTATCGAATTTCAACCCTGGCGTTGTGCACAAACGTCCGGGTTGTCTTAGACGCATCTGCCGTTTCGCCATCACACATGGCGATCTGCAGTGCGTCGATTCTGCAGCGGCCGGCAGTTCCGCTGCAGATGCGGTGACCGGAGGTTCCCGATCGGAACTCCGGCTATATCAATTCACATCAACCACGGAGAGATGCAATGAAATTGAATCGCAAATTAGTTGTGCTGGCGTTGTCCTGTGCATACGCAAGCGTCGCGCTAGCGGGGGCAGTCAAAGAAAGCAGCGACTCGGTTTACAAACCGACCGGCAAGGGCTGGGGCGAACTGGACCTGGACGTGCAAAGCCACGCGCAAAAAGCTGCCACCCTGCGCGCGCAACGCAGCGGCAACCTGACCGACCAGGGCGGTCCGGTCATGACCGGACCGAAAAACGTCTACTACATCTGGTACGGCAGCTGGGACGCCGCCTCGAAAAACGTGTTGACCAATCTCGGTACGCATATCGGCGGTTCGCCTTATTTCAACATCAATACCACCTATACCAACAAGGCCGGCACGCATGTGCAGAACGTCGTCAACTACGCCGCCAGCGCCACCGACAGCGGCTCCCTTGGCACAAGACTGTCCGACGCCAACATCCAGAGCATCGTTTCCAACCAGATCACTGCCGGCGCCCTGCCGCTGGATGCAAACGGCATCTACTTCGTGCTGACCGACAAGAACACCACCGCGACTTCGGGCTTCTGCACCCAGTATTGCGGCTGGCATACCAATGCATCGATCAACGGCCAGGACATCAAGTACGCCTTCATCGGCAATCCTGAAACGCAATGTGCTTCGTCTTGCGGAGCCAGCACGCCGAGCCCGAACAATACGCCCGGCGCCGACGCAATGGCCAGCATCCTGTCGCACGAAATGGAAGAAACCACCACCGACCCGGATGGCAACGCTTGGTATGCGCTATCCAACGGCATGGAGAACGGCGACAAATGTGCCTGGAATTTCGGCGCCACTTCAACGGCTTCCAACGGTGCGGCTTACAACCAGACCATCGGCACCATGAAGTACCTGATCCAGCAAAACTGGACCCTGCTGCCGGCACAGGCTTGCGCCCAGCACTATCCTTAATGAAAAGAACCGCGTGATGTAACATGAAGTTCCGCCGCTGAGCGCTCAGTGGCGGAATGTCACCGTGATCTTCCTCGTGCGTTAATTGTCCGGATCCATCGCCATGAAAAAAAATCTCCTTCTGCTCGCGCTACTGCTGGCTGTCCCTGTGTTCAGCCTCGCGCAGCAAACCCCGGCGACGGCTTCCACGCCGGCTCCCGCAGCTACCAGAACCATCCCGACTGTAACCCGCACCGTGCAGATTTTCAGCACGCTGGAAAATGAACTGAATGACGCCATACAACAGCGTAACAGCGGCGTCGTAGAAAAACGCCTGGCCGATGATTATGAATTGCGCACCGCCGGCGCTCCCGGCCGCCCGACCCCACGCGCCGAATCGATCGCCGCATTGCAAAAGCAGACGCCGTTCGCATCCGAGGTGCAGCAGATGGCGGTGCATGAATATGGCAATCTGATGGTGGTCAGCTTCCTGTGGTCTCTCGAGGTTCCGGCAAGCGGTCCGATCGCCAGGCAGATATTTGTGGTCGACACCTGGAAGCAGGTTGAAGGCGATTGGAAACTGGCCGTCCGTTATGCCGCGCCGGCCGATAAACAGCAGACAGTCCCGGGAGCCGACCTGTCCGAATCGAAAATAAAGAAGAGAATCTGATGCACGGCGCAGAACCAGGCTGTTCAGCCTGACATTTATCACTTTTCAAATGGAGTCGTAATGAACCGGACCAAAAGCGCGCTGATCTTGCTATGCAGCCTGGCGACCACCGCAGCCTGGGCTGAAACGGCGCAAGAAGCACGTGTCAAGAAACTGATAGAACCACGCATGGGCGCCAACATCAAGGTCGATTCCGTGGTCAAAACCCCGTATGCCGGACTATACGAAGTCCGCACCAACGGCGACATTTTCTATACCGATGAAAACGCCGACTACATCGTAGTAGGCAAAGTCATCGACACCCGCACCTACAAGGACTTGACGAAGGAAAGAGTGGATCAGCTGGCGGCGATCAATTTCACCGATTTGCCGCTCGATGACGCGATCAAGACAGTCAAGGGTAACGGCAAGCGCGTCATGGCGATATTCGAAGACCCGAACTGCCCTTACTGCAAGAACCTGCACAAGACTCTGCAAGATATCGACAACGTAACGGTCTACACCTTCCTGCTGAATATCCTGTCCGACGATTCTGCAGTGAAGTCGCGCGATATCTGGTGCGCGGCGGATCGCAGCAAAGCCTGGAACGAATGGATGGTCAACGGCAAACCGGCGGCAGCGGCGACAGCGGCTTGCCCTACGCCAAACGATAAAGTACTGGCCTTGGGCAAGAAGCTGCGCATCGTCGGCACACCCACGGTGTACTTTTCCGATGGTAGCCGAACCGGCAGCGCACTAGACGCCAAGGCCCTGGAACAGAAACTGGCGTCCCTGAAGTAATGCCGCCGAGCAGTGTGGAGGCGCGCCGGTAAAATCTCCGATTAGCGCCGAGTGCGGCGTCGCCACGCTTCCAAGAAAGCCAGCGTCACATTCGCCTCGTTGGTCTCCGCCAAGCCGCTGCCAAAGAAAGCGCCGACATCCTTGAAATCGTTGCCGCCGGCTAGGTCCGACAAGCTGCGGAAGGCAATGAACGGCACGCGGTTGGCATACGCCACCTGGGCGAAAGCGGCGGTTTCCATATCCACCACCTGCGCTTGCAAATTATCGTAGAGATAAGTGCGATAGCCGGGATTGGCCAGGAATGCGGTGCCAGAAACCCCACGACCGCCGACCCGTAGTTCCGGCTGGACGCTAACGCACAGCGCCGGATTCCTGGGTCCGCACTTGGCCAGCGCCGGTTTCAAGGTACGCGCCAGCGCCAGCATCTCGGCATCGGCCTGGAACTCGAAGCGGAACTCGCCTTGCGGTGCATTAGCGGCACTCATCACGAAATTCTCTCGCATGAAGAGACCGCTGCTGACCGGCCCCTGCGGCGTATCGATCTTGAAATCCGGACGCTGCTTGCCGTTGTCCGTCGCCAGCCTGATGCCCAGGCAACCGACATCGCCGGCGGTGCCGCATGGCGCGGGCAAGCCGCCATCGCCATTCCAATAGACTTCCATCGGCATCGCCCAGCTTTCCGGCACGATCACATCGCCGACGTGATTGGCGGGATTGACGCCGCCGGCGATGCCGCTCATCAGCAGACGCTCGACATGGAAATGATCCATCATCAGCTGCGTCACCATGGTCGCGTTCACCACGCTGACCCCGCTCAGCACGATCACCACCGGATTACCGCGCAGCTCACCGGTCGTGAAGCGGTTGCCGTTGATTTTCCAGTCGCGCTTTTTTTGCGTCTGTTCCAGCAGGATATCGGCTTCGGCGCCGAACGCAGAGACGATGCCGATGCGCGGCTTGCAATCGCTCAGGCAATGCTTGTCCGCCGCCGGCGCGGCGGCGGCGCTGCTCAGCGCTGCGCCAAGCAGCAAGGCGGATGCGCTACGGCGCAGAGTATTGAATAGAGGCTTGGAGACAGGCAAGGGATTTCCTTTCGCTTGGTGGACGGCCGGGTCATCAGGACCGCAGCAGCGCACAGGATAACCCAAGGAGCATCTTGCCGAAAAGGCTATTAACGCATTTCCGGGCCGGCAGTTCCGACGCGACGCCGCCACAGCAGCAAACCGATCGCGTAGACGACGTAGTAGCCGGCCAGGATGCCGAAGATCAGCAAGGTCAGAGGACTACCCGCAAACTCCGCCGATGGAAAAGCATCCGGCGCCACAGACGATGCCGAATAAAGCAGCACGCCGCGATAGATGAGGCGGCCGATGAACAACCCAGACAGCGCTATACCCAGGTGTAGGCTCGGGGTATAAAACAAACCCTCCGGCGTCTGCTCGAACCTGGTCAGCCTGATGCCATACCAGCCCAGCGCCGCGCCGGCCACTGCGCCACCGAGCAGCGCCGCGGCATGCATGGGGTGCACAGCGGAAGCAAGCAGCAGCGCCACGATCAGCAAACTGAAAAACGCGATGCGGATCCAGGTTCGCGTATGCGACATTTTCTGGCGTCCGACCATGCGCCGCACGCGCGAATACAGGCGCCAGACTACCAGCGCGGCAATGCCGAGATAAACCACCAGGGAAGGATGTGCGGGAATCGCCATGCGCCTAACTCCAAATGCCGAAGAATCAGTGAATCGGATGAACCGGGATCAATTCAATATCTGGAAGATGTCCAGCCACTTCCAGCACCGAAGAATACGCTAATAATGCCTGCACTACCTAAGCCAAGGCTCCGGCCAGATCTCCGGAAAACTCCTTTCCTGGCTAGCTGACACAGGACGTCCTTCCATATACGCGATTAAACCGCCATGAATCTGGCCGTACCTGAAACGCGAATCGAACTGCCGATAACCGGCGATATTTCCGCACGCAGGCGCGAACGGCAGCCCATGTCTTCTCCCTGGATCAACTCAATCGCACCGCCATGCGGCCACGCGATATCGCGCAAATAACCCGCCAGCGCCGCTGTCGCCGCACCGGTGGCCGGGTCTTCGTACACGCCGCCGGATGCAAACGGATTACGGGTATGAAATAACCGGGGAGTCTCTGCGAACGCCAAGACAATGGTCACCAGGCCGGCAGCATTCATCAAGCGCTTGCCCTGCCCAAGCTGATAGCGCATTGCACGCAGCTTGTCTCTGTGATTCAACGCCAGCACCAGGTGCCTGGCGCCGCCATTGGCGATGGCGGGGGAAATTTCCTGGTTCAAGTCGTCCTGGGTATAGCCGAACAGGGCCAACGCATCTTGCAACAATGACGGGTCCACGGGTTCGCTACAGGTCGGCGGTGATTGCAATGCCGCAGCGATCAATTCGCCTCGGCGCTGGCCCTCAACGGTAATCCGTGCTTGGTTCAAGGCAAGATGAAACAAGCCATCGCCATGCGCCGCCGCCAACGCAGCGCCCAAGGCAATGGTCGCATGGCCGCAAAACGGCACTTCGGTTTCAGGCGAAAAATAACGCGCACGCCAGCCGTCGCCGGTTGGCATGGCAAACACGGTTTCCGAGAACCCGACTTCTGCAGCAATGGCTTGCATCGCCGCATCGTCCGGCAAAGCATCGCCGATCCAGACGCCGGCTGGATTGCCTCCCTGGTCGCCGTCTGAGAATGCTGCAAGTTTCAGGATTTCCGTCGCCATGTTCGCCCGATCTCAGAAAAAACTCATCGTACATCAAGCCGCAAAACACTACTTGCTCAGGCCGCGGCCTGCTCCGCGGCCTCAAAATTCATCTGCGCCTGCTCGCGCACCTGGGCGCGCCGCAATTCCCATAACTCGCGCAATTTGTCCGAGCGCAGTTCGCGTTCGTCGGATTCAGAAACAAAGCCGACTTCGCCATTGCCGTCGGCGACGGTACGGCTGAAACTCCATTCACGTGAGAATTCCGGCTTGATCGCACCGGCGTGCTTGGTCGGCATCGCGCAAATCAGTTGCATGCCGAGATTGTCGCGCAAGAATTTCAAGACATCGCGGGCGCGCCCTTCGTCCATCTTGGCGAACGATTCGTCGTTGACCAGCAGATGCAGGCTGTTGCCCTTCTCAAAGCGCTTGAGGCGGTTGGTCACCACGGCGGCGTGGATGATGTAGGCCGGCGTTTCCAGCTGGCCGCCGGAACCGGTGCCCCACTCGGACAGGCGCACGTGCGAGCCGGTGTCGGATTCCTTGTAGATTTCGTAGCGGCGGTAATTACGGTAGTCGGCGACGCGCTGTAATTCCTTGACAGCTTTGTCTTCATCGTCCGACAACAGTAGTTGCACCAGGCGGTCGCGCACCACGCAGTTGTCGGCGCTGAGGACCGGGTCGGCAAACAGGCTGCTGCTGGTTTCCTGCGCGTCCGCCATTTCCGAGGTGGCGCAGAAGAAGTCGTAATAGGCTTTGAATTCCGGGACCCATTCCGACCAGTCGATGCGGAATTTATCGGTACCGAATTTGAGCTTGTCGAGTTCGGTATTCAGCGTCTTCAAGGTGCGCACACCGGTATCGACGGCATTGCGGATTTCGTAGCAGAACTGTTTGGTGAAGACGTCATTGAAGGACGACTCGGCGGTGCGCAACTGCTCCAGGTTCTTGATCAGACCGATGTCCTTCTGCCGCGTCAGTTGTGCGCGGGTGCGTTCTTGCAGCATCACCATCATGGCATACAGCGGCGCGAAATCGCCGTCGCGCAAATCTTCGCCTTGCGCCGTTTCGAAACGCTCGTCGATGCGAGCGTGGGCATGATATTCGCCCAGCGCGTTGCGCGCGTCGCCATATAGCTGCCAGCTGAGCGCGGTCTGCTTGCCGACATTGTTCGATGCTTGGGATTGCGAATAACTGCCATCGTTGACCCAGTTCGCCACTTCGTCGGTGACGGCAGTAAAAGACAGGCTGCCATTGACGACGCACAGGTCGCGCAGACGCTCGGTATCGGCGTCGACGCGGCTTTGCTTGCCGCCCATGCCGAAATGCAGACGGGTGATCGCCGCCTGATGGCTCTGGATGGATTTCTCATGGCCGCCGACATTTTTGCTGCAAGCGGTCTTGCGCGTTTCCAGCGCGGCGATTTCAACGCCTAGCGCCTGCGCTTCGTCTTCCAGCTTGCTGACCTGAGTCAGGTCGAGCCGGTCCAGATCCTGGCGCGCCGCATCGAGCTGACGCGCCAGGCTTTCCAGATCGGCAATGGCGGCAAACGACGGACATTGCAACTGCCCCATCAAAGCCAGCGCTCCCTGCAACTCGCGCAACTGCGCACGTATCTGCGTCAACTCTTGCTCGGCTTGCGCATGTTCCTGTTCGGCGCGCTGCTTGGCCAGGCGCTTGGCTTCCTGGCCGAATACCAGCATGTCGGTATCGGCGGTAAACATGGTGCGTGAACCGCTGCCCTTGCCATCCTTGGTCAGGCCGCGCGACGTGTGGCGCAGCGCTTCGGTATCGGCAACCTTGACCACCTGGCCGAACTGGTCGTGCAGGTAGGCGTGGGCGATCGGGTGTTCAGTGCTGAGTTCGTGAATGATCGAATCGTCGGCGGTTCGTTCGACTTTCAGGTTTTTCAGGCAGAAGCTGCCCTGGATCACATTGGCGCGCAATTTTTTCTGGCGCACGAAGTCGATCGCCTTGCCTTCCCAAGCCTGGTCCACCACCAGGTTGAAACGCGCGCCGCCCAGATAACCCTCAATCGCGGCTTGCCATTCGGCCGACACCGGTTCCACCAGATCGCACAATACTTGTGCCCGCGCCGCGCCCAGTTCGGAACGGAATTCCTTCAGGGCGTGACGGATATGCGGTGGATAATCGGCGCCGCCTTCGGCCAGGTTGGCTTTGCGTGAAGCGGCGTCTTTCTCGCGCCGCAAGGCTTCATGTTCGCTGGCGCGCAGCTGCGCGATCTGGGTGTGCAGAGCCGATACGAAGCTTTTTTCAGTGCCGGCCAGCGCGCCATGCAATTTCACCAGGGCCGCATCGACGCCTTCAAAGTCGTTGACCAGCATCAGCGATTTCAGGATGTCGACCTGTTCGGCCTTGGCCAGTTGATTGACGCTGCGCAGGTGCGTGGCGATATCCAGCGTACCGACGGCAGCCAGCGCCAGCACCACCTGGCGCGCAGCGTCGGCGATTTCCTTTTGCTCCGGCGGAATCTGCATGCCGGCCACGCTGCGCGCCGCCGTATCCAGTTGCTGGGCAGTCTGCGCGTTGTGTTGCAGGGAATTGAAGACCGCCTTGATCTTGCCGTCGCATTGTTCGATCTGGTTTTGAATCCGGGTTTTTTGCTCGGCGGCGGGAATCCCCATCATCTGCGCGTGGATCTGCGTCAGGCTGCGATTCTTGGCGTTGCGATCCTGCTCCAGCTTGTCGGCGCTGTCGCTTTCCTCCTCGATCAACGCTTGCAAACCCTCGATCGCCGCAGTCGCGGCTTCCAATTGGCGCTGGTCCTCGCGCAAGGCCAGCGACGATGCCAACAGCTGCGACTGGCTGGCCGACTGATGCGCGCGGGCGGTCTCGCCAACCGCATTGCCAAGCTTTTCCAGACGTTTGACGTTATCGCTGAGGCGCTCGCCTTCCTTGCGCAATTCGTTCACTTGGCGCATCAGCTTGCTGATCTGGCCGATGCGTTGCGATAGCTGCGTGGTGTCGAGTTCCAGAATCTGATGCTTGACCAGATCGTCGACGCTGCCGATCGGCTTGTGCGCGATCGACTGGCTCCAGGCGCGGGCGGCGCTTTCTGCTTCGGCGAAGGACACGGTTTTCTGGCCGCGGAAACGACCATAAAGCTGACAAAGATATTCTCGCTTGCTGTCGCGGAAGTTGGTGACGCCGCGGTATTTTCCAGCCAAGTGATGTTCGATCTTTTCCACCGCCACCACCGCCATGCCGCCGTCGATTTCCGTCGAAGTCAGATCGCCCAGCTGCAGCGCGACGCCGTCGATAATCAGCAGCGCCAGCTTTTCCGATACCGCCTGGCGTCGTTCTCCGGCGCCGTCGACCCGCGCCGAAGCGGCGACCAGCGCAGTGAACTCGCGCCCTTCCTCGCCCTCGCTCGGTTTGAATACAGCGGCGATATAGCCATGCGCGCCGTTAGGGCGAGCGAACAGGTTGTCTTCGGCGCCAACTACGTAGGACCACAAGGTGCGCTTGGTCTTGCCGTTGCGCGCGCCTTGGGTTGTTTCATCCTGCCCCGGGTTGTAGCTGAAAATATTCTGGTAGACCGCGGTCATCACGGTTTGCAAGGCATCCAGCATAGTCGATTTGCCGGAGCCGGTGGGGCCGGTCAACAAGGTCATATTGCCCATCGGGTATTCCTGCGAGCGCAGCGCGCCCCAGTTCACCAGGATCAGTTTGTCCAGCTTCATTCGAGGTTTCCTTCAATGCTTTCTTCTTCCGCGACCGCGGCCGAGATCTCCAGACTGGCTTGCTCGTCATTGGCTGACTCGGTGGCCGCCAACGGTTCGGATTCCAGCGCGGCTTCCAGCATGTCGTCGCTGATGATGCCGAGAATGGTCGGCCGGATCGCCAGCAAGGCGTCTTCGTCGTCCATCGAGAAATTGGCCGCCAGCCGGATCAGGCGGTGCCGCTTGAGATCGTTCAGTAAACGCTGGCGCTCGACGCTGGTCGGCGGCAGCGCCCGTTTCAATTGCGTCTGCAAGGTGGCCGACAACTCTTCAAAACGAGTCAGCACTTCGCCTGAATCGGTGAGCCGGTTGCCGCCCTCCGATAAACCCTGCTGATACTGGAAACGCAGCGCCAGCGCGGCAGCGACAAAATCCGGCGACAGCCGGGCGCGCAAACCCGGCACCGGTTCCAGGCCGTCTTCCGGCATGCCCGGCACTTCGGCCCCCGGCGCATACAGGCGGAAAAACTCGCCCTTCAGATTATGTTCAAGACGAAAACCTGCGAGCTGGAAATAATCCTGCAAGGTGGCTTCGATACGCCGTGCATCATCATACAAGCGCTGCTCGACGCCATCCTCTTCGCGGATCACGATGCCGGCGGCGAACAGGCGGCCGGCAATCTCGCGGAAGCGCTCCAGCGACAAGGCGTGCTGCGCCAATTGCTCATTCAGGGTTTCATTCAGAGTCATTTTTCATCTCGATCTGGTAGTCGTCGCCGGCATAGAACTCGTTCCAGAGCTTGCTCGGCAATTTCTGTACGGTCAGCCGCTCGTCGCGGGCACCGCGCACGGCTTCTACTATCTGCATATTGTTGAGGACGTCGGTGGTGGTGGCCACCGGCAGGGTCGACAGGCGGATCGGCCGATCGCGCAAGTGCAGCTCGGCGCGGATACGATGCACGATATCGTCATTGGACAGCGCGAAGGCATCGGCCTCGGCGCGACACATGGCGGCCGCCAGCCGCGAGTCGCGCGTCACCTTGGGTTGCGCGGTGACGGTCAGCGCCTTGCGCCGCTGTGAAGCGCTGCGCAATTTGAAGCTGGCCGGATCCAGCAAACGGATTTCGGCCGGTGCAATCGCTGCGCCGATCCGTTCCAGCAAAGCGTCTTGCGCCGCGCCGCTCAGCTTGGCAGTCTTGCTGATGGCCACACTATAGGCCTGGCGGGTCTGGCCGCCACGCAGCATCAGCGCCTGCTGCACGATGCTGGCGGCGCGCTGCATGTAGACGCTCATGGCCTTGATCAGCTCCGGGTGCTTGGTGGTGCAAGCGGCCTCGACCATTTCCTCGATGCGATCCAGCATCCAGTCCAAAGTCGAAGGACCTTGCCGCTCCTGACTGGCCCAGCGCGCGATATCGTTGAGCTGGTCTTCCAGCGCCCGCGCCTTGTCTTCCTCCAGGCTGTGCAAACGGGCGATGACATCGCGGATCGCCTGGCGATGACGCTCGATGCTGTCGGCGGTGAGCTGCTTCTTGAATTCTTTTTCAAACCGGTCGAGGAATTCCATGAAACCGTCCCATGGCGTTTGCGAAGCTTCCAGCATCAGACGGCGCACCAGTTCCTGGAAGTAGTCAACGCCTTCCGACAAGTCGCTGATCACCTTTTCGGCGTAATCGTAGGCATCGATCAGGTCGTAGGCATCGACATTGCGTAGCGCGGCGTTGAGCGCGTTGCGGCAGCTGCGCACATTGCGCTGGCGGGTGCGGGCGCTGCGGCGGTCGATGGCCCAGAACGCCTCGGCGAATAATTTGCCGGCGCGGGAGAAACGATAGGCGGTCACCAGGCCGGCACGGTCGCCAAAGGTTTCCAGCCAGCCATCGCGCAGCAAAGTGCGCAGCAACGCGCCGCTGCTTTGCTGGTCGTCGGCGCCGGGCGGGATGAAATCGTCGTCGGCGAGGGCCAGCTCGGCTGCGGCCTCTTCTTGCTGCAGCATGATCTGGCGCGACTCCTGCACCACCGGTAGCAGCAGGTCGCGCAAGCCGTCGCGCGTCAGGTTCTGGCCGTAATCGGCGCTGGGCCCGTGCAAGCGCTCATACAGCGCACGTACGCATGCCACCACCACGCCGCGGTGTTTGCCGGCCAAGGGCCTGAAGAAATTTAATCGGTCTGGTTCAAAAAACAATCGGCATGCCTGCAAAAGTTGCAAAAAAGAGAATATATCGCGCTTGACCGCGAACAGCGTTCCCGCCGGTTTGGCCTAACTCGCCATTGTAAAGGCTCAGGCTCTCGGCAGGTAGCTTAGACAGTAGACAGGAGACGAGGCTATCCGTAACATCCATTTCCATAATGCAATCAAAGATTGCCAAAAATAACTATCTGGAGACGTCATGCCATTGCTTTGCCCTACTCATCAGCCCAGCATTGCCATGCGGCGTCAACTGCCATGACATCTTCCCGGACAATCCTGCAAAACCTGCCTGCCGCCCCCGTCAATGTGATCGACGAAGCCGGCCAGCCGCGCATGGGCCGCTACGCCGGCCAGACCGGCGCCATCGACTGGGCTACCCTGGTCGCGCCCTTTGCGCGCGGCAGCCTGTGGCGGCGTTTCCATCACAAGCGCTGGCAATATGTCGCGCTGTCGACGCCACAACTGTTTTGCGGGATTGCAATTGTCGACGTCGGCTGGACCAATACCGCCTTCGCTTATGTGTTCGACCGTTTACAAGGCAAGCAGATCGCCGGTTTTTCGCAAGACGGCATCCCGGGCCTAAGCGCGCAGGTCAGCGATCAGCCCGGCGGCGCCAGCCGTTTCAGCTGTGGCGGCAACCGTATCGTCTATCAGCCACCGGGCAACACGCAAGGCGGCAGGTATCTGCTCAGCCTGCAAAGCCGGCAGTTCAGCATCGAAGCCGAATTCGATGACAGCGACGCCGCGCCGCCGCTGCTGGCGGTTGGCCCGATTGTCAACGGTTCGGTGCATGCGACCCAGAAGTCGCCCGGCATGCCGCTCAGCGGTGAGGTACGGGTCGGTGCACAGCGTTTCGATTTGCAAGATGGCGTCGCCAGTGTCGACTATTCGAACGGCTTGCTGGCACGCAATACCGAATGGCGCTGGGCTTCGGCCCACGGCCTTGAGATCGGTTTCAACCTGCAGGCCGGTTATTTCGGCCAGCAGGAAAACGTGCTGTGGCTGGACGGTCGGCTGCATGCACTTGGCAATGTGCTCTTCGAATACGACCCGGCGGCGCCGCTGGCGCCCTGGCATATCCATACCGACGACGGCTTGCTCGACCTGCAATTCATGCCGGAGGGCGCGCGCCGCGAGAACAAGAATCTGCTGATCGCCGCCACCCGCTATATCCAGCCGATCGGCAGCTTCAGCGGCTGGGTCAAGCCGGAGCGCAATGCCGCGCCGCGGCCGGTGGAGCATCTGGTGGGCGTGACTGAGGAACACTTCTCACGCTGGTAATGTTATTAGCAACGTTGCCATCAGCCAACTTACCCGTTCGCCGATTTGCAAATTTCCAACACCTGCTGCATTTCCACTGCGCAGCCAAACCGTTTGGTATACCATTGCCGACCAATTTTGTATGCGAGGTATGGCGATGTCAAATGCTTGTGGCGTGGATTTCGGCACGTCTAATTCCACGGTTGGCTGGAGCAGGCCCGGACAAGATAACGCTTTGCTGCCGCTGGAAGACGGCAAGGTCACGTTGCCGTCGGTAGTGTTCTTCAATGCGGAAGACGACGCCTTCAGTTTCGGCCGCGCCGCATTGAGCGCCTACCTGGCCGGCTACGAAGGACGCTTGATGCGTTCGCTCAAGAGCCTGCTCGGCTCCAGCCTGATCGACGCCCAGACCGAAGTCGGCGGCCGGGCGTTGCCGTTCCGCGCCTTGCTGACCCATTTCATCGCTGAACTCAAGCAGCGTGCCGAAAGCGCGGCCGGCAGGGAATTCAAGAGCGTGGTGCTGGGCCGGCCGGTGTTTTTCGTCGACGACAATCCGGCGGCGGACCAGCGGGCGGAAGATACCTTGGAAGAAATCGCCCGTTCGGTCGGCTTCGAGCATATCGATTTCCAGTATGAGCCGATCGCCGCCGCCTTCGATTACGAATCCACCATAGACCGCGAAGAACTGGTGCTGATCGCCGATATCGGCGGCGGCACCTCGGACTTTTCGCTGGTGCGTCTGTCACCGCAACGGGCCGCCAACAGCGAGCGCCGCGACGATATCCTGGCCACCGGCGGCGTGCATATCGGCGGCACCGATTTCGATAAGTACCTGAGTTTGTCGAGCGTGATGCCGATGCTAGGGTTGGGCACGCGACTGCACAACAATAGCGAAGTGCCGTCCAGCTATTACTTCAACCTGGCGACGTGGCACACCATCAACCAGATTTATACGCGCAAGGCCTGGCTACAGTTGAAGGATGTGCAGCGTGAAACCGTCGAACGCGAGAAATTCGGCCGCTTGCTGGACCTGGTCGAGCAACGCGCCGGCCATTGGCTGGCCTTGCAGGTGGAACAGGGCAAGATCGGCCTGTCCGACGCCGAGACGGTACAGCTCAGCCTGGACCGCATCGCGCCTGGCGAGACCTTGCACCTCACCCGTGAACAATTCAACGCCAGCATCACCCATCTGGTGACCAGCGTCGAAGATACCGTCACCAACCTGTTGCGCGATGCCGGCGTGACGCCGGCCCAGGTCGATACGGTGTTCTTTACCGGTGGCTCCAGCGGCGTGCAGTTGTTGCGTCACAAGATCGCTGCCTTGGTGCCGTCGGCCAAAGCGGTGGAAGGCGATCTGTTCGGCAGCATCGGCGCCGGCCTGGCGCTGGATGCGGTGCGCAAGTTCGGCTGATTTTCAGCCGGATGGCCGCTATTTGATCTCTTCCTCGGGAATCTTCAAGCGCTTGGCTTGGCCGATGCGTTGTGCGTGATAAATCCCGGTGTGGCCGGAAAACAGGTAGCTGACCACGCAGGCAATCCCGGCCAGCACGCCGATTTCCGGCCCGAACAATTCTATCGCCATGATGGTCGAAGCAATCGGCGTATTGGCGGCTCCCGCAAATACCGCAACAAAACCCAAGCCGGCGAGCACCGGAATCGGCATGGACAAAACCTGCGCCAGCGCATTGCCCAGGGTCGCGCCGATATAGAACAGCGGCGTCACCTCGCCGCCCTTGAAACCGGACGCCAGCGTCACCACCGTGAAGACGATCTTGCCGGCGAAGTCATACACCGGCAGCGGCTTCTCGAATGCTTCGACGATGGTCGGAATCCCCAAACCCAGATATTTATCGGTCGCCGGCAGCATCGCCAGCAACAGCACGGCGACACCACCGGTGAACGGCCGCAACGGCGGAAATTTGATCAGGCGCTTGATCAGGCGCGACAAGCCGTGCGTCGCCTGCGCGAACAGCAGGCCGACCAGGCCGAAGACGATACCGGCCAACAGCGTCGCGACAAAAATCCCGAGACCGAAATGCGGCACGAAGGGAATCGCGTAATGCGTATGGTGCACGCCCAGCAGGGCCGGGATCTGATCACTGATGATGGCGGCGATAAAGCAAGGCAAGATGGCGTCGTAGCGCAAACGCCCGATGGCCAGCACCTCCAGGCCGAACACTGCGCCCGCCAGCGGCGTCCCGAACACCGAAGCGAAACCGGCGCTGATCCCCGCCATCAGCAGGATGCGGCGCTCTTCCGGCCCCAGACGCGTGATGCGGGTGAGGACATCGGCCAGGGCGCCGCCCATTTGTACCGCAGTTCCCTCGCGGCCGGCCGAGCCGCCGAACAGATGGGTAATCACGGTGCCCAGGAAAATCAGCGGCGCCATGCGTTTCGGCACGATGCGCTGGGGGTCGTGGATTTCATCAATCAAGAGGTTGTTGCCGCCCTCAACCGATTTGCCGAGGAAATGATAGATCAGGCCTACCGCCAAGCCGGCCAGCGGCAACAGCCACAGCAACCAGCGGTGGGCATTGCGGGTATCGGTGGCCCACTCCAGCGACAGCAGCAGCAACGCTGACGCCAGGCCGGCCAGGGCGCCAACCAGCGAGGCCAGGATCAGCCAGCGCACGAGATACACCAGCATCAACAGCTGTTCGGGATAGTTTGTTTTTTTCATCATCAGGGACAAAAGATTTGAAGGACTCAATCCCGGATGGCAAGGCATCGCAAATCGAAACGCGCGCACCTACAAATCCCATCCGGGAACTCGTAGGCATCATCGTCTGCTTATCGTCTGCTTATGCAGCGGTTCGGGGAGGCATGCCATCTCCCATTACTTGACCGCCATTGTGCCGGACGACGCATTTTGGCGCAACCGCATTCGCCGCCTGACAACAGCCGTGTTCAGGCCGGATCGAAAGTCGTCAGTTTTGCCAATGCATCCAGCCACCAGGTCAGCGCCGGGCCGACCTGGCGATCCGGCCGGTAGACGCATTGCATCGGCAGCGCGGCACCTTCCGGTGGATGAGCCGCGGTGGCGATGGTGACCAGCTTGCCGTTCGACAGGTCGTCTGCCACCACGTGCTGCGGCATATAGCCCCAACCCATGGCGGCCCGCAGCAAAGCGTGCTTGGTGCCGAGATCGCTCATGCGCCAGGCCAGCGAGGAATGCACCGAGAAATCCTGGTTGGCGGTCAGCGCGCTGCGGTCGCTCAACACCAGCTGCACCTGCCGCTCCAGCACATGATTGGGAATGCGGCCCTTGATCTGCGCCAGCGCATGGGCCGGCGACACCACTCCCACCAACAGCACGCTCGGCAAACTGACGTGCAGCAGGTTGGGCGGGATGATCGGCAAGGTGCCGAGTACGCCCAGCATCGCCTCGCCGTCGATCACCCGCTCGGCGACAGCGCCCAGCGCTTCGATTTCCAGCCGCACAGTGACGCCTGGAAACTCCGCGCGAAAGTCGCGCAGCAGGGCCACCAGCGCCGTGGTCGGGAAGAAGACGTCGAACGCCAGCGTAATTTCCAGCTCCTGCCCAAGCGAATAGGCCGCCGCCCGTGCTTGCATGGCGTCGACCTGCCCCAGCACCTGGCGCGCATCGC
Source organism: Collimonas sp. (assembly GCF_039923675.1). Classification (GTDB taxonomy): domain Bacteria; phylum Pseudomonadota; class Gammaproteobacteria; order Burkholderiales; family Burkholderiaceae_D; genus Collimonas. The sequence continues at coordinate 108,312 of NZ_JBDTCG010000017.1, forward strand.
GCAACAATTCGATGCCGGCGGCGGTCAGTTGCGGCCGGTAGCTGCTGCGGTCGAACAAGGGCACGCCCAACTGCCCTTCCAGGGTACTGATCGCATAGCTGACTGCCGACTGGGCCCGGCTCAGGGCGCGCGCCGCCGCAAGGAAACTGCCGCTAGTGGCGACCTGGGCGAATACCCGCAATTGATCCAAGGACAGTCGTTCGATATTCATGGCGGCTCAACACTATCTAATAATTAGATATTGATTATCGCAAGATAATCAATATCTTGCCGAACCCAAGAGGATTACTATGGCCTTGTTCGCTGCAATCAGTAGCCGATATCCGGTGGAACAGCAAACGTTGATTGACCTTACAAGCCTGTTTTTATCACTACTTATCTATAGATCGGACTCATCATGCAAACTTCGGCAACCCTCTTGGTTACTCCATACCGCATCGGCCGCGTCCTGCTGGCTTCGCTGTTCTTCATCTCCGGCATCCTGAAAATCACCGCTTTTTCCGGCGTCGTGGGCTACATGGCCAGTCTCGGCGTGCCGTTCGCAACGTTCGCAGTGGCCGCCACCATCGTGGTCGAAGTCGGCGGCGGCCTGGCCATCATGAGCGGCTGGAATGTGCGTCCGATCGCCATCATCGTGGCGTTGTTCACGGTTGGCGCGACGCTGACTGCGCATCGCTTCTGGGAAGCCGATCCAGCCAATTTCCAAAACCAGTTGAATAATTTCCTGAAAAACATCTCGATCATCGGCGCCCTGTTGATGCTGGCGGCAACCGACAACAGCGCAAAAAAGTAAACACCTGAAATAAACACCGGACAAACTCATCAAGGAACGGAGCACAGTATGAACTTCAATCGCGAACTCGAACGCCTGGTAACCGGCGTCGCCACCCAGGATGGCGCCGGCGTCAGCCTGGTGCGGGTCTTGACCAATGATTTACAGCGCCGGCTTGATCCGTTCCTGATGCTGGACAACTTCCATTCGGACAAGCCGGAAGACTATATGGCCGGCTTTCCCGACCATCCGCACCGTGGTTTCGAAACCGTCACCTACATGCTGGCAGGCCGCATGCGCCATCGCGACAACGCCGGCAACGAAGGCTTGCTGCAAGCCGGCGGCGTGCAATGGATGACAGCGGGCAGCGGCCTGGTGCATTCCGAATTGCCGGAACAGGAAGACGGCCTGATGAGCGGCTTCCAGCTGTGGCTCAACCTGGCCTCGGGCGACAAGATGGTCGCGCCCAGCTATCGGGACCTGCAAACCGCCGAGATTCCGCAAATTTCTCCGCAGCCCGGAGTCAAGGTAAAGGTGATCGCCGGTTCAGCCTTCGGCACCGCCGGGGCGGTGCAAAGGCCGCAAACCGAGCCGCTCTATCTCGACGTCCAGCTGGAAGCCGGTCAGCAGCTGGACTTGCCGATCCCGGCGACGCATAACGCCTTCCTGTATGTCTTCGAGGGCGCGCTGGATATCGGTGCCGATCACCGCAACGCGCCGGCCGGCCGCATGGCGATCCTGAGCAATGACGGGCAAGCCGATGGCGTCAGCGTGCAGGCGCAGGGCAACAGCCGCTTCCTGCTGATCGCAGGCAAACCGCTGAATGAGCCCATTGCGCAGTGGGGACCGTTCGTGATGAACACCCGCGAGCAGGTGGAGCAGGCGATCCAGGATTTCCGGGATGGCCGGATCTAGACCGGAATAGCAACAAAGGGCGGGCGTTGAGCTCGCCCTTTGTTTATATCTCCAGGGCCGATTTGATAAAAATATCCATGCTTGATTTTGCGAACAGATTTATCCTGATCGTACTTCCCATCACTCCAACCGGCCATGGTAGACAAGATTTTTTGGCAAGATCCCTATCGCACCACGCTTAAGACCACGGTCGCGACGGTGGACAATGATCGCATCCGCCTTCAGGAAACCATTTTCTTCGCCTTCTCCGGCGGCCAGGAAAGCGACGCCGGCGCCATTGCGGGCCACAACGTCTTGTCTGCGGAAAAAGAAGGCCTGGATATCGTCTATACACTTCCCGCCGGACACGATTTGCAAGCCGGCAGCGAAGTGGAAATCGTCATCGACTGGGAACGCCGCTATCGCCTGATGCGGCTGCACTTCGCCGCCGAAATGGTCTTGCAACTGGTGTACCGGCTGCGGCCGGGCATCGAACGCATCGGCGCCCATATCTCCGTCGACAAGGCGCGCGTCGACTTTGCCCATGAAGGCAGTATTGCCGTGCTGTTTCCCGAGATCGAAAAGGAAGCGGCCGCTCTATCGAGCGCAGACCTGCCGATCGTCACCGCCTTCACCGATGAAGCTGCGCAACGGCGCTACTGGGAGGTGGCGGGATTCGCCAAAATGGCTTGCGGCGGCACGCATCCCCGCACCACTGCGGAAATCGGCGCACTCAAGCTGAAACGCAAGAACACCGGCAAGGGCAAGGAGCGCATCGAAATCTCCCTGGCCGAATAAAGCCGGCTATTTGCTTTCCATCGACAACGCCAGCGTCTCCTTGATTTCCTCCATCACCACGTAGCTCTTTGACTGCGCCGCACCGGGCAGTTGCAGCAGCATGTCGCCCAGCAGCTTGCGGTATTCGGCCATTTCGCGGATACGGGCCTTGATCAGATAGTCGAAATCGCCCGACACCAGATGGCATTCCAGCACTTCCGGAATCCGCAGCACTTCGCGGCGGAACTGTTCGAAGGCGTTCGCCGATTTCTGATTCAGCGTAATCTCCACGAATACCAGCAGTTTGGCGCCGACCGCCGCCGGATTGATGCGCGCGTAATAGCCGTCGATGACGCCGTCGCGCTCCATCCGCTTGACCCGTTCGATGCAGGGCGTGATCGACAACCCGACCTGCTCGCCGAGATCCTTCATCGACATGCGGCCATCCTGTTGCAACAGGCGCAAAATGTGACGGTCCAGCTTGTCCAGCGCGCGGTTGGATTCCTTGTAGATTCTCATGATGCGTTTTTTGGCAGATTTTTAGTGTTAATTACTAAATATATCGATTTATACAGTAACAAATGCTGGGATATTGCTAATAGCATAGCGCTTATTACTACAAATCAAAAACAATTCATTACTACGCATTCCGTATCGTCAACTCGCCGGATTTTCATGGCGCGGTAATATACAAACAGGCGTAGCAACAAACGTTACGGAGATTCAAGATGCGTGTACTTATCCTTGGCAGCGGCGTCGTCGGCGTCACCAGTGCTTACTACCTGGCGCGCGCCGGCCATGAAGTGACGGTAATCGACCGCCTGCCCGGCCCCGCGCAGGAAACCAGCTTCGCCAACGCCGGTCAGATTTCTCCCGGCTATGCCTCGCCATGGGCCGCACCCGGCATCCCGCTAAAGGCTTTGAAATGGATGCTGCAAGAACATGCGCCGCTCTCCATCACGCCTGACGGCACCCTGTTCCAGCTGCGCTGGATGTGGCAGATGCTGCGCAACTGCAGCTCGGCCCGTTACGCCGTCAACAAGGAACGCATGGTGCGCCTGGCGGAATACAGCCGCGACTGTTTCAAGGTGCTGCGCGCCGACACCGGCATCGCCTACGAAGGCCGCCAGCTCGGCACCATGCAAGTCTTCCGCAGCCAGCAGCAGCTGGACGATGCGGCCAAGGATATCCAGGTGCTGAAGGACAGCGGCGTGCCGTTCGAACTGCTGACGCCGGACCAGCTGGCGCAGGCGGAACCGGCGCTGGAAGCGGTCAAGCACAAGCTGAGCGGCGCCCTGCGCCTGCCTAACGATGAAACCGGCGATTGCCAGATGTTCACCACCAGGCTCGCCAAGATGGCGGAAGAGCTCGGCGTGCGTTTTCGCTACAACCTGCAGATCGATGCGCTGACCCTGGCCAACGGCGAGATCGCCGGCGTCCAGTGCGGCCCCGAGCATCTGCAAGCCGATAGCTATGTCGTAGCGCTGGGCACCTATTCGACCGGCTTCCTCGGTTCGCTGGTGGACATCCCGGTCTACCCGCTCAAGGGTTACTCGATCACGGTGCCGATCATTGATGCCGAAGCGGCGCCGGTCTCCACCATCCTCGACGAAACCTACAAGATCGCCATCACCCGCTTCGACGACCGTATCCGGGTCGGCGGCATGGCCGAGATTGTCGGCTTCAACAAGACACTCAAGCCGAAACGCCGCGCCACGCTGGAGATGGTGGTCAACGACCTGTTCCCGGGCGCCGGCCACACTGCCGACGCCAGCTTCTGGACCGGCCTGCGGCCGATGACGCCGGACGGCACGCCGATCGTCGGCGCCACCCATATCCGCAACCTGTTCCTCAACACCGGCCACGGCACGCTTGGCTGGACCATGTCTTGCGGCTCGGCGCAACTGTTGTCGGATCTGATTTCCGGCAAGCGGCCGGCGATTGCTTCGGACGATTTGTCGGTAGCGCGCTACAGCAAGAATTTCTCGCAAACCGAGGAGCCTGCATACGCCTGATCAGGACTTACGCAAAATTGTCCCAGCAAGGCACGACGACCAAGACAGTCCGGCGTACGGCTAGGAGGGTGCAGCAGGGGTTTCAGACGACATGTCGTCTGCCTGCGAAACGACCCAGGTTTGCAAGCCTGGGCGCGCCCTGCAAGGGTAACGCCGCTGGGGCAGTTTTGCGCAAGTCCCACTGATGTGATCCAGACCGGCGCGCATCACCTGTGAACCACACTGTTTTTTTGAGCCGCACACGATGAATCCACAAGCAGCACACGCCGGCGCCATTCTGAGCGTCGACCTCAACGCCGTCCGCAGCAACTATCGCTTGTTGCGGCAGCAGGCCGGTAGCGCCACTTGCGCCGCCGCCGTCAAGGCCAACGCCTACGGCCTCGGCGCCGACCAGATCGGACCGGCGCTGGCGGCGGAAGGCTGCCGCCATTTTTTTGTCGCCCACCTGGATGAAGGCATCGCGCTGCGGCCGCATCTGCCGGCCACCGCCGACATCTTTGTCTTGCACGGTCCGCCGCCGGGTACAGAGCGCGAGCTTATCGCACACGGCTTGACGCCGGTGCTCAACAGCCTGCAGCAGATCGCCGCCTGGCACGCGCTGGCGCAAACCCTGCAACGACCGCTGCCGGCCATCTTCCAGGTCGATACCGGTATGTCGCGCATGGGATTGCCGACGGCCGAAGCGGAAGCCTGGCTGGCCAATCCGGCGTTCATGGAAAGCATCCCGCCATTGTTCCTGATGAGCCACCTGGCCTGCGCCGAACACCATGGCCATCCGATGAACGCCAGCCAGCTGCAACGCTTCAAGACCTGGCGCCAGCGCCTGCCGCGTATCGCCGCCAGCCTGGCCAATTCTTCCGGCATCTTCCTTGGTTCCGATTACCAGTTCGACCTGGTGCGTCCCGGCGCTGCCCTGTACGGCATCGCGCCGGTGGCCGGCGCTGAAAATCCGCTGCAACCGGTGGTGGCGCTGCATGGCCGCATCATCCAGACCCGGACCATCAAGCGTGGCGACCATGTGGGCTACGGCATCAGCTACAGCGCTACCGAAGAACGACAAATCGCCACGGTCGGCGTCGGCTATGCCGATGGCTGGCTGCGCAGCATGAGCAACCGCGGCATCGCCTTCATCGACGGCCAGACGGCGCCGATGGTCGGCACGGTTTCGATGGATTCGATCACCATCGATGTCACCGGTATCGCTGCGGAACGTTTGCAGGCCGGCGCTTTGGTCGAACTGATCGGCCCGCATCGCCCGGTCGATGAAGTGGCTAAACTGGCCGGCAGCATCGGCTACGAAATCCTGACCGACCTGGGCCGCCGTTATCATCGGGAATATCTCGGCTGAGCCGCCGGGTTTTACGTGAACCGCCGGGGACTTGCCCCGGCATGGCGCCAAAGTCGTAGAATCAACTACTTCCTCTACTCTCCCCTGCCGCCATGACTACAACAGCGTTATCCGCACAGCTCGCCAGCTGGATCGACAGCCACTTTGACGAAGAGGTCGGGTTCCTGCAAAAGATCGTCCGCATTCCCACCGACACGCCACCTGGCAACAACGCGCCGCACGCCGATGCGGTGGCGGAGCTGGTGACGGCCTGGGGCTGGCAAGCCGAGAAACATCCGGTGCCGGCAGCCGCCGTCAAAGACTACGGCATGGAAAGCATCACTAATCTGATCATCCGCCGCAAATATGCCGGCGCCGGTCCGACTCTAGCGCTCAACGCCCATGGCGACGTGGTGCCGCCAGGCGAGGGCTGGAGCAAACAGCCGTATGGCGGTGAAATAGAAAACGGCCGCATCTACGGCCGCGCCACCACCGTTTCCAAAGGCGATTTCGCCACCTACATTTTCGCGGTGCGGGCGCTGGAAGCGCTGGGCGTGCCGCTCAAGGGCGCACTCGAATTGCACTTCACCTACGACGAGGAATTCGGCGGTTTGCTCGGCCCGGCGTGGCTGCTGGAAAACGGCCTGACCAAGCCGGACCTGGTGATCGGCCCCGGCTTCAGCTACAACGTCGTCACCGCCCATAACGCCTGCCTGCAATTCGAAGTCACGGTGCACGGCAAGGCGACCCATGGCTCGATGCCGGAAACCGGCCATGACGCCTTGCAAGCCGCAACCAAGGTGTTGCAGGCGATTTACGCCAAGCTGCCCGACCTGAAAAAAATCAGCTCGGCGATTCCCGGCATCACCCATCCGACCATGATCGTCGGCCGCATCGACGGCGGCACCAACACCAATGTAGTGCCGGGCAAAGTGGTTCTGAAGATGGACCGCCGCATGATTCCGGAAGAAGATCCGGTCGCGGTCGAGGCCGAAGTGCGCGCCATGATCGAAGCCGCGGTCGATGGCTTGCCCGGCATTCGCGTCGAAATCAAGCGCCTGCTGCTGGCGCGCGCATTGCGGCCCCTGCCCGGCCATGAAACGCTGCTGGCCAGCGTGCAGGCGAATGCACTGGCGGTTCTCGGTGAGGCGATTCCCGCCAACGGCTCGGCGCTCTACACCGATGCCCGGCTGTATGGCGAGCATGGCATTCCGGTGGTGCTGTACGGCGCCGGTCCGCGCACGCTGATGGAATCCAACGCCAAGCAAGCCGATGAAAACCTGGCGCTGGACGACTTGCGCAAGGCCACCAAGGTGATTGCCATGACCTTGCTGGATTTCCTGGCAGCATAAGCCACAATAAACCGCAATAAGCCGCAGCATGCGGCGGCTGCGCAAAACAGCCGCCGCCGACAGAAAACCCGATGTTCCTGTAACATAGACGTTCGCTTGAGCGCCCAAAGCATTTATTTTGTGCAGCCTCCCAGCAGTTCCTGCCAGCGCATTCCACCCGCTTCAAATATTTAACCCGGCGCCGGCAACTGGCGCCCTCCTAAGCGTTCCATGACAAATACACCTGCAACCTCAGCCCCGGAGAAACTGCTCCCCGGCTGGCTTCTTTTACTGGGCGCCCTGACTGCCATCGGCTCGCTGTCGATCGACATGTACTTGCCGAGCTTCCCCACCATCGCGCAACAGTTCGGCGTCGGCAGCAACCTGGTGCAGCTGACCCTGGCCGCCTTCCTGGTCGGACTGGCGATCGGCCAGCTGTTCTACGGGCCGCTGAGCGACCGCTTCGGCCGCAAGCCGCCGCTGTATGTCGGCATGACCCTGTACCTGCTGGGTTCGCTGGCTTGCATGGTGTCGCAAGATGTCACCGCGCTGATACTGTTCCGCTTCCTGCAAGGCCTGGGCGGCTGCGCCGGCATGGTGATCGGTCGCGCCGTGATCCGCGACCGCCTCGGCACCACCGGCGCCGCCAAGGCGTTCTCGCTGATGATGCTGGTGATGGGCCTGGCGCCTATCCTGGCGCCGCTGATCGGCGGCGCCGTGCTCAAGCTGTGGGGCTGGCGCGTGATCTTCGGCGGCCTGGCCGGCTTCGGCCTGTTCTGCCTGCTGGCGATCCACTACACCATGCAGGAAACCCTGGACCGCCACAAAGCTGAGCCACTGCATCTGGGACGCACCCTGAAACAATACGGCAGGCTCTTGCTGGATCGTCAGTTCGTCGCCTATAGCCTGGTCGGCGGCCTGATCCAGGGTGGCATGTTTGCCTACATCACAGGCTCTTCATTCGTGCTGATCGAACTGCACGGCATCAAGCCCGAGCATTTCGGCTTTGTCTTCGGCACCAACGCCTTCGGCCTGATCGCCGCTTCACAGATCAACGCCCGCCTGGTCGGCCGCTACTCGCTCGACACCATTCTCGGCCGCGCGCTGTGGATCCCGGCCATCCTGAGCCTGACGGTAGCGCTGCTGGTGGCTTGCGGCGTCAACAGCCTGCCAGTGCTGCTGATCGGCTTCTTCGGCTTCCTCGCCAGCTATGGCTTCATCAGCCCGAATGCATCAGCGATCGCCTTGTCGCAACAAGGCAAACAAGCCGGCGTGGCGTCGGCGCTGATGGGCACCTTGCAGTTCGCGCTCGGCATCACTTCCGGCATCAGCATGAGCTTGTGGCATGACGGCACGGCATTGCCCTTGATGGTAGTGATGGCGATCTGCGGCGGCGGCGGTTTGCTGCTGCATCGCTTCGTGGCCAGGCCGGAGCACCAGCGCCTGTTGCACGCAAAAAACCAGGCCTGAAAAAAAAAGAGGCAACAACCGCAATTGCGGATTGTTGCCTCAAGCCGTGAAGATGCGACTAGGCTGGCCTACACTGCGCGAATCCCGATGACAACCGCCGACTCCGGCGGCAACGGCGGCAGCGGCAATCCGAAGTCGCGCAATGTGGCGCCGGACAATATCAGCTGGCCATCCGCCAAGGCTTGCAGGAGCTCGGTCTGGCGCGTGTAGTGCGGCGCATGCGGCATCGACAACGCATGCAACCGATAATTGCGGGCAGGGTCAAGGCCGGCAAGGCATAGCGGCGCCATATAACGCGTCACGTCTTCGCGGCGCCGGTAAACAGCACACAGGGCGGCACTCTGGTCGACAGCGGTAACCTGCAGCCACGCCAGCGCACCATCTGCTCCACCCGCCTCACCCTGCCGCAAACTGCCGCCATGCGCCAGGTCGCGCCATTCCTTGTACAAGGAAATCCAATGGCGCAGCTCGGCTTTTTCAGCCGCATCCAGCACCCTGACATCCAGTTCCAGCCCGAGATGGCCAAACATCGCGACCGCGGCGCGAAAGGCCATGTCATGCCGTCGGCCGGTGGTGTGGGAGACCGCCGGCCCTATGTGGGCGCCCATTACCTCGGGCGGAAAGAAGCGCAGGAAGCCGCGCTGGATGTCGATGCGAGTCAGGGCGTCGTTGCAGTCGCTGGTCCAGACCCGGTGCGTGTGCGCCAGCATGCCGTAGTCGGCGCGGCCGCCGCCGGAGGCGCAGCTTTCTATCTCCACCGCCGGATGGGCGCGGCGCAAGTCGCCCAGCAAGCGGTAAAGCGCTTCCACCTGGCGGCGGTACGCAGCGCGGCCCAGATGTCCGACGCCGGCCAGATCACGATTCATGTCCCATTTCAGATAGGCGATCGGATAGGCGCGCAGCAAGCCGCTGAGCTTGCCGAAAATATACTCCGTCACTTGCGCATTCGCGAAATCCAGCACCAGCTGATTGCGGCCGGTCACCATCGCGCGCCCCTCCAGTTGCAGCACCCATTCCGGATGGGCGCGAAACAGGTCGCTGTCAGGGTTGATCATTTCCGGTTCGACCCACAAGCCGAACTGCATGCCGAGCTTGCGCACATGATCGATGAGCGGCTTTAATCCTTGTGGATATTTGCGCGCGTCGGGCCACCAGTCGCCCAGTCCGGCGCTATCGTTATTGCGATGCTGAAACCAGCCGTCGTCCAGCACGAAGCGCTCGACCCCGACCTCCGCGCCGGCGCTGGCCAGCGCCTTCAAGCCATGCAGATCGTGATCGCAATACACAGCTTCCCAGGTGTTCAGATGCACCGGCCTGGGCGTCATGCGCTGCCCCGGCCAGTTCAGCACGCGTTGCCGGACGAAGCGGTGGAAATTGGCGCTCAGGCCATTCAAGCCGAGCGCGCTGAATGAGAGATGCGCGGTCGGCGTGCGATAGCGTTCGCCCGGGCCCAGCAACAGTTCCCCCGGCGCCAGCCACTCTCCCATCTGCAGCTGGCGGCGGCCATCGTTAAGCGGTTCGATCAGCACCGTGTGGTTGCCGCTCCAGCCCAGATGCGCGCCGAGCGTCCAGCCGGCATCGTCGGCCAGGCCGCTGCCGACAATCACGCCGGGGAAGGCATCATGAGAAGTGCGTCCACGCCGGCTGTCGCGGCGCCAGGCGGCAATCCCGAGCGTCTCGCGCATTTCCTGAAACTCCAACGTCCAGCACCCGGCAAAGCCCAGCACCTGGTCGGCCTCGGGCGGCAGCGGCACACAGGCGGCGGCCAGCCAGTCAAGCCGGAACGGCGTGGCGCCGCGATTTTCCAGCTCGCTCCAGATGCTGACGACATCGCTGCCGGGATCCAGGGTATAACTGACGATCAGACCCAGCTCGGCGGTCTGGTCGCTCAGGCTGAGCTGCCAGGAATGCTGTCCTTGATCCGCCTTGTCGAGGACGAAGCTGTGCGCCCAGTCAAGATCGCCCGTACCGCCAGGCCGGCTGCCGGCCAATGCCGGCTGATTGAACCAGCCGAAGCCATGCGTCGGCAGCACGCTCAGCGTCGGATCGTTATCCAGCAATGTCGGCGGATGCGGCCGCGCGTCGGTGGCCACCCAGGTGTCCGAGCCGACATGGCTCTTCGCGCCGAAGTGACGCCAGGCAGGAGGCGCAGCGGCAACCCGTTCCAACACCATGCTCAGGTCGCGCCCGCTCAAGTGCATAAATCGTGATTCAGTCATTCTTGCTACCTTCGCCTATCCTTTGGTCGCACCCATCGTCAAGCCGGCGATGAAGTGCTTTTGCATGAGAAAGAAGACCAGCACCGGCGGCAGCGCGGCGATGATCGAGCCCGCCGACACCAGATTCCACTGCGCCACCCACTGGCCATTGAGCGACTTCAGCCCCGCCGTCACCGGCATGGCGTGATCGCCCTGTATCAATACCGTCGCCCAGAAATAATCGTTCCAGACGAAAGTGAAAATCAGCACCGACACGGCGGCAATCGCCGGCCTTACCAGCGGCAGCACGATCTTCCAGAACACCTGGAATTCGGAAGCCCCTTCAATGCGTGCGGCGTCTATCAGTTCGTAAGGCAGGTCGCGAATGAAGTTGCGCATGAAGAAGGTGCAGAATCCCGCCTGGAAAGCGGTATGAAACAGCACCAGGCCAAGGATCGAGTCATACAGCCCCAACCGCAGGCTGAGGTCGCGCACCGGCACCATCAGGATTTGAAACGGCACAAAATTGCCGCCGACGAACAGGAAGAACACCAGCAGATTCAAGCGGAAGCGATAGATTCCCAGGGCGAACCCGGACAGGCAGCTCAGCCCCACCGCACCGATGACAACCGGCACCGTGATCAGGAGGCTGTTGAAGATATAGCCGGCTAAGGGTGTGTTGCTGAACACCGCGCGGTAGTTCTCGCCGATCTGCCACTGGCTCGGCAATCCCCAGTAGTTTCCCATGTTGATGTCGGCCGGGCCGCGCACCGAAGTCAGGGCAACGGCGACCAGCGGCAGCAGCCAGATCAGCAGCGCCAGCACCAGGCAGACGCGATACAGCCACTGCAGCGGCAGGCTGCTGCGATCGATTGGAGTCGGAAACATCAGCCATGCTCCTTTTCCTGTTTGTATATGCGGAACAGCATCATGCTGATATAGACCAGCATGATCAGGAACAGCACCGTGGCGATGGCCGCGCCGTAGCCCATGCGGTAGCCATATTCGCTGAGCGCCTCCTCATACATGTAATAAGCCAGCACGCGAGACGATCCGTAGGGGCCGCCCTGGGTCATGATGGACACCATGTCGAAGCTGCGCAGAGCGCCGACGATGGTGACCACGATCGCAATGAAGGTAGCCGCTCGCAATTGCGGCAATACCACTTTGAACAGCATCTGCCAGCCGCTGGCGCCCTCCAGCCGCGCCGCCTCGATCAGGTCCGGCCGCAGATTGTTGAGGCCGGTCAGATACAGGATCATGCAATAGGCTATTTGCGGATACAGGCCGGCGGCGACGATGCCGTAGGTGACGAATCTTTCGTCCGACAGCACCGCTACCGGCGGGATGCCGAAAAAATGCAGTACATGGAACAGCAAGCCGTTGCTGGGATCGTAGAACCAGCTGAACACCAGCCCGATCACCACCTGTGAGATTACAAACGGAAAGAAGAACAGCGCCTTGACCAGGCGGATCCCGAACACCGCCTGGTTCAGGAACAGCGCCATCAAGAGACCGGCCGGGAGCGCCAGCATGAAGCCGAACAGCCAGATCAGATTGTTTTTTAACGAGAGCCAGAAATCCGGATCCTTATACAGCTCGATGTAGTTATGCAAACCGATATAGCGGGCCTGGCTCAAACCATCCCAGGCATACAGGCTCAGAGAGATGGTCTGGAAAATCGGCGCAATCACGTACAAGGTAAACAAGATCAATGCCGGCGCCAGAAACAGCCACGGCGCGATTACCCGTTGGTGACGCCGCCAGAAAGATATCCCGGCCGCGGGCGTGACTGTCGCCGCCGCAGGGTTTCTTTGCGTTGCTGTCAACATAAAAATTCCTAAGAACCTGTTCAAGAAAATGCCTGGATCAAGCTCGCTTCAAGCTTGAAAGTTGGCGGCCGCCGCTCCGCAGGCTACGCAGCGGCCAGTTTCCGCGCTACTTATTTGTAGACGTTCTGGCGCACCTGTTCGAGGCGCTCCAGCACCGTCTGGCGCGACTCCGGTTTCAGCATGTAATGCTGGAAACCGTCCATACCCGCCTTGGCCATTTCGGCCGGCGCATCGCGGTCGTAATACTGCGACAGGTCGCTGGTATTCTTCAGCAGGTCAAAGCCGGCTTTCAGGTAGGGATCGCTCGGTTCGCTGGCTTTGACATTGACCGGCAGTTCTTCCAGTATCTGGCTGACCGTGGTCTGCACATCCGGACGCGCCATGTACGCCAGCAGACGCCGAGCATCCACCTTGTTCTTAGCCCGAGCCGGAATATGCACGGATTCTATAGGCGCGTCTTCCGCCATCGCCAGGCCGGGCGTGATGGCCGGGAATTGCATGAAGCCCAGATTGCTTTCGGTGAGTCCGGCAGCTTTCATCGGCGCTACCGCGAAATTGCCCATGAGGTACATGGCGGCCTCTCCCTTGACCATCGCCGGCACCGCCTCTTCCCAGGTATATGAGGCGTGGTTGGGCAGGAAGTAGCCCGGCTTGACCAGTTCATCCCAGCGGTCAAACACGGCGCTCACGCGCTTGTCGGTGTATGGCACCTTGCCGTTGGTGAGATCCATATGGAATTGATAGCCGTTGGTGCGCAAGTCGAGATAGTCGAACCAGGCGGCCGTGGTCCAGGTCTGCTTGGTGCCGATGGCAAACGGTGTGACGCCGTTCTGCTTGAGCCTGGCGCTGGCAGTCAGCAGTTCTTTCCAGGTCTTGGGCGCGGCGATGTTCAGCTTCGCAAAAATGTCCTTGCGATAGTAGATGCCCCATTGGTAATACAGATAGGGGATGCCCCATTTCTTGCCGTTGATGGTCATCGCCGCGGCAGCCGGCTTGAGCGCATCGTCCAGGCCGTTCTTGGCCCACAGGTCAGAGACGTCTTCGAACAAGCCGGCATCGACGAAAGGCGCCATGCGGTGGCCCGGATACCAGTTCACCACATCCGGCGGATTGGCGGTGAGGAAATTGCGGATCGAGGTTTTATAGCCCTCGTGATCGAAGGTGTTGAGTTTCACCTCGACATCGGCGTTTTCAGCTTTGAAGCCTTTGATGATGGCGTCCAGCGCAGCCTTGGCGGCCGGATCGGAGGCGTCGGAATTGATGACCAGCGTGCCCGCGTTGGCGGACAAGGCGATTGCCGAAAACAGCAACGGCAAGAATTTCACTAGCAATGTAGAACGTGCTTTCATTACAGTCTCCTTTTTATTTTTCGAATCATGGCGCCGTTACGACGCGTTTTTTTGGAAGGTCTCCCCTTCCACTTCCTTTCGCCCGGACCAGCGGCGTCTTGCTATGCAGCGAGCGGTGCCAATATATCGACAGCTTCGACGCAGCGCGGCAGCGCCTCTCCGTGCTCATCGAAGATGTGCATGGCCGAGCCCGGCAACGATAGCGGAACGCGCTGGCCCGGATCGGCGTGGGTGTTGCCAGGCACCTTGACGATCCAGGGCGCTTGTTCGTCGCCGCTGCGCAGATACAGATAGGTTGCATCTCCCAGCCGCTCCTGCCACTGCACTTCACGCACCACGTGCTGGCTGCCGTTGCCGGCGCTGGCGTCTTCAGGGCGAATGCCCAGCGTCAGTGGCGAGCCAGCCGGCAAACGGCGCGCATCGACCTGTGCTTCCAGCAGTTCTCCGGTGGCGAGTTGTACGCGCGCCAGTCTTTCACTGGCGGCGAGCAGCCTGGCGGGAATGAAGTTCATCTTGGGCGAGCCGATAAAGCCGGCGACGAACAGATTTTTAGGACGATGGTAGAGTTCAAGCGGAGCGCCGCACTGGGCGACGCTGCCGGACTGCGCCAGCGCGCTGCCCGAGTTCAGCAACACGATGCGGTCGGCCAGAGTCATCGCTTCCACCTGGTCGTGCGTGACATAGACCGTCGACGCCTGGCCGATTTCACGATGGATCTTGGCGATCTCGTAGCGGGTCTGTACTCTCAGCACTGCATCCAGGTTGGACAAGGGCTCGTCGAACAAGAACACCCCCGGCTCGCGCACGATGGCGCGGCCGATCGCCACGCGCTGACGCTGGCCGCCGGACAATGCCTTGGGCAGGCGCGCCAGCAAATGCTCCAGCTGCAGAATGTGCGCCGCGGCGACGACTTTTCCCCGCACCACGGCCTTGTCGACCTTGGCCAGCGTCAGGCCGAACGCCATGTTTTCGTAGACCGTCATGTGCGGAAACAGCGCGTAGCTCTGAAACACCATGGCCACGCCGCGCTGCGCCGCCGGCACGTGATTCATCAGGCGGTCGCCGATCAGCAGTTCGCCGCCGCCGATCTCTTCAAGGCCTGCGATCATCCGCAGCAGTGTGGATTTGCCACAGCCGGAAGCGCCGACAAACACGCAGAACTCTCCTTGCGCAATATGCAGATCCACATTACGGACGACCGCTTCGTGCTTGCCATAGGCTTTGGACACGCCCTTCAGGGTGATGCTTGCCATTTTCTTGTCTCCTCATGTACTGCCTGCTGCACTGCGCGTCATGCGCATGTAATTATTGGTGTCTGCTCAAAGACGGCGCCAGCGCCGCGACAAGCATCTGCCATGGCGCCAGCACCCAAAGGTCTGACTGGACTTCTTCGTTGATGCGTTTGCGGTCAACGGGTGGCGGCTACCGTCATCCTGGTCACGGTATAGTTGGGATCGTTGGGGTAGAGATAGATTCCGCCCTTGTCGCCATTGCAGGTATAGGTGCGGCTGCTGCCGTCCCAGGCCAGGTTGTAGGTATTGGCCTGGGTAGCATTATTTGCGTAGGTAGTCAGCACGCTGCAGTGGCTGCCGTAGTTCAGTTTGAAACGGGGCAGCCAATACAGCCCGGTGCCGTCCTGCTGGGCGGACAGGTCCTTTGCGTAGTCCAGCGTGATCACCGGCCAGCCGGTAGTAGCATCCAGCGCCTGGGTTACTCCAACGTGCACGGTGTAATTGCTGGTGTGAACCGGGATATTGCTGACCTTGACGTAATCTCCGCTCTTGAATGCAGATGGAAGATTGTTGGCAAGCGTGACCAGCTTGTTGTTAGGCGCATCGAAATCGACTCCCAGCACTTTCGTGATGGTGTCCGATATCAGCGCGAAACTGACTTCGGGATAGGCATTGCCATTGTCAAATACCTGCCGCGCAGCCAGCCTGGTCAGCCACTTCCATGCGGTGTCCGGCATGCTGGCGTTATAAAAGGCGGTGGGCAGATAGGTATGCGATTCGACGCCGGGCGAGTCGAGGCCGCGGTTGGGATCCTGCGCGAACCTGGCTTGATAAAGGCTTTCAGCGTTGCTGTCGACGTAATTCGCCTGCGCCGTCAGGTTGCCGGCATCGCTGATGATCCCCTTATACAAGGGGAACAGATTCGGCTCCTCGGCATAGTGATCGTAGTAGCTTAACGTATTGTAATTCGCGCTTGAATAAGCCGTGCTCGTCACGCCAGTGAGGGCGACGGCAAAATGGCCGCTGCCGCCGACGTTGCTCCAGTGCGAATTGAAGTTCGATGACAGCGTGTTGAACTTTCCCGCCATGTCCGTGGCGTCGCTGGCGGCTTTCAGGGCCGGATAGGCGGACACGTTGCGATAGTAGGCGATCTCGCTTGCCGCCATGTCGCCGCCGAGCACGATGGCCGTGGTCGACGGCACGCCGGTATTGCCGACGAATTCATTGTATGTCGCCGCTTCGCCGTGATCCAGCCGCGCCATCCGGAAGCCGTCGGCGTTGATATATTTATTGCTCTCGGTGTTGGAAAAACCGTTGTTGAGATTGTTGATGTAATTCGTGAAGTCGGCGCCAAGATAGCGCTGGTCCGCTGTGAGGCGGTACATGTTCGCGATGTTTTCACCGATCTCGAATGGCGCCGGCGATTCGTCGTTCTGCTCGTACTGCTTGCCGTTAGCGCCAATCGCCCAGTACGGCGCGTTGACGATGTCGGTGTGATAGAGCGTGGCAAAGTGATCGGCCATCTGGTAGTTCTGCTCATACATGCCTAGAAAGTAGGCACCGGTCGCATAGTGCACATAGTCTCTGGAATAGTAGGCGCAGCGATTGAGAATCGAGGCCAGGTATCCCGGCTGCAGGGTCGACTGGCTGCACCTGGCGTCCGTGCTCGGCCATCCCAGCGCCACAAAATGCGGATAGTTGGCGTTGGTGAAATCGAGCGAGCGAGCTTCGGCCACCGCCTGATTGAAACCGGTCGCCAGTCCCGATCCCGCACTGCTTGCGCTGGCAGTCAACTCTTGGGCAAGTGCGCTGCTTCCGCAAAAGATGCCGCTGATCGCCAGAACAGCCAGCCAGCCTTTTTTCTGAAATCCGATGTTGCCCAACCGCTGCGGAGCGCTTGTCGCCGTGACGCGGCGGTCAGCTTTTGCAGTGCGGTTTTTCTTCAATCTCGTTACGCCTTTGTTCATTATTCCGTCTCCTGTTTTTTTTCGAGGGAAAATCTTATGGGTAAACGTGGAACACAGCTGCTGCAGTGGAAGTTGTTCGGCTACGAGATGCTATTGCGTCACCTTGCCTGATCCACTCTCAGCGAGATGACTTCGGTGCCTGGTTGAAAAGATGCGCTGGTGCGAACCGCGCTGGCTCGCACTGCGGCACTCGCTAAGCTGCAACGCTGCCGCAGGAGCGGCGCACGATCAATGGCGCGCTATCCCGCACATAGGCCTTGTCCAGCGGTTCACCCGCGATTGCCTGCAGCAAGATGGCGGCCGCATCGCTGCCGTCCTTGAATGGTTCTGTCCGCATCGTCGTCAGCGGCGGAGCGGCGAAGGCCGCCAGTGGAATGTCGTCGTAGCCGACTATCGCCACATCTTCCGGAATCCGCAAGCCGGCGTCGCGCAATGCCGCCATCGCGCCGAACGCGATCATATCGTTGCCGGCAAACAGCGCCGTCATGCCCGGCGCGCGCGCCAGCATGCCGCGCATCGCCTCGTAGCCGCTTTGTGCGCTGTAATTGCCATACGCAATCCATGCCGGGTTGATGTCAGCGCCATGCGCTTGCATGGCGTCGTGGAAGCCGCGCAGACGCTCGCGCGGAATCTGGTTTTCATCCGATGCATAACCGAGATGGGCGATCTGCCGGTGTCCGAGCGTTAGCAGATGGCTGGTGGCGCGGCGCGCCGCATCACGGTTGTCGGCGTCGATGCTGCATACGCCCTGATGCGCCGACAGGTTGGAGCCGAACACCACCAGCGGGAAGCCGTTGCCGGCCAGTTCGCACAGATAGGCATCGTCGATGCCGCGCGGATTGAGGACGATCAGACCATCGACCCGCCTGCTGTCGACCAGGTCCGCAAATACGCCTGGGCGGCTGCTTTCTTCCACCGGTTCGAACAGCACCTTGTAGCCGCTGGCGTGGCAAGTCAGGTTGATTCCGGCCAGGAAACGCGGCAGGTAGGCATCGATGTCGATGTTGATGTGGTCGCGATGCGGCATCACCAGCGCGACTGTCCTGGTGGCGCCGCTGGCGAGCGAACGGGCGATTGCGTTGGCGACATAGCCGAGCTGCCTGGCGGCGGTCAATACGCGCGCCCTGGTCTCCTGGCTGATGCCCATGCCCGGCACATCGTTAAGGACGAAGGAAACCGTCGTACGCGATACGCCGGCGAGCTTTGCCACCTGGTTGCTGGTTACGTTACTCATGGTTTCGGCTTCTATCATTGTTACTAACACGTGTTAGTAGCGTTTTAAAAAAAAGACTTTTTAAATGTCCGTGATGATTCGTGTACGAATGATAGTTGCCAAAAATTTCGCCATTCAGCAATATCGTGATTCTTACTAACCTGCTTTAGATTCAACCTGTTTTAGATATTAGGCACTCCAATCCGCCTCGTCAAGTTTTTTTAATGCCGATACGCAATAATTTGCGCAAACTGGCTCCGTGCCTGCCGGCAGTTGTCCTGAGCGCGCTCTGCGGCGTGTCATTTCCAGCAAAGTGAAAATTTGCTCCGTCTGCCGCAGACTTCGAGCCGTCGCTTATTGCGTAAAATGCTGCTTGCCGCCTGAATTTGCAGGCGACAAGCAGCAACAAATGCGCGGCGTCTTTGATGCCGTTCCTTCACCAACTTTTTCACCTTGAGCCGCGCCCCATGCAAGCAGGAATGCCCTATTACGCCATCGCCTCCCATGTCCCGAGTGGACACCACCCGCTTTCCTTCAAGACGCGGCAAGCGCTGCCGTCGATCAATGCCGACGCCGGCCGCAGCGCATGAACAACACCACAACAGAACAAGCCGCTAGCGCACTGGTGTCCTGGAGCGGCGGCAAGGATTCCTGCCTGGCGCTGTGGCGCGCGCAGCAAAGCGGGATGCAGATCGACCGCCTGATCACCGCGCTTGACGAGAGCGGCCAGCGCGCCCGTTCGCATGGCGTGCCGCCGAGCTTGCTGCAAGCCCAGGCCGATGCGCTCGGCGTCTCGCTGGCGTTCTACAGCGCCAGCTGGCAGCAATACGAAGAAAAATTCGTTGCCGCCTTGTGCGACGCCCATGGCGACGGCGTGCGCCATGCGGTGTTCGGCGATATCGACTTGCAGGCACATCGCGACTGGGAAGAAAAAGTCTGCGCGCAAGCCGGTTTGCAGGCTTGCCTGCCCTTATGGCTGCAGCCGCGCCGGCAGCTGGTGGATGAATTCCTGGCGCTCGGCTTCAAGGCAGTGGTGGTCTGCATCAACGGCAATTACCTGGCGCCGGAATTCTGCGGCCGTGAATTCGATGCCGCCTTCCTGGCCGATCTGCCGGCCGGCGTCGATGCTTGCGGCGAGAATGGCGAGTTCCATACTTTCGTCTACGACGGCCCGGCGTTTGCCCATCCTGTAGGGTTCCGGCGCAGCCGCATCAGCCCTTACCAGGCGCCGCCGGAGCTGGGATCGACCATGTTTTATTTTCAAGAATTGCTGGCATCCTCATGACTGCCATTTATTGCGTAGAATGCGGATTGCCACCTATCATTTTTTTCTTCCGGTTGTTTTCCTTTGCCATTTAACCGTTTCATCTAGTCAGTTGAGGACAGAGTAATTCGCCACGCTACGGTGGCTCTTAAACTCTGTCCCGCAAATAAAAAATATGCAAGCAGGAATGCTCTACGCCATCGCCTCCTACGTCCTGTGGGGCCTGTTCCCGATTTACTTCAAGGCGCTCGAAGCAGAAATTCCGCCGGTCGATATCGTCGCCCATCGCATTCTCTGGTCCTTCCTGTTCCTGATGATCGTGCTGACCGTGCGCAAGCAATGGGCCTGGGTCGGGCCGGTGCTGCGCCAGCCGCGCGTGATCGGCGGCTTCGTCGCCAGCGCCCTGCTGCTGACCGCCAACTGGACCACGTATATCTGGGCGGTGAACAATAATCACATCGTCGAAGCCAGCCTCGGCTATTTCATCAATCCGATGGTCAGCGTCGCGCTCGGCCTGGTGTTCCTGCACGAGCGGCCGCGGCCGCTGCAATGGCTGGCGATCGCCATCGCCGCCGGCGCCGTGCTGTGGCTGACCTGGCAAGCCGGCCATCCGCCCTGGATTGCGCTGACGCTGGCCGTCACCTTCGGCGGCTACGGCTTGCTACGCAAGACCGCCAGCCTCGGCGCGCTGCCCGGCCTGGCGCTGGAAACCGCGCTGGTGCTGCCGCTGGCGCTGGCCTTCCTGATCTATACCTCGCTGCAAGGCCACAACACCTTCAGCAGCGCCTCGACCTCTACCAAATGGCTGCTGGTGGCGGCCGGGCCGATCACTTCGATCCCCTTGCTGATGTTCGCCGCCGGGGCGCGCCGCATTCCCTTGTCCCTAGTCGGCGTGCTGCAATACATCACACCCTCGCTGCAATTGCTGTTCGGCGTCTGGCTGTATGGCGAAGAGCTGGATGGCGACCGCCTCAACGGTTTTATCGTCATCTGGTGCGCCTTGGCGCTGTATTCGGCCGAGGGACTGTGGCGAACGTTTAAAATACGCCCAGGCGCGGCGGCCTGAGGGCTTGGCCTTAACAACTCGTCAACCCGGTGCGCATAGGTTATTCTTGACAGTTCCGGCCCGTTAGCAAGGGCCGCTCTATTCTATTCACCGCATTACTTTTTTATCATCACTGCTCCTCATGGCCCAATACGTCTACACAATGAACAAGGTCGGCAAGATCGTGCCGCCGAAACGTCAAATCCTGAAAGACATCTCGCTGTCGTTCTTCCCGGGCGCCAAGATCGGCGTGCTGGGCCTGAACGGCTCCGGCAAGTCGACCCTGCTGAAAATCATGGCCGGCATCGACAAGGATATCCAGGGCGAAGCAGTGCCGATGCCGGGTTTGAACATCGGCTACCTGCCACAGGAACCGCAGCTCGATCCGGAACAAACCGTGCGCCAGGCAGTGGAAGGCGGCCTGGGCGAAGTGTTTGAAGCGCAAGCAAAGCTGGACGCGGTGTACGCCGCCTATGCCGAAGAGAACGCCGATTTCGACGCATTGGCGGCGGAACAGGCGCGGCTGGAAGACATCCTGGCCACCGCCGGCGACGGCAACCTGGACCTGCAACTGGAAATGGCGGCCGACGCCTTGCGCCTGCCACCATGGGACGCCAAGATCGGCGTCCTCTCCGGCGGTGAAAAGCGTCGCGTCGCGCTGTGCCGCCTGCTGCTGTCGAAGCCTGACATGCTGCTGCTCGACGAACCGACCAACCATCTGGACGCCGAATCGGTCGACTGGCTGGAACAGTTCCTGCAACGCTTCCCGGGCACCGTGGTCGGCATCACCCATGACCGCTACTTCCTGGATAACGCCGCCGAATGGATCCTGGAACTGGACCGCGGCCACGGCATTCCGTGGAAGGGTAACTACAGTTCATGGCTGGAACAAAAGGGCGACCGCCTGAAGCAGGAAGAAGCCACCGAATCGTCGCGCCAGAAAACCATCGCCAAGGAACTGGAATGGGTGCGGCAAAATCCGAAAGGCCGCCAAGCCAAGAGCAAGGCCCGTCTGGCGCGCTTCAATGAATTGAGCGAACACGAATACCAGAAACGCAACGAAACCCAGGAAATCTTCATCCCGGTCGCCGAGCGCCTGGGCAATGAGGTAATCGAATTCAAGAACGTCACCAAATCGTTCGGCGACCGCATGCTGATCGACAACCTGAGCTTCCGCATTCCGGCCGGCGCCATCGTCGGCATCATCGGCCCCAACGGCGCCGGTAAATCGACCCTGTTCAAGATGATCACCGGCAAAGAGCAGCCGGACAGCGGTGAAGTGGTGCTCGGCGCCACCGCCCGCGTCTCGATCGTCGACCAGTCGCGCGATTCGCTGTCGGACCAGAAGACCGTGTTCGAAGACGTTTCCGGCGGCGCCGACATCCTCACCGTCGGCCGCTTTGAAATGCCATCGCGCGCCTATCTGGGCCGCTTCAACTTCAAGGGCGGCGACCAGCAAAAAGTCGTCGGCAACCTGTCCGGCGGTGAACGCGGCCGCTTGCACCTGGCCAAGACCCTGCTACAAGGCGGCAACGTCCTGCTGCTGGATGAACCGTCCAACGATCTGGACGTGGAAACCTTGCGCGCACTGGAAGACGCGTTGCTTGAATTCGCCGGCAGCGTGATGGTGATCAGCCATGACCGCTGGTTCCTGGACCGCATCGCCACCCACATCCTGGCGTTTGAAGGCGAATCGCAAGTGTCGTTCTTCGACGGTAACTACCAGGAATACGAAGCCGACAAGCGCAAGCGCCTGGGTGAAGAAGGCGCCAAGCCTAAGCGGATCCGCTACAAGCCTGTGACGCGCTGATCGGGTTGTAATCAAAAAGACGGGAAACGCACTGCGCTTCCCGTCTTTTTTACGACTATATCAAGCCATTTGGCTTGCTCTCATCACCCTGCCTAGATATGCAGCCAGGCCAGCGTCCCCAGCGTCACGCTGATCGCCGCGGCGCCATAGGCCATCTTCTTCAGCCATTCCTTGCGCGTCAACAGCGTAATCGCCGCCAGCGAAATCGCGATCTGGATCGCCGTCATCGCCTGCGCCCAGCGGTGATGCTGATGCAGCACCTGCTCTGACTTTTCGTCCCAGGCGCTGGCCTCGGCTTCGAGTTCCTGGGCCTTTTTCTGCACGACTTCCTTTTCACTCTTGTAGCGCTGCGCTTCGGCGCTGTAATGCGCGGCGTCGACGCCGGGAATATGCGTCGCCAGCTCGGCCAGGTTCTGGCGGCTGGATTTGGCCTGGTAATAGTTCCATTGGTTGGATGCTTCTGTTTTCTTGATGGCGGCGTTGTTCTTGTTCATCGCCGCTTCGCTTTCGGTGGAGCCGGCCTGGTAGCTGAACATGGCGCCGACGGTGGCCATGATCGCTGTCATGACGGCAATCTTGCCGGCGAAATTGTCGCCGCTGCCATGTGCGTGTTCGGTGACGTGTTCCAGATGGTGTTCGTGCGGGCTGGGGACTTCGAATTCTTCGGCCATGGCGTTGTTCTTTGGAAATAAATGAATGAGACTGCGATTGTAAAGGCAATGTACTCGATAATCACGCTGAGCCGGATATCAATGAATCACCATCGACATGGTGCCCAGTCCCAGGCGGCGCAAGTCTTTGGATGCGGCGACCTGCATCGGCGCCACCGGAGCGGCGACAGAAAACAGAATCAATAGCCTGCCATGGCTTTTTTGCAAAAGCCCTGCTGGAATCCGCAGGCTGCGCAAACCTTGGGCCGCATCTTGCGTATAGTGTAATTCGCCCAATAATTGACCATTGGCGCTGACTTGTATGGTCTGTTGCGGATTCAGCGAGGTAAGGAAAGCTTGCCCGGAAATATCAAGCATTCGATCATCTGCCGGTCCTGCTACCCCAAGCCAGAGTGCCGCAACGTTCCCGTCAGTCCAGCTACCCCAGGTTTCGGCTGGCGCCCAACCGCCGGCACGATACAAACCGGCATTGCCGCCGCTGCGAAAATCGATCACGGTGCCAAGCGCATATTCCGCCGGCTGTTTTACGGTCAATGGAAGCGGCGTCAAGTTCATACGCTTGCAATCGTCACAACTGCGCCAGCCTGGCGCCAGCACCCGGTAGCCGTCAATCTCGCCGACGAAATCTGCCGGACCCGCGCCGCTCCTGGCCTGCTGCCAGAGAATATCGGAAATCGGATCGCGCAGGAAAACATACAAAGTCTGCGGAACGTATGCACCGGCAAACACGGTTGCGACAGTCTGGCGCTGCAGCGCGACCAGCTGCTGCATGTCAAGCCGGGCAAAGTAGCCGTTATTGATAGACATGCGGTGATTCGACGCCAGCAAAGCAATCGGAAAATAGCCGACAGGATCGGCGACCGGCAGCGCTAGGGCGATACGGCGATAGCTGGCGGACGCTTGCGGCCAGAAAGCGGATTGCAAGGGCGAAGTCCAGCCGCTGTTTTGCATGTACGCACGAATATTCTTTGCGGCGATATTGCCATCGATCAGCTGGAAAGCCAGCAATCCGGCCAGCAAACACGGCAACACGCGGCGATCGACAAGCTTGAAGCAGGCATAAAACAGCGCCAGGTATATCAGGTAGAACACCGGCCAGAACATGCGCCCCGACACCCGAAAAACACTGGCCAGCGCCTGCAGTGCGCCCGGCAGGCGATAGACCAGCAGATCGCGCTCGCCCCAGCCGATGTAGGTGCTGAGCGCTTGCATGGTCAGGATGGCCGCAATCAGCAGCAAGGGCAGCAGCGTCGTCCAGCGCCAGGCAAGCGCAGCGCGGCGCTGTCTGGCGGCAATCAACGCCAGCAGCGTGACCGGTAGCAACAACAGCATGCCGCTTCCCAGAAAACCGAATCCCTCATATTCTCCCGCGCTTCTCGGCAAACCGGGCAAGATTGTCGACCACCAGCCCATCGGATCGATCAGGCTCAGCAAACTCAAGCGCAGGTAGCCGAAGCCGGCCGTACCGCCGACACCATCATGCAGCATGAAGTAACCCGTGATCCACATGACAAACGCCAGGCAAGCGGCCGCCAGCAAGCCGTTGGCCAATGCCATCCACCAAGGCATTTGCCTTTTCAGACAGCATTGAAACAGATCGGCAACCCAGACCGCCAGCACCATGGCGAGCAGATAGGCATGCGTCAGTGCGGCAAAGCCAAGCAGCATGAGCCAGCGGCGACAGCGAAAACCATCGCAAAAGTACAGGTACAGCGCCGCCAGGATCAGCCAATGCGCCGCCAGCGCTTCATGCTCGATATGGATGCGCCACCACAACGGCGGCGCAATGACGAAAAATGCCGTGCCCAGTAAAACCGCCAGCCGTTCAGTCGAGAACAAGGACAGCAGCTTGTACGCAAAAAAACCTTGCAACATGACGCACAGCGCGAGCCAGATGCCGATGTATTGAAACGGTTCCGGCAGCAGGCTTGCAAAAGGCTTGAAAACAAATGCGAAAAGCGGCGTCGAATCGGTATAGACGATTGAACTGGCCAGGGTTTCGCCATAATCCCGGTTAGCACCCAGAGGAAATTGCAGCAAAGGCGTATGGCGGAAAAAATTCCAGCCGAGGAAGTGCTGGCTGAAATCGCCGCGCATCAGCCACGCGGTTGAAGTCGGCCAGATGATCGCACCGCCTGTGTAGAACACAAAGGCGGCGACAGCAATCAGCACGGCCCAGATCGCCGGTGGAAATTCTTTGATCATGGTCTTGCGAGACAAAATTTGCTCTTCCCTGTCAGGTGCGCAGCTCGCCGCGTAAATCAATCGGAGCGGAACGCTTGCGCAAGACGTGCCGCAGGCGGATGACCGGCCGTTCCACCAGCAGGTAGGAGACGCAGGCCAGCGCTATCGAACTGGCGATCAGCGCATAGACATACCACCAGGAATAACCGCTGATGCCGATACCCTGGAATAGCCAGATAACGAAAAAGTGATTCAGGAAGACGCCGTAACTGAGATTGCCGGCCAGCTCTTCGATCCATCCGAAACTGAGCTTGGACAGCACCCATACCGCTGGCACGCCGAATACCAGGCCGGCCAGCACCTCGAAGGTAAATGGCAGTTGCCATCCGCGATGGATGACGACGCCGGCCAGCATGGCGCAGACCAGCAGGTAGGCGGCATACAAGCTGCGTTTGCCCGGTGTGCGGTAAATATAGCTGCCCAGGATGAACATGAACAGGGTTCCCGGCAGCATGCGGTAACCCCAGGTATCCGAATCCAGGATGCCGAGGTAAGCCAGCAGGAAAAACGCCAGCGATGCCACGAACACCGGGCCACGGACCTGGCAGACAACGACCAGCGGGATCACCAGATAGAATTGCGACTCCAGGCCGAGCGACCAGGCTTGAGGGATGATCTGGCAGTTGAGAAAATATTGAAAGAAATTCAGCGGCAGCATGATCACGTTCAACAGGATTTTCGGTAGCGTGACGTCGCCGATAAAAGGGGACGACGGCCTGGCGATTGTGATCAGCAGCAAGGTCAGGAAAAAATAAAACAGAAATTGCGGAAACAGCCGCATTGCACGGTCCAGGTAGAATTTGCCGATGCTGGAAAATTGGCGATAGTGTCGATCCAGCAAAGCGGTCATCACATAGCCGCTCAGGATGAAGAACGAGACCACGGCAAACACACCTATATTGCGGCCGTATACGGTAATGCCCAGATGCGAAAGCAAGACCGCGATGGCAAGAAGCAGCCGGTAAATTCCCATTTCAACTTCCCAAAGTTACGCCTGATTAGTCGGCATCCCATGTATCCCGCAAGCAGGCTCCGGAACCCGGCATCAGCGGATTGTCATCGATACAGCGCCCAACCCCAAAGTTCGCATGTCCGTGCTCTCCCGCACCTGCAGCGGCGATATTGGTTCGGCAATGCTAAATATAATCAACAACTCGCCATGGTTTTTCGCGACCAGTTCCGTGGGAATACGAAGACTTTGCACGCTTTGATTATCCTTTGCGGTGTAACGCAATTCCCCCACGTGCTGACCGTTCACTGCAACCTGTATGGTCTGCCGCGGGTGCTCCGGCGGGACGTAAGAATGGCCGGAAACTTCAAGCGTCAATTCGGCCGGAATCGTTCCTGAAATACCGAGCCGCATCGCGGCCAGATAGGTATTGGTCCAGCTCCCCCATACCTCCGGCCCGACCCAGCCGCCGGCGAGATAAGGAGCTGCATTGCCGCCGCTGCGAAAATCGATCGCTGTGCCAAGCGTGTATTGCAGCGGCGGCGAAGGCTGCACCGGAGGGGCCGCAAAATGCAATTGCTGACATTCCCGACAATCCTTCCAACCGGGCGCCAGTACCCGGTAACCGTCGAATGCACCTAGAAAGTCGCCTGGCTGCGCGCTACGCTTCGCCTGTTCCCAGAACGCGACGGAAAGCGGATCTTCATGGAAGACATATAAGGTGTGCGGATCGTAATTACCGCCGAACACCATCTCGCTGGTTTGCTGCTGCAGTGCGAGCAGCTTGTTCTTGTCCATGCGGGCAAAGTAGCCGTGGTTGATCGATAGATCATGCTCCGATGCAAACAGGGCAATCGGGAAATAATCATAGGCATAGGCGCTAGGCATCACAATCGCAATCCGGTGATAATTCTTGGGCAGGTGTTTCCAGAAATCGGATTGCAATGGCGACGTCCATTGATAATCGCGCAAGCCTTTACGGATATTCTGGGTGGCCTCGTTGCCATCGACCAGCTGGAGAAGCAGTAGCGCGCCGAGCAGGCATGGCAGCCATTTCCTGCCGATCAGCTTGAAAGCGACACAGAATACAGCGATATAAATCAAGTAAAACACCGGCCAGAACATGCGTCCCGCAACCCTGAATACGCCAAAAAAACGTTCCAGCACGGACGGCAAATGGTAGACCAGGATATCGTGGGTCCCCCATCCGATAAATGCCGTCAAGGCCTGCAAAGTCAGGATCAACGCAGCGGCAAGCAAAGGAAGAAGGGTCCACCAGCGCCAGGTCAATGTTGCCCGCCG
Source organism: Collimonas sp. (assembly GCF_039923675.1). Taxonomy (GTDB): domain Bacteria; phylum Pseudomonadota; class Gammaproteobacteria; order Burkholderiales; family Burkholderiaceae_D; genus Collimonas. The sequence continues at coordinate 135,974 of NZ_JBDTCG010000017.1, forward strand.
CTTCTTGGAAATGAGTAAGGCTGCCAGCACAATCGCCAGCAATGCCAGCATCCCGCTGCCCAGATAGCTGAGTCCCTCGTATTCGCCGCCGCTTCGCGGCAATTCAGGAAGAATCGACGACCACCAGGATCCCGCATCGATCAGTCCAAGCAGGCTCATGCGAAAATAACCACCGACCGGCGTGCTCAGGCCATCGTGCAGCATGAAATAGCCGGCAAGCCACATGCTCAGCGCCAGACACGCGGCAACCACCAGCCCATGCACAGCCAACGCCCCACATGAGATTTGTTTTTTCAAACCTCGCTGCAATACGTCGGCGACCCAAATAGCCAGCACCATGGCCAACAGATAGGCATGGGTCAAAGACGCAACGCACAGCAACACCAGCCAGGCGCGCCTGCGCAATTGATCATTGAAATACAGATACAGCGCCGCCAGGATCAACCAATGCGCCGACAAGGCATCGGACTCGAGAAAAATACGCCACCACAATGGCGGCGCGACAACGAAAAATGCTGTCGCCAGTAAAACTGTAAGGCGATCCGCTGAAAACAGCGATAGCAACTTGTAGGCAAAAACGCCTTGCAGCATCACCGTGAGCGCCAGCCAGATACCGATATATTGAAATGGCTCCGGCAGCAAGGCCGTAAACGGTTTGAAAAGGAAGGCAAATAGCGGCGTCGAATCGGTGAACACAATCGAACTGCCCAAGGTCTCGCCATATTTCCAATTCGCGCCCGGCGGAAATTGCAGCAATGGTGTGTGCCGGAAAAAATTCCAGCCGAGAAAATGCTGGCCGAAATCTCCACGCATCAGCCAGTCAGTGGACGTCGGCGAAACGATGGCGCCACCGCCGGTGTAGTACAAAAAGGCGGCTATGCCTATCAACGCCGCCCAGATAACCGGAGGAATTTTTCTCATCATTGTGTTCGGAATATTTGGATGCGATATCTTGATACGGACATGTCGAACCGAACGTCCAGAGCATTGACGGAATAAGTCGGCACCGACAGCAGCGTAGTCAAGAACCGCCCCCTTAGACGCAGCATGGTCCTAATTTTTTATTTTTTGATAACGGCGGCGCACCAGATAGATCGGCCGGCCCTTGGATTCCAGATAGGTGCGGCCCATGTATTCGCCGAGAACGCCGATGCCGATCAACTGTATGCCGCCCAGAAAAAGCACCACCGTAAGGATGGATGCATAGCCGGGCATGTCGATGCCGTGGATCAGCGTTTTGAAAATGATCACCAGGCCGTAGATAAATGCGAACAGTGAAATCGCCGAGCCGAAATAGGTCCACCAGCGCAGGGGCACGGTACTGAAGCTGGTGATGCCCTCCAGGGCAAAATTCCATAAACGCCAGCCAGAGAACTTCGATTCTCCCGCACTACGGGCTTCGCGCGCGTACTCCACCGTGGCGGTCTTGTAGCCAACCCAGGCAAACAATCCCTTCATGAAGCGCCGATTCTCCGGCAACTGCTTGAGCGATTCCAGCACCTGGCGATCGATCAGGCGGAAATCGCCGACATTCTCCGGTAGCTTGATGTCCGAGACCGCGTTATAGAGCCGGTAGAACAGACTGGCGGTCTTGCGTTTCATGTAGGAATCGGTATCGCGGTTGATGCGCTTGGCCAGCACCACTTCGTAGCCGTTCTGCCACTGCTCGATCAGGCGCGGAATCAGTTCGGGGGGATCCTGCAGGTCGGCATCGATGGGAATCACGGCATCGCCCAGCGACTCGTTGAGGCCGGCGGTCAGGGCCGCCTCCTTGCCAAAATTGCGCGACAGGTCAATCACCTTGATGCGGCGGTCCTGGTCGGCGGCGGCGATCAGCAGCGCCAAAGTATCATCGGTGCTGCCGTCGTTGACGCACACGATTTCACAATCAAACCGATCCAGCGCAGCCAGAACCGGCGCTATCCGCTGGAAAAAATACGCAACGGCTGAACTCTCGTTATAGAAGGGTACCACTAGCGATAGTAGTGGCTTGCCGGGCGTTTGATCGAGTGGATTCACAGGCATTGCTTTGGTAGGTTTATCGCTGAAGCGTCAGCTATCTTAGCATCATTCCGGAGAGAAACAGCGTGAAACTGTTGTTCCTGCTGCAAGATATCATTCTGCTTTGCAAGCTGAACAAATGGTAAAAACGTATGACAAAAAAGCCAGCTAAATCATCAGCTGGCTTTTTGCTCTCCGGATCGCACCAACCTGCTGCGTGATCAGTAGGTATAGAACATGCGCTGGATTTCTTTGGTGTTGTTGGTCTTGGTCAGCGCCAGCATCAGCAGGATACGGGCCTTTTGCGCGTTCAGCGTATCGGCCACCACGAAGTCCAGTTGGTCATCGTTGGCTTCGCCATTGCGGGCGACGATGCCTTGGCCGACGCGGCTGGCGCGGACGATGATCACGCCCTTCTTGCGCGCCTCGACCAGCGGCGTTTTCATTTGCGCCGCGACGCTGCCGTCGCCGACGCCGGCCTGGATGATGCCCTTGGCGCCGGAAGCGACTTGCGCATCAAGCGCGGCGCGGGTCATATTGGCGTAACCATAGATGATGTCAACTTGCGGCAGCACGTCCAGGTTGCTGACGTCGAATTCGGTATCGACGGTGTTTTTGCGGGTCGACTGGCGATAGAAGTAAGCCTTGTTGCCCTGGATGTAACCCAGCATGCCCAGTTCCGGCGACTTGAAGGTGTCGGTGGTCGAGGTGTTGGTCTTGGTCACTTCGCGCGCGGCGTTGATCTGGTCGTTCAGCGATACCAGCACGCCCTTGCCGATGGCATCCTTGCTGCCGGCCAGCAGGACCGCGTTGTACAGGTTGATCGGGCCGTCGGCCGAGATCGCGGTCGATGGCCGCATGGCGCCGACGATCACGACTGGCTTGCGGCTCTTGACTGTCAGGTCGAGGAAGTAAGCGGTTTCTTCGATCGTATCGGTACCGTGGGTGATGACGATGCCATCCACATCCGGTTGCGCCAGCAAGGCATTGACGCGCTTGGCCAGCTTCAGCCAGTGGTCGTTGGTCATGCTTTCGCTGGCGATCTGGAATACTTGCTCGCCCTTGACGTTGGCGACCTTCTTCAACTCAGGAACCGCCGCGATCAACTTTTCCACGCCTACGGTAGCCGAAGTGTAGCCGACGGTGGTGGTGCTGTCGGCGCCGGTGCCGGCGATGGTGCCGCCGGTCGCCAGGATCACGACATTAGGTAGTTTGGCTTGGGTGTCTTGCGCCTGCGCCGCCGAAGTGGATAGCAACAAGGCGCCGAACATCATCAGCGCGTAGGATTGAAAACTGCGCAGCGTAGGTTTGCGGGTAAACATAAATCTCCTGATTTTGTGAATAATTGTGGACCACAGCCAAAGCTGGAAAACGGTCACGCGACAGTTCTTCATTCTGCAATGCGCCGTCGCGCAGCGAAACTGTAACGGAAAGCTGGTGCGCCACCTATGCCAACTATGCATAGGATTATGCATATTCATTATAGACATCGCAGACCAGCAATTTTATTATCAAAAAGAAAATCTGACCAGTATCAGCAACAGGTCTCGCAGCAACTAGCAGGCAACTTAGCCGGCAATCCCGGCTTCCGCTTCGCGCCTGACCAGCAACTCACGCGTAGGAAACGGAATCGAGCAATTCACCGCCGCCAAGGTGGCTTGCACGTTTTGTGCCAACGACCAGCGCACCGCCCAGTATTCCGAGGTGGTGGTCCAGGCGCGCATGTTCAGCATGACTGCGCTTTCGGCATGGTCGGTGACCACTACCAGCGGCGCCGGCGTCGCCAGGATCCGCTCGTCCGCCAGCAGCAGCTTTTGCAGTGCCGCGATCGCCACCGCAGGTTCATCCTTGTAGTTGATGCCGATCGGCATGTCGATGCGGCGCGTATTGTTGCGGCTGAAGTTTGTCAGCGCACTGTTCCAGAGCTGGTTGTTGGGCGCAAACAGGCAGATGCCGTCGGCCTTGGTCAGCTTGGTGGCAAACAGGCCGATTTCATCGACAGTGCCTTCGATGCTGCCGTTGGAGATGTATTCGCCAACCTGGAACGGCCGCAAGAACAGCAGCATCATGCCGGCCGCGATGTTTTGCAAGGTGCCCTGCAAAGCCAGGCCGATGGCCAGGCCGGCGGCGCCGAGGATGGCGACGATACTCGCGGTCTGCACCCCGAACTGCCCCAGCACCGCGACCAGCGTCACCAGCCGCACTATCCACAGCAGCACGCTGCGCAGCACCGGACGCAAGGTGGCGTCAAGGCTGGCGCGGATCATGACGCGGTCGAGCGCATTGGCGAAACGCGACGACAGCCACCAGCCGACGGCCAGCGTGAAAATGGCGAGTACGGCGTTCAGGCCATAGTGCAAGGATGACTCAAGAAGGAAATTCCAGATAGAGGTCAGTTGATTGACGGCTAATATATTCAAGGGCAGCTCCTGTTGCTTGTATGAAAATGCGCGAACCGGGTCCGCAGATGTAGCCCGCTATGTTACCAGTTGTCTCTCGGATAACCTCTCGGACCTGCCGCACCGCACTCGCATCCTTGGTCTTTCCTTTATACTCGGACAAGCATGCATCCCGATTCATCGCAGCAGAATGACGCCCAGCAATCCCTTATAGTTCCTGAAGGAAAGCACATCATGGTGACACCGACAAGCTCATTCGGCGCGCAGACAACGTCTCAGGCTCTGCCTTTGCTGGCGGCCGACGCCTTGCGAAAAATCGCGCGCGATGAAAAACTCAAGGCGAGTGTAGAAAACGACCCGCTCCTGTCAGTCATTTTCAAACGCGCCGCCGAACGCTACATAGGTGGCAGCACTTTGCCGGAATGTATCCGCACCATCAGGCAAATCAATGCGCAGGGTCACGCCGCGAGCGCCGACTATATGGGGGAAAGCACCCGCGACGAGGCCAAGGCCGCGATCGAGACGGCGCATTTCCTGGAACTGGTCGCAGCGATCAAGGCGCATGCGCTGAACTGCACGATTTCGCTCGATCTGTCGCATATCGGCCTGGCGGTCGATCCGGCGCTGGGTATCGCCAACGCCGCCAGGATCGCGATAGCCGCACGCGCCATCGGCCGCGAAGTGATCATCAGCATGGAAGGCTCGGAACGCACCGACGCCATCCTGGCCGCACATGCCGAACTTTGCCGCCAGTTCGACCACGTAGGCATCACCTTGCAGGCGCGCCGCCTGCGCACCGGCGCCGATCTGCAAAACGCCTTGCAACAGCCCGGCAAGATCCGCCTGGTCAAGGGCGCTTACGATGAACCGGAGACGCTGGCCCACCCGCGGGGAAGCGAAGGCTTGAGCGTCGCTTATCGCCAGCATGCGGAAACGCTGCTGGCCAGCGGCCATGCCTGCTCGATCGGCACCCAGGACCGCCAGCAACTGGAATGGGCGCACGCCTTCATCCGGCAGCAAGGCCTGGCGACGGATCATATCGAATTCGAGACCCTGCTCGGGCTGGGCGCGGCGCCGGCGGCGCAGATGCGCGACCTGGGTTACGCCACGCGGCAATACATCGTCTACGGCAGGGAATGGTTCATGTATGTCTGCCACCGGATTGCGGAAGATCCGCAACGGCTGTTCCAGGCCTTGATCGACGTTGTGCACGGCCCTGATCAGCCGTAACCCTAGGATAGCCGGGCCCGGAGGCAACACACAGCACCGGCAAACCACTAAAACCCGCCTGGCGCAGCCGGGTTTGCTACCATATGGCTGATTCGCCATGCCTCGAGCGCATGGCGCAGTTCCCACTTACGTTCTTTAGCCACTGCATTCAGTCACCATCATGAGCAAATTCTGGAGTCCCATCGTCAGCCGCCTGACGCCTTACACCCCCGGCGAACAACCCAAGCTGAGCAAGCTGGTCAAGCTCAACACCAATGAGAATCCGTACGGACCGTCGCCGCTGGCGCTGGCGGCGATTGCCGCCGAGGCGGGCGACAGCCTGCGGCTGTACCCTGATCCGGAAGCCGATGCGCTGAAGCGGGCGCTGGCGGAGCAAAATGCCGCCCATGGCATCACTACCGCCCATGTGTTCGTCGGCAACGGCTCCGACGAAGTGCTGGCGCATGCCTTCCAGGCCTTGCTGCAGCATGAAGAGGCGATCCTGTTCCCGGACATCAGCTACAGTTTTTATCCGACCTATTGCGGTCTGTACCAGGTGGCCCACCGCACCGTGCCGCTGGCCGCCGATTTCACCTTGCGCGTCGACGATTATCTGAATACCCCGGCCGGCGGCGTCATCTTTCCGAATCCGAATGCCCCTACCGGTTGCTTGTTGCCATTGTCCGAAGTCGAACGGCTGGTGGCGGGACAACCCGATTGCGTGGTGATCGTCGATGAAGCCTATGTCGATTTCGGCGGCGACAGCGCGATTCCGCTGGTGGCGCGCTATCCCAATCTGCTGGTGGTGCAGACGCTGTCCAAATCGCGTTCGCTGGCCGGTCTGCGGGTCGGCTTTGCGATCGGCCATCCAGACCTGATCACGGCGCTGGAGCGGGTCAAGAACAGCTTCAATTCCTATCCGCTGGACCGCATGGCGATCGCCGGCGCCACTGCTGCGATCAAGGACCAGGCACACTTCGACCGTACCCGGCAGGCAGTGATGGCCAGCCGCGAGCAAATGGTGGCGGGACTGGCCGCGCTCGGCTTCGAAGTGCTGCCATCGGCCGCCAACTTCGTCTTCGCCCGCCATCCACGCCATGACGCCGCCAGGCTGGCAGCCACTCTGCGTGGCGACGGCATCATCGTGCGCCATTTCAGCAGCGCCCGGATTGCCCAGTTCTTGCGCATCACGGTCGGCACGGATGACGCTTGCCAGGCCTTGCTGGACGCTTTGCAATTGCATCTGAAAACCTTGCCTGCCGATTTTTGATCCCGCAGCGGCGTGGCCGGATTTTCCCGGCTGCGCTGATTTCACAATCCGCACCGCCTGATCCTGTAGCGGCAGTGCCTTTTTCATCACCTAATGTCCAACTCAATCGCACCACCTCTTGCCACTGACACGCGCATGCGCCGGGTAGCCCTGCCGCTCCTGTTCTTGCTGGTAGGCGTGATCTTCGCCAGCTGGGTCTCGCGCATCCCTGCGCTGCGCGATCATCTGCAACTGGATCCGGCCAGCCTCAGCCTGTTCTTGCTGGGCGGCGGCATCGGCGCCGTCAGCTCGTTTCCGTTGGCCGCCTGGCTGGTGGGCCATTACGGTGCGCGCCGCGCCTGCTGGTATGCCGGCGTGGCCTTGCTGCTGACCATCCCGTGCCTGGCGCTGGCGCCCAGCCTGCCAATACTGATGCTGGCGATGCTCTGCCTCGGAGTCTGCTCCAGCTGCTTCAATGTCGCGATCAACACGCTCGGCGCCGAAGCCGAAAAAGTCGCCGGCCGTTCGATCATGTCGCAACTGCACGCCTGGTATTGCGTCGGCACGCTGTGCGGCGCCCTGCTCGGCAGCGCCATCGCGGGCATGGGCATTGGCCCCCTGCTGCATTTTTGCGTGGTTGCCATTTGCGCACTGATTCCACTGCGCCTTTGCTATCGCAGCTTGCCTAACGACCGGCCGCAATACATCGCCGGCAAGAAGCATTTTGCGATGCCGCACGGTCCCCTTATCGCGCTCGGCGCGGTGGCTTTTGGCGGCGCCATTGTCGAAGGTTCGGTGGCCGACTGGAGCGGGGTTTACCTGAAAGACCAATTGTTCGCCAGCGATGGCGTGGCGCCGCTCGCCTTCGCTTTCTTTTCGGGCATGATGTTGCTGACCAGGATAGTCGGCGACAAGCTGAAGGAAGCCTTCGGCGCCCGCCGCATAGTCGCCAGCGGCGCCGCAGCGGCCGGGATCGGCATGCTGATTGCCCTGGTCGCCAGCGACATCCCGCTCGCCATCGCCGGCTTCGCGCTGACCGGTGTCGGCGTCGCCACGGTGTTTCCATTCCTCTTCAGCGCCGCCGGCCGGCATGGTCCGACGGCGCTGGCCGGCGTCACCACCATGGGTTATACCGGCGGCCTGATCGGTCCGCCCGCCATCGGCTTTATCGCGCATGGCTTCGGGCTGACGGCGGCGCTGTCCATGGTCGGGGTGCTGTGCGCGGCGGTGGCGGTGGCGGCCAGCCGCGCCAAATGGCTTGAGTAAATATCATTAAGAGGCTGTTGCAAAATTAAGATGGCTAGGCGCGCCGACGAAGACAGTACGAGTAGTACGGCTAGGAGGTGCAACAACGCCAGGTTAATTTTGCAACAGCCTCTAAGTTAGAATAGGTGCTTGCGTTTGTACGCCCCCTTGAACATGGAATCCATATGACGCTTGTCACAACTTCTTTTCTGTCACGTTCCCTGTTCCGCTGCCTGGCCATGAGCGCCGCGGTCGGCTTTACCCTGGCGGCTTGCGCCGGCGCGCCGTCCAATCCGGTCGCGAGCAATGATCCTGCGCTGTCGGCATCGCGCTGGGAACTGACCAGCTGGACCGGCCATACGGTGCCGCACGGCGACAATGGCGAACCGGTAATCCTGAATTTCAATGTACAGAACGGCTTGGGAAGAGTCAGCGGCCGCGCCGGCTGCAACCAGTTTTCAGCGCCCTATTCGGTACGCGCCGCAGGCCGGCTCAGCATCGTCGAAGCAGTGACGACCCGCATGGCTTGCCCGCCGCCGGCGATGCATTTCGAAGCCGATTTCCTCGACAAGCTGCAAGCGGTCAATCACTACCAGATTGCCGGTCCGGTGCTGGAAATGCAAACCCTGGACGGCCAGACGCTCAGCTTCTACGCCCGCGAAAAACCGAGCGCTTCGGCCAAAATCAAGTTCGTCTACGTGGCCGCGCAAAAAGCGCCTTGCAGCGCCGGCGTGATGCGCACCACCTGCCTGCAGATCCGCGAGCGCAAGGAAGATCCGTGGCAGCTCTGGTATGGCAATATCGAAGGCTTCCATTTCGAGCCCGGCATCGGTTATCGGTTGCGCATCCTGGAAGAGCCGGTTGTCAATCCTCCCGCCGACGCCAGCTCGATCAAATGGACTCTCGACATGATCGTAGAACAGGAAGTGGTCAAGAAATAATGGCGTCAACAGCGAACAATAATGATCAGCAGCAACTGTTGCTGCTACCCGGCTTCATGCTGGATCAGACACTGTGGGACGACATGCGCGACGGCTTGCAGCAACTGGGCCGGCTGCACTTCGGCGATCTCGGCCAGGATGAGTCGATCAGCGCGATGGCGACGCGGGTGCTGCAACTGGCGCCGCCACGGTTTGTCCTGATCGGCTTCTCGATGGGCGGCTATGTGGCGCAAGCCATCATGCAGCAGGCGCCTGAGCGGGTGATTTCCCTGGCGCTGCTGAACACCTCGGCGCGCCAGCAGAATCCGCGTGAAATTGCCGGCAACAAGGTACAGCTGGAACTGGCCCGGCAAGTGCCTTTCAAAGGTTTGACCAGCCGTGCGCTGGCCTCTTCGCTACATCCTGACCTGGCGCACGACCGTACCCTGCTGGACCGCTTGCAAGCGATGGCGCTACGCAACGGCAAGGAAGTCTTTATCCGCCAGTTGTCTGCCTTGCGCAGCGACGGCTATGCCGAGCTACAGGAAATCCGGTGCCCGACGCTGATCGTCGCCAGCAGCAACGACCAGCTCAGCAGCGTCGCTGAGTCCCGGCAGATGCTGGATCAGATTTCAACTGCCGAGATGGTGGTGATTGAAAACTGCGGGCATATGACGCCGATGGAAAAACCGGTAGAGTTGCTGCACATTCTGTCCGAATGGATAGGAAAGCTTGATGAAGATGTAACGCCACCTTAAGGATTACCCGCCATGTCTTTTCCACTTCGCCCTATCGCCTTTGTCTTGGCCGCATCCAATCACGGCAGCATGATCGTGAACCGCAATGACCATCACACCTTCAGCGAAGGTGGCGGCTACGGGGTCGGTTATCAGATCCTCAGCAATTCAAGCTTTGACGCCGGCGAGATAGGATTCGCGCTGGCGTTGCTCACCTGCCGACGCCGTCATTTCGGTGACGGCGTTGTCGCCATCGACGGCGGCGCGAATATCGGCGTGCATACGATTGAATGGGCGCGCCACATGCATGGCTGGGGCCGGGTAACCGCCTTCGAAGCACAGGAGGTCGTGTTCTATGCCCTGGCAGGCAATGTGGTCTTGAACAATTGCCTGAACGCGCGGGTGAAACTGTCCGCTCTCGGCGAAGTGTGCGGTGAATTGATGGTTCCGCAGCCGGATTACCTCAAACCTGCCAGTTTCGGCAGCCTGGAGCTGCGCCAGCGCTCCAATACCGAATTCATCGGCCAACAGGTTTCCTACGATAGTGCGGCCGGCGCGGCGGTGCCGATGGTCACGCTGGATTCTTTGGGACTGGAACGGCTGGACCTGGTAAAACTGGATGTGGAGGGAATGGAACTGGACGTGTTGCGCGGAGCCCGTTCGGTCATAGAGAAATGCCGGCCGGCGATGATCATCGAGGTCCTCAAGTCTGATCCGGCGGCCATCGAAGCCTTCCTCAAAGAACTTGGCTATCGGTTGTTCCCGGCTGGCCTGAACACCATTGCGGTGCATGCAAGCGACCCGACGCTGGCGCATATTTCAGTGACAGATGGCCAGGTGCTGTTGACCGCTTGAGGACCTGGCTTTCATCGGATCAGACTGAACCAGCCTGATCCGCTTTCAATAAAGCCTACAGCGCCAGACGTTTGCGCGCCGCCTGGTATTCGGTCTGCAGGCGATCCACCATCTGCGCCACGCTCGGCACGTCATCCATCAAGCCCACGCCCTGGCCGGCGCCCCAGATATCGCGCCAGGCCTTGGCGCCGGTGCCGCCGGAACCGAAATTCATCTTTGATTTGTCCGCTTCCGGCAGGTTGTCAGGATCGAGGCCGGCATTGACGATGGATTTTTTCAGGTAGTTGCCATGCACGCCGGTGAACAGGTTGGTGTACACCACGTCAGCCGCGGTCGATTCCACTATCGCCTGGCGATAGGCATCGTCGACGTGCGCTTCCTTGGTCGCCAGCCAGCGCGAGCCGATATAGGCAAAATCCGCGCCCATGGCTTGCGCTGCAAGGATCGCATCGCCGGTGGCGATGGCGCCCGACAAGGCGATCACGCCCTTGAAGAACTTGCGTACTTCGCCCACCAGCGCAAACGGCGACAGCGGTCCGGCGTGGCCGCCGGCGCCGGCCGCCACCAGGATCAAGCCGTCGACGCCCGCTTCCAGCGCCTTTTGCGCATGGCGGATAGAAATCACATCATGCAGCACGATACCGCCATAACCGTGGATCGCATCCATCATTTCCGGCGGCGGCGCGCGCAGGCTGGAGATGATGATCGGCACCTTGTGTTTGACGCAGACGGCGACGTCGTGCGCCAGCCGGTCATTCGATTGATGGACGATCTGGTTGACCGCGATCGGCCCTACCTTGGCATTCGGATGCTCGGCCTGATAGACGGCGAGCTCGGCCTGCAGGTCGGTCAGCCAGACATCCAGCAATTCGGCCGGACGGGCGTTAAGCGCCGGAAACGAGCCGACGATGCCCGCCTTGCATTGCGCGGCCACCAGGGCCGGACCGCTGGCGATGAACATCGGCGAACCGATGACGGGAAGGCTCAGGTTTTGCAACGCAGCTGGCAGTGCCATAACAACCTCTTGAATTGGGAATGGAGTCCTTGATTATAGGGGGAAGCCCGGAATAAAAAGTACGATCGTGCTAGATTTTGTCCTCTAAACCGAGTCATCGGCCATGGCGCTTTATTGACTATTTAACAAATAACCGTCTCGTACTTCCGCCGCCCCGGCGCGCACCAGTTGGGCGACGGTCCATTCGGCCAGCTCCGCTTCGCTGCTCTGCAGATAAAGCCGGTTGGCGGCCGCTACCAAAGGTAAGCCGGAAAGCAGCTGCGCGACATCCGCCAGCCTGATCCGTTGTCGTTCCAGCAGCAGGAATTTGAGCAAGACCTTGATCGCATTGCGGGCATTGCGTTGCGGATCGGCGGCCAGATAGGCGAGCCGTGAAAACGCGGTATCGAGCGCAGCGGCGACGCCGGTGAACGGACTACCGTGGCCTGGAATCACCAGCCTGACGTCCAGCTTGGCGATCAACTCCAGCGTTGCCTGCGCCTCGGCAAAACCCGAGCCGGAGTCGCCGTCAAGCTCCGGGAAAATTACCCCAAAGCCGCTCTCCCACAAGGCATCGGCGGAAATCAGGATGGCCTGCTCGGGACAATAAAAAATCAGCGAATGCGGATCGTGGCCGGCGGCCGCCAGCACTTGCCATTCCAGGTCGCCGAGAGTCAGCAGATCGCCCGCTTGCAAGGTATCGTCAAAACTGAAAGGCGCGCATTGCTGCCCGGTGCCGTTGTAGGTCAGCGCATCCCCGTCCCAATCTTGCACTTGTCCGGCCTGTCCCGCCGGAATCGAGGTGCGGCAGGCATAAGCCTGCTGCAAGGCAGCGTTGCCGCCGCAATGGTCGGAATGCAGGTGGGTGTTCAGCAAACGGTCCAGCGGCCGGCCCTGCAAGCCATGCGCCACCAGCGCCAGGGTTTGCGGCGCATGCGTGACATAGCCGCTGTCGACCAGCGCGGTTTGCCCGCTGCCGAGAAACAGGATGTTGTTGGAAGACAGCCAGCCGCGTTCCAACACCCGCATGGTCGATGGCAATGACGGCGCGCTCATGAAGCCCCGCGCCGTTGCAAGATCAATTGCCAGATCGTCCGCTTTTGCGCGTCGCTGGCGCCGCCCCACAGCGCGATTTCATCCAGGGTGCGCTGGCAGCCGTCGCACAAGCCGCTCTCCGCATTCATCACGCAGACGTTGATGCACGGCGAGGCGCCATAGTCCAGCGGTTGCAGCATGGCGATGGCAGTCTTGGTTTGCAGGTTTTTCACTATGTCTCTGATTATGCTGTTGATTGTGTCATTTTTCCTGCTTATCCCGCTTGTCCCTATAATAAGCGACATCCCAGCCCTCCATAGCGATCATCTGCATGCTGAATATTCTACTGGCCGAAGACGAAAGCGCGATCGCCGACACGGTCATCTATGCGCTTGGCAGCGAAGGCTTCCAGGTCCATCACTGCCTGCTCGGCAGCGCCGCCTTGCAACAGGCCCGTAGCGGCCGGTTCGACCTGGCGGTGCTGGATGTCGGCCTGCCGGACATGAGCGGTTTCGACGTCTGCCGCGCGCTGCGCAAGTTTTCATCGCTGCCGGTAATTTTCCTGACCGCGCGCGGCGGCGAGATCGATCGTCTGATCGGCCTTGAGATCGGCGCCGACGACTACATGGTCAAGCCGTTTTCGCCGCGCGAGCTGGCGGCCCGCATCCGGGTCGTGCTGCGCCGGCTGGGCCATGCGCCAGCGGCCGAAGCCGGCGCAGCAACAGCTGCAGCCGGCGCCTTGGGTGCTTTTGAAGTGGACCAGGCCGGCATGCGGATCCGCTACGCCGGGCAGACCTTGCAATTGACACGCTATGAGTACCTGCTGCTGAAGATGTTGCTGAGCCGGCCGGGTGGCATTTTCACTCGCAACCAGTTGATGGACTCGATCTGGCACGATGCGCCCGACAGCACCGACCGCACCGTCGATACCCATGTCAAAACCCTGCGCATCAAGCTGAAAGCCGTGACTCCCGCAGCCGATCCGATCCATACCCATCGCGGCCTCGGCTATTCGCTGGAACTCGCTGCAACATGAAGCTCGGCGTCCGCATCCTGCTCGGCTACTTCCTGATCGTCGGCCTGGCTGGCGTCTTTATCCAACGCGTGTTCCTGGCGGAAGTGAAGCCGGCGGTGCGGCAAGCGATGGAGGATACGCTGGTCGACACCGCCAATATCCTGGCCGAGCTGGCCGCCGACGACATGAAGCAGAACCACATCGCCGACGGCAACTTCGCCAGCCGCGTGCGCGAATACGCGCATCGCGACATCAACGCCAAGATCTGGAGCTTCCGCAAGACCACGCTGGATTACCGCATCTACGTCACCGATCTCAAGGGCATCGTGCTGTTCGATTCCACCGGCCGCGCGGTCGGCCAGGACTACTCGCGCCGCAACGATGTTTACCTGACCTTGCAAGGCAGCTACGGCGTGCGCTCGACGCGCGACGTCGACAGCGATGAACGCAGCACCGTGATGCATGTGGCAGCGCCGATCATCGACGATGGCAAGATGATCGGCGTATTGACCGTAGCCAAGCCCAACAACACCTTGCAGCCGGCGATTTCGCAAAGCGAAAGAACCATCCTGCGCTGGGGCGGCTTGCTGCTGTTCCTGTCGCTCGCGGTGGGGCTCGCCGTTACCTTGTGGATCAGCCGCTCGCTAGGCGCCTTGCAACGTTATGCGCGTGCAGTGACTGCCGGCGAACGCGCCCAGCCGCCGGCCAACGGGGCAAGCGAAATCGTCGAACTGGGCCAGGCGCTGGAATCGATGCGGCAAAAACTGGAAGGAAAGCAGTACGTCGAACAATACATCCACAGCCTGACGCACGAAATGAAAAGCCCGCTGGCGGCAATCCAAGGCGCGGCGGAATTGCTCGATGAAGATTTGCCCGATGCCCAGCGCCGGCGCTTCGCCCACAACATCCGCAGCCAGTCGCAGCGGCTGGCGGAATTGATAGAAAAAATGCTGGCGCTGGCGGCCATCGAGCACAGGCAGGCATTGGACAATGTCGTCGCCATCGATCTCGGCGGCTTGCTGGATGAAGTGGTCAATCTGCTGGAACCGCGCTTGCAAAAGGCAGGCTTGCGCATCCACATCGGCAGGTCACAGCTAGGACCCAAGGCGCAGCCGAAGATCCGCGGCGAGGTATTTCTGCTGCGCCAGGCGCTGATCAACCTGCTTGAGAACGCTATCGATTTCTCGCCGGCGGGTAGCGTGATTACGCTACAGACGGATTTCTCGACCCCGGGAATCGTCAAACTGTCGGTGCTGGACGACGGCCCCGGCATTCCATCCTATGCGTTGAGCCGCGTATTCGAGCGCTTTTATTCCCTGCCGCGGCCGGACAGCAACGAAAAAAGCACCGGCCTCGGCCTCTGTTTCGTGCAGCAGGTAGCGCAGCTGCATCACGGCCGGATCGGCCTGCACAACCGCGGCGAAGGTGGCGTCGAAGCACAATTGTCGCTGCCGGCGGACTCCTCCTGACTCTGCGCCTGATTCTGCGCCCGGCTCAACTTCACACTCGCTTCACATTGCCGCCACAGCGGCCACGCAACCCCGCCGTCATCGATTCACACACTCTTCTTACACTGGGATCCAGCGTGACCGTCCGTCACTGTGACCCAACCGAGAGAGACCATGAACCGACCTTTGCTACTCAAATTGCTGGCAATCTTCATTTTGACGTTGCTGATCCTGATTCCCTTGAGCCTGATCCGCGACACCGTGCAAGACCGCCAACTGCATCGGCAGGAAGCGATCGCCTCGATTGCCGCCAGCTATGCCGGCAGCCAGACCGTTACCGGGCCGGTGCTGGTGGTGCCGTATAAAATCAAGATCGACGAGCTGGTAGGCCAGGACACCAACGGCAAAAAAACCTACAGCAGCCGCACCGAGGAGCGCGAGTACCGGTTCTTCCCGAAGGATTTGCAGATGCAAGGAAAACTGCTGCCCACCGAACGCTATCGCGGCTTGCACAAAGTCCATGTCTACGAGCTGCAAAGCCATGCCAG
Organism: Collimonas sp.; assembly: GCF_039923675.1. GTDB lineage: Bacteria > Pseudomonadota > Gammaproteobacteria > Burkholderiales > Burkholderiaceae_D > Collimonas. Next base: position 151,629 of record NZ_JBDTCG010000017.1, read on the forward strand.
CGGTAGTATCGATTACCAATTGCCGACGCCGGAAAAGCTGGCTGCCGATCAGATAAGCCTACTGACGCCCTATCTGGCGATCGGCATTAGCGACGTGCGCGGCCTGGTCGGCTCGCCCTCGATCAAAACCGGAACACAGGCATTACTGCTGGAGCAAGGCGCCGGCTCGTTCGGCAAAGGCATGCATGCAAGCCTGCCGAAAGCCGACATCAGCGCGAACGGCAGCCTGGATTTTTCGCTGGACATGACTTTGGCCGGAACGGAAACACTGGCAATCACGCCGATTGCCGGCAACAACCGGATAGAACTGACATCGAGCTGGCCGCACCCGCAGTTCGGCGGCAGCTTTTTGCCGCGCGAACGCAGTATATCCGACAAGGGATTCCACGCACTGTGGGAGGTATCGTCGCTGGCGTCCAGCGCGCAACGTGAATTACGTACAGGCGGCGACGGCAAAGCTGCAATAGAAAGCCTGGAAATCCAGTTGGCGGAACCGGTCAACATCTACTCGCAAGCGGACCGCGCGACCAAGTACGGGTTACTGTTCGTCCTGCTCACCTTCGTCGGCTTTTTCATTTTTGAAACCATCAAACAGTTACCCATCCATCCGATCCAGTATCTGCTGGTCGGTTTGGGACTGGCGATATTCTTCCTGCTGCTGGTCAGCCTTTCCGAGCACATTACCTTCTGGATTGCGTATCTGATCGCCAGCGGCGCCTGCATCGGCTTGCTGACTTTCTATCTGACGCAGGTATTACGCAGCTTTCTGCGCGCATTGGGTTTCGGCGCGATGCTGACGCTGCTGTACGGAACCTTATACGGTTTGCTGATCTCGGAAGACAATGCGCTATTGCTGGGCGCCTTGATGCTGTTCGTTATCCTGGCCGTGATCATGGCAGTGACCCGCAAGATCGACTGGTATCAGACCGCCACGCTGAAAATCGCGCAAGACGATTGATCCGGCCGATCAGGCCCGTAGCGCCACATCCGCCACCGGCGCCGCAGTCATCGCCACCAGTTGCTGCGGCGTCAGGTTGAACACGGCGTGCGGATGGCCGGCCGCCGCCCAGACGCTGGCCAGCCGCAGCAAATCCTCATCGATCAGCATCACGGTCTTGCCGACGTGGCCGATCGGGCAAACGCCGCCAATCGCGTAGCCGATACGTTCCTTGACAAAGCGCGCGTCGGCCTTGCCTAGCGGCCCGACGATAGCGGCAACCTTGGCTTCATCGACGCGATTGCTACCACTGGCGACCACCATCACGGCGGCGTCATCGGACAGCCGCCGGAACACGATCGACTTGGCGATTTCAGCCACGCTACAGCCTAGACCCGCGGCGGCTTCGGCTGAAGTCTTGCCGGTTTCTGACAGCATGACAACCTGCTTGTCATGGCCTATCTGCGCCAGCAGGTCGGCCACGCGCTGTGCGGTGTCGGGAAGTTTGTCGTTTTGCATTTGCATTTGCTTTTTCTACAACGGTTGAACAAATATTCTACAACCAGGCCGCTGCTGCTTCACTGCTCGCACAGTCGCTGCAATTCGGCGACGACTGTCGGCCATGCTGTACTAAGAGGATCTATCAGGGCGAAATGGCCGCTGCCTTGCAGCCGCACCAGCCGCGTCTTCGGATAAGCCGCTAGATAAGATTCTGAAATCGCCTGCGGCACGACGGCGTCCTCGACGCCATGCACAATGGTGACCAAGACAGGCGGCGTTCCCAGCAGTTTCGGATCGGCGCCCGGGCGTTCTATCGCTTCAACCCCGAGAAAATCCCTGACCGCGCCATTGCCAAGCCTGAGTGCATGCGCCAGGCGCAGATCGGCGACCGGCGCCAGCGCCAGCACGCCGTGCAACGCCGGTAGCAAGTATTTCCCGGCTGTGTACAGGGCCAGATGCCCACCGGCTGAATGACCGATCATGATCACCTTGCCATTGTGTTGCGCAATCAACGCTGGCAGCGCCGGCAACACCTGCACTGCGCGCACGACATCCTGCAAGCTGGCATCAGGATTACCCGGAATCCTGCGGTACTCTACGGTCACCACCGTCCAGCCTAGCGCGGCAAACGCGGCCGCCATGGATGCGGCATGCTTGCGATCGTATTGCTGCCGCCAGAATCCCCCGTGCACCACCACCAACAGCGGCAATTTGACGGCACCCTCGCCGCCAAAGCGCAGCTCCGCTACCTGATCGATATCGGCGCCGTATGCCAGAACCTGGTCCGGCGGACTTGCGGGCCGCGTCAATACCGAGAGATCTTCAGTCAAGATGTTCCTTTCGAGGCTGCCCGCCAACTTGGCGTCTTGCTGTAAAGATTAGCTCGCTGCGCGCTTGGCCGCAATGGCATTGCCGGCATGGCTGGCGGATTTACGGCCCAAGTGACGCGAGATGAACTGGCCGGCGTCTACCACCATGTCGAGGTCGATGCCGGTTTCAATCCCCAGGCCTTGCATCAGATATAACACGTCTTCCGAGGCCACGTTACCTGTCGCGCCCTTGGCGTACGGGCAGCCGCCCAGTCCGGCAACCGAGGAATGATAGATCGAAATGCCGACTTCCAGGCTGGCGTAGATATTCGCCAATGCCTGGCCGTAGGTATCATGGAAATGCCCGGACAAGCGTTCGATTGGAAATTCCTGCACCAGTCTTTGCATCACTGCATGGACTTTATTCGGGGTAGCGACGCCGATGGTATCGGCAATATCGATTTCATCGCAGCCGAGATCGCGCAAGCGATGCAGCACATCGACCACCGAATCGACCCCGACTTCACCTTGATACGGACAGCCGAACACGCAACTGATGCTACCGCGCAGGCGCTTGCCTTCCTGCTTGGCCAGCTTGGCGACATCGCGGAAGCGCTCGATCGATTCTGCAATCGAACAATTGATATTCTTTTGCGAGAAAGCTTCGGACGCCGCGCCAAAAATCACCATCTCGTCGGCGCCGGCCGCCAGCGCGGCTTCCAGCCCCTTCATGTTGGGCACCAGGGCGGAATAGATCACGCCCGGCTTGCGCTGGATGGCCGCCATCACTTCGGTCGACGTGGCCATCTGCGGCACCCATTTCGGCGACACGAATGACGCCGCTTCGATATTGACGAAACCGGCGTTGGTGAGCTGGTCGACCAGCGCAATTTTCACGTCGGCCGGAATGGTTTCCTTTTCGTTCTGCAAGCCGTCGCGCGGACCGACTTCAACGATTTTGACTTTGCTGGGAAATGTCATGGTTTGCCTCTTAGTAACCGTTACTGCGATCAATGATGCCGCTCACCGCTTTGCCTTGTTCCAGCAACTGTATCTTGGCGCAGATCTGCTGTACCGAATCTTCGTCGACGGTGATGGCAGAAATGTGCGGCGTGATGTCGATTCGCGGTTCCTGCCAGAATGGATGATCCGGCGGCAGCGGTTCTTGCTCGAACACGTCCAGCGTTGCGGCTGCGATCTGTCCTTCCTGGATCAGCGCCAGCAAATCGGCCTCGACTACGTGGCCGCCGCGGGCAACGTTGATCAAGTATGCGCCTTCCGCGCCCTTCCGCAGTTTCAGCAGATTCTCCCGATTGACGATGCCGCGCGTGGCGTCGGTCAACGGCAGGATGCAGACCAGCACGCGCGACGCCCGCAAGAAACCGTCGAGCGCGCCGTCGCCGACAAAATTGCGCACACCCGGCAAATCCTTGGGCGTTCGGCTCCAGCCATTCACGGGAAAATCGAAATGCGTCAATGCGGCGGCAATGCGCGATCCAAGCACGCCCAGGCCGAGAATGCCGATGCTGAATTCGCGCTTGTCCGGTTCCGGCAAGGGCCGCCATTCACGACGCACGGCTTGTTGCCGATAGATGTCATAGCGACCGAAATAACCGAGCACCGCGTGCGTCACATAGCTAGCCATCTGGACCGCCATGCCGCCGTCTTCGATACGGATCAGCGGCACTCCGGCCGGCAGCGCATCGCCCAGTTTCAAGATAGCGTCGACGCCGGCGCCCAGGTTGAAAATCGCCTTGAGATCATGGCGTCCCTGCAGCATGACTGCGGGCGGACGCCAGACCAGGGCGTAATCGGCCGGGGCGTCATCGCCTTCCTGCCAGAAACGGATTTCGGCTTGCGGCAGGGCTTTGCTGAAGTCGGCTATCCAGTTTTCAAAGTCGCTGCCCGGTGGTACGTAACACAAGAGTTTCAAGGTGTGGTCCTCAACGTATTCAGTCTGGCTTGAATACCAGCAGTTGCGCCGATTCGCTGACCTGATCGCCTACTGCGTACAGCAATTCTTCTACCAGGCCGTTGGCCGGGGCGGCGATGGTGTGCTCCATTTTCATCGCTTCCATGATGAGCAATGGCGCGCCTTTTTTAACTTGCTCGCCTTGCGTTACCAGCAGCGCGACGATCTTGCCTGGCATCGGTGCGGTGAGACGGCCGCCTTCGGCTTCGGCGTCACCCGCGTGCAGCAGCGGATCGACATAGCCCAGCGTGTACTGGCTGCCGGCGTAGAAAACGTGGAATTGTTCGCCTTCGCGCACCACGGTGCCAGCCACGGTGCGCTCGCCCAGGCTGATTTCAATTGCACTGCCGGTTTGATGCAAGACTTTCATCTGGCGGAAATTCTGTCCCTGCAATTGTTCATGGTGCAGCAACCAGCGTCCGGTTTCGTACATGACGTCCAGCGCTTCCGGTTTGTCGCCGTCGACAAACGCCAGCCGGCGTTGCAGGTTGCTGTTAAGACGCCAGCCATCTGTGCTGGTCCAGGGATCGCTGCCGGCGTTATGCACCGCATTGCGCTCGGACAGCAGCAGCGATGCGGCAGCCAGCGCCAATACTTCGATTGCCACCGGCGCGGCGGCAGGGAACAAAGCGTCGTGATGGCGTTCGATCAAACCGGTATCCAGATCCGCTTCCGAAAATGCCTTGCTGCCAATCAGGCGCTGCAGGAACTTGACGTTGCTGGCGAGGCCGACAATCTGATATTCAGCGAGCGCCTTCGCCATCGCCGCCAGCGCTTGCTGGCGGTCCTGGCCCCAGACGATCAGCTTGGCGATCATCGGGTCGTAGAATGGAGAAATGGCGTCGCCTTCGCGTACGCCGGAATCGATCCGTACGATGCTGGCGCTGGATTGGCTGACTTCAAAGGCGCTTGCTGCGGGTGTCCGCAAATGGCGCAGGGTGCCGATCGATGGCAAGAAGCCCTTGTCCGGATTCTCTGCGTAAATCCGTGCTTCCAATGCATGGCCGCTGAGTTTCAGCTGATCCTGTTTCAATGGCAGCGGCTGGCCCGAAGCCACGCGCAATTGCCATTCGACCAGATCAAGACCCGTGATCATTTCGGTTACCGGATGTTCGACTTGCAGGCGCGTGTTCATTTCCATGAAATAGAAAGAACCGTCCTGGTTGGCGATGAATTCCACCGTACCCGCGCCGACATAGCCGACCGCCTTGGCCGCCGCCACCGCCGCTTCGCCCATGGCGCGCCGGCGCTCCGCCGTCATGCCCGGCGCCGGCGCTTCTTCCAGTACCTTTTGATGACGCCGTTGCACCGAGCAGTCGCGCTCGAACAGGTAGACGCAATCACTCTGGGTATCGGCAAACACCTGGATTTCGATATGCCGTGGGCGGGTCAGATAACGTTCAACCAGCACCTTGTCGTCGCCGAAACTGTTGATCGCCTCGCGCTTGCAAGATGCCAGTGCCGACTTGAAGTCTGCGCTTTTCTCGACGATGCGCATGCCCTTGCCGCCACCGCCGGCGCTGGCTTTCAGCAGCACCGGATAGGTGATTTTGTCAGCTTCCATCTGCAGGAAATCGGCGTCCTGGTTTTCGCCATGATAACCGGGCACCAGCGGCACCTTGGCTTTTTCCATCAATTCCTTGGCAGCCGATTTCGAACCCATGGCCGAAATCGCGCTGGCCGGCGGGCCGATGAATACCAGGCCGGCCTTGGCGCAAGCCTCGGCGAACCGGGCGTTCTCGGACAGGAAGCCGTAGCCGGGATGAATCGCCTGGGCGCCGGTCGCCAGCGCCACTTCGATGATCTTGTCGGCGCGCAGATAACTTTCCTTGGCTGCCGGCGGGCCGATCAATACCGCCTCGTCGCACACCGCGACGTGCTTGGCGCCGGCGTCCGCGTCGGAATACACTGCCACGGTCTTGATGCCCATGCGTCGTGCGGTGGCTGCCACGCGGCAAGCGATCTCGCCGCGATTGGCAATCAGGATCTTGGTAAACATACTGTCTCCCCCTCTATATTTATTGTGGCTGGGTGTTATTGGTATCGGTATCCGCGGTCACTTCGCAACGTGCGTCGAAGGTTGACGAACGCGAATGCATGCCCAACTTTTCCAGCAGTGCACGGTCTTCCTCGACTTCCGGATTGCCAGTGGTCAGCAGCTTGTCGCCGTAGAAAATCGAATTGGCGCCGGCCAGGAAACACAGGCTTTGAATTGCGTCACCCATTTGACGACGGCCAGCCGACAAACGCACCCGCGCCTTTGGCATGGTAATGCGCGCGACCGCCACGGTGCGCACGAATTCGAACAAATCGAGCGGTGCGATGCCGTGCAACGGCGTGCCTTCAACCTGCACCAGGTTGTTGACCGGCACCGATTCCGGATACGGCTCAAGATTGGCCAGTTGCGCTACCAGGCCGGCGCGTTGCAAGCGCGATTCGCCCATGCCGACGATACCGCCGCAGCAGACCTTGATGCCGGCGCCGCGCACGCTGTCGAGCGTGTCCAGGCGGTTCTGGTAGTCGCGGGTGGTGATGATGTCGCCGTAGATTTCCGGTGCGGTATCGAGGTTGTGGTTGTAATAATCGAGACCGGCGCCCTTCAGGCGTTCCGCCTGGCCTTCGCCCAGCATGCCCAGCGTGGCGCAGGTTTCCAGGCCGAGCGCCTTGACTTCACGCACCATTTCTTCGACCTTTTCCAGGTCACGGTCTTTCGGCTCGCGCCAGGCAGCGCCCATGCAGAAACGGGTGGCGCCGTGGGCCTTGGCTTGGCGCGCGGCTTCCAGTACGGTGTCCAGCGGCAGGATTTTTTGCGCAGTGACGCCAGTGTCGTAACGCGCAGCTTGCGGACAGTAGCCGCAATCTTCCGGGCAACCGCCGGTCTTGATCGATAGCAGCGTGGCCAGCTCGACTTCGTTCGGATCGAAATTTTCCCGATGCGCTTGCTGCGCCTTGAAGATCAGTTCATTGAACGGCAGGTTGAACAGGTCCAGTACTTTTTCTACCGGCCATTTGGCGTCGTCCGGAAACACCATGGCTTTGGCTGCTGGCTGGAAGGTAATTGGTTGCGATGACATGATCAGATTTCCTTTGTATTGAGGGAATAGGTTTAAGAGTGGCTGCCGCGTAGTTGAGACCTGGATTCAGGCCACCCCGGCAAACATGAAAAATTCAAATGGCCCGCGGCCGCCTTGACCAGCGCCTTGGCGGGCAACGGGTCCATGCGCGGCACGTGGCCCAGAAAAGGTGCGGCGATACGGCTGCTCAGCGCTGCAATATTGGCGTCGCCGTTGAGCATGTGGACGTCGACCGTATTGGCGATCCAGCCAGCAAGCTGCAAACCGCGCGCGGCAATCGCTTCGGCCGTCAGCAGCGCATGGTTGATGCAGCCCAACCGCAAGCCGACCACCAGCACCACCGGCAAACCGAGCTGCTGCGCCAGATCGGCGGTATCCTGATGATCGTTGAGCGGCACGCGGAAACCGCCGACGCCCTCAACCACCAGCGCATCGGCCAAGCCGGTGAGCTGGTGATAGCATGAAAGAATGTGCGCTATCTCGATGGTCCGGTCTTCTTGTACGGCAGCGATATGCGGAGCGGTCGGCTGGCGCAGCAGATACGGTGTCGTCAGCTCCTGTGGCAACGCCACGCTGCCTTCTGCCGCCAAGATGTCTGCATCGTCGTTGTGCCAGACGCCGTCGCGCAATTCCGCGCCGGCGGCCACCGGTTTCATGCCGACGCTGCGCACGCCGATTTCGGTCAGCGCATGCAACATCGCACCGGCAATCAGCGTCTTGCCGATTTCGGTATCCGTGCCGGCGATGAACCAGGCGGCTTTCTGTTGATCCGGATTAGCGTCAGTCATGGCCGATCACGCTTTCAAATACTGCAGCGGTGCGCGCGCCTAGCAGGGCGATTTCTTCATCGTCAAGAATGTACGGCGGCATCAAATACACAGTCTTGCCAATCGGTCGCATCAACAATTCGTGTTCTACCGCGCTACTGAAAAAGCGTCGTGAAAAAGTGGCCGCATGCGCCTTGTTATCGACGATGGCGTCAAACGCCCAGATCATGCCGCGCTGGCGGAAGTGCCTTACCTTCGGATGTTGCGCCAATGGCGCCAGCGCTGCCGTGATTTTCTCCGCCCGCCGACGATTGGCATTCAGCACATCGTCTTCCTCGAAGATCGCCAGGGTCGCCAGCGCCGCACGGCATGCCAGCGGATTGCCAGTGTAGGAATGCGAATGCAGGAAGCCGCGCGCAACCTCGGTATCGTAGAAAGCCTGGTAGATGTCGTCGCGCGTCATCACCAGTGACAAAGGTAGATAGCCGCCACTGATGCCCTTGGACAGGCACAGGAAATCCGGCCAGATCGGCGATTCCCCAGGAGCTGCAGCCTGTTCGGAGGCGAAGAAAGTGCCGGTGCGGCCGCAACCCACGGCAATCTCGTCAAAAATCAGATGCACTTTGTAGCGGTCGCACAAGGCGCGCAATTCACGCAAATACACCGGATCATGCATCGCCATGCCGGTGGCGCATTGCACCAGCGGCTCGATGATGACGGCGGCGATATGGCTGGAGCGTTGCTGCAGCAGCTTTTCCAGCGTCGACACCGCGCGATGGGCGACGTCGGCGGCGCTTTCACCGTCGCGCGCGGCGCGCGCATCGGGTGACGCCACCACATGCGCCTGCCGCAGCAAGGGGCCATAGGCGTCGCGGAAAAGCGGCACATCGGTGACCGCCAGCGCGCCGATGGTTTCGCCGTGATAACCGCCTTTGAGACAAACGAATTCCTGCTTGTCGCCATAGCCTGCATTGCGCCAGGCGTGAAAACTCATCTTCAGCGCAATCTCGACCGCCGAAGCGCCGTCCGAGGCATAGAAACAATGTCCCAGCACATGGCCGGTGCGCGCCGCCAGTTGTTCCGATAGCTGCACTACAGGTTCATGGGTAAAGCCGGCCAGCATCGCGTGTTCCAGCTGGTCGAGCTGATCCTTCAAGGCGGCGTTGATGCGCGGATTGGCGTGGCCGAACAGGTTGACCCACCAGGAACTGATCGCGTCCAGATAGCGCTTGCCTTCCGTGTCGTAGAGCCAGGCGCCGCGCCCGCGGCTAACCGGGATCAGCGGCACCGACTCATGATGCTGCATTTGGGTGCACGGATGCCAGACACTGTTCAGGCTGCGCTGAACCAGGTCCGGCTTGGGTGCGATGGTGTTTTTATTCAACGGTTTTCCTTATTACCTTATTATGCTGCGCGCATCGAAGCCGGCATATTTTTTGCCAATACATGCAGTGCGCCGATCAATTGATCTACTTGTTCGTTGCTGTGCGCCGCCGACAACGAGATGCGCAGGCGCGCCGTGTCTTTCGGCACAGTCGGCGGCCGGATGGCCGGCACCCAGATTCCCTGTTCGCGCAAACCCTCCATCAGATCCAGCGCCAGCTGGTTATCGCCAACGATCAAGGCTTGCACCGCCGTTTCCGATGGCAGCAATGGCCACGGCAGACTGGCCAGGCCGCTGCGCAAACGCGCAATCAACTGCTGCAAGTGCCTTTGCCGCCAGTCTTCCGTCTGCATCAGCTTGACTGCTGCCAGCAAGGCGCTGGCCAGCATCGGCGGGCTGGCGGTGGTGAATATATAAGTGCGCGCGCGTTGCAGCAGCCATTCGATCAGGATCGCATCGCCGGCGACAAACGCCCCGGCCACGCCGGCGGCTTTGCCGAGCGTTCCCATGTACAGGATACGCTCCGATTTCAACCCGAAATGCGACACGCTGCCGCGTCCTTGCGGTCCCAGCACGCCGAAACCGTGGGCATCGTCGACCAGCAGCCAGGCATCGCACTTTTCACACAGGGCCAACAGTTCCGGCAACGGTGCGATATCGCCATCCATGCTGAAGATCGCATCGGTGACCACCAGCTTGCGCGGGTGCTCGCTCTTCGCCAGCAATTGCTCCAGCCTGGCGACATCGCCATGCGGATAGATGCGGAACTGCGCGCCCGACAAGCGCGCGCCATCGATCAGGCAAGCGTGGTTCAGCCGGTCCGAAAACACCACATCGCCGGCGCCGACCAGCGCCGGGATGGTGCCCATATTGGCCATGTAGCCGGTCGAAAAATGCAGCGCGCGTGGCATGCCGACGAATTCCGCCAGGGCCAGTTCCAGTTCTTCGACCACGCTGGTGTGGCCGCTGATCAGCGCCGAAGCGCTGGCGCCGACGCCGTATTTATCCAGTCCGGCCTGCGCCGCCGTATGCAAGGCCGGATGATTGGCCAGGCCGAGATAGTCGTTGTTGCAGAAAGCCAGGTACTGGCGGCCGTCGACCTCCAGCAATGGACCTTGCGGACCGTCGACGATACGCCGCTTGCGCAACAGCTTCTGCTCTTGCAGCGCCGCCAGTTGCTCCCGAATCTGGTTCAGCAGCTCAGACATATGCGGCTTCCACTACAGACGGTTTGACAGCCGGCGCAGGGTGGGCGAATTGCAAAGGCAAGGCGTTCAGGCTGCGATATACCGCATTCACGCCCCAGGATTGCGTACTACTTGCCAGACGCAGTTGCGGCAGACGCTGCATCACACTGCGCATGGCGATTTCCGCTTCCAGATAAGTCAGCGTAGCGCCGATACAGACATGCGGGCCGTAGCCGAAGGACAGGTGCGCGCCTTCGTTGCGCTGGATATCGAGCCGGTCCGGATCGGTGTATTTGGCGGGATCGCGATTGGCGGCGCCGATCAGCGGAATCACCAGGTCGCCTTTCTTCATCAGCTGGCCGTGCATCTCGACGTCGACCTTGAGCCGGCGGCCGGTGTATTGCACCGGACTGTCGAAGCGCAGCAATTCCTTTAATGCTGACGGCAGCAAAGACGGCGTGGCTTGCAAAGCTTGCCATTGCTGCGGATGCTGCAGCAGCGCCAGCATGCCGTTGCCGAGCAGGTTGCGCGTGGTTTCATGGCCGGCGAACAGCAAGGTGCAGCATTGCGCCAGCAATTCCTTGGTAGTGATGATGCCGCCGCTCGCTTCGGCGCGGATCAGCTGGCTCATCAGGTCGTCGCCCAGCGCGGCGCGGCGTTGCGGCAGCAGCTGGCGGAAATACTCGTTCATCGCGATCAGGCTGACCTGGGCCGCGCGGGCGATCTCCAGGGTCGGCGTCGGGCTGCCGATGAATGCCGCGATATCGTCAGACCAGGCGACGAAGTCGCTGCGGTCTTCAGCGGCGATGCCGAGCATGCTGGCGATGACCAGTGCCGGCAGCGGACGGGCAAAATCACGCATGAAGTCAAACTGCACAAATTCCGCGCACTGTCCGGCTGCGGTCGGGCCAGCTTTCGCCAGCACCTCATCCAGCAAACGATCCACAATAACTTGTATCTGCGGCGCCAGTTCTTGCAAAGCCACCGGCTTGAAACCGGCATTCATCACCTGCCGCAAGCGCGTATGCTGAGGCGCATCGACGAACAACAGCGAGCGCGAAAAAATGCGCTTGAATTCGCGCAATTCTGTCACCGCTCCCGGCCCGCTGCTGTTGGCCCAGCCGCCGGCACGCCGCACCGAGAAGCGCGGATCGCGCAACACGCTGGCGACGTCGGCGTGGCCGGTCAACAACCAGGCGCCGCCGCAGAACTCAGGGCTCCAATGCAGCGCGCCCTCGGCACGCAAGGCGTGATAGGCGGGATAGGGGTCGTTCAAAAAATCTTCGTTAATCATTTAATATTATTTCCAGCACCTACCAGGGCAACAACCAGGGCAAAATCGTCTCTGCAAGGACGAGATTGTATGTGATCGCGGCGCGATCACCATCCGATCACAACAACCAGGACGGTTTACGCTTCTCCAGGAAGGCCCGTACGCCCTCTCTTCCTTCGGTGGAAGCACGGATTTTTGCGATCTCTTCGACTGTGTCGGCGATCAGGACTTCCGTCAGCGGCTGACCCGCAATCGAACGCACCAGACGCTTGGCTTCGGTAACGGCGTTCGGGCTGGCCGCCAACAAGGCCTTGAGCAACAGGCTTACATTTTCATCAAGCTTCTCGGCGCTGCTCACCTCGTGCACCAGGCCAAGCCGCTGCGCGGTTTCGGCGGAAAACCGTTCTGCGGTAATAAAGTAACGGCGCGAAGCAGACTCGCCGATGGACTTGATGACATAGGGCGAGATGGTGGCCGGAATCAAGCCGATTTTCACTTCCGACAAGCAAAACTGCGCCGCCTCCACCGCGACCACGATATCGCAGGCGGCAACCAGGCCGAGGCCGCCGGCATAGCAATCGCCCTGCACCCGCGCGATCACCGGCTTGGGGCATTGATAAATGGTGCGCAGCATGCTCGCCAGTTGCGCCGCATCGGCACGGTTCTGTTCTGGCGTGTAATCCGCCATCGCCTTCATCCAGTTAAGATCGCCGCCGGCGCAAAATGCCGGCCCGTCCGCGGCCAGCACGATCGCCCGCACCTCGGCGCTGCGGCCCAGTTCCAGGAAAGCGTGGGTGATCTCGGCGATCATGGTTTCATTGAAGGCGTTACGCACCTCAGGCCGGTTGAGGGTGATGGTGGCCACTTGTGCGGCCTGTTGTATTGCTAAAGTCTGGTAAGTCACTGGTTGTTCTCCGTTTGTTGCTTGGCTATCGCCCAATAGATGAAATCGAGTTCCGGACATGGATGGCCCATGGCGGTCAATGCCGCCGTGATCTGGCCCCTGTGATGGGTGGCATGATTGAATACGTGGCCGAGCACGGCCGCGAATGGCGCAACGGCAGGCTCTCCGGACGCTCGGGTGTATTGCAGATCGCCGTCATATTTTTGTTGCGGGTGCATGCTTAGCCAGTCGCCCCAGCGTTTGGATGCCGCGCCCAGGGCTTGGCCAAGCACATCGCGTCGGCTTTCAAGTTCGGCATCAAGCGGCGAAATGCTGGAATTTTCTCGCGCAACGCGGGCATACCAGTTGCGTTCGCCAACCAGCATGTGGTTAAGCGTGCCATGGATCGATGCGAAATACAGTCCGCAATCCCGGCGATATTCAGTCTCGCCGATGGCATCGACATGTGCCAGCAATTTCGCTGTGGCCCAGACATGGTAACCGGCCAGCGATTCAAAATAGTGTTGCATCATTTACCCGTTGGCTCCGCTGAAAATCCCACCCGGTCCAGGAAATCGGCAACCACCGGCGCCCACACCGTGGTACCTGACGAGAACAGAAGATGGCCATTCTTGCCATAGGCCGGCATCAGTTTGTATTCGGCGTGGCCGCCGGCCTTGGTAAAAGCGGCATGCCATTCCTGACTGTACTTGGGACCGAAGTACAAATCGTTTTCCGTGTAGATCCACAGCATCGGCGCCTTGCTGGTCTTGCCGAACTGTGCGTACATGCTCTCCAGCTTGCCGTCCTGGCAAGGCACGCCCGGATGCTTGTCCGGGTCGCCACCGGCGCCGCCGGCAAAATTGATCGCCGCCACCAGGCCCTGCGGCATCCTGGCCGCAGTAGCCGTGGTGGTATAACCGCCAACCGATTGGCCGACCAGCAGCACCCGCTCCGGGTTCACGTAAGACTGCCGCTTGGCGTAATCGAGCACCGCCAGCACTTCCGTGCTGGCTGCCTCTGCCATCGGCCCATAGTCCTTTTGCGCACAGCCGCCGCTGTCCTCCGGATCGGGCTCGACGCCGGTATCGCCATAGCCAAGCCGGGTCGGCACAAACACTGCGAAACCCCGTTCGGTGAAGAAACGCACCTGCTGGGTATAGCGGAAACGCGGCGGCTTGGAACGGTCGGTGCCGCTGCGGCCGTGATTGATGATCACCGGCGGGAACGGTCCCGGCCCGGCCGGCTTGAATTGCGTCACGATGATATCGCCGGTCACATCGCGGCCATATAAATTCTTGACGGTCACCGGCAGCTTGGTGACCGTCTCATTGATATCTTGCGCCAGAGGCTGCGCCGAAGCATGCCCAATCGATACACATAGGCACACGGCGAAGCAACGCGCGATGACCGGCGTTGTCCGTTTGATATATGACGGTGTGGATTGGTCCATGATCAGTCCTCGATTGACACTGGTTTTATTCTCCAACCTGGCCGCGGGCAGCCGGTATATTCGATTGCTGCATTTGTCCGGCAGCGCCGGACGGACGGTAAACCACGGTGTTGTCGACCGCATACAACTGGCAGTTCTTGGCACCGTGGTTATAGCAATTCTGCAAGGCGCGCAAAGCAGGATCTTTCGGAAGGGCCGGGTCGGGCGGAGTGCCCCATGACTGCCATACATAGCCGTCTTCCGCCACCACAAAGGCCCTCGGGCCGGTCCTGGTCAGCCACAGCTGGTAAGTTTCACGTCCGTGCTGATCCAGGAACGGCACCTGCTGCACATCATTGATATCCGCATAACCGGACGCCGGCGGCATCAGCCGCGCAGCGCTTCCCGCATAGCCGCCAAACACGCGGTCGGTCTTGGCCAGGCTGGCCTTGAGATCGACCACAGAGCGCGTCATGCCTGCATGGCATTCATATTGGGTAGTGCTGTCCATGACGCTGATATGGTCATAGAAACTGACGATGCCAACCACTGCGTTAGCGCCGGCATTGCGCGCCTGCTTGACCAGATTGAGCAACGCATTCTGCAAGGCGATTCTGCAGGTGACCGCATCGTCTGTAGCGATGCCGCGATAGTTCGGATAGCCCTCTCCCCGGGCGAAGATCTCCTGCGACAGCAAGGTCGTCCCTGGCGGCACTGCGGCGCCGAAGACAATCGACAGATCGCTGCTGACCGCCTGTTGCACCACCTTTTGCGAGACGGCCTCGCTCACCGGCAACAGCAGTTTGGTATTGCGTGCCTGCGCCGCCGTCGGCAACACCATGGCCGCCACAACGCAGGCAAGCGCCGGCAGTAAAAAACGTGCGTTTGAAAATGTGAGCATGATTATTTTTTTATCCCTGTTTTAAGTTACTGATTTACATCCGGAACACACCAAATTTTGTCTCGGCTATCGGCGCATTCAACGCGGCGCTCAAACCCAGGCCCAGCACCTTGCGCGTATCCGCCGGATCGATCACGCCGTCATCCCACAAACGTGCCGAGGCATAGTACGGATGGCCTTGATGTTCATACTGGTCGCGGATCGGCTTCTTGAAAGCTTCTTCCTCGTCGGCGCTCCAGCTGCCGCCCTTGCCTTCGATGCCATCGCGCTTGACGGTCGCCAGCACGCCGGCGGCCTGTTCGCCACCCATTACCGAGATGCGGGCGTTTGGCCACATCCACAGGAAGCGCGGCGAGTAGGCGCGGCCGCACATGCCGTAGTTGCCGGCGCCGAAGCTGCCGCCGATGATCACGGTCAGCTTGGGTACGGACGTGGTGGCCACCGCCGTCACCATCTTGGCGCCGTTGCGGGCGATACCTTCGTTTTCGTAGCGGCGGCCGACCATGAAGCCGGTGATGTTTTGCAGGAATACCAGCGGGATCTTGCGTTGCGAGCAGAGTTCGATGAAGTGCGTGCCCTTCAATGCCGCTTCCGAAAACAGGATGCCGTTGTTGGCGATGATCCCGACCGGCATGCCGTAGATATGCGCAAAACCACAGATCAGCGTGGTGCCGTAGCGTGCCTTGAATTCGTCGAATTCGCTGCCGTCGACAACACGCGCAATAATTTCGCGCACATCGAATGGCTTGCGGGTATCGACCGGAATCACGCCATACAGTTCGTGCGCCGGATACTTGGGTTCCACCACGGGACGCAGCAACGGACCTTGCGGCTTCTGGCGATTCAGGTTGGAAACGATGGTGCGCGCCAGCGACAACGCATGCATATCGTTTTGCGCCAGGTGATCGGCAACGCCGGAGAGCCGGGTGTGGACGTCGCCGCCGCCCAGGTCCTCTGCGCTGACCACTTCGCCGGTGGCGGCCTTCACCAGCGGCGGCCCGGCCAGGAAAATCGTACCCTGGTTCTTGACGATGATGGATTCATCGCTCATCGCTGGCACATAGGCGCCGCCGGCGGTGCACGAGCCCATCACCACGGCGATTTGCGGAATGCCCTTGGCCGACAAGTTGGCCTGGTTGTAGAAGATGCGGCCGAAATGGTCGCGGTCGGGAAACACTTCATCCTGGTTCGGCAGGTTGGCCCCGCCGCTGTCGACCAGATAGATGCAAGGCAGGTTATTCTGCTCGGCGATTTCCTGGGCGCGCAAATGTTTTTTTACGCTGAGCGGATAGTAGGTGCCGCCTTTGACGGTTGCGTCATTGCAGACCACCACGCATTCCTGGCCGGCGATGCGGCCAATGCCGGTAATCACACCGGCGGCCGGGGCGGCGTCGCGGCCGTCCTTGTCCTTGTAGACGTGGTAGGCGGCAAGCTGGGAAAATTCCATGAACGGCGTGCCGGGATCGAGCAGCATCTGCACCCGGTCACGCGGCAATAATTTACCGCGCGCCACATGCTTGCTGCGCGCAGCTTCGCCGCCGCCTTCGGCGATCTGCGCGACTTTCTGGCGCAGGTCGTCCACCAGCAGGTTGAGGGCGCTGGTGTTTTGCTGGAATTCTTCGCTGCGTGGATTCAGCTTGCTTTCTAACTGGGGCATTGCGATGTCCTTTGTTCGTTTAATTATTCAAACAATTTCAAATAGTCCTGCTGCGTCATTCCCGCGAACGCGGGAATGACGGAATTCTTAGTTGCCTTACGCCGTGTGGATATCGTTGAGGTGCAACTCGTCCTTCATCGCTTCACGGATCTTGAATTTCTGTATCTTGCCGGTGACCGTCATCGGAAAGGCGTCGACAAAACGGATGTAGCGAGGCACCTTGTAATACGCAATCTGGCCTTGGCAAAAATCACGCACCGATTGTTCATCCGCACTGTGCCCGGGGCGCAGGATAATCCAGGCGCATAGTTCTTCGCCGTATTTCTGGTCGGGCACGCCGACCACCTGCACATCCTGGATCGCCGGATGACGGTACAGGAATTCTTCGATCTCGCGCGGATAGATATTTTCGCCGCCGCGGATCACCATGTCCTTCATGCGGCCGACAATGTTGACATAGCCTTCGACATCCATCACCGCCAGGTCGCCGGTATGCATCCAGCCTTCGTCATCGATCGCTTCACGGGTCTTTTCGGCATCGCCCCAATAACCGTGCATCACCGAATAGCCATGGGTGCACAGTTCGCCGGAGCTGCCGATCGGCATGATCGCGCCGGATTCCGGATCGACGATTTTTACCTGCAGATGCGGCTGCACGGTGCCGACTGTCGACACCCGCTTCTCCAGCGGCGTGTCAGTCATGCTTTGGCAGCTGACCGGGCTGGTCTCCGTCATGCCGTAGGCGATCGTGATCTGTTCCAGATGCATGTCGCGCACCACGCGCTTCATCACTTCGATCGGGCAGGGCGAACCGGCCATGATGCCGGTGCGCAGGGTCGACAGATCGAACTCGGCAAAACGCGGATGATCGAGTTCGGCAATGAACATGGTCGGCACGCCATGCAAGCCGGTGCAACGTTCTTCCTGTACCGCCTGCAATACCGAGAGCGGATCGAAACCGTCGTTGGGATAGACGATGGCGGCGCCGTGCGTCAGGCAAGCGAGATTGCCGAGCACCATGCCGAAGCAGTGATACAGCGGCACCGGGATGCACAGGCGGTCGGCTGCGGTCAGCTTCATCGCTTCGCCGATGAAAAAACCGTTGTTGAGGATATTCCGGTGCGTCAGCGTCGCGCCTTTCGGAAAACCGGTGGTGCCGCTGGTGAACTGGATATTGATCGGGTCGGTGGCGCGCAAGGTCGGGCCGATGGCGGCCAGTTGCGGATCGGCGGCGTCACCGCCGGCGATCAGGTCGGAAAAACGCAGCATGCCTGGCACAGCATCGTTGCCAAGCTGGATCACGGTCTTCAGCGTCGGCAGCCGTGCCGCCTGCAACTCGCCAGGCTTGGCCGTCGCCAGTTCCGGCGCCAGCGTGCGGATCATTTCCAGGTAATCGCTGGTCTTGAAACTGGTCATCGAGATCAAAGCCTTGCAATCGACGAGGTTGAACGCATATTCCAGCTCGCTGACGCGATAGGCCGGATTGATGTTCACCAGGACGATGCCGGCATAGGCGGTCGCCAGCTGCGTCAGCAGCCACTCGGCATTGTTATGCGACCAGATGCCGATGCGGTCGCCCGGTTGCAGGCCGAGCTTGAGCATGGCGCTGGCGAGCCGCCGCGCTTCATGCTGCAGCTGGCGATAGCTGAAACGGATATGTTGATGACGCGACACCAGCGCGTCATGATCGGCAACGCGCACCGCCATATCGTCAAAAAAATCACCGATAGTCTGTTCGATCAGCGGCGTGTCCTGTCTGCCGCGATCAATGCTGGAATCCAAATGCGTCATCGTCTTGTCCCCTGTTAGCGTTGCTGATGTTTTCCACGATTGCTTTATTTTTTCCCGGGAAAACTGCCATCTACATAGAACCAGCGCGACGGTCCTTCCGCGCCGGCTTCGCACTCGCGCACGAAGCGGCTCACTTCGTGCAAACGTTCAGCGCGGCCGCCGATCTTGTAGCGCGCCACGAACTCTACCGTTGCGCTGTCTCCGTCAGCCGCATGCCTGCGCAGCTCCAGCCCCAGCCATTTGACCCCGGCTTCCGCCACGACAGGCTCCGCCGGACGAGTGCTTCCGTGCCATGTCGCCCGCAGATAGTCGCCAAGGTCCATCACGTAGGCGCTATAGCGCGAGCGCATCAGCGCCTGCGCGGTTGGCGCTATCTCGCCGCCGTTGTGATAGCGGCCGCAACATTGCGTGTATTTGCCGTCGCCGCAAGGGCAGTCAATGATTGCAGCCGTCAAATCTTGCCATCCCGCATAAACGCTTCAAGCTGGTCGAAACGGTCGAAACCCCAGAACGCTTCGCCGTCAACGATCATGAACGGCGAGCCGAACACACCGCGCGCCATCGCCAGATCCACTTCTGCTTTCAGCTGGTTCTTGATCGGCAGGCTGTTGATGCCATCCATCATGCCGGTGGTGTCGACACTACTGTGATGGCCGACTTCCAGCAGGTGCATCGGTTCGCCGATATTGACGCCATCGACAAAATAGGCTTTGTAAATCTGCTTGGCGAACTTGTTGGCCTTGTCCTCGCCTTGCTTGCCGCGCACCCACAGCACGGCGCGCGCCGCAGCCTGGGTAGAAATCGGAAAGGCGTTCGGACGGTTGTAAGGAATGCCGTGAAAGCGCGCGCTGCGTTCGAAATCGTGAAACGCGTAATCGCCTTTGATCGGCACTTGCGTCAACGGCGCCGAGCCGGTGGTCTTGAATACCGGCCCGAGCAGGATCGGATGCCATTCGACATCGCGCTTGTACTTTGCCGCCAGCTCATCGATGCGGGTGGCGGCGAAGTAGCCGTAGGGCGAAGAAAAATCAAAGTAGAAATCAATTGCTGCGGCCATCTTTTTGCACCTTGTTTAAATCGCAATTCATGAACTCAAATAACAAAGATCAGCGTGAATCCGTGGACATTCCACGGAAAAACGCTGATCGATTTACTGCTTACTGTCTTACCAGATCCGGCTTCGAGCTATTACACCAGTTCGACGGCAATCGCGGTGCCTTCGCCGCCGCCAATACACAGCGACGCCACGCCACGCTTCTTGCCCTTGGCCTTCAACGCGCCCAGCAGCGTGACGATGATGCGTGCGCCGGAAGCGCCGATAGGATGGCCGATAGCACAGGCGCCGCCGTGGACATTGATCTTGTCGTGCGGGATGTCGTGTTCTTTCATCACGGCCATCGGCACCACGGCGAACGCCTCATTGACTTCGTACAGATCGACATCGCTATTCTTCCAGCCGACTTTCTTGTACAGCTTTTCAATCGCGCCGACCGGTGCGGTGGTGAACCATTCCGGTTCTTGCGAGTGGCTGGCATGGCCGAGAATACGGGCGATCGGCGTCAGGCCGAGCTTCTTCGCGGTCGATTCGCGCATCAGCACCAGTGCCGCGGCGCCGTCGTTGATGGACGACGACGATGCTGCAGTGATGGTGCCGTCTTTCTTGAACGCTGCGCGCAGCGACGGGATCTTTTCGATCTTGGCTTTTTGCGGACCTTCGTCCTTGTCGATCACGACCTCGCCGGCGCGGCTGGTGACGGTCACCGGCGCGATTTCCCATTTGAAGGAACCATCGGCAGTAGCAGCTTGTGCACGCTGCACCGATGCAATGGCGAACGCGTCCTGGTCGGCGCGGCTGAAATGGTATTTGGCGGCGCATTCTTCGCCGAAAGTACCCATCGAGCGGCCGCCGCCGTTGTCGCCTTTGGAATAAGCATCTTCCAGGCCGTCCAGCATCATGTGGTCGAAAATCATGCCGTGGCCGATACGATAGCCGCCGCGTGCTTTCGGGATCAGGTAAGGCGCATTGGTCATCGATTCCATGCCGCCGGCGACTACGACTTCATTGGTCCCTGCCAGCAGGCCGTCGAAGGCGAACATGGTGGCTTGCATCGCTGAACCACACACCTTGGAGATGGTGGCTGCAGTGGTAGACATTGGCAAGCCGGCCTTGATAGTTGCCTGGCGTGCCGGCGCCTGGCCCTGGCCCGCTTGCAGCACATTGCCGAACAACACGGCATCGACTTGTTCCGGCCTCAGGCCGGCGCGTTCTACCGCGGCTTTGATCGCCACGGCGCCCAGATCAGTGGCGGTCAACGCCGAAAAATCACCCTGAAACGCACCCATTGGAGTACGTGCTGCACCGACGATAACGATTGGGTCATTCATGTTGCTTCTCCAGATTACGACAACTGGTAAGCCGCTGCGGGGTCACTTCGGGAGTCACTTGCATCTGTCCGCGATGCCCTGAAGCGGCTTTGCTGCCTGGTTGGTCAAAAAATAAAATTGCAAATGAAATTGCAAAATAAGCTGAAAGTGAAACTGCGCTGCCTGTGTTGTTGTTTCTACTACTGTTTAACCGGGTATATAGGTAAAACGGCATTCTTGCGGATAAGGAAAGACATCGTCGAAATGGCCTTCCAGTATGTGCTGTTTGTGTTGCTGCCAATATTGTTGGGTTAACAAATCGGCGTGGTGCTTGATAAAGTACTTCTTCACATTTTGATTTCCGAGAAGAAATACACCGAACTGTTCTGGAAAAACATCGTTTTTGGCGATCGCATACCAGGGTTCGGCCGACATTTCATCTTCTTCATTGCGCGGCTGCGGGATCGTCCGGAAATTGCAGTCGGTAATGTATTCAATCTCATCATAGTCGTAAAACACGACCCGATTGTGACGTGTCACGCCAAAATTTTTATACAGCATGTCGCCCGGAAAGATATTCGCGGCGACCAGTTCCTTGATGGCGTTGCCGTATTCGGCGATGCCATGCTCCAGCGCGGCCTGATCGTCGTTCTTCTCGGCGTTGGTCAGGTAGATATTCAGCGGCACCATGCGGCGCTCGATATACAGGTGCTTGATGATGATCTCATCGCCCTCTTCCTCCACCACCGAGGGCGCCACCAGCTTCAGTTCGGCCAGCAATTCGTCGGCGAAACGGGCGCGCGGGAAGGCCACGCTGGAATATTCCAGGGTATCGGCCATGCGCCCGACCCGGTCGTGATATTTGACCAACAGGTATTTTTCCTTGACCAGCGCATTGGTGGTTTCCTTGGGCGCCGGGAAATAATCCTTGATGACCTTGAACACGTAGGGAAACGAGGGCAAGGCAAACACAACCATCACCAGGCCGCGGATACCGGGGGCGATTTCAAAATTGTCGGAGGAATGTCGCAAATGGCGCAGGAAATCGCGATAAAACAGCGCTTTTCCCAGTTTTTGCAAACCCAGGATGGTATAGATTTCGCTGCGCGGCTTGTTCGGCAGCAGGCTGCGCAAAAACTGCACATAGGCCGACGGCACTTCCATGTCGACCATGAAATAGGCGCGCGTGAAAGAAAACAGGACTGTCAGGATCTTGCTGTCGAACAGCACCGCGTCCAGCACCAGCTTGCCGTCGCTGTCATGCAGGATCGGCACCACGAACGGATATTCGCGCGGGCCGTTGATCATCTTGCCGACCACATAGGCGCCCTTGTTGCGGTAAAACGCATTCGCCAGCACCTGGATCTGGTGGTTCGGCTCCAGCGGCGTATCGCCGAAGGCCAGGCTGATACGCTCTTCAGCCAATGTCACATCGCGGTCGAGATCGGCGAAAGGCCGTTGCAGCTGGAAATTGGTGATCAGGCGCTTGAGCGTGTAATGCAGGCCGTCCTTGGCCGGGTAATACACGCGGTAGGTCGGCAGCGCTTCATCGGTATCGATGTATTCGGTCGACACCGCCGGCCGCACGAAAATGAAATCATTGTGGAAATAGGTGCGATGCAGGATGTTGCAACACACCGAATTGAAGAAGGTTTCCGCCAGCTCCGGCTGCTTGTGATAAGTCAGCATGCCGATATAGTGCAGCTTTACTTCTCGCCATACCTGGTCGGTCAGGTCGTTCTGGTCGTATTCATCTTCCAGCGCCTGTACGCATTCGCGCACCCGGGCGTCGTAGAAGCCGATCCGTTCGCGCGCCGCCAGCTGGGCGGTTTTCCAGTCGGCCTCCTCAAAATGCTGCTTGGCCAGCACGCTGGCTTCGCGGAACAAACGGTAATGCTTGTCGAAACCGTCCAAGATCATGCGCGCAGTATCGAAAGCGATCTGCGACGACAATAATTTCGGAAAATTTGCAGACATGATCACAGGCCGAACCGCCCCTTCCAGTCGGCCAGCGACGCCAGGCTGACGCCGATGCCGCCGCAGATCACGATCAGCGGCCGTTCAAAGGGCGCCAGCACCGGCAACTTCTGATAGGCGACCGCCAGCGCCGCACCGCAAGCCGGCTCGACCAGGGTCCGCATGTCATCGGCAAACGCCAGCGTGGCGGCAACTGCCTGGGCATCGCTGACCACCACGCTGTAGACTTCATGGCGCTGGGTCCAGGCGAAACATTCTGGCGCCACACACTTGGCGCCGAGAGTGGTCGCGATCGAGGTAATCGCCGGCAAGCTCACCAGTTCACCCGCACGTACTGCGGCGTTAAGCGATGCCGCGCCTTCGGTTTCCACCGCAATCAAGGGGATATGCGACAACCCGTTGCGGTGCAAGCCGCTCAGCACGCCGCTCATCAAGCCGCCGCCGCCGACCGAGCAGATGACGACGTCGAACTCGACCCCGAGCTGCCTGGCCTGCTGCGCCGCTTCATCGATCATGGTGGCGTTGCCGTCCCAGATATCAGGGTGATCGAAGGGCGGAATATAGACGCTGCCGGGTTGTTCGCACAGTTGCAGCGCCAGTTGATTGGCTTCATCCCAGACGCTGCCGTGGACGATCACCTCGGCGCCGATGTCGCGAATGCGCTGGCAAACCTGGGCCGCGGTGGTCTCGGGAACCACGATGGTGGTTTTGATATCGAGGGCGGCGCCGGCAAATGCAGCGGCAAAGCCGGCGTTGCCGCCCGAGGGACACACCAGGTGGCTGGCGCCATCGGCCACCGCGCGCTGGCATAGCAAACCGATGCCGCGCAGCTTGAAGGAACCGGCCGGTTGGGTGTTTTCCATCTTCAGCAACACTTGCTTGTCGAGGGCGACGGAAAGTTGCGGGTGTCGCAGTAACGCGGTGTGAATATGCAGTGAAGTCATGTTCTTAACGCTGTTGTCTTTTTTTCAATTGTGCCACTATTCGCGGGGATTGCAAAACCATTTACATATTGCACGGCCTGAGCTGCAATCCCTCCGTTACCGGGTTGGTCAGCGTGTTTCTGCAAACAATTCCCGGCCGATCAGCATACGGCGGATTTCACTGGTGCCGGCGCCGATTTCATACAGCTTGGCGTCGCGCCACAGGCGTCCCACCGGATATTCATTGATATAGCCATTGCCGCCCAGCGCCTGGATCGCTTCACCAGCCATCCAGGTGGCTTTTTCCGCCGAATACAAGATGGCGCCGGCGGCATCCTTGCGTAGTGCGCGCGCTGCGGACGGCGTCTTGGCGCGGTCGCAAGCCTGGCCCACTGCGTACACATAGGCCTTGCAAGCCATCATGGTCGAATACATATCGGCCAGTTTGCCCTGCATCAGCTGGAATTCGCCGATGGACTGGCCGAACTGCTTGCGATCGTGCACATACGGCACCACCACGTCCATGCATGCTTGCATGATACCAAGCGGGCCGCCGGACAGAACGGTACGCTCGTAATCCAGGCCGGACATCAGCACGTTGACGCCTTGGCCGAGACCGCCCAGGATGTTCTCCGCCGGTACTTCGCAATCCTGGAACACCAGTTCGCCGGTGTGGGAACCGCGCATCCCGAGTTTGTCCAGCTTTTGCGCGACGCTGAAGCCTTTGAAATTTTTCTCGATCAGGAAAGCAGTCATGCCACGAGCGCCTGCTTCTATATCGGTCTTGGCGTAGACCACCAGCACGTCGGCATCCGGCCCGTTGGTGATCCACATCTTGGTGCCGTTGAGGACCCAGCGATCGCCCTTCAGTTCGGCGCGCAGCTTCATGCTGACGACGTCGGAACCGGCGTTCGGCTCGGACATGGCGAGGGCGCCGACATGGTCGCCGGAAATCAGCTTCGGCAGGTATTTGGCTTTTTGCCCGGCGTTGCCGTTGCGCTTGATCTGGTTCACGCACAGGTTCGAGTGGGCGCCGTAGGAGAGGCCGACCGAAGCCGAAGCACGGGAGAGTTCTTCCATGGCGATGATGTGCGCCAGGTAGCCCATGCCGCTGCCGCCATATTCCTCTTCGGCGGTGATGCCGAGCAGGCCGAGGTCGCCCATTTTCTTCCACAGATCCATCGGGAACTGGTCGGTGCGGTCGATTTCCGCTGCGCGCGGGGAGATTTCGGCGGCGGCGAACTCTTGAATGGCGCTACGCAGGGCGTCGATGTCTTCGCCGTGATCGAATGTCAGGCCGGGTAGATGCAGCATGTTGTCTCCTTCGTTATTCTTGCGAGTTGTTTAATGTAAATTCTGGCGGAACACAGAGGCCAGATACAGGGGCCGGATGCCGGACTCAGTCCTTTTGGCCAGCGACCGCCAGTGCAGTGTGGTCGCTCAGCTGGCCGCTATTCAACAGACGCCGGCATTCATCCTCGTGGGCGGTGATTTCTTCAAGCGTTACTTCGATATCTTCGCGCTGCTGCTCCAGGTGCTCGCGATGGCGCGCCAGCACCCGCAGGAACAACTCCAACTGCGGCGCCGAATCCTTGGGGGAGTCATACATGTCGACCAGGCTTTTGATTTCCGACAAGGTCAGACCCAGGCGCTTGCCGCGTAAAGTCAGTTTCAAACGGGTGCGCTCGCGGTTGGCATACACCCGGTTGCGGCCACCGGCGCCATCCCGCGACGGGCTCAGCAAACCCTGATCCTCATAGAAACGGATCGCCCTCGGGGTAATATCGAATTCGCGGGCCAGTTCTGTGATGGTGTAAGTCGGCATGATCAGATTGACATCATAAATGCGAAAAATGCTGGTTTAGCCACAACGGCAGTTAACGTTAACGTAAAGCATATTGTAGGCGTGCTGGCGAAAAATGAAAACACCGAAAAACTACTAGCACCCTAAAGTGACGTAGAAGTTGGGATTCCTGCCGTGGAAGGTGAGATTTTTGTCTCGATAGATGTGACTGGATTAACTTGCGGACCAAAGTTGCTTCATTCTGGTGTTTGCTGTTGAGTTTTGTCCTCGACGGCTCCATTTTTGCATCTAACGGTAGTCCATGGGGGCGTTCGGAATACGTATAGTGTTCGTTTGCGTGCCGAATTGACCCACTCAGTTTGACCCCGCCATTGCCTGGCGAACGCCGCCACCCTGTCGTAAGACCCCGTGAAACCCGATTCCAACAGGTCCTCATGAAGCTGTTTCAGGCTGCGCCGTTGCTTGCGGGATTTGGCCGCCTCGGTCTTAAGCCAGCCTGAGAGCTGGAAGGCGTATGGATCGATGGCGCTGGCCGATGGCGCTCTGCATAGGCCGGCTCGGTCGTTTCCGAGCGTAGGTAGCGCCGGACGGTGTTGCGCGAGATGCCCAACCGCTTGGCGATTTCCCTCAGCGGAACCTGTTCCCGAAGGTGCCAGCATCTGATTATTCCTAGTAATGCCACGTCGATCACTCCGATCCCCTACTCATTCTGACAAGTAGGATTGTGCGCTAAACGTGGGTCAGTTCTCGGTGCAAATCAACAGTACTGGTTCCGCTACATGGTTTGCTCTTTGAGGTTGACGCACATGATCCCGTGTGCGCCATCAATTACTGATCAATGCTATGGCACTTGATTTGACCCTACCCCAATAAAAAAGTCGCTACTGATTTTGGGCACGGCCATCACTTGGAAGTTGTTTTCAAATTTAATGTATCAGCTTTAGGCGACACAGCCGCTAGCACGATATCGAGGATTAGTTTTTCCGCCGCATTAAAATCTTTGGCAGTCAATTTTTTGCGGTTCAGCACCAAGCTCATCTGCGTAGAAAAATCGGCGTAAGATTGCGTCATCGCCCAGATCGTGAATAGCAAATGGGTCGGATCGACCGGCGCAATTTTTCCTTCCGCTATCCATTTCTCAAAAACCAGAATGTCTTTCTGCAATACCGGCACCACTTTAGCGCGGATGTCATCGCGGTAGAAACGAGCGCCGGTGATCACTTCCAGGCCGTATACGCGTGAGCCCCAGGGGTGTTCACGAGAGAACCGCAATTTGGCCTGGATGTAAGAGGTCAGTGCTTCCTGCGGATTGCGTGTTTCATCCGCCAGCAACGCCATGCTTTCCAGCCAGATGCCAAGCACATCGTCAAGTACGCGCTTGTACAAGCTTTGCTTGCTAGGAAAATAATACAGGAGGTTCTGCTTCGATATGCCAATGCTTTCCGCAATCGTGGCAATAGACGTACCTTCATAACCATATTCCGCGAAGGCTTTTTCTGCGTGTGTGAGGATTTCAGCTTGCAGATCGTTGCGAGTGGTTGTGCGTTTTGTTTTGCTTTTTGGAACAGCAGAGCCTGTGCCATCAGATCGATTCATGGTGCGCAATTATTGGAAGGGTTGCAATTTATAGAAATCCGGCACCAGCAGGCGCTCAGCTGAGGCGTCATTTTCAATTCAGCATATTATCTTTTCATATGACTGAGAACGTATTCACGAATGACCATGCAGCGTGGTTACGGCCATTGTGGTGCAGATAAATATCTGCACCAGCCAATTGCACCATCTTTGCATGAAATTTCAAATATCGTCTGGCTTGCAATTTCTAAATCCCTTTTACAATGACCTCCAGCAAACCGTTACAGCTGTTCCCGATGTTGTTTGATCGGAAGCTACAGAATCTTACCTCACTTCTTAAAGCGAAGAAGACAGCAAATCGACTGAAGTTGATCGACGCATGGCTTACGCCAAGTTGCGCACCAATTTTTCACTGCCAGCGCCGATGCAAAAATAGCTATTTTTTTCCAAGTGGTAAAATTCGGGCACGGCATTTGCTTTACTTGAAATTTTATCGAAAGAGAAAAACGATCATGGAGATTGCCCGTAACTTCTTAGGCATGGCCGTATTGCTGCTGATTGCCTTTACAATTTCCAACAACCGCCGGGCTATCAAGCTGCGCACTGTTGTCAGCGCCCTGTTGGCGCAAATTGCGATCGGGGCGTTGGTTCTATTCGTTCCTGCAGGGAAGCAGTTCCTGACGAATATCGCCAATGCCGTCAATCATGTAATCGAATATGGCAACCATGGCATTTCTTTTTTATTTGGCGGATTAGTCGATGCCAAGATGTTTTCATTATTCGGCAATGTCGGATTCGTGTTCGCATTACGCGTTCTTCCCATGATTATTTTTGTGACGGCGCTGATTTCAGTGCTGTACTACCTTGGCATCATGCGCTGGATCGTCACTTTGCTCGGCATGTTGTTTCATAAGCTGCTGGGGGTGAGCAAAATTGAATCGTTTTCAGCCGTAACCACTATCTTTCTTGGGCAAAGCGAGATGCCGGCAGTGGTCAAACCGTTTACCAAGCAGATGAGCGGGCCCGAGCTGTTTGCAGTGATGTCGAGCGGCATGGCGGCCGTGGCAGGTTCGGTCCTCGCAGGTTATGCCGGCCTCGGGGTCAAGATGGAATATCTGATTGCGGCATCGTTCATGGCAGTGCCCGGCGGACTGCTGTTCGCCAAGATCGTTTGCCCCAGCACGGCGCCCAGCCAAGTCCAGATCGACAATATCGGGTTCGATGAAGAACGCCCGGCCAACGTGATCGAGGCGGCTGCCTCCGGCGCCGCCATCGGTTTGAAGATCGCCGTCAATGTCGGCGCCATGTTGATCGCTTTCATTGGTCTGATTGCACTGTTGAACGGTATGGTGGGTGGTGTGGCGGGCTGGTTCGGCCATCCGGATCTAACGCTGGAAGCAATACTCGGCCGCGCATTTGCGCCGCTAGCCTATCTGATCGGAATACCTTGGGAACACGCCGCATTAGCCGGTAATTTCATCGGTCAGAAAATGATTTTGAACGAGTTTGTCGCCTATGTTGGATTTGCGCCTTATTTACAAGACGCCGCTGCTGTAAAGGCCGCCGGCTTGTTGCCGCTGGACGCCAAGACTATCGCCATCGTGTCGTTCGCGTTATGCGGCTTCGCCAATTTTTCGTCGATTGCAATTCTCACCGGCGGCTTCAGCGCCGTCGCGCCGGAGCGCCGCTCCGAAGTGGCACGCTACGGCCTGCGGGTGGTAATCGCCGCTACGTTGTCGAACTTGATGAGTGCGACGATTGCAGGCTTATTTCTTTCGCTACATTGAGATGAACAACATAATGCCAAAACAAATTGCGTTGCGGGCGCTACATCTGATTGACTTGACTGCGCTCAACGATAGCGACACCGAGGCCAGCATAGCAGCGCTGGCTGCCGCAGCCGATACACCGGCAGGAAGTCCGGCAGCGCTGTGCGTCTATCCTCGTTTTGTGCCGGCGGCCAAGGCCGCGCTCGCCAGAACCGGCTTGCAGATACCGGTAGCGACTGTGACCAATTTTCCTCATGGAGCTGCCGATGCGGAGTCGGCAGCGCTGGAAACGGCGGCCGCAGTGGCGCTCGGCGCCGATGAGATCGATGTGGTTTTCCCTTGGCGGGCCTTGCTGGCCGGCGACACCGTTGCCGGCCGAGAACTGGTTGCGCAGAGTCGCGCGGCGAGCGCGGACAAAAAGCTCAAGGTCATCATCGAATCGGGTGAATTGCACGATCCGGCGTTAATACAGCTTGCGAGTCAGATTGCAATTGACGGCGGCGCCGATTTCATCAAAACCTCAACCGGAAAAGTGCCAGTCAACGCCACTTTGAATGCTGCCGAGATCATGTTACAGACGATACGCGACAGTGGAAAAGCGGTCGGTTTCAAGGCTGCAGGCGGCGTGCGCAGCGTATCTGAGGCGGCGGCCTATTTGGCTTTGGCCGATCGCATAATGGGACCGGATTGGGCGCAGCCGGCGACTTTTCGCTTTGGCGCCTCTAGCCTGCTGGATACTTTGCTGGTCGCACTGGGTTATCAGGCCGGCGCCACCCGTAGTGCCGGCAACCCGGCTTACTGAGACTGACAAATGCTGCTCGCCCAGGAAATCATTCGCAAAAAACGTAATGGCGCCGCCCTCGGCAAAGAAGAGATCGCATTTTTCGTGCATGGCATCAGCAACGGCAGCATCAGCGACGCGCAGATCGCCGCGTTGGCGATGGCGATCTATTTCAATGACATGCACCTGGATGAACGTGTCGCCTTCACACTTGCGATGCGCGATTCCGGCCAGGTGCTGGACTGGCGCTCACAGGACTTGCCTGGCCCGGTTCTCGACAAGCATTCCACCGGCGGCGTCGGCGATCTGGTGTCGCTGCTACTAGGGCCGATGATTGCTGCCTGCGGCGGTTTCGTACCGATGATTTCTGGACGCGGGCTGGGACACACCGGTGGCACATTGGATAAACTGGAAGCAATTCCCGGTTACAACATCGCGCCCGATGCCGAAGCATTGCGCCGGCTGGTGCGTAGCAATGGCGTCGCCATCATCGGCCAGACCGTACAGCTGGCGCCGGCCGACAAGCGCATTTATGCCGTACGCGATGTCACGGCGACAGTCGAATCGGTGGCGATGATTACGGCATCGATCTTGTCGAAAAAATTGTCGGCGGGATTGGACGCACTGGTGATGGACGTCAAAGTCGGTTCCGGCGCCTTCATGCCGACCATGGAAAAATCGATCGAATTGGCAGATAGCATAGTCGCCGTCGGCAACGGCGCCGGCATGCGGACTGCCGCCTTGCTGACCGACATGAGCGAAGCATTGGCTCCCTGTGCCGGCAATGCGATCGAAGTACGTTGCGCGCTGGACTACCTGACCGGCAAGAGCCGTCCGGTGCGGCTGCACCAGGTAACGTTGGCGCTGGCGGCGCAGATGCTGGTGCTGGGCAAGCTGGCACAGGATGAGGAACAGGCGCGCAGAAAATTGACGGAGGCGCTCGATTCCGGCCAGGCCGCTGAACGTTTTGCCCGTATGGTTGCGACGCTCGGTGGGCCAGCAGATTTGCTCGAACGAAGCGGGAAGTATCTGGCAGCTGCGCCGCTCGTGCTGCCGGCTCCGGCTCCGCACGGGGGTTTCGTCGCCGCTTGCGATTGCCGCGCGCTCGGCATGGCGGTAGTCGGGCTGGGCGGAGGCCGGCGGCATCCTGATCAGATCATCGACTCCGCAGTCGGTTTGACGCAATTGGCGGCATTGGGCGACACGCTGAGCGTCGGCCAGCCTTTGGCGTGGGTGCATGCGCGCAGCGATGACGCCGCGCGGCAAGCTATCGCCGCGGTGCAAGCCGCCTATGCCATAGGCGCAACAAGAGCGGCGGATTTGCCGCTGATATATCGTCCGGCAGAACCTGAATTTACTTGACTAGCCTTATGTGAACCAAAAACCAAGAAGGATTCAGTATGCGTGCCATCATTTTGATCATGGATTCACTCGGTATCGGGGCGACGCCGGATGCCGTGCGCTTCGGCGATGCCGGCGCCAACACGCTCGGCCACATTGCCGGACATTGCCACGACAACCTGGCCGAAACCGGCCGCAGCGGCTCTTTGCGCATTCCCCATCTGGAGCAGCTCGGGCTCGGGCTGGCCGCTCGCCTGGCCGGCGGTGCGCTGCCGGCGGGGTTGTCCGTCAAGCCCGCTATCATCGGTGCGTATGGCGCGGCGCAGGAAATCTCGACTGGCAAGGACACACCGTCAGGTCATTGGGAACTAGGCGGCGTACCGGTGCGTTTCGACTGGGGTTATTTCAGCCAGGCCGAGAACAGTTTTCCACAGCAGCTACTGGACCGTATCGTCGAGCGGGCGCAACTGCCCGGCTATCTGGGTAATTGCCACGCCTCCGGCACCACGATTCTGCAACAACTAGGACAGGAACACATAGCCAGCGGAAAACCGATTTTTTATACCTCGGCCGATTCCGTGTTCCAGATCGCCTGCCACGAACAAAGCTTCGGGCTGCAGCGCCTGTACGACTTGTGCCTGATCGTGCGCGAAGAAATCGAGCGCTACAACATTTGCCGCGTGATTGCGCGGCCGTTTATCGGCGACGCTGCCGCCGGTTTCATTCGCACCGGCAATCGCCACGATCTGGCGGTCGCGCCGCCGGCAGACACGGTATTGAAAAAGCTTGCCGATGCCGGCGGCACAGTGGTGGGGATAGGCAAGATAGCCGATATTTATGCCGATGTCGGCATTACAAAAAAAATCAAGGCCCATGGCAACGATGCGCTGTGGGACGCGACGCTGCAGGCCACCAGTGAAGCACCAGATTTCAGCATCGTGATGAGCAATTTCGTCGACTTCGACCAGAACTACGGCCATCGCCGCGACGTCTCCGGCTATGCGCGCGCCCTGGAGCAGTTCGACCGCCGCCTGCCCGAGCTGTACGCCTTGCTGGGCGAGGACGATATCCTCATCATCTCCGCCGACCACGGTTGCGATCCGACTTGGCCGGGCAGCGACCACACCCGCGAATATGTCCCGGTGCTAGCCTACGGCAAGCGAGTGACGCCAGGCAGTCTTGGCGTGCGGAGTTCGTTTGCCGATGTCGGGCAAAGCCTGTCCAGCTGGTTCAATCTGTCATCCTTCCCGGATGGCGAATCCTTCCTCCATCCGGCGCCAGGCGCTGTCTGATCACATATCCGTATTTACCTGTAAAGGAAGCCAAATGCATGATGAACAATTGATACAGGAAGCAAAGACTGCGCGCCAGTCTGCCTATGCGCCATACTCTAACTTCCTGGTCGGCGCCGCGCTGTTGAGTCGGGACGGTAGGATATTCCATGGCTGCAATGTTGAAAACGCCTCTTACGGCTTATGCAATTGTGCTGAACGCACCGCCCTGTTCAGCGCCATTGCGGCCGGTTGCAAGCCGGGCGATTTCAGCGCCATCGCTGTGATCGGCGATACCGACGGCCCGATTGCACCCTGCGGCGCCTGCCGCCAAGTCATCATCGAACTGGGCGGACCGGAATTGAGAGTGCTGCTGAGCAATCTAAAGGGCGACACTCACGCCACCACGGCGGCAGCGCAATTGCCGGATGCCTTTTATCTGCAACCCTCGACACAGAAATAGAAATCATGGTTACTTTCGATGTTTTCCATTTGGGCTTGACCAGGCAAGCGCTGCAAGGCGCGACACTGGCCATCGTGCCGGGCGATCCGGCGCGCGTGCAGCGGATTGCCGAA
The DNA here is from genome assembly GCF_039923675.1 of Collimonas sp. GTDB lineage: Bacteria > Pseudomonadota > Gammaproteobacteria > Burkholderiales > Burkholderiaceae_D > Collimonas. Next base: position 184,578 of record NZ_JBDTCG010000017.1, read on the forward strand.
TTGATGGATAATCCGGTAGCGCTCGCCAGCCAGCGCGAATTCACGTCTTGGCTGGGTTATCTGGGCGGCAAGCCGGTAGTCGTCTGTTCGACCGGCATTGGCGGCCCGTCGACTTCGATCGCGGTGGAAGAGCTGGCGCAACTGGGCGTACGCACGTTTTTGCGAGTCGGCACTACCGGTTCTATCCAGCCGCAGATCAAGGTTGGCGATGTGCTGGTCACCACGGCTTCTGTGCGACTCGACGGCGCCAGCTATCATTTCGCTCCGGCCGCTTATCCGGCAGTCGCCAATTTCGACTGCACTACCGCGCTGGTCAATGCATCACGCGCAGCGGAAGCTCGTTTCCACGTTGGCATCACTGCTTCCAGTGATACCTTTTATCCCGGCCAGGAACGCTACGATACGTATGCGGGGCGTGTCACCGGCAGTCTGCAAGGCTCGATGCAGGAATGGCAAGCGCTCGGCGTGATGAATTACGAGATGGAGTCGGCGACCCTGCTGACCATGTGTTCGGCGCTCGGTTTGCGGGCCGGCATGATTGCTGGCGTCATCGTAAACCGCACTGAGCAGGAAATTCCCGACGAAAGAACCATGAAGCAAGCCGAGCAAGGCGTGGTTGGCATTGTCCTGGATGCTGCGCGCCAATTACTGGACTGATATTCTAACGCGACAAGGACAGCCGGATCACAGCGGCCCCGGCAAGTATCATTGCGATGCCTATATCGATCATCTGGTACTCAGAGAATCGCAGGCCTCAATGCAAATCATCTGCTCTTTCCAACGGATCGCGGATAGCGATGCGGGCACAAGCCGTTTGCAGTTTTCTCCCGATGACAGCCAGTGACGATTGGCATGTATCTTCCGGCCCCTCCATCTGGTGACGTGAGAGGGTAACGGAGGTGGCCCCGTTCCCCGCTCGCCTCACCACAGTCGGCTTACTGCATCAAAAATTAGCTTTGAACTGTACGCCGTAAGAGCGCGGCTCATTAACGATACCTGTCAGGTTGTTGAAGTCGATCGCCGCAATGACTTGCTGCCTGTTAGTGATATTGCGACCGTAGGCTGCGATTTCATATTTGCCGCCGTCCCATCTGTAGCCGACACGCAGACCACCTTCCAGCAAAGGCTTGGCAGTGTACTCCTTGGCTTCGTACAGGAACATGTTGTAGCTATCCTTATAGGCCCAGTCTGTGAACGCATAGAGTTCGCCGCTGGCTAACGCAGTGGTGTACTTCAGCGTGAAGTTACCCACCCATTTTGGCGCGCGCGGCAAGGGATTTCCATTGATCAGCACGGTGCCGGCTACAGGGCCGGCCGGATTGGTTACCGTACAGCCGTTACCGCAAGGGGATACAAACAGGTTGGCGTCTTTGATCTCGGTCCGGTTGTAACTGGTACCCACCGTAGCTTTCCAGTGGTGGTCCAGGTTGGCTTGCATTTCCAGTTCAAATCCCTGGCCGGTGGCTTTGTCGGCATTAACCAGTTTGTTCTGATTGACGCTGCCGCTGCCCGCGGTCAATTGCAGATCTTTCACCTGATAGTGAAATACCGTCGCACTGATACGCGCGGTTCCATCCAGCAGGTCTTTCTTGATACCGGCCTCAAACGACAGGTTCTTCTCGGGATTGGCGACCGAGATACTGTCGCCAAACAGTACGCGGCCCTGGATACTCGGCGCCCGATAACCGGTCGCGACACGGCCATAGACACTGGTAGCCCGGTCCAGCGCGTAGTTGGCGCCGACGTCCCAGCTTACATTGGTAGAGCTAGGATGCGCAGTAAGCTGAGGGGTACCGACGCCGCCGCCCGGGGTCACGAAGCGCTGCGCGTCAAAGTCCTTCTTGTCGTCGGTATAGCGCACGCCGGCGCGCAGTTTCAAACGGTCGTTGACGGCGTAGTTGAGCGAACCGAAGGTCGCCCAGGATTTGGCATGTTGGTGCTGGTTGGCGTAGCCATCCTGCACATTGCCGGCTAACGAATTGTAGTCGAAGCTGTCGACCTGAATATCTTCCTTGAAATAGTAGAGGCCACCTATCCATTGTAGAGGATCCTTGGTATTGGATTCGACGCGGAATTCCTGGGTGAGCTGTTTCAGGCTAGGCATGCCGTCGGCGGTTTCGGAAGGAAACGGAATAAAACCCGGCCCCATAGGCGGCGCAAATGACGCGCCATAGCCACCATCGACATCAGCGCGGCTATAGAATTTGGCCTTGTCGTAGGCGCTGATCGAGTGCAACGTAATTCCGTCCAGGTCCCAACGCAAGCGCATGCTAAGGCCCGAACTGGTCAGTGTCTGGGTGTTGATGCCATCAGTTGGATATGATCCGTAATCGAAACCAGGTACCAGGTTGTTGGTGCCTTTCTGAATAATGTTGGCACGGAACAAGGTCGCATTACCGGCCATGTCGCGGCCATGTGCGTTAAGCAGTGCGCTGAAACCGCTATTCTTGTATAGCAGTTGCAGGCGCGCCGCATTATCATGATAGCCCTCTAAACTCTTGGTGCCGGTGCTGCGCGGATTATCCACTCGGTTGTCGCGGCTTTGACTCAGGCCGGAAAAACGCATGGCCCAGTCGTCGCCGAGCGGCACGTTGATCGCTGCCTCCAGGTTGGTGGCGCCGTAATTGCCGTAACCAAGGCTGGTATAGCCTTCAAATTGGCGGGTTGGTTTGGCCGAATCGAATTTGATCACGCCCGCCGGCGAATTACGACCGAACAACGTGCCTTGCGGGCCGCGTAAAACTTCTATCTGATCCACGTCGAACACAGGAAAGCCTTTCAGCATGGGACTCTCCTGCACCACGTCGTCATAGATCACGCCCACCGGTTGCGATGCATTCAGGTCGAAATCGGTATTGCCCAGACCGCGGATATAAAAGCGCGGAAAAGAGCGGCCGAAATCGGATTCCACGTTCAGGCTGGGCACGCGGCCGGCCAGGAAACGGATGTCCTGGCCGCTTGCGGTATAACTGTCCAGCATGTCGCCCTTGATTGCTGAAATCGAGAGCGGTACGTCTTTCAGGTTTTCGGAACGTCGCTGAGCGGTAACGGTTACCGCTTCCAATTTATCGGCGGCGGCAATTTCGCCGCCAGGCGCCGATTGCGCCAGCGCTGCACTCATGGGAAATGCGGCCGCCACCGTCCAGGACATCACAGACAGCTTGGATCTTTGCACGACCAGTTTGTTCATTTTGTTGCGCATTACTCTCTCCCCGGTTATTGATTCACTGACATCAACACTGAATACGCTGCCCCAAGGTCGACAATCTGATGACGTGCTGCTTGTCGAGAGCCCCTCCTGGGAACTGCGTTTTACTGCAAACCATCTGTGCCAACAAACTTCCGCTGCACCCTGACCGACACGACATTCGAATGTGCAAGCGTTCGTGCAAACGACAAAAGCATCGGCTGCGCCGCCAAAAACAAGTCAAGGATCCAAGACTCGTTTGCTCACAGCCGCACTACAACCGCACGCAGTAAGACAAGCAGCTATTCGATAATTCGCATAGCCAGGCTTCTCCGCGACTATTCAATGCAAGTCGCATGCCAATGCTTACCATTTGGTAAAACAAACAACGGATTTTGTCCATGCCGGTCACTGAGAGCGAGAGTGTCGCGGCATGCCGTCCCGGGTACATTTTTTCCGAATGCAAGCGCTGCCGGCAAACTCGACACCCGTCCCGGATTCGTTATCCGGGTGCAGCCCGTGTACCTAAAGCGTGCGTCCGCACCGAATCGTCGCCAGGGCCGGGGTACATTGGGTTTGGGAGATGCGTTCCAGCCAAAGCATGTGTCGGCAAGGCGCGCGCCTAATACGCGCTCAGCTGGTGATATCGGCGATCGAAATAAATCAAGCCGTGATGCTCGCCATCGTTGCGCGCAACCGCCACCGCTTCACAAAACAAGACGTCGTGCGTGCCGACATTGACAACACGCTGTATGCGGCAATCGAATGCGACAATCGCGCCATCCAATACCGGGGCGCCGGTGTCGAGCACCGACCATTGATGACCGGCGAAACGCTCTTCCATCGGTGTCTTGCCGCCGAAGCGGCGCGACAATTCCTCTTGTCCGGACGCTAGCGTATTGACGCACAACACTTGGTTCTGGCTGAAAGCCGGATGCACCGATGATGCGCAATTCAAGCAAACCAGCAGCATGGGCGGTGAGTCGGTGACACTACAGACAGCCGAAGCGGTAAAGCCGGCGCGGCCGGCCGGACCGTCGGTGGTGATGATATTGACTGCGGCGCCCAGACGGGCCATCGCATCGCGATAATTTTGCTTGATCGGCAAATCGGTGTTAACCTTCAACATCAAAGCGTCCCTCAATCTTGAAGAAAATCAATCGCCGCACGATTGAAGCCGGCAGCGTCGGTAACCGTGAAGCCATGTCCACCGCTATCGAGCAATTGCAGGCGGGAGGCTGGCAGCAATACGGCCAATTGTTCGGAACAGGTATACGGAACCAATACGTCATCGCGAGCCGCGATCACCAACGTCGGCACTTGCATCGTCGCCAGCCGCTCGCTGAGGTCGAATTTCAGCAAAGCGCCGATCCGCGCCAGAGTGTTGGCTGTACCCGGAAAATGCGCAATCGCGTGCTGTTCTTCATCGGTGATGGATTGCGCATTGGCTGATAACCACGGCGCCGGATACAGGAAAATCGGTTGCGCCCGGACATAGGCGGCGACGCCGCTGTCGCGCAACAGGTCCTTGCGCACTGCAAAGCAACGTGCGGTGTGACTGTCGGCGCGAGCCCAGCCATTGATGACGATCATCCGCCGTATCAATTGCGGGGATTGCAGAGCCACTTGCATGCCGACCAGGCCGCCCAGCGCATGACCGATGAAATGCATTTGCGCAATGCCGACTCGATCGGCAATCTCCAGCACATCGTCGGCCATCGCCGCAATGGAATAATCGGACGGCAGTTCGGCAACGCTCTTGCCGGTGCCGCGCTGGTCGTAGACGATTACCCGGAACCGGGCAACCAGGGCAGCCAGTTGCGGACGCCAAAAACTGCCCAGGCCACCGAGGCCGGACGATAGCAGCACCGTAGGGACGCCGGCTTCCCGCCGCCCTAGAACTTCGTAGTGCATAGATGCTTTCTGTACAGTCAAAGAGAGAACCAGGGAAGCGGACGGTTCACTGCTTTCCGATGTGAGCTGTGGTCGCTATTTCAATCAGTGCATCCGGCTTGACCAGCCCGCATTGAATACAAAAACGGGCTGGTTTATCGCCGGGAAAATATTCTGCGTACACCGCATTGATTGCGGCATAGTCCGCCCAGTCGCGGATGAAAATCTGATTGAACGTGACATCGCTCATGCTGCCGCCGGCGGTTTCGATCACGCTCTTGATGATGTCGAGTACATGCCCGGTCTGCGCGCCGGCGTCGCCGACGTGGACGACATTATTCTCTTTATCTAACGGCAGTGTGCCTGACACATAGACCACACCGTCGGCCAGCGTACCGGGAACGTAAGGCGCCAGCGGCGTAGCTGTGCCGGCCGGAATGATGACTTGTTTGGGCATGAAAATCTCCTGTTTATTTCGTAAGTGGAAACGAGTTCCGAGTTGAGGGAACGTTACTTGGATTTTGCGGCGGCGATGCTATTGCAAAATTCGTCGACGCTGGAAACCCATCCGAAAAAGGTGGCAATGTTGTACAGCGAAGCTTGTTGCACATATTCGGGACCGGCTTGATGCGTCGCATCGGCCAGTACGATCCCGAAATACTCGAGAAAAAAACCATCCCGCAATGTCGATTCGACGCAGACATTGGTGGCGATGCCGGTGAACACCAGATTACGGATGCCGCGCGTGCGCAGCATGCTGTCCAGGTTGGTGTTGTAAAAACCGCTGTAGCGCGGTTTCGGCAGCACGATATCGCCCGGCTGCGGCTGCAATGCGTCGACCAGGTCGTAATCCCAGCTGCCTTTCGCCAGCAGCATACCCATCAATTCCGGCCGCTTGCGCATGGTCTTCAAGGCGTTCGACTTGTGCCAGTTCGGCGAACCGGCGCCGCCCGCTTCGACATAGTCGCGATCCCATCCGTTCTGGAAAAACACCACCGGAATGCCCGCGCTACGGGCAGCCGCGATCGCCACCTGTATGCGTTCCAGCGCAGCGGCGGCGCCCGACACGTCGAAGCCGGCCAGATCGAGATAGCCGTCCTTGCTGGCATAGGCATTTTGCATGTCGACCACGATCAGGGCTGTATTGTCCGCGTGCAGCGCGATAGGTTCCGGGCGTGCCGCCAGCAGATATTCGGCGCCGCTGCCGCCGGTAGCGGCGCGGATTGCATCGTTCTGTATTACTTCGTCCAGCAACGCAGTAGTTTGTCCGGGCATCATATCGCCTCCATATCCAGCTTAAGTTTGCTGCGGCTCTTCATCAGCGGTTGGACGTGCTGACCGAAATTTTCGATACCGCCCAGGAAATCGTCGAAGGTCAGCAGCACACCGCCGGTACCAGGGACCGCTGCCACTTCATCCAGCATCCTGGCGACCGATGCGTAAGAGCCGACCAGAGTGCCCATGTTCAAATTGACTGCGGAGGTTGGATTGGTCATTTGCCGCACATTCGTATCGGCCCCGGATTTGGTGTCGACCGCACCCTGTTCGGAGAGCCAGGCCAACGCCTCCTGGTCGGCGCCCGCCTTGTAGCTCTCCCATTTGGCCATCGCTTGCTCGTCGGTATCTGCGGCAATCACCATCAGCAGCACATACAAGGAAACGTCGCGCCCGCTAATCGCATTCGCCTTGGCCAGATTTTCGGCGGCCGGCGCAAACGCGGCCGGCGTGTTGACACCGCGGCCGAAGCAAAAATTGTAGTCTGCATATTTGGAAGAGAACGCCAATCCGGATTCGCTCTGGCCGGCGCATATGACTTCGATCTTCGCTTGTGGCTTCGGACTGACACGGCAATCTTCCATCTTGAAGTGCTCGCCCTTGAAATCGCTTTTCCCGCTGCCCCACAGATCGCGCAGCACTTGTACGTATTCGGACAGATACGCATAGCGCTTGCCGAAATATTCATCGCCGGGCCACATTCCCATTTGCGAATATTCCGGACGCTGCCAGCCTGTCACGAGATTGACGCCGAAGCGGCCGCCAGAAATTGAATCGATGGTCGAGGTCATGCGCGCGACGATCGCCGGCGGCATCACGAGCGTTGCGGCAGTCGCAAACAGTTTGATGCGCGAGGTCACAGCGGCCAGGCCCGCCATCAGCGTAAACGACTCCAGATTGTGATCCCAGAACTCGGTTTTACCGCCGAAGCCGCGCAGCTTGATCATCGATAGCGCGAAGTCGAAGCCGTAGTGCTCCGCTTTTTGTACAATTTTCTTGTTCAGCTCGAAGCTCGGCATGTACTGCGGCGCGCTACTGGAAATCAACCAGCCGTTGTTCCCGATGGGTATGAATATGCCAACGTTCATTACAGCCCTTTCTAAAAATAAATCCACTGAAAGTAGATCGACAATGGTCGTCGAAACAACCTGACGATTTGTCATACGCAAAATCGGTGCCAACCAAATAGCCTTTGTTTTCAGCTAGATAGCCTCTTTTATTGCACCAAATTTGACCATTTGGTCAAATTGGGATCATTTGATCTTGGATTTGCACGTATGCGGGGCGATGCGATGCATCCAGCGATTTCTGGCTAATAAAGATAGCGCAGGGCGATTGCCACCACTGGCTGACGTAAAAATCTTGAATATTTAGCGCGCTTGGTTATCAATCACTCAACCAATTCGAGGCACAAGAAGCTTTGCAAACGGCTTAAATTTTCAATCCACCTTGGTCCAGCCGGGTGGCAGTCCAAGAACGGATCAATTCCGCGCGCAAATCAACAGACAAACGCTGAGCTGCTTTGACTCAGGAAAGCTGACGTCAACAAAGGAGTCGACAGACTTTATTACTCGTTTTCACGGGTCCATCTCAGTAAATCAACAACCGTTGCCGGAAATTAGCTTCAAGTCAAAGGAAATCTCTACAATAACGAGGTAAACAGAAAATCTCATTTTCTTGGGCAAATGATCCCAATACGTACGGCACATCCGTTGGTAACTTGTTGATTTCGCCTGCTTCCGGGATCACCTTCTTTAGTACTTTACGGTACCTTAAAGTCACGTAGAAATCGGGATTACCGCCGAGGAAGGTGAGATTTTGCCTGGCTAACCGAGAGCAATTTGATATTGTAAAATTTTTGCAGGAAGACATCTTGTCTTCATCGGCGCGCTTAACGCTATCACTTGCAAAGCCCGTAGAGCGCTGATTCAGTTTCGCAAATAAAGCCGGCCAGCCTGTCAATAATGCCAGTTGATTTCATGCAACCCTCCTCATATGCTGCGTTACAGCAATATTTTTTGTAGCAGACTACAAGCGGCTCTGTTTAGCGCTACTTGAACGGCATTCGATACCACCCCGGCCGGCGGGATATCTGGCTAGCTCAGCCGATACCGGATCAAACATGGACAGGACAACTGCCGTCCAGGCCGCTACACGGCCTGGCGCGATTTGCTGACGCTGACGTATTAACACTGGGAGCAAGAAAATGACTCATGCCGCAATGCGCCTGCTCACCGACAGAAGGTCGGAGCCGTGCAAGCGCCGTTCTCCCGCAGGACCGGTTCCACCTGCCGTCCATGATCGGGGCGCATACGCTGCATAAGCTGCTTCCGCTACGTTCACATCCCGGCAAAGGCCCCAGACATCTCCGATTCCCACGCTGGCAAACGATCACAACAGCTTTCGAACAGACGCTTAGAAAGGAGAAAAATGAACCCCAGCCATCGCCAGGTAATTGCCTTGACCTGCTCCACCACCTGGGTCAAGGGCGTGGCGGAAATGTTCAAGGCTGTCGGCCTGGATGTTCCTGCGCTATTCGTCGAAGCCGGCATGGATATCGGCATCCTGAATGATCCTCACGCCAGCTATGCAACGGAAAAACTCTGCGCCCTGTGGAAAATCGCCGCTGCACGTTCGAATAACCCGGCGATCGGCCTGTCGGCTCCGGAGGTGACCACGCCTGCCATCTTCGACGTGGTCGGCTACGCCATGATGTCCAGCGAAAACCTGTACTCCAGCCTGCAACGCCTGATCTGCTACCTGCGCCTGGTGACCGACGCCGCCGCCATCGAGCTCACTGAAGCGGAAGACGGTTACTGGTTCAAGCTGGCCATCAACGGCGACATGCAAAAAAACGTGCCGCGCCAGCGCTTCGATTTCAACCTGATTACGCTGGTTACCTTCTGCCGCTGGGTCACCAAGCAAGACATCCGGCCGCTGGTGGTTGAATTCACCCATCCGGAACCGGTCGACCGGGCGCCGTACGACCAGGCGTTTCGTTGCCCGTTGCGTTTCGGCGCGGCAGTCTACCGGATATTACTTTCAAAGACAGATATGTCGACTCCCCTGCCATCATCCAACCTCTCTCTGGCAAGCCTGCATGACCGCTACGCCAGCGAACGCCTCGGCCGGCTGGACCAGCATCTGATCCGTACCAAGACGCAGAATCTGATCATGCACCGGCTGCCCGACGGCGAGCCCTTGAGGGCCGATATCGCCAGTGCGCTATGCATCAGCGAACGCACCTTGCAAAGACGCTTGCAGGACGAAGGGACCAGTTTCCAGGAGCTGGTGGAACACACGCGGTACAGCCTGGCGCAACAGTACCTGGGACAACATCAGCTGCCGATCTCGGAGGCGGTTTTCCTGCTCGGCTTTACCGACCAGAGCGCGCTGTTCCGGGCGTGCAAGCGCTGGTTCAACATGTCGCCCAAGCAGTATCGCAACCATCTGCTGCTGTCGAGATGATCCGGCGTAATGCTGAGACTGCATAACCCTATTTAGCCCTATTCCGCCTGTCCTCGGCCAACCTCAGTATGGGTCGTCAGGAAAGAGCACGCGGCTTCGATGACTGCGGGCGCCTGCAGGATCCGGCGATGGCCAAGACCGTCGAAGCGCAGCAGCCGGGCGCCTTGCCAGGCGCTGGCGATTTCGAGGCCGAGCGACACCGGCACCACGCGGTCATCGTTCGAATGCAGGATCAGCACCGGCTGCCTGAGGCTGGCGGCGGCTTTCGGCGTATCGACATCGGCGACATCGACGCCCTGCTCCTGCAGCAGGGCGATCATGGCCGCGACCTGGCCCCGGTCGAGGCCGGCCTGGACACCGAAGCCGACGGCGTAGTCGAAGTAGCGCGCCGGCGGTGCGATCAGGACCAGGCGCTCGACCTGCAGACCGTGCCGCACTGCTTCCACGGTAAGGGCGCAGCCGACCGAATGGGCGATCACGGCATAGACCGGACCGGTCAGTTCCTGGAATTTCAGCAGCGCGGCGGCGCAGGCAGGGATCGAGGAACTCGTCCCTTCCGATTCGCCATGCGCCGGCAGATCGACCAGCACCACGCGGTAGCCGGATGCAAGCAGCGGCGGGATAAACGGCGCCATGTCCCCGGAGCGGCCTTCCCAGCCATGGACCAGCAATACCGTCGGGCCCCGGCCAGCCTGCCAGGACACCAGCTTGCCGGTCGGGCCGTTGGTTTCCACCCGGTTCGCACCTTCGAAGCCGACTATGGCGGGGGTGCGCTCATCGGTCCTTGGCGTGAGGAACGCCTTGGCGACGGATTCGGGCGTAGGTGCTAATTTTTCGACAGGGATGCTCACGATGACGGTCTCCAGTTGATATTTTTGGTTTGCTACGTCGTTCTGTTGCGTGGACAGGCAATGTTACGCCGATTTGTTGTGCCGATTTGCTACGTCGATTTGTTACGCCGATTTCACCAGGGGCGGATACGCCTGTGTTTCCTTTTGCAGCAGCACGTCGAGGATCTGGCGCGCGGCGATCGACGCCTGATCCACCGCCAGATGGATGAACACGGCGTCGTTGTCCCAGTTTGCCTGCGCTTGCTGGCAGATATACACATCTTCCGCGATGGTGGTGCGCAGTTCCTTGGCGATGGCGTCCGACAGTTGCTGGCTGTCGATGCCGAAGTCACGGTAGAGGCCGGCCCAGAGATGGCAGGTGGTCTCGGTTTCCGGAGTAAAGATACCCAGCGTGGAGATGCGCATGTTCATGCCTTCCGGCTGGCCCGGCGGATGCGCGGTAGTGTCTATCCTAGTGTTCCCGACCGGGAAGAAGACCGCATCCTGGATACGGTCGATATGGTCAAGGTTCATCATTTTCTTGAGCAGCGGAGAACTCTTCTCCATGCGCAGGACGCGCCGTACGCGCACTTCGCCCGGCGTCACCATGATTTCCGGCGAGGCTTCGGTGACCGCTTGCGACATCACTGTGCTCAAATGCACGTAGGACACGTGCGAGGGGTCGAGGAAATTGTCGATGCCGAGACGGTAATCGGTATTGGCGTGGGCGTAGAACATCTCGCCGGCGTGGCGCGGCGAAGTGCATACGGAATGATCCGGGATCAGTGCTTCATCGCACAGGTCACGGTCGCCTGTCCAGATCCATGCAAAGCCGTATTTTTCCACCAAGGGAAAAGACTTGACGTTGGCGCGCTGGGGGATGATTTTCTGGCTGGGTATGTGGACGCAGGTGCCGCCCGCATTGAAGCGGATGCCGTGGTAGGCACACTGGATCTGGTCGTCGATCAGACAGCCCTTGGATAGCGGCACGTGCCGGTGCGAGCAGCGATCTTCCAGCGCCGCCAGCTTGCCGTCGGAGGTACGGTACATCACGACGTGCTTGTTCAAGATCATCCTCGGGAACAGTTCGGCCTTGATGTCGGACGCCAGCGCCGCGACATACCATGCATTTTGAATAAACATAAGGCCTCCCTTTCCAGTAGTTTCAGCGACGGCCTCCGGCCCGGGCCGCCAGGAAATCTTGCTACCGCCGGTTTTCAACACCCTGTCGACATCGATAGGTTTGCAGGCGATTGCGGCAACTCTATTGCTGTAACAGCTTAGAATTCCACCATGGTGAAATCCTCTTTCTTGACGCCGCACTCAGGACAGGTCCAGGTGTCGGGAATATCGTCCCAGCGGGTGCCCGGCGCCAGGCCTTCGCTAGGCGCGCCGTCCTTTTCCGAGTAGATCCAGCCACATACCAGGCACATCAGTGTCTTGAATTCGGTTTCTGTTTCAGTCATTGCTAGGTTCCAGACTAGTTTGGGTCGGTTGGGAGCCGCTGATGAAGCGGGTGATCAGTTCCTTGACCGGGTTGGAAGACAGTATCCGGCTGTGGCCAAGGCCGGAGGTCTGTTCCAGGCGCACGTTTTTCAGGCTGCGCATCAGCCTTTGCGCCTCGCTAAGCGGCACCACCGGATCATGCTCGTCGTGCACCACCAGCACCGGCACATCCATGGCCGCGCCAAGCACGCTGATATCCCAGTGGCTGACCGGGACGCCGTTCTGCACGTGCAGGCGGTCGTAGATCTTGCCGATCACGGCCGGCGGCAGCTGCTGGTGCCGGTTGCTCGACCAGCGCTCCAGCACGGTGGAAAGAGATACCGGGGCAGCTATCAGCACCAGGCGCTTGACGGCTTCTGCGTGCCGTGCGTCGGCATGGGCGATCGCTGCCACGGAGGCAATCGAACCGAGCGAATGGCCGACGATGACCTGCACATTGTCCAGCGACTTGATGGCGGCGCCGACCGCTTTGACAAAACGCGTCATGGTGGTCTTGTTGCCGGCCGACTCGCCGTGCGCCGGCGCATCGAACGACGCCACCTGGAAACCGAGCGCCAGCAGCGGCTTGACGAAGCCGATCATGCTGCTGCTGTCCGAACCCCAGCCGTGCACCAGCAGCACGGTAGGGCCGTGATTTTTCCAGAGATAGCCGTGGCGCACGTCTTCGTTGCCGGCAATGTCGAAGGTTTGTGCACCGAGCGGCGTGCGGAACAAGGTGCGGCCGCCTTTCGAGCGCGAGCGGCCGAAGGCATCCGCTGCAATGCGTCCGGCCAGGCCAGGCACCAGCATGCCGCCCAGCTGGTAGCCGGCTTTTGCCAGGCCGGCGCCGATGCTGAGGGCCGGCGTGGCCGCCGGCTGTTGCGACAGCGGCGGCGAGGATGAAGTGATGTTGGTCATAGCGTCAGGTCCTGTGGTTGGCCCGGCACGGGTTGATGGTGGATCAGGTATTGGCGACCGAATTGGCGCTGCCGTTAACCACGGCACGCTGTTTCGCCGAATCCTTGTAATAGCCGGAATCGAGATCGTAGAAATGGCAGTTCCTGATGACCCACAGCAGGTCTCCGAAGCTGAAATCTTTTTCCCTGATCATCCCCGGATAAGCCTGCTTCAGCGCGATCTGCGCTTTCTGCAGGTTATAGAACGGCACCACCGGCGCCACATGGTGGGCGGTATGGATAGAGATGTTGTGGGTCAGGAAAAGCAGCCATTTCGGATAGCGGTAGTCGGTGGTCACCAGCATGCGGCTGGCGTTCGGCGTCCAGTGTTCCGAGGTCAGGAACGGGATGTCGGCCGAAGTGTGGTGCATCAGCGTGGTGACGCTGAACCAGGTATGGATGGCAATCCATGGCGCAAAGAATAGCAGGAAGAAGCCGGCGATGCCGGTAAAGTAGATCAGCGCCGAAAAATAGACTATCGAAGCCAGAACCACGAAGGCGATCGAACGCTTGACGTCGGTGCGCATATCCTTCTTGGGGAAAAATCCTGGCCGGAAGCCCGACACGATCCAGTAATTGATGGTGCCGGCCCAGAACAGCCAGGTCCTGGTGCCCATGTAGACGAAGCGTTGCGCGAACGTCATGCGCTTGTACATGTCGCGCGGAATCGGCCGCCAGTCGGTATCGAGCTCAAGGTTGTTGGTGTGGAAGTGATGCAGGTTATGCACGTGCTTCCATGAATAGAACGGATACAGCAGCGGCAGCAGCGACAGGTGGCCGATGACGATGTTGAGCTTCTTGTTGCGCGAGAACGAGTTGTGCCCGCAGTCGTGTGCGATGCAATGCAAGCCCCAGCCGCCCAGCCCGGCGACGATGAACAGGGGGATGTAGAAGCCCCAGTGCGGCGCATAGGCGACGCCGACGATGGCGCCGATATACAGCGCATAGCTGATGAAGAAGCCTGCCAGGCCGCGCCATGCCTGCGGTTCGAAATACGATTTGGGAATCGCTTCAGCCAGACGAGCGCCTTCCAGCGTCTTGCTCTTGTCCAGGAACGCCTCGAACTCGGGTCCCGGCGATGAAGGATAACTATTTGCGGACGGCATTGATTTCTCCCAGATTATGCAATTGCGTTGAGCCCGAGTTCCGCGGCCAGGTGAGCGCTCAGCTCGTCGATGCTTGGGTGTTCGAACAGCAGCGCCGGCGACAGGCGCTGCTCGACCAGTTTTTCCAGGTCGCCGGAAACCCGCACCGCGACGATCGAATCGAGGCCGTACAGCTCGAACTTCTTGGCAGTGTCGATGGCGCTCGGGTCGACCTTGACTTGCTTGGCGAGCCGCTTGACCAGCCACTGGCGAATCACTTCTTCGCTTAACGGGACATTGCTTTCAACTTCCTCTCCGCCTTTGCGGAAGAAGCCGAACAGGCCGCCCGATTTGTTTTCTTGATACATGGTTTCTCCTGGGATGAATGTGAACTAGGTGTGTGCTTGAATCTTGTGAGGCTCAGCGGGCGCGCATCTTGGCGACTGCCTTTTCGTCGGGCGAGCGCAGGTTCCAGACCACGCCGATCTTGCCGAAGCCGGCCAGTAGCCAGCCGCTCAGGTCCGGCTCCCACCACTTCACGCCGTGGCGGTATGAACCTGGGAACGCATGGTGGTTGTTCTGCAAGCCTTCACCAAAAGTGAGGATGGCGACGGTCCAGTTGTTGGCGCTGTTGTCGTCTGTCTTGAACGGCTTGCCACCGATCATGTGACACACCGAGCCGACGCACCAGGCTGCCTGGTTGGCCAGGAAAATCCGCGCCAGCCCGCCGAACAGGAAACCGCTGAAAGCCGCATCCCACGTACCGCCGACCGCGCCACCGATGACAGCCGGCAAGACCAGGCCGAGCACGATCCACAGGCCGTAGGTGCGGTGGTAAAAGAACAGCTTGCGATTGGCGAGGATGTCCGGCGCAAAGAAATTCCAGCCCGACACGTCCTTGGCCAGCATCCACGGCATATGCGCATACCAGATGCCGCGCAGTCGCCCCAGCAGTCCCGGACCGTGCAGGTTGGGCGAATGCGGATCGCCGTGCTGGTCGCTGTAGGTGTGATGACGGCGATGGGTGGTGACCCAGAACATGATCGGCCCTTGCGCCGCCATCGAACCGCAGATCAGCAGCAAGCCCTCGAAGAAAGACGAAGTATTGAATGTCTTGTGCGCCAGGTAGCGATGGAAGCCCATCGTGATGCCCCCCATGTGGAGGAAATAGAAGACGCCGAACAGCACCACATCGGTGGTCGACATGCGCCCTTCCAGCGCGCGCTGCAGCGCCACCGCGAAGCCGGCCAGCGGCACCAGCATGACCAGCAGCGCGGTGACCTGCTTGATGGTCGCGCCGGTGCCGGTCAGCGGTGCGACGCCCGGCCTCAGTGCAGGACCGGCGGCGTTCTCCGGTGTGGGAGGTAAGACATTGGTTTGCGTAGTCATGGCGTTTTCCCGACGTTAATCGTTGTTGAAAAGTTTCTGGTCCAGCGGATCGGCGCTCTGGCGTTGGCGGATATCCCAGGCCAGGCCGACCAGTCCTAACAACCGGATCACCCAAGCTGTGGTGTCGATCTGCCAGAAATGGAAATCGTTGTGCGCCAGCGCCGGATTGGCGTGATGGTTGTTGTGCCAGCCGCCGCCGGCCGACACCAGCGCCAGCCAGCCGATGTTGCCGCTGGTGTCGCGGGTCTGGTTAGGCCGCTTGCCGAAGGTATGGCCGATTGAATTGACCGCCCAGGTCACCTGGTCGAGCAGGAAGATCCTGGCCAGGCCGCCCCACAGCAGGCCGCCGATCGCGCCTTCGATGCCGCTCAGCGCGGCGCCGATAGCGGCCGGCAGCGCCAGCCCGAGGAATACCCAGATCAGGTAATGCTGGTTGACGAACAGCACCAGCTTGCTACCGAACAGGTCCGGCACATAGCTGCTCCAGTTGCTGCGCTTGACCGTAAACAGCCAACCGACATGGCCATGCCATAAAGCCTTGATGCGGCCGCGCAGGCCGGGCGAGAGCACCCGCGGCGAATGCGGGTCGCCGTCCTGATCGGTGAAGACGTGGTGCATGCGGTGCGTCGCCGCCCAGAACAGGATGGGCCCTTGCGCCGCCATGCAACCGAGGATGCCGATGACGGCAGTCACCACCGGCCCGGCCTTGAACGCGCGATGCGAAAAGAAGCGGTGCAATCCCCCCTCGACGCCGAACGAAGTCAGGAGGTACATGACGCCGAGCAGAATCATGTCTTGCTGCCTGAAGCCGAACTGGATCGAATACCAGAGCGCGGCGACGAAACCGATGGCGGGCGTCAGCACCGTCACATAAGCCAGCCTGCGCGCCTTGGTGTCGCCGTCCCTGAGCGCTTGTACTTTCTCGCCGGGCGCTGCAGCCGCAGGAATTTTGGTATTGGTCACTGCTTACCCCTGTTGGAAAAGTGTGGTGGTATCGGCTTCCGCCACAGTTGCGGATGGCGTCGAACGGGCCTTGACGCAGGCTAGCGAACCGGCGTTGAAGGCGTCGCGGCAGGCGCTGCGCCGCACTTTGCCGCTAGTGGTCAAGGGAATCGTCGATACCGGCGCCAGGTGCACGGTATGCGGCGCCACGCCATGGCTGCGGGTGATGGCGGCAGCTATCGCGTCTTCGACGTTTTCCAGGTCTTCACCGTTCAGCTTGGCTGAGCGCAGGATCTCGGCCACCACCACCAGCTGTTCCGTGTCATCCCGTGTCACCGAGAATGCGGCGACGCCGTTGGTGCGGATCGCCGGGTGGCTGGCCTGGGCCGCAGCTTCGATATCTTGCGGATAGAGATTGCGGCCGGCGAAAATGATGACGTCCTTGATACGGCCGGTGATATACAGTTCTTCATCAAGCATGAAACCGAGGTCGCCGGTGCGCAGGTAGGGGCCGTCCTTAGGATCGCCTGCAATATAGGCATTGAATACTTCGGCGCTGGTCTCTGCCTGGTTGAGATAGCCTTGCGCCACGCTGGCGCCCTTGAACCATAGTTCGCCGACTGCGCCGGCGGGCAGCTGCTGCAGGGTGTCGGGATCGACGATGGCCATCACGTGGCCGCTCGCCACCGTGCCGCAGCTGATGATTGCGGTGGCGGGCGCATCCGCAACCGCCGGCCGGGCCTGGCCGCGGGCCAGCGCTTCATGGTCCAGCAGCAGCGTCCCGGGTGTGGCGTCGCGATCCGATTTGCCGGAAATGAACAGGGTGGCTTCGGCCAGGCCGTAGCATGGAACAAAAGCCGCGCTGGAGAATCCGGCCGCTCTGAATTTTTCCGAAAAGCGGTCAAGCGTGGCTTGCCGCACCGGCTCGGCGCCGCAAAACAGCATCGTCAGCCTGCTCAGGTCGAGTTCGGCGATCTCTTCTTCGGTAATGGTGTCGACGCACAGGTCGAGCGCGAAATTCGGCGCCACCGAGGTCGTGACCTGGTGCGTAGACAAGCCTTTCAGCCAGCGCAGCGGGCGCTGTACAAAGTGGGCGGGCGTCATGACCACCAGCGTGAATCCGCTATACACTGACAGCAGCAGCGCTCCCATCAGGCCCATGTCGTGGTAGGGCGGCAGCCAGGTGAAGCCGATATGTTTTTCTGCCGATCCCAGCCGGGTGTCAAGCACGCGGCTATTGCTGATCAGGTTGGCGGCGGAAAGCACCACACCCTTGGGATTGCCGGTCGAGCCGGATGTGTATTGCAGCAGCGCCGGAAACTGCGCGCCGCTGCCAGCATCATCGTTGGCATCCACAGGTATTGGCTGCGTGTCCAGTGCTTCGAAAAAATCGCTGCCGACAAACAGCCATTCAGGAAAATTGCCGTCGGCGGAGAGTGAGGCATTGAGACGCTCCACAGCTGCGTGCAGGCTGCCTTCGGCGATCACCAGCTGCGCATTGCAATCGTTGCAGATGCTGGCGAAGCGCGAGACAGCGCGGCTGCCGACCGGGGGAAACGACGGTACAGCCGTTGCGCCAGCCTTGAAAATGGCGAACAGCGCCGTGACGTAATTCAGGCCTGGCTCCAGCACCAGCAGCACCCGGGCTCCCGGCGCCAGTTGCTGTTTGAGCTGTTGCGCCAGACGGGCGGCGCGCAAGTCGAGTTGGCGATAGGTCAATTCGGCGATATCGTCTTCGCCGTTTTTGAGGAAACGCAACGCCACCTCGTCCGGCGTTGCCGCGGCGCGCCGGCGCAGGATGGCGTCCATGTCGATATCTTGCGCGGCCTGTTGCGAGACCAACACTGCCGCTTCGCTGATGCTCAAGCTGGATGTCATTCGATACTCCGTTGTTTTATTGCCAGGAAAACCGCGCCGCCGTGTCAATCTACGAGACGACTATATGGATTACCTTGCACCGTGTCTGTTGCGGCGGTGGCCAATTTGATTGCTGCGCGAGACAACTTGCTGCAACGCGTCATTGCGCGCATATCTATCTGCGCTTTATGCATATGGCGCGGAGCCGGACCATGCGCTCCTTGCCATATTGACCGGGACTACCGAACTAACTGTCGGCAACCATGCAGACCTGGCGCTGCCGCGGTTTGCTAGATGACCTCGACGCCAGCCTCGCCCACCCAGTTTTCAGAGGACGCGCTGTTGCGAAAATCAAGTTCAACGATGCCTCGTTCCCGCACGCCGGATTCCTGCAATCTCAGTTCGGTCAGCATGCGACGCGCAGCCGCAGCAGCCTGGTCGACAGCGAGATGGACGATGGGAGCGCTCTGTTTCCAGTTCTGCTGCAGGTGTTCGGTGACGTCCTTGTCTTCAAGCACGGTCTTGACCACCTCTTGCAGGATCATCTGCGTCAGCGGCTGGTTGTCGAGTGCAAAATCGCGATGCATGCCGACCCAGATATGGCTGCTGTTGTCCGTTTCCGGCGTAAATATCGAGGTGGTAAACAGACGCAGCGCGGCGCCGTCTGTTTCGCCGGGAGCGCGTGCAGTGGTTTCCACGCGGGTATTCCCGACCGGCCAGAAAATCACTTCCTGGATGCGGTCGATGAAGTCGAGCCCCATCATTTTCTTGAGCAGCGGCGAATTTTTTTCCTTGCGCAGCACCCGGCGCACACGCACTTCGCGCTTGTTCACTGTGATATCGGGTGGTGTTTCGGCTACCGCTATCGAACTGATTGTTTCCGTATGCACGTAATTGATATGGGTCAGGTCGAGCAGGTTGTCGATCGCCAGCCGGTAATCGGTCAGCACGTGGGTGTAGCACATTTCGCCGGCGAACTGCGCCGAACTGCATACCGAGTGATCGGGAATCAGCGCCTCGTCGCAGAGCGCGGGATCACCCATCCACAACCACACGAAGCCATATTTTTCGGCGACCGGATAGGTCTTGACGCAGGCACGCCGGGGAATCAGCTGCTGGCTGGGGATGTGGATGCATTTGCCTTTGGCGTCGAACTGCAAGCCGTGATACCAGCAGACCAGCGTGTCGCCCTGAAGATGGCCTTTCGACAACGGCACCTGGCGGTGCGGGCAGCGGTCTTCGAGTACTACCAGCGTGCCGTCCGAGCTGCGGTACATGACGATGTTTTCGTTCAAGATCTTGCGTGCGAACAATTCCGTTCTGATTTCAGACGATAGTGCGGCGACGTACCAGGAATTTCGAATCAGCATAGGGCACTTCCCAAGTTTTTTTGTGGTGCGGCGGCTGCGAAATCAAGTGCGCAAGCGTATCGACCCGGGCTGTACGGCAAATGCAGTACAACCACCGGGTGCAATGACGACAGGCGGGTTTCGCAACAGCCCCGGAGTTGCGTTGTAAACGCGGGGCTTTGATTGAGAGGACTTGCCGTGGCTTTATTTACCCCATTCCCGTACGTAGACGGGAAGTTCGGCGTTCAATTCCAGTTTTACTTTTTTCGTAATGTCGTCGCTCAGGACTTCTTCGCGGCCAAGTTCAATCGCTTCCAGCGCTTGCCGGACAACCTCTTCCGGTTTGGTTTTCGGACCATCGACATGCTTGGCCATGTCTGTGTCGATATAGGCTGCATGCACGCCGACCACCAGGGTGCGATTGCCGCGCAACTCGTTGCGCAGGCCGTTGGTCAGCGCCCATGCGGCGGCCTTCGACGCACAATAGGATCCGATCGGCGGCAGATTGAGCCAGCTCAGGACCGACAGCACATTGACCATGGCGCCGCCGCCGTTCTCGTGCAGGATCGGCGCAAATGCCTGGGCCATGGCCAGGGTGCCGAAGAAATTGGTTTCCAGCTGCCGGCGGCTGGCTGCGGCGCCGTTCTCGCCGAGGAAGGCGCCAGGCGCCAGGATTCCAGCATTATTGATGAGTATATTGGTGTCCGAGGCGAGTTTCGCCGCAGCCAGTACGTCTGCCGGATTGGTGATGTCGAGCTTGACCGTCTGCACGCCGGGTAATGAGATCGTTGCCGGATCGCGCGCGCCTGCATACACCTTCTTGGCGCCGGCGGCCAGCAAGCCATGCACAAACGCCAGGCCGAGGCCGCGATTGGCGCCGGTGACAAAAACGACAGAACCTTTGATATCCAATTCATTACTCCTTTGTGTAGCCACTGACTGGCGAGGTTATACGGTCAATGAAGCCTTCGGAATGACTATAGGTACTAAGGCGGTCCATGTATGTTGCGCCAGTGGCCAATTTTATTGCTCGCCGGGACAATCGATACCCTGCAAGACCTAGACAACGCGATTGTCTCGGCGAGCAATAAAATTGGCCCCCGGCGCAACATACACCGCTGCTCTTAGTACCTATAGTTTCCTGCCGGTTTGGCATCAACGGAAAATTCAACGGACCATGACATGAGCACAGGATTGAAGATCGACGAACTGGAACGCGCGGCGCTCAGCGGCAAGATCGGCCGCCGCGATTTTCTCGCGCGCTTGCTTGCGCTCGGCGTCAGCGCAAGTTCGGCAAGTTTACTGGCGATGCATGCCGAGGCCGCCAACCGCAACCAGGCCATCCGGCGCGCTGCGCTGCGCGACGAGTATGACTATATTATCGTCGGCGCCGGTTCCTCGGGGTGCATACTGGCTAGCCGTATTTCGGCCAGCGGCGCCTCGGTGCTGCTGGTCGAGGCAGGCGGCGCCGACCTCAGCCAGCCGAAGATTGCCCAGGCCCAGCTGTGGCAGCAGAACCTGTTCAGCGATACCGACTGGGGACGCACCAGCATTCCGGCGCCGCGCCTGGGCAATCGTCCGCAGGCGGCGTCGGGAGGGAAAATCTGGGGCGGATCGGGTAGCATCAACGCCATGATCTGGCTGCGCGGCGATGCACGCGATTACCTGCACTGGGAAGAACAAGTCGGCCCGGAGTGGAATCTAGCGGCGCTGCACCGCGCCTACCTGCGGCTGGCGACGCCGCAGGTAGGCGCACGCCCATTACGCTCGCCGGCCGGCACCGGTCCGATCACCTTCGGCCGCTATGCGCCGCAACATCCGCTGACGCCGGCTTACCTGGCCGCCGGACGTGAATTCGGCCTGGGCGAGATCGAACTGAATGCGGGTGGTTTACTGGACGGCATCGGCGTCGCGGAAGTGAACGCGACCGCAGACGGCCGCCGCTCGGGGCCGGCGCAAGCCTACCTGGTGCCGGCGCTGACCCGTCCTAACCTGACGGTGCTGTCGGACACGCTGGTGACTAAACTTGAGCTGGAAGGAAACAGATGCCGCGGCATCAACACCATCGTTGACGGCGTACCGAAGAAAATCACCGCCGCGCGAGAAACCATTCTCTGCGCAGGCGCTTTCGAATCACCAAAATTGCTGATGCTGTCGGGAATCGGCTGCGCCGACCAGCTTGCGCCGCTTGGCATCCCGCTGCTGCATGAGATGCCCGATGTCGGGAGAAATCTACAAGACCACATCCTGCTGCTGAATATCCTGTTCAAGTCGCAGGCCCTCTTGCCGCCGCCTGTCTCGAATGGCGCTTCCGCGTTCGCCTACTTTAGCAACCGATCGCGCCAGTGGGCGCCGGATGTCCAGGTAATGTGCCTGCAGAGCCCGTTTCTGACCAGTACTTTGCCGGTCGGTGCGGGTTTCAGCATTGCCCCTTTCCTTGTCAAGCCGCGCAGCCGCGGCACTGCCAAACTGGTCAGCGCGGATCCGCGCAAGCCATTGCGCATCGATCCTCGCTACCTGCAGGAACGGACCGACCAGGACAACATGATCCTAGGCCTGGACCGTGCCATCGACATCGGCAACAGTCGCGCCCTCAAGCCGTTCTCGGCGGGACTGAACTCGCCGTCCCTCCTGAATACACGGAGCGAGAAACTGGCGTTCATCGCGCAAAACGGCGGCGCCGGTTTCCACTATGTCAGCACCTGTGCTGCCGGCAGCAGCCCCGGCAACAGTGTGGTGGACGCGCGTTTCCGGGTGTGGGGCGTCGACCACCTGATGGTCGTCGACGCTTCGGTAATCCCGGAGGTGACCGCGGTCAACACACACGCACCGACCATGATGCTGGCCGAGCTCGCCGCGGAGCAGCTGGGCATGGTGCCGCAGATTTAAGGGTTGTTACGCGTACCGGAAAGTAAGGGAGAAGACGGGATCCATTCGGGTTTTCGACGTGGCAAACGGGCTTGCCGCGACGATGGCGCCTGCAGACAACGCGCTCAGTCATGCCCTCATCATGAGCTGCCTGCTTCAAGCCGGGGGGCGCGGCGTTGCGCCCGAACCGCTAACAGCGTGACGCCGATCCACGCGATCAATGTGCACCACAGAAAATTGTAATTTCGCGTCACGTCAAAAATCAAGCCAAGCAGAGGCGGCGACAGCACGATGCCTATCTGATTGACGGTCATGGCTGCGCCCAGGGCCAGGCCGACGCTTTCCTTGGGCGCTGATTCTGCAATATAGGTGACCCAGGGGCCATACCAGCCGATCCCGAAGAAACCGAGCCAGGCGACAATGCCGATCAGCCAGAATTTTTCCATGCCGGCAGGCAGATACATCAATGCGAACAAACCCAGCATGGCAGCCGCCATGCACACATATACCGGGAAAAACCGCTTTCCAGACTTGCTGCAATGGTCGCTCCACATCGATAGGATAATGCGGCCGACGCCACCGCACACTTGAATCAGCAACAACAGCCAGGCCCCTTGGGACAAAGGCGTGCCGTGCCTGTCGCGCAAAAAGAGCATCAGATAGACGACGACGCCAAACTGCGTGCCGACCATCGCCAGGCCCGACCAGATGACCAGTTGCATCCAGCGTTGACGCAACATGGCGATCAGATAACGCACCGTCAACACTGGCCGCTTGCCTTCGCCATCCGGTAGATCGGGGGAGCGGTAAACCAGCCAGAACAGCAGCCCTCCCGCCAATACGACTGCCACGCTGAATGTCAATGCGGTACGCCAGCTGCCGCTGCCGACAAGCAGCGGCAGGATCCCTGCGGCAGCGGCGCCGCCCAGCGGCAGGCCTGCCTGGCGGATGCCCATGGCGATTCCAAGCTGATCGCTGCGAAACCATTTTGATATCGAGCGGCTGCCACCGGGCTGCACCGTGCTATAGCCTATGCCGATCACGAACAAGGCCGCTAACAGAACGGCAAACGAAGGCGCCAGGATGGCGCCGGCCAGGCCGAGCGCAATGATGAGCGTGCCGGCGCCGATGATGGTCCGCTCCGACCTGCGATCAAGCAAGTCGCCGACAAACAGCAGCGTCAGGATCGGCGCCACCCCCGAAGCCGTAAACAACAAGCCGACTTCAGTAGTCGAAAGTTGGAGATCTTTTTGCAGGAAGCCCGCCAGCACGGCGAGGCCCTGCGTGACAAATGCCGCGCTGGCTTGCGATATGGTGGCCACCGCCAGCACCAGCCAGCGGTATGAGCTCAATCGGGAATCACTGGAATGTGCAAGCATGAGCAATAATGTGAAGAATATCGTTACGGCGAGAAGAACGTTATAAATTAAGTTATTCTTTTCAGCCAATACCTTATTTCCCCTGATTAATACTTTTTTGGTTGTGCCCTTATGCTTGATCTGCGTCGATTGAAATATTTTGTTGTCACTGCGGATGAGTTGCATTTTGGACGCGCGGCCGAGAAACTGCATATTGCGCAACCTCCCTTGACCCGGCAGATCACCGCGCTGGAGCGAGATCTCGGTATCCGGCTTTTCGATCGGACCAGCCGGGCCGTGACGCTCACTGCGGAAGGAAGTCTGTTTCTGCATCAGGCAAGAAAAGTATTGGCGCAAGTCGAGCATGCCGAAAGAGTGGCGCAGCGCGCCCGGTCGGGAGCAATGGGGAATCTCGATATCGGCTACGCCAGCTCGATTCCGCTGTCGGATATGTTTAGCGGCCTGGTTCAGCAATATGCGCAAAGCCGCCCGAACGTCACCCTGGGGTTCAGCGAAATGTCATCCAGCCGGCAAATCGATGCCCTGCTCGATGGCAGCCTGGATGTCGGCTTCATCCGCCCCACCGGCAACATCCTTCCCTCTGGAATTCAAGCCCTGCGGTTAAACGTGGAGCCGTTCATCGCGGTTCTAAATGCTGACCATCCCCTTGCATCGAGCGAATTCATCGACGTTCGGCAGTTGGCGTCAGAACCGTTCATCCTGTTTCCGCCGGGGTTTGGTTCCGGGCTGTATGATCAACTATTGCAAATCTGCGCGGATGCCAATTTCATCCCTGCCGTCGGCGCGGTTGCGCAGCAAATGACAACCATCATCGCTCTGGTTGCCGCCGGCCAGGGCGTATCTATCGTCCCCGCTTCAGTCCGGGCCATCATGCGCAGCGGCATCCGCTACATCCCGCTTGCGGGCGTCAGGCAACAGGCGGAAGTGGCGCTTATCTACCGCAATACGGAGCAATCCGGCGCGGTCCGGTCTTTCATAGAATTCGCAGGCGATGCAGCCGCGCATTTTGAATCCACCCAACGCACTCCATGAGTGCCCTATCGAGCAGAAAGAAAACACCCCAATGAACGCACTAGAAGCCCAGCTCAGCTATGCCTACGGCGACACGCTGCCAGCCAGCGGCGCCACCCTGGAAGTTGCCCCCGGCGTGCGCTGGCTGCGCATGAGCTTGCCGTTCGCGTTGGATCACATCAACCTGTGGCTGCTGGAAGACAGCATCGACACTGAAGACGGTGTCCGCCATGGCTGGACCATCATCGATTGCGGGATTTCCAGCGACGTCACACGCGCCGCCTGGGAACAGATTTTTACCAATGAAATGCGCGGCCTGCCGGTGCTGCGGGTGCTGGTGACCCATTGCCACCCGGATCACGTCGGCCTGGCCGACTGGCTGTGCACGCGCTGGCAAGCGCCGCTGTGGATGAGCGGCGGCGAGTATTTTTCCGCGCGCATCATGGCGGCCGCCCTGCCCGGCGCCGACGGCAGCGCGGCCTTGCCGCATTTCCAGCAACACGGCATGCGCGATCCCGAGGTCGTCGCCAAAGTATCCCAGCGCAAGTCCTATTACCCGTCGATGGTGCCGTCGGTGCCGCAGGCCTATCACCGGCTGGCGGACCGGCAAAGCCTGCGCATCGGCGAGCATCAATGGCGCGTGATCACCGGCTTCGGCCACGCGCCGGAGCATGTGGCGCTGTATTGCGACGATCTCGAACTGCTGATTTCCGGCGATATGGTGTTGCCACGGATTTCCACCAATGTCTCGGTATTTGCGATTGAACCGGAATCCAATCCGGTCCAGCAGTATATGGATTCGCTGGAAAAATACCGCGACCTGCCGACCGACACGCTGGTGCTACCCTCGCACGGTAAACCGTTCCGCGGTTTGCAGATTCGCATCGACCAGTTGCAACAACATCATAGGGAAAGGCTAGCAGAGGTAGTGAGTGCTTGCACAACCGCGCCGCAATCGGCCAGCGATATCGTCCCCATCATGTTTCGTCGCCCGCTCGATGCGCATCAGATGACCTTCGCCTTGGGCGAAGCGTTGGCGCATTTGCACAAACTGTGGTTTGACGGCGTGCTGAAGCGACGGCTGGATGCAGATCAGGTTTACCGCTTTAGCGTTATTTAAAATGACCTCAAATAACTCCTTGCACGTCATTCCCGCGAACGCGGGAATCCATTTTAATCCGCAAATTTGGATCCCCGCGTTCGCGGGGATGACGCGATTTGTGGAAGAGCCTTAAACAATTAGTTACTGCTGGATCGCCGCCACGATCATCGCCACCGCCAGCATCAGGCTGCCGGCGACCCGGTCAGTGATCCGCGCAAAGCTTGGACGGGTGGCGATGGTTTGCATTCTGCCCGCCAGCACCGCGTAGCCGAGCAGGATGAAGAATTCCGGAATCATCGAGCCGGCCGCCAGCCAGATCATTTGCAGCGGCACGTTCGCAGCCGGATTCAGGAATTGCGGCAAGATCGCGATGAAAAAAATCAAGGCCTTCGGATTGGCGAGTTGCAGGGTCAGGCCGCTCAGCCAGATTTTCCAGCCGGATGCATTCTGTCCATTTAATTTGGACGCCGTAATCGGCGAAGGCCGGCCGAAAATTGCCGACAAGCCGAGATACGCCAGATAGGCTACGCCCAGCCATTTCACCACCGTGAACAAGGTGTGCGAAGCGACAATCAACGCTCCCAGTCCGGTCGCCGAAATGGTGAAATAAATGGCGTTGGCGGTGAGTATTCCCAGCGTCGCAAAAATCGATTTTTTCCGGCCCGCCGTGATGCCATAGGCGACCACCAGCATGACTGCAGGCCCTGGCGAGGCCGATAAAGCCAGTTCAGTCAGCACGAACAGGAAGAAATTGTGGAATTCCATGGATCAATCCGTTTTGCGCGCCTTGTGCGGCGCTTTTGAGAAGACCAGATCATATAGCCAGTTTGGCAATACCCGCAACAGCTTGGCGACCACGCCCATTTGCCACGGGATCACCTGGTAACTGCTGCCACGCGCAACCGCGGCGCCGGTTTTGGCGGCAAAGCGAGATGCAGGCATCAAAAACGGCATCTTGTAATCGTTCACCTGGGTCATCGGCGTATCGATATAACCGGGTACGATGGTGACCACTTTGATACCGCTGTCTCGCAACTCCACTCGCAGCGACTCGCAATAACTGATCACAGCAGCCTTCGAGCCGCTGTAAGCGCCGGCGCCCGGCAAGCCGCGAATCCCCGCCACGCTGCCGACGCCGACCAGCCGCAAATCGCGCCGACCGGCCTGGGCCTGGCGCTTCATGGTGGCGATGAATGGTGCAAAAGTCGCTACCGTGGCTAGCACGTTGGTAGCGAATACCTGGTTGAATACTTCCTGGTCCTCGGCATGCTCGGTCAGCGTGCCTTGCGAAATGCCGGCGCTGGCGATCACCACGTCGACGCCATCACCCGCCGCGATGAAATCCGCCGCCGCCGCGCTCAACGCGGCATGATCGTTGACATCCAGCGCATACAAACGATGCCGTTCCGGATGCGGCAGGCTGGCCAGCAGTTGCTCCAGCACCGGCTGCCGCCTGGCCACCAGCCCCAGTGCGGCGCCCTGCTCCGCATAATATTGCGCCAGGGCGGCGCCGATGCCGCTCGAGGCGCCGGTGATGAATATGCGTTTCATGAAAATGACCAATCTTGGCGTTATTTAATCAAACCTCGATAAAAAAGCCCGCCCTCTTGCGAGAGGCGGACTTTTGAACATGTGCTGCCAAACCTGCTGCTGGCGGGCCTTAACGGCCATTCAGCTTACTTCTTGGTTGCCGCGGCCTTGGTCACCAGGCTGTCCATCACCTGCAGTGTCGACTTGAACAAGGCTGCCTCGGTAGTGCCGGCGCCAGGCGTTGCGCCGACGACAGACGGCGAGGTGACGTAGCGGCCGTCAACCACCAGCATCGGCACGCCGTCGACCTTGTAGGCGTTCTGCAGCTGGGTGGCGCGGGTCACCTTGGTTTGCACCGCGAAGGAATTGTAGACATCCACGAATTTGGCTTTGTCGAGACCTTGCTTGGCGGCGAAATCGGCGACGGCGGCATCGGTATTCAGATTTTGGCGCTGTACATGGATGGCGTTGAAGACCTTCTTGTGCATGTCAGGCAGCTTGCCCATCGCTTCCAGCGTGTAGTACAGCTTTTTCTGGGTCACGTAAGGCGATTTCTTCGGATCGCCATTCGGATCGCCAAAATCGACCGGCACCCGTTTGAAGGAAATCTTGTCGCCCTGTTTGGCGACCCACTCTTCCAGCGTCGGTTCCAGCGCGTTGCAATGCGGACAGAAGTAACCGAAGAACTCCGTCACTTCGACTTTTT
Source organism: Collimonas sp. (assembly GCF_039923675.1). Lineage (GTDB taxonomy): Bacteria > Pseudomonadota > Gammaproteobacteria > Burkholderiales > Burkholderiaceae_D > Collimonas. Next base: position 212,890 of record NZ_JBDTCG010000017.1, read on the forward strand.
TCCCCAGGCCGCTATCAGTCGGCTGCGGATTGTCGAGAACTTTGTAGTCGGTGCCGGCAACCGGGCTGGCCGGCGATGCGCTCGCGCTGACGGCAAGCAGGCCGAGACTCAGGCTAAAACCGGCTACAGCCAGGGCTTTTTGAAAAAAACGCATGAAGTATCCTATCGAAATGAAATTGTTTGATTTTTTTACCCGCGCAGCGGCGACATGCTGACAGGGATCTCTTATTTCGCAGCCCGCACCACAGCCGCATTAACGCCGTTATCTGACAACTTTCCGCGAATCCGGTTCATTGTTTCCATCTGATTAAACGGGCCGACACGCACTCGGTACAGCGAGCCGGTATCCGCCTGGCGTTCACTGATCTTGGCTTCGAAACCCATCAAGGCCAGCTTGGCCTTGGCGCTTTCGGCTTCATTCTGTTCGCGGAAGGCGCCGACTTGCAGGAAATAGATCCAGTTGTCGTCCGCCGCCGCGGCCTTGGTCTTGGCTTCGGCAATGTCGCCGGCGGCCTTCTTGGTCTTGTCCGCAGTCGATTTATCGACCACCGGCGCCGGCTTTTCCTGGGCCTTGGCTACCAGTGCATCCAGCTTTTTCTCGGCCGCCTGGTTGATGGCTGCCGGCGAACCATCTGTCGGAGGGATGGCAGGATTCGCTGGATTGGCCGGCGCAAATGCCTTGGCGGCTTCCTTGGCCGCGTCCTTGTTACCGTACAGGGATTTGTTCGGATCGGGCAGCTGGTCCGTGCCCGCAGCCGGAGCGGCCGGCGTGGCAGGAGCCGTAATGGCGTCTGCAGGCTTGTCGGCCTTCACCGTCTTGTTGGTGAATGGCGTAGGCGTCTTGGTGATCATGATCGCCACCACGACGGCAATCGCCAATCCGATAATCAGGCCGAAAATCAGGCCCAGTAAAGTACCGCCAGCTTGCTTGTAGTTAAGCTTGGTGTGAAGCTTGTTGTTAAGTTTGCTCATACTTCCCCAATGACATACTGGTTACAGACACTTCCTTCAGGCAACCGTGCTACCGGCGCGGACGCCGGATCAGACACATTGCCATGCGGAACTCATCTATTGTAGATTCAAATCACATCCGTGCGGGCGCCGACACGCCGATCAGCGCCAGGCCGTTACGCAACACCTGGCGGGTTGCGTACATCAGCGCCAGGCGCGCCAGCTTGAGCGCTTCATCGTCGACCAAAACCCGCTCCGCATTGTAGTAGCTATGCAGCTCGCCCGCCAAATCGCGCAGATAAAACGCCACCTGGTGCGGCCCGAGTTCTTCCAGCGCATGTTGCAGCATGTCTGGATATTCCGCCAGCTTGGCCAGCAGGCTGGCTTCGCGCGGCGCGGTCAGCGGGCTGAGATCGATCGTGGCCAGGCTGGCTTCATCGCCGGTCCATTGCGCCAGCACCGAGCAGATACGGGCATGGGCGTACTGTACGTAATAGACCGGATTTTCGTCGGATTTGGCCAGCGCCAGGTCGACATCGAACACGAATTCGGTATCGGCCTTGCGTGAGATCAGGAAAAACCGCACGGCGTCGCGGCCGCGGGTCAGGTCGCGCGGCGCGCCATCTGCGGGAGTTTCTTCACCGGCCGACCATTCGATCAGGTCGCGCACCGTCACGTAGGAACCGGCGCGCTTGGAAATCTTCACTTCCTCGCCGTTCTTCATCACGGTGACCATCTTGTGCAGGATGTAATCCGGGTAGCCCTGCGGGATGCCCATGCTGACCGCCTGCAGACCGGCCCGCACCCGCGCGATCGTGCCGTGGTGGTCGCTGCCCTGGATGTTGATGACCTTGCCGAAGCCGCGCTGCCATTTGACGATGTGATAGGCGACGTCCGGCACGAAGTAGGTATATGTACCGTCGGTCTTGCGCATCACGCGGTCTTTGTCGTCGCCGTAGTCGGTGGTGCGCAGCCACAAGGCACCATCCAGTTCATAGGTGACGCCCGCAGCGATCAGCGCGTCGACCGCGGCGTTGACCTTGCCATCCTTGTACAGCGAGGATTCCAGGTAGTAGTTGTCGAACTTGACGCCGAAGGCCAGCAAGTCCAAATCCTGCTCGCGGCGCAGGTACGCTACTGCAAACTTGCGGATCGATTCGATATCGTTGATGTCGCCGCTGGCGGTGGCTGGTTCGCCGTCGCTGGCTGCCACCGTCTTGCGCGCCAGGAAATCCCGGGCGATATCGTCGATGTAGTCGCCGTTGTAAGCACTTTCCGGCCATTCTGCGTCGCCCGGCTTGAAGCCGTTGGCGCGCGCCTGGACCGAGGTCGCCAAAGTAGCGATCTGAACACCGGCGTCGTTATAGTAAAACTCGCGGGTGACATCGAAACCTTGCACTTCAAACAATGCCGACAAGGCATCGCCCAGCGCGCCTTGACGGCCATGGCCGACGTGCAACGGACCGGTCGGATTGGCCGAGACGAACTCGACCAGCACCTTTTTACCGGCGCCGAGCTGGCTCTTGCCGAATTCAGCCGCTTGTTCCAGCACAGTCTTGACCACCTGTTGCTTGGCCGTTGCCGTCAGACGCAAATTGATGAAGCCTGGACCGGCAATCTCGGCCGCCTCGATCAGGTTGCCGCCCGCAGCGCCAGCCATGACTGCCGCCACCACGGCTTGCGCCAGTTCACGCGGATTCTTTTTCAGCGGCTTCGCCAGTTGCATGGCGATATTGCAAGCGACATCGCCGTGCGAAGCATCGCGCGGACGCTCCAGCGTCACCGTCGGCGTCAGGCCGGTACCGGCGACAATAGGCTGCAATGCAGCGTTGAAAAGGTCGATGATCTGTTGTTTTTGCGGTGCAAGCATAGGATTGAGTATCAGTAGAACAAGAATGCGGCGCGGAAATACAGTGCGCCGCACAGGATTATGCGAAAGTCTGCGGGATTGCTCAAACGCCTGGAGCTCTCCCGGACAGCCTTGGTTATTTCCGATTATACCGGCTTGGCGCTCCGCCTTGGCAGGGCAATCTGCCGTCGCCGCTAAGCTATGCCATAAATTCCCGGCGCCTCTGCAAGCATCAAAAACTGCTGATAAGATGCACCGTCTTGGCCGGGAACGCTGCGGCCACAGCGATTTTGCATCCCTTATCTCTATACAGTTTATTTACTGGAAACCACAGGAAACCATATGACCCAATCCACGCCACGCGTTGCCGATCACCCGGCCCATCCGCAATTCCTCAGCCGCTGGTCGCCACGCGCCTACGCCCAGGATGAAATTTCAGAGCAAGAATTGCTGACCATCCTTGAAGCAGCGCGCTGGGCACCATCGTCCTACAACTCGCAGCCATGGCGGTTCGTCTTCGCCCGCCGCGGCACGCCGCAGTGGACCAAATTGCTGGGTTTGCTCAACGAATTCAACCGCAGCTGGGCTGAAAACGCCGCCGCACTGGTGATCGTTTTGTCAAAAACCACTTTTGCGCCGCCGGGCAGCAGCGAAGAATTGCCTTCGCCTACCCATTCTTTCGATGCCGGTTCGGCCTGGGGTTACCTGGCGCTGCAAGCCAGCATCTCCGGCTGGCATGCGCATGGCATGGCTGGTTTCGACAAGGAAAAGACGCGTACCGAACTGGGCGTACCGGCCAATTTCGCCATTGAAGCAGCGGTAGCCATCGGCAAGATCGGCGACAAGGCCATGCTGCCGGAAGGTTTGCGCGCCAAGGAAGAGCCTAGCCCGCGTTTGCCTTTGCAAGCGCTGGTGTCGGAAGGTACTTTCAAGGCCTGATCGCCCTTGCATATTGTTTCGACAAGTAAATTCAATGCGGGTTAACGGTGCAAACTGTTAACCCGCATTTTTTTGCAATGCCTCATTCAAATACGGGCCGGAAGAAGCTGCGCTCGTAACTAATAATGCACTTGGTTTCCTCGGCATACTTGAAGGCGAGCAGGCATTCCGGATCGTTCGCCATCTTGATGCGATATTGTTCGTAGGCGGCAAGGCTGGGAAAGGTGAACAGCGCCAGGGCGACGTTGTTGGCGCCTTCCGACGGCAAGAAATAACCATGGTGCGTGCCGCCGAATTTCTCGACCAGCGGTATCCACAATTTTCCGTAGTGCTCGAACTCCTTGAGTTTTCCGGCGTCGATGATGTAGCGCAGATAGCAGGTAACCATGTATTTTCCTTGGAGCAGGTTTAACGTTTATAAGACCTTGTTGAATATCTAAGAGGACTTACGCAAAATCGTCCTGACAAAGCGCAACGACGAAGACAGTACGAATGTACGGCTAGGAGATGCAACGCGGTCAGGGCGGTTTGCGTAAGTCCTATCTAACTGCGTTGCCAGTTGACCAGCACGATCCCGCTCAGCACCAGCAAAGCGCCAAACACGAACGGCAAGCCGATCGGATCGTTCAGCACCAAGACGCCAAAACTGACTCCGAACAGCGGCGTTAAAAATGAAAACACGGTAAGCCGGGAGGCGAGGTATCGGCGCAGCATCCAGAACCACGCAAGGAAACTGCCGAAAGCCACGATCAGCGACTGGAACACCAAGCTGACCCACATGATGCCCGTCAGCGGCGCGACTTCCGTCTGACCGGAAACCAGCGCCAGCAGCGGCAACGCCAGGGCGGCGACCACCAGCTGGTACCACAAGGTCATGCTAGGCGACGTATTGGTCAGGACGCTGCGCTTGATCATGATGGTGGTTGCGGCCCAGAATACGGCGGCCAGCACGCCTAGCGCATCGCCGACCAGGGTGCGGCTGAAACCCGCGCCGGCTTCAAAGCCGCCGGCGAACGCCACCGCGATGCCGGCAAACGCCGCCAGCACGCCCAGCCACTGGGTGAGGCCGAAGCGTTCGCCCGGCACCAGCCAGTGCAAACCCAGCACGGTGAAAATCGGCGCGGTGTAGACGAATACCGACATGTGGGAAGCGGTGGTGTAGTTCAAGCCGATGGAAACGCACAGGAATTCACCGGCAAACAGCAAGCCGGTCGCCAGGCCCGGCCAGAAGCTACCGTCGGTCAGCGAAAATTTGCTGCCGCGCCACCACATCAGGCCGCTCACCAGCACCGCCGCCACGGCCGAACGCAAGCCATTCTGCAAAATCGGCGAAATGCTCGGCGCCGCCACCTTGATCGCCACCTGCTGCAACCCCCAGCACATACAAAGGATTAACATCAGGCTCATGGCCAGGCCGTCTAACGGTTTGCGGGTAGTAGGCATATTGCGGTCTTTCACTAATAGGACTTACGCAAAACTGCCCCAGCGGCGTTACTCCTCCTAGCCGTACGCCGTACTGTCGTCGTCGTGCCTTGCTGGGACAGTTTTGCGTAAGTCCAGACTAATTCTAAAACGGGGGGAAGATTGTTTGTCATAAATGTCATTTTACTCAGCGTTGATTTATCCCTATCATCAACGTCATTGGCCGCTATCGCGGGCCCAGAGATCAGATTGCAAGGAGTATGCTTGAAAGTAGTCACTTTTGCATTGCCGGCGATATACACGACATACACTGATGGCCGGAGCAGATGATTCATATGCTAAAGAACGCGCCGGCCAGCGGCACCGCAACCCCGTCCCGCCCCCGCAAACTACTGCTGTTAAGCGTTTCCGCCGGCGCCGGCCACATGCGCGCTGCCGAAGCGCTGAGGGCTTACGCCTCCGCCGAATTCCCGGATACCGAGGCGATCCACCTGGATGCCATGGATTTCGTCCCCGCCGGATTCCGCGCGGTGTATACCGACTTCTATCTGCATCTGGTGAACCGCCATCCCGCGCTGTGGGGCTATGTTTATCAAAAGAGCGATAAAGCCCTGAGCAGTTCGCCGACGCAAAAACTGCGGCGCGCGATCGAGCGCATCAGCACCCGCCCCTTGCGCAAGGCGATCCAGGCGGCTGCGCCGGACGCCATCATCTGCACCCATTTCCTGCCGGCCGAATTGCTGGCGCGTGAAATCGGCAAGCAGCGCGTGGTATGTCCGGTATGGGTGCAGGTCACGGATTTCGATTTGCACAGCATGTGGCTGCAACCGCTGATGCGGGGCTATTTCGCCGCCACCGAGGAAATCGCCTACCGCATGCGGGCGCGCGGGCTGGCGGCTGACGCGGTACATGTGACCGGGATTCCGATCATGCCGGGTTTCGGCCAGACGCTGGAGCGGCGTCAATGCGCACAGCAATTCGGGCTTGATCCGGAGCGCAAGATCATCTTGATGATGTCCGGCGGCGCCGGCATCGGCGATCTCGACAAAACGGTACAAAGATTGTTATCGCTACCGACCGATTTCCAGCTGGTGGCGCTGGCCGGCAAGAACGCCGCCATGCTGGCCGACCTGCAGCAGCTGGCGGCGGCGCATCCGACGCGCCTGTTTCCGTTCGGCTTCACCAGCCGGGTCGATGAACTGATGGCCTGCGCCGACCTGGCGATCACCAAGCCGGGCGGCCTGACCACTTCCGAATGCCTGGCGATGGGCGTGCCGATGATCATCCACTCGCCGATTCCGGGACAGGAAGAACGCAACGCCGATTATCTGCTGGAACAAGGCGCTGCGCTAAAGGCCATCGACCTGACCGCGCTCGAATACCGGCTGCAGCAGTTGTTGCAGCAACCGGAGCTGCTGCAGCGCCTGCGCCAGCGCAGCCTGGCGCTGGGCCGGCCGCAAGCCGGCCGCGCCGTGCTGCAAACGGTGCTCAGCAAACTTGATTCTCCATTCTTTCCATCCTCGCCATGACTGCTTCCACACCTTCTCGCCGCGTGTTCGGCATGCTGTTCTGGTCAGCACTGACCGCCTTCTTTTTCGCCAACGTCGAAATCCAGATCGAAGGCGCCGCGGGCTGGGCCGCCAATCTGCCGACCTGGCGCATCGAGCATCACTGGCTGCTCGACATCTTCTGGGGCGGCCGCGCCATGACCGGCTACCACGCCTGGATTTTTCCGTTCATCGCCTTGATGTTCCACTATCCGATCTGGTTCAACGGCAGCTGGGACTGGCGCGCCGAGGGTCGCATCATGGCCTCCATCATGGTGTTCTGGATCAGCGAAGACTGGCTCTGGTTCGTGCTCAATCCGGCCTACGGGCTGGTGCGCTTCAACCCGATCGACGTGCCGTGGCACAAGCACTGGCTGGGCGGCGTGCCGGTCGATTACTGGATTTATTCGACAGTGGCGATCGTGCTGTTGTGGCTGGCTGAACGCAAGCCACGGCCGAGCCGCGTTGCACTGAGCCAGAACTGATTTAACGTTATCCCACTCAAAAAAAAATCTACCCGCCGTTGAAACGACATTATTTTTCACGATGTCGCTTCAGTGGCGCGGCCAGCACGTAAACATTCCTTCTGTCGTTGTACATATTGCGCACTTCCGTATTTGAAGAACGCGTGTTCTCTTCGCCTTCTTTCATCACTTCATACATATATGCATCTCTACTTCTGTATAGAAGTAGAGATGCATATATGTATTGTAATAACAGCTGGAACTTGGTAAATTGCGGGCCCTTACAAAGTTTGAAATGCTGTTGATGCTTAATCAAGTAAATTCGAAAATAAATCCCAAAAAAAACCTCCAAAAAGACGAAAAAAACGCGTCTCTCTTGCAAAAAAACGGGTCTCTCTCACCAGAAAATGCGTCTGATCCGCGTCTCCCTCGCTATTTGCAGGTCCGAGACGATCTGCTGAAAAGGATCGTTTTGCGTAGCTGGGCCGCTGATGAAGCGCTGCCGTCTGAAGAAAAACTGGCCGCCGAATATGAAATTGCGGTTGGCACGATGCGCAAGGTGCTCGACACGCTGGTCAATGACGGTATCGTCGACCGCGTGCGTGGACGCGGGACATTTGTGGCGCGCGCTGCAGAACGCTCTTCGATGCTGCATTTTATCCGCGCCAAGGGCACAAGCAGGGACGCACTGCCGGTGGCCGAGATCCGCGCAATGACGACCGCGATACCGCCAGCCGCGGTAGCGGAAAAGCTCAAGCTCAAGCCGCGCGACAAAACCCTTTACCTACATCGCACTAGGTCTTTCAATGATGAAATCGTCTTGTCGGAACACATCTGGCTGCCGCTGGCGCGCTTCCGCAAGCTACAAAAATATCTTAAAAGCAATTCTCCGCCTTTTTTGTATCCCATTTATGAGAGCGAATGCGACGTGCTGGTCTCGCGCGCCATCGACGACTTGACGGCAAAGCCCTTGAACCGCGCCAACGCCGCCGTATTCAAGCTGAAAACCAAGACCATGGCGATCTGTGTCGAGCGTCTGATGCTAGACCATGCCGGCGAACCGGTCGAATGGCGCAGTTCCTTTGTGCCGGCCGAGCGCTTTCAATACTCCGCGGAAGTGCGATAACAGAGCCAAACCGGCCGCACGCCATCCTCCCAGACCGTCGATTCGCGACGTATTCCTGCACTTCGTCGCTTTCCGCTTTTCCCGCCTCTGCGGCGACCAGATAATCGCAGCAGATCAATCAACGGGAGCACAACATGTTTGCACAAATCATTTCACACACGCCGCTTTGGGTATGGGCATTGCTGGCATTCCTGGTGTATCGCGGCGTCCTGGCCAGCGTTGACCGTGAAGCCACGCTGAAAAAGCTGTCCATCATTCCGCTGGTGATGCTGGCGCTTTCCTGGGAGGGTATATCAAGCCATTTCGGCATCACGCCATTGACCTTGGCGTGCTGGTTGCTGCCCGCAGGTATCGCGGCTTCTCTCAGCTGGCTTTTTTTCCGGAAGGATCGGGTGACCGCGCATCCGGACCGCGGTGTGGTGTTCCAGCGCGGCAGCTGGTTGCCGCTGATGTTGATGATGGGGATTTTCTTGACCAAATACACGGTAGGCGTGCTGCTGGCAATGCATCCGGAACTCGTTCGCGACCCGGTATTTACAGCTGTAGTGTGTTCGCTGTACGGGATTTTCAACGGCATGTTCATCGGCCGCCTGTCACGCATCGTCAGCCTGTATCGCAATGCGCAGCCATCGGCCATTCTGTATAACGGCCAGTTGAACGGTTGATGGCTGAATAAAAAAATGCCGGCCGGCGAACCGGTCGGCACCAACATCCCCCATAGGACGCTTAACCTTTTACAGCCAGGGCAGGTGGCCTAGCAACAGCGTCCGACCCGGCCATTGCCACCGTAACGCGCTTCCTGGCGTTCCTTGAAAAACTCTTCATAGCTCATCATCGGCTCGCCGGGATGGGTGTTTTCCATGTGCGTCACGTAGGTGCCGTACTCCGGCAAGCCAACCATCAACCGCATGGTCTGTCCGAGATAACGTCCGGCTTTGGCGATTTCATCCAGCATGGCCGACCTTTCAGGTTGTGGGCAGAGCGCTCGCCGGCAGCGATTCAAACGGCGTTTCGCTGGTGCTGGGCTTGTTGGCGGCGCGCGCCGCCAGTACGGTCTTGATGCCGAAACCGAGAATGCTGAGCAGCACCAGGATGAAGAACGCCGCCAGCCCGGCATCCAGGTAATCGTTGAAAATGATCTGCTGCATCTGCGCCACCGATTTCGCCGGCGCCAGCAGTTTGCCATCGGCCAGCGCCGCCTGGTATTTACCGGCGTGGGTCAGGAAGCCGACGCGCGGATTGGCGTCGAAGATCTTTTGCCAGCCGGCGGTCAAGGTGCAAATCAGGATCCAGGCGGTCGGTACGATGGTGACCCAGGCATAACGGTCGCGCTTCATCTTGAACAGCACGCAGGTCGCCAGGATCAGCGCAATCCCCGCCAGCATCTGGTTGGAGATGCCGAACAGCGGCCACAAGGTATTGATGCCGCCCAGCGGATCGACCACACCCTGGTACAGGAAGTAGCCCCAGCCGGCGACGCATAGGGCGGTGGCGATCAGGCTGGCCGGCACGGAATCGATCTTGCGCATGGAGGGCACGAAAGTGCCAAGCAGATCCTGCAGCATGAAACGGCCGGCGCGGGTGCCGGCATCCACTGCGGTGAGGATGAACAAGGCTTCGAACAGGATCGCAAAGTGGTACCAGAACGCCATCATGACCTTGCCGCCGCCGATGCTGGAGAGAATGTGCGCCATGCCGACCGCCAGTGTCGGTGCGCCGCCGGCGCGCGAAATGATGCTGTGCTCGCCGACGTCTTTGGCTACCTGCGCCAGCATTTCCGGCGTCACGTAAAAACCCCATTGCGATACCGCATGCGCAGCGGTTTCGACCGTGGTGCCAATCAGCGCCGCCGGACTGTTCATCGCAAAATACACGCCAGGCTCAATGCAGGATGCGGCGATCAGCGCCATGATGGCGACGAACGATTCCATCAGCATCGCGCCGTAGCCGATGAAGCGCGCATGGCGCTCGTTTTCGAGCAGTTTCGGCGTAGTGCCGGAAGCAATCAGCGCATGAAAGCCGGAGACCGCACCGCAAGCAATGGTAATGAACAGGAAAGGAAACAAGCTACCCGACCAGACCGGCCCGGAACCGTCCATGAACTGGGTGAATGCCGGCATCTTCAATTCCGGCGCGACGAAGACGATGCCCAGCGCCAGGCCGAGAATGGTGCCGATCTTGAGGAAGGTCGACAGATAGTCGCGCGGCGCCAGCAGCAGCCACACCGGCAGCACCGAGGCGATGAAGCCGTAGCCGATCAGCATCCAGGTCAGCTCCTTGCCGGTGAAGGTAAACATGGCGCCCAGCACCGGATGTTCCTGCACATACTGGCCGCCGACGATCGCCAGCATCAGCAATACGAAGCCGATCAGCGAGATCTCACCGATACGTCCCGGCCGGATATAACGGGTGTAGACGCCCATGAACAACGCAATCGGAATAGTCACCGCCACGGTGAACGTACCCCACGGCGATTCCGCCAGCGCCTTGACCACGATCAGCGCCAGCACCGCCAGGATGATCACCATGATCATGAACGTGCCGAACAGCGCGATCACGCCCGGCACCACACCCAGCTCCGACTTGATCAGGTCGCCGAGCGAGCGGCCGTCGCGCCGGGTCGAGATGAACAGCACCATCAGATCCTGCACCGCGCCGGCAAACACCACCCCGGCCAGTATCCACAACATGCCCGGCAGATAACCCATCTGCGCTGCCAGCACCGGACCGACCAGCGGCCCGGCGCCCGCAATCGCCGCGAAGTGGTGGCCGAACAAGACGTTCTTGTTGGTCGGCACATAGTCCAGCCCGTCGTTGTACTTGTAAGCCGGCGTCATGCGCGTGGCGTCCAGGCCCAGCACCTTGTCGGAAATATAGAGGCTGTAGAAACGGTAAGCGATCAGATAGACGCAGACTGCGGCGATCACGATCCAGATGGCGCTGATGGATTCGCCGCGCTGCAGGCCGATATAGCCGAACGCGAACGCACCGAGCAGGGCCAGCGCAAGCCAGCCCATTTTTGAAGATAGACGATTCATTGGTCTCCTCCCAGAGGGAAAGAATGTTGTTAGATGTTGTTTTTATTAGCGTGCCGCCGGCGCCAGCCAGGCAGCATGACCGCGGCCAAAGTATTTGGCATACAGGGCCCGAGAACAAGCGAGAAACTACGCAAGGTTTTTACGTAGTACTACTTAGCCCGCAATGAAATGCTCACCAAGTCCAATAGCATTTTTTACAGAATCGCTATCGATTACGGGTAAAGTAGCGCCATGAAATTACGCCAAAAAATCATCTTCCTGGCCATCGTTCCGCTGATCCTGGCGCTGTGCGCGATCGCGCTGGCGGTGCGCCATCAGGCGATTTCGCTCGGCCAGCAGCAGCGCGCAACGATCCAGGCAGCGTATTTGGCCAGCAAGGAAGCGGAGCTCAAGCACTATGTGGCGCTGGCCACGCGGTCGATTGCGCATCTCTACGATTCCGGTCGCAACGACCAGGCCACGTTGGATGAAGCCAAGGCGATCCTGGCCAAGCTGTCCTATGGCGACGACGGTTACTTCTTCATCTACGACATGCAAGGCAAGAGCCTGATGCATCCGCGCCAGCCGGAACTGGTCGGGCGCGATCTGTGGGACATGAAGGATGCCAACGGCAGCATGACCATCCAGCACCTGATAGAACGCGCCAAAAACGGTGGCGGCTTCGAGCGCTATCTGTGGGAAAAGCCCTCCAGCCATCATGTCGCGCCCAAGCTCGGTTACGTAGTAGCCCTGCCGAAATGGGGTTGGATGCTGGGCACCGGTATCTATCTGGATGATGTCGACGATGCGCTCAACAAGATTGATGCCCAGGTCTCGGGCAATATTCGCAACACCATGTGGTGGATCGCCGGTATCGCGATTTTGAGCGCGTTGGTGGTGGGGGCTTCGGGACTGGTGCTGAATATCAGCGAGCACCGGGTGGCGGACGCCAAGCTGAAAGTCCTGGCGCAGCGCGTGGTGCGTTCGCAGGAGGAGGAACGCGCGCGGCTGTCGCGCGATTTGCACGACGGCATCAGCCAGTGGCTGGTGTCGATCAAGCTGCAGATCGAAGCCGGCATCACGCGACTCGACAACTGCCCGCAGCATGCCGCGGCGGCGCGCTCGACTTTCGAACGCACCGCCGGCCAGCTGAATGACGTGCTAGGCGAAGTGCGGCGCATTTCGCACGATTTGCGGCCGGCGATCCTGGATGATCTGGGCCTGGCGGCGGCGCTTGAACACCTGACGCAGGAATGGCTGGAACATGCGGGCATTCCGATCATCTTCAAGCACACCGGCAATACCGACGGCCTGCCGGCGGTCGCCAATACGGTACTATTCCGCATCGCTCAGGAAGCCTTGACCAACATAGCCCGTCACTCGCAGGCGACGCAGATCGAGGTGCTGTTGCAAGGCCCGGTTTTGCAAAATCAACCGCAAGCGATTACGCTAGCCGTGCAAGACAACGGCGTCGGTTTCGATGTCGATAAAATCGACGGCAATCCCAAACGCGGCATCGGCTTGCGCAATATGGTCGAGCGGCTGGAAGCGGTCGGCGGCCATCTCGACATTATGTCTTCGACGGCGGGCACCCGCGTGCTGGCAACCATTTCCCACACATCTTATGTCTGAAACCATTACCAAGATCATGCTGGTCGACGATCATCCGCTGGTGCGCGACGGCTTGCGCGCGCGGTTGGAAGCGGTGCCGGGCTTCGCCATCGTGGCCGAGGCCGGTAGCGCCGAGGAAGCCTTGCAGCGCGCTGAGGAGCAGCCGATCGACCTGATTCTGATGGACATCAACCTGCGCGGCAGTAGCAACGGCATCGACCTGACGGCGCGCTTCCATGCCAGCTTCCCGGAAATCGCGGTGCTGATCCTGAGCATGCACGACAAGACCGAATACCTGATGCAATCGGTGCAGGCCGGCGCCCGCGGCTATGTGCTGAAGGACGCGCCCGGCAAGGACATCGTGCATGCGATAGAAACGGTGATTTCCGGCGGCATGTACTACAGCGCGGCGCTGGCGCAGAAGCTGGCGCGGCCGATGACGCCGGGACAGTTGCTGACGGCGCGTGAGCGCCAGGTGTTGCAGCACATCGCCAACGGCGAATCGAACAAGCAGATTGCGCGCGACCTCGATTTAAGCGTGCGCACGGTGGAAACCCACCGCCTCAACATCAAGCGCAAGCTGGATATCGAAGGGCAGGCGGAGCTGATCAAGTTTGCGGTGGAAAATAATTTCCGCTGAAGAGCGGTGCCAGCGATTATTACCCTAGCTTACCTTCAACCGCCAGTTCGCGAATCATGCGGATGGTGTCGATATCCGCTTCCTGATAGGCAGAACGCCGGAACTCATCGTAAAACTCTTGCTCGGCCTGCGCCGCCGGCTGCCGCTCGACCGCATCGTCTTCATATTCAAAACGCACAAACAGCATTTCCTGTTCCGGTTCTTCAATCGTCATGATCAGGCTGGAGCCGGTAATGTCCGGCTGTTGCGGCACCTGGTAGCGTACCTGCAGCAGCGGCAGATAGCTGACCACATCCTTGACTGTTACTTTTCCATAACGCAATTCGCGCGTGACCGATTGCACGGATTTGTCCGACAGCTGGCAAGCATCCAGATGTTCGACGAACAACATCGGCTGCTCGGCCCGCATCACCAGCCCGCGCCATAGCTGCTCGCGGGTCAGGGAATCGATCAGCGGGTTGAGGGGATCGTTGATTTCGATCAGATGGCTGAATTTCATGGCATGTCCGGCAAAATAGTTGATAGGGGATTGTCCCATATTCGGCACAGGAACTGGAGCCGAGCTTGTCCGACCCGCGCGCACTGTTAAAATACAGCGCTTTGCTCCCTTCCGGTCCGCCGCTGCGCCGTCACTTATGTCGTCCACCCCCAATTTCGGTCTGAATGCTCCCCAGCGGGAAGCCGTCAAGTATCTCGACGGTCCCTGCCTGGTGCTGGCCGGCGCCGGCTCGGGCAAGACGCGCGTGATCACGCAGAAGATCCAGCATCTGATCGAGGATTGCGGCTACGACCCCAAGCATATTGCGGCGCTGACCTTTACCAACAAGGCGGCCACCGAAATGCAGGAGCGTATCGCCAAGCTGCTGAAGGACCCGAAACAGGCCAAGCACATCACGGTCAGCACTTTTCACTCGCTGGGAGTCAAGATCCTGCGTCAGGAAGCACGCGGCGTCGGCCTGAAAGACCGCTTCTCGATCATGGACAGCGACGATTGCTTTTCTATCGTGCAGGATCTGGCGATCACCACCGACAAGCAGCTGGTGCGCCGCATCCAGACTGCCATATCGCTGTGGAAGAACGGCCTGATCGATCCGGAACAAGCCGTCAAGGATGCCGTCACCGAGGATGAAGCCCAGTCCGCGCGGATTTACCGCAGCTATGTGGCGACCCTGGCGGCTTACCAGGCGGTCGATTTCGACGATCTGATCCGCCTGCCGGTGGAACTGTTCCGCAGCAACGAGGCGGTGCGCGACAAATGGCAGCGGCGGCTGCGCTATCTGCTGGTCGATGAATATCAAGATACCAATACCTGCCAATACGAACTGGTCAAGCTGCTGGTGACCGGGCTCGGCAAGAAGCCGATGTTCACCGCGGTGGGCGACGACGACCAGGCGATCTACGCCTGGCGCGGCGCCACCATCGAAAACCTGAAAACCCTGCAGGTCGATTTTCCCGACCTGAAAGTGATCAAACTGGAACAGAATTACCGTTCTTCCACCCGTATCCTGCAAGCCGCCAATGCGGTGATCGGCAATAATCCCAAGCTGTTCGACAAGAAACTGTGGTCGGAACACGGCCTCGGCGATCCGATCAAGGTGATGGGCATGGAAGATGACGAGAAAGAGGCGGAGCAGGTGGCGATCATGCTGTCGGCACACCGCTTCGAACGGCGCGCCAAATTCTCCGACTACGCCATCCTGTATCGCGGCAATCACCAGGCACGGATATTCGAGAAAGCGTTGCGGCGCGAGCGGATTCCGTATTCAATGTCGGGCGGCCAGAGCTTCTTCGACCGCGCCGAAATCAAGGACATCATCAGTTACCTGCGCCTGATCGCCAATGAAGACGACGATCCGGCCTTCATCCGCGCCATCACCACGCCCAAGCGCGGCGTCGGCCAGGCCACGCTGGAAGTACTGGGCACGGTGGCAGGGCAGTGGCAGTGTTCGTTGTTTGAAGCGGTGTTCAAGGGCGGCATCGAAGCCAAGCTGACCGACCGCCAGCTGTATCCGCTGCGCGAATTCTGCCATTTCATCAACCAGCTGGAAGCCCGCGCCAGCCGCGTCGGCCCTTCAGGCAGTGGCGAAAACGCCGCCGCCGTGCTGGACGACATGATGAAAGAGATCAATTACGAACATTATCTGTACGACAGCTTCGATGACCGCGCGGCGCAAGGCAAGTGGCAGAATGTGCTGGATTTCACCAACTGGCTGAAAGAAAAAGGCACCGGCGGCAAAGATGGCGCCGGCGACGAGCGCAATCTGCTGGAACTGACGCAGATGGTGGCGTTGATGTCGATGCTGGAAGGGCGCGACGAAGAACCGGATGCGGTGCGCATGTCGACCTTGCATGCCTCCAAGGGGCTGGAATATCCGCATGTGTTCCTGATCGGGGTCGAGGAGGGCATCTTGCCGCACAAGGGCGATCCCGATGCGCCGCCGGAAACCATCGCCGCCCGTATCGAAGAAGAACGGCGGCTGATGTATGTCGGCATCACGCGCGCCCAGCGCAGCCTGCACGTCAGCTGGTGCAAGAAGCGTAAACGCGCCGGCGAATCGATCGTTTGCGAAATATCGCGCTTCGTCAAGGAAATGAAGCTGGACGAGGGCGACGCCATGCCGACCGAGGCCGAACAGATCACGCCGCAGAATCGTCTGGCCAATTTGAAGGCTTTGTTGCAGAAGCCGAGAGCGGCATGAGATGATAGGCATCACAGCGAAACCCATCAGGAGTAACAAATGAGCATAGACAACATCAAGACCTCGCTGGAAAAGCTCCGCGCCACGCTGGAGAGCAACGGCACGGTGGATAGCGAATTGAAGACTTTGCTGCAAACCCTGGATACCGACATCCAGCAGCTGCTGAAATCCCCGGATACCGCCGCAGTGGCCGCGCCGGCGCCAGGCATCCGTTCCGAATTGGTGGAACGCGCCCAAGGCATTTCGGCGCGCCTGGCGGTGAAACATCCGCACCTGGAACCGGTATTGCGCGAAATCGCCGATACGCTGACCAACATGGGTATCTGATTACCCAGTCAATCTGACTTTGCAGGCGGGGCCAGCCCTGTCTGCCATCGCCAAGAACGCCTCAAACTCCCCCGTTACGTAACGTTAACCTATCGGATACGGCCTAAATCGCCGCACAGCGTGTGGCCATGAAGCCGTGTGCTGCGATTGCTTATTTGATTGCTTATTTATTGGAACATTATGTGGTTTAAGAATCTTCAGATCTACCGTATCCCCGCACCATGGGCCATTTCGGCCGAACAGCTGGAAGCTTTCCTGGCGCCGCAGGCATTCGCCAAGTGCAGCAGCCTGGAATTGCAAAGCCAGGGCTGGTTGTCGCCGCGCGAAAACGGCATGCTGGTGCACACCGTGAATCGCCAGATGATGATCTTGCTGGGCACGGAAAAGAAATTATTGCCCGCTACCGTCGTCAACCAGGTCACCAAGGCGCGCGCCGCCGAAATCGAAGAACAGCAAGGCTATGCACCCGGCCGCAAGCAGCTGAAAGACCTCAAGGAACAAGTTACCGACGAATTGCTGCCGCGCGCGTTCAGCATCCAGCGCAATACCTGGGTCTGGATCGATCCGGTCAACGGTTGGCTGGTGATTGATGCGGCTAGCCCGACCAAGGCGGAAGAAATCCTCAAGCTGCTGCTGGGCTCGGTCGACAAGTTGCAGATTTCCGGTTTGCGCACCGTGCATTCGCCGTTGACTTCGATGACCAACTGGCTGGCCTCGGACGAAGCGCCGCACGGTTTTACCGTCGACCAGGACACCGAACTGCGCGCCGCCGGCGAAAGCAAGGCCACCGTGCGCTACGTGCGCCACACCATCGAAGCCGACGACGTCCGCCGCCACATCGCCTCCGGCAAGCAATGCACGCGGCTGGCGATGACCTGGGCCGACCATATCTCCTTCGTGCTGACCGAATCGCTGGCGATCAAGCGCATCGCGCCGCTGGACGTGCTGAAGGAAGGCAACGACACCAGCAGCAAGAACGACGACGAACGTTTCGATTCCGACATGATGCTGATGACCGGCGAGCTGAGCAAGATGCTCAACGATATCGTGTTTGCGCTGGGTGGCGAACCGGCGGTCTGAAGTTGATGGCGCAATGCTTCAAAGACGTTGAAGCATCGCGGCAAGAGGTCGTTCGGCTTAAAAAGCCCGGATGGTGGTACCGCCGTCGGAAGACTCGAAGCTGTCCGGGCTGATCATGACGCGGTTGCGGCCTGCGGCCTTGGCGCCGTACAAGGCCATGTCGGCGCGCTGGAACGCTTCGTCGATACTCTCGCCAGGGCGGAAATCGGTAATCCCGATGGAAGCCGTCAGGATGATGTCCTTGCCGAACTTGTTCCAGTCGTACATTTCCGTCTCCGCACAGATGCGGTCGAGGGCAGTCACGCCTTCCCGCACCGTGGTGCCGGTCAGCACCAGCACGAATTCGTCGCCGCCGTAGCGGGCGAAGTGGTCGCTCAGGCGCATCTCGTTGCGGACGATCTCGACGAAGGTCTTGAGCACCATGTCGCCAGCCGCATGGCCGAAATTATCGTTAACCGACTTGAAGCCGTCCAGATCCAGGATGGCAATGCAGAACGGCGTGCCGCCGCGCTGGAAGCGTTTCTGCTCGACCGCCAGGATTTCCATCAGCGAACGGCGGTTTTCGATATTGGTCAGCTCGTCGCGGGTGGCCAGCTCCTGTACCCGTTTCATGGACTTCACCAGTTGCAGGTTCTGCTCGGTAATCTTGCGTTGCATGCGGCTCAGCATATTGGCCAGGTAGATGCAACGGCCCAGCGTCAGAATGAACGACAGGCAGACCAGCAGCTGGCTAAGATTGCTGCCGACCGGGAATTGCAGGTGCGAGCCCACCAGGCTGAACGCCAGCACCAGCCCGAGCGAACCGATCAGCCAGCTCGCCACGTTCCAGAAAGTACTGAGGCCTAGAGCACCGAAGGCGTAGATAACGAAGAAATTGATCAGGAACAAGTAGCCGACCTGAGGCGCCAGGATCAAAAAGCCGGTCTGCATCAGCAAAGCCATCGCCACTTGCGGGAAAGTCAGGCCAGGATCTTTAGAACGGCGCTGGTAGCCGCTTCTGATCAGCATGTAGAAGATCACGGTCACCACCACCACCGCCATGCCGTAGAGCAGCGCGATTTCCGGCTGGATCACGCCGGCATGGGCAAATCCCCATAGCAGCAAGGCGTCCACCACCCCGCTCAGGGCGACTCTCCCCAGCATGCCTAATGCCATCGCATTCACTTCTTTTCGTCGTTGCGCTTTCATTTCCCCGAATTTCCTTTGAACGCCATTGTTGCCACTGGTTTCTTCAGCCGTATTGGCGACAAGCAGCCACGCATGACAGACAGCAATTCATTTTTTTGGGAGAAATGGATGCAGGACATGACACTAAAGGGGAACAATAATGCCATGTTTTGGGGAGCGCACGAATGCGGGGTTGAGTAATGTATCAAAATTGTTGCACAACAGATACTCTATAGCTTATCGGAAAATTAAGCCGCATCTGACTATCCTGATTCAGGTATGGAAGCAGAGCGGCGCAAACAGGACCGAAAAACAGAGCGTCTTTAGTGATTTAAAGGGATCAGGGGAATATGAGAGTCATTATTTTGTTATTAGTTGCTGTCGGGATAGGCGGTTGGTACTGGAATCGTCAAAATAGCATCGATGAGACTGCCGTTACGCGCTTTTACGATACCGCCACCGAACACGTACTGAACGGCCGCGGCAAAGAACTGTGCGCCATGCTGACCAAGGATTTTACGCGTACCGGCATCAATTCGACCAGCCAGGGCCGCATCCAGGAAAACGCCGACAAGCAGGAGACCTGCGACAAATACGACAAGATGTTCGACAGCATGGCCCACACCGGCGGCATGCTGTCGGCCAATTACCAGATAAACATCGAGCATATCGAGATCGGCCGGGACAAGCGTAGCGCCGAGGTGAAGCTGGCGACCAATGTCAGCATGGCGATCGGACCGATCGGCAAGGTTGCCGAGACCAGGGATAAAAGCGTGGAAACGCTGGTGATACGCAATGGCAAGGTGATGCTGCAAAAATCGGAAGGGACTGCGATTACCAGGACTATCGGCGATCGCTTCTAAGAATTTAGGAAAATTCAGGCAAAAAAAGACGACCATAATGTCGTCTTTTTTTACGTTCCAAGCAAATTGACCATGGAAATAAAAACGCCCGCTTGCGCGGGCATTTGTATTCTTGGCGGAGTGGACGGGACTCTCCTACATGTCGCAGGCCGCTGCTGCGCTTGCAAGCGCAGCCCTTCGCGTCCCGCCGAAAGCCGCGCAGGCGGCTTTCTCCACTCCGCAGAGTGATATCCCCTGGCGGGAATATGAAATCGGGTTCTGAAATAAAAACGCCCGCTTGCGCGGGCATTTGTATTCTTGGCGGAGTGGACGGGACTCGAACCCGCGACCCCCGGCGTGACAGGCCGGTATTCTAACCAACTGAACTACCACTCCTAAACTACTCTTCATTAAGATCATTTGGCTACTTGGTGGGTGCTGAGAGGCTCGAACTCCCGACCTACGCCTTGTAAGGGCGCCGCTCTACCAACTGAGCTAAGCACCCAAAATGCACACTTAGTCAGCCAAATTTTCTTGCGTATGTCACTACGCCTGAAGGGGGCAGATTGTACAATGGTTTTTTTAAAAAAACTAGCGCTTCGTCAAAAATTGTTTAAAAAATTTTCCCTAGCCCCGCATTTCCCCTTGTAGCCTCACAAATCCCGCTCATGAAATCGCCATGCGGCGGGCCCGCGGTCCGGCGCACTCTGCTATTCTTTCGGCTGAATTGGTTTTCCAGAAAAAGGAACGCCGGGTTCATGTCGACTGTCGTAACCAGTCGCAGCTCCGTACCTGACGCAGATCGTTGTACGCGGTGTTGATTCATGCGGCGGCGCAGCAACGATCTATCGTCCTCATAGAAATATACAATTAATGCTATCAACGAATTGTATATAATTAAATTTTACTATCAAAAGGGCACCACGATGAAAACAATCGGACAATCTCTCGCACCATTCAAGGTCGAAGGCGTAAAGCCTGGCTTCAACCTGCCTGAAGAAAACGGCGTATCGGCGTTTGAAACCATCACCGAAACTTCGTTTCCTGGCAAATGGAAGATCCTGTACTTCTACCCAAAGGATTTCACATTCGTCTGCCCGACTGAAATCGTTGCCTACAACAAGCTGACCCGCGACTTCGAAGACCGCGATGCCGTCTTGCTGGGTGGTTCTTCCGACAATGAATTCGTGAAACTGGCATGGCGCCGCGAACACGCTGACCTGAGCAAGCTGAGCAACTGGCAGTTCGCCGACACGACCGGCAGTCTGATCGACCAGCTGGGCATTCGCCACGAAGCCGGCGTTGCACTGCGCGCGACTTTCATCATCGACCCGAACAACGTCATCCAGCACGTTACTGTCAACAATCTGGACGTCGGCCGTAATCCTGAAGAAACACTGCGCATCCTGGACGCTCTGCAAACTGGCGAACTGTGCGCCTGCAATCGCGCTCCTGGCGGCGAAACCCTGTAATCCATCCGGATTCGATCAAGCGCCGTGCGCTTGATCCGGTTTGATGCCGACAGCAATTCAGTAATGTAACAAACGTCTGTAACGGGGCCTGGCTAACGCCGGCGCCTCGCCTACAAACACGATTTGAATTCAGTATTTAAGGAGAAACCATGGATATGCTTCAACTACGCGACGCCATCCCGTCGTATGCCAAAGACGTCTGGATCACCCTTGATGGCGCTTTGAACAAATCCGGCCTGGCGCCGGAAGTCGCAGCGGCCGCAGGCATTGCAGCGGCAATCTCGGCCGGCAGCCCGCAACTGGTTGAAGCGTTCCAGGGTTTGACTACCGAAGCCGAAGCCACCGCAGCCAAGACCGCGGCGGCCATCATGGGCATGACCAACATCTGGTACAGCTACCTGGAACTGGCCGATGACGCCGAGTTGAAAACCCAGCCGCCGCAAATCCGCATGCAAGGCTACGCCACCCATGGCGGCGTCGACAAGAAGCACTTCGAAATCTATACGCTGGCGGCATCGATTGTCGGCAAATGCCGCGGCTGCATCACCGGCCATATCGCCGAACTGAAAAAGCTGGGCATCACGCCGGCGGAGCTGCGCGATATCGGCAAGCTGGCGGCAGCGGTCAACGCCACCAGCAAATTGATCAAACTCAGCTGATCCGGGCATCGGTCTTATCCGCTTAAGAGCCATCCGCGCAAGCCGATGGCTTTTTATTTTGGCAGGCGGCCGCTCTCGGCCTAAAATGAGGGAAGAGCCATGCGCGCACCCCAGGAGACCGCGATGAACGCCAGAATCAATTCAGGTTTGTACTGCGCGGCGGCATTGCTACTGGCGGCCTGCACCAGCAAGGTGGTAGAAGTTCCGCCGCTGCCGGCTACTACCCCCGACGCCACCTCGACCGCCACTACGATGGATGACTACAAAAGCGCGCTGGCGCAGAGAATCGTCGCCGTCAATTCGACCCAGGTCTATATCGGCCGGCCGCAAGCGCTGCTGCGCGCCGTGATCGTGGTGAAATATTATGTGAATGCCGACGGCCAGTTGCTGCGCGCGGAAATCCTGCGCACAAATAAAGACCGCAAGGCGGAAGCCAGCGCGCTGGCCGCGGTGCGTAAAGCCGCGCCCTTCCCCAAACCCGACAGCAAATTCCTGCGGCGCGGCGAAGTCGAGATCGCCGAAAGCTGGCTGTTCAATGACGACGGCCGTTTCCAGCTGCGCTCGATCGCCGAACGGCAGATGGACGAATAGCGCGGCCAGCCAGACTTGCTTCGCGCGCGCTTCTCGCCTACCATCGAGCTACCAGCCAGAACGCAAGGAGCCGCTACGAGTGGCTCTTCAACACATCGCGTTCGCCCCATATCCCCTTTTTCTACGAGACAGCACAGTAATGGATATCAAGCCGCCAATCACCATTTCCAGCTTCGACCTGGAACGCATTGAACAATTGCTGGCATCGGCCGCCTACCGGAACCTGCCGGGCATCGATGCCCTGGAACAAGAACTGGGCCGCGCCACCGTGGTCGATCCGGAACAAATTCCGCCGGGCCTGATCACCATGAATTCCGCGGTCCGCTTCATCGATGATGTCAGCAAGGTCGAATACGACCTGACGCTGGCCTATCCGAGCGCGTCCAATCCGCCGGACGCGGTATCGATCCTGGCGCCGGTCGGCAGCGCCTTGCTCGGCCTGTCGGTCGGACAATCGATTTCCTGGCAAGGGCCGGGCGGCCGTCCTCTGCAACTGCGGATCCTGGACGTGACCTACCAGCCGGAAGCCAACGGCGAGTTCCATCTTTAGTTTGAGCCTTGGTTTCAGTTTTAACCGCATTCGCAATCGCGCAGCAGCCGGCAACGCTGCCGTCGCAAGTTTTCAAGACGTCGAGCCATCGCGTCAGTTACGCAAAATTACGCAAAAAGTAAAGACAGGTCATCATGTTAAGCGCAGATTATCAACGCCCTCCCAAGCTCTACCGCTATTCGGAGCGGCAATGGCTGGAACGCTCTTTGACGCTCGGAGAATTCCGCCTGCGTCCGCCCGCAGAAAGCCTGCAGATCAGTAACCTGCACCATCCACGCAACTCGGGCGCCAAAGCCCTGCCGCAGTTGCTGACGCTGAGCATGAGCAGCAGCGACGACGCCAGCCTGTTCAGCGCCTTTGCGCCGGCCGACTGCTGCCTGGTGATTCACAACACGGAAGAATTCGGCGAACTGATTCATCGCGCCGCCCAGCGCGTGCTGCCCAGCTGGGCCGGGATCGACGCCGCCATCTGCTATGGCCAGCCGAGCCCGCTGGGAGCGACATTTACCAAACCCAAGCGCGACGCCCCCCATCACGAATGGCTGTTTGCCTGGCGTCCGGCGCAAGCGACGATTACGCTGCGTCCCATCGTTATCCAGATCGGCAATATTGAAAAGATCGCGGAACTGCGCGACAAGAAATAACCGCAGATTGTCTGTTACCTGCGCCAATCTGTGCACATTTGCCGGCATGGACACATTGTTGGCAGATTGGCACAGTAGCCTGTATTATCGTTGACACTGCTTAAGCTAACCCGGCCACAGCCGTCATAGCGGGTATTCGCTATACTGAAAAACCACGAATCAAGGAGCCACACAATGCACAGATCCACCCTGAAAACCACCCGCAGCGACGTCCGTAGCCTGGTCAAGGATGCGCAGGAACTGTTCCGCGAAGCCGCCGCGACCACCGGCGAGAAAGCCGAAGACCTGCGTCAAAAAGGTTTGGAACTACTTGACGCGGCTGTGTCTAAAGCACAAGACGTGCAAGCAGCTGCAATCGAAACCGGCAAGGAGATCGCCGCCACGACCGACGACTATGTCCAGGAAAATCCGTGGAGCGCCATCGCGATCGCCGGCGGTATCGGTTTGCTGCTCGGCCTGGCCATTTCCCGTAAATAAACGCAGCATAACTGTCAGGCACGCATGAACCCACAACAACCCAAGCACGGCAGTCCGGGTCTGGTGTCCGGGCTGGTCGGCACCGCCAAGAACATGTTTGCGCTGGTGATCAGCCGCATCGAGCTGGCCGCTCTGGAGTTTTCAGAGATCGGCTCGCACCTGCTGAAACTGTTCCTGATCTGCGCGCTCAGCATTGTCGCGCTGTGGTTTGCCCTGGCCTTCTGGAGCGCTCTGGTAGTAGTGCTGGCGTGGGAATCCATGGGCTGGAAAATACTGGTGATCCTGGGTGCATTCTTTACCCTGGTGGCGATCGGTTCGGCCTTGTATGTACGCAGCGTCTTGCGCCAGGGCCGGCTCGGTTTGCCAGTCACCATGGCCGAGCTGCGCAAAGATCGCGACGCCCTACTTTGAGCACGGAACCCGACATGAGCCGATACGCAGGACTGGACAGCCACCTTTCAACCGCCGAGCGCAAGCAGAAACTGCTGGCGGAAGGTGCTATCTTTCGCGCTGAAATGCTGCATTCACGCGATATCGTTCGCGCCAATCTCAACACCAGATCGCTGGCGACCGTTCTATTGGGGCGCGCCAGCGGCATCGCCTCTTCCTTGATCGGCACTTCAAGCGCGCTCAAGGCCAGCAATTTGCCGGCCATGTTGCCGCTGCTGGTGACCGGTGTGTCCTGGCTCTCCAGGCGCGCCACGCGCAAACCCTTTTTAATCGGCGCTGCAGTAATCGCAGCAATCGGCGGCGCCGTTTTTGTCAGCAGTAGAAATAGCAAGGAAACAACGGATGATGAACTACGGTGATCTCCAGCCGGAGACACCGTTTTTTCTGATGCTGTCTCAATCTTCGAGAGGAAAGACCATGAATAAATTCAAATTAGGCGCTCTGGTTCTGGCAGTGACCATGGCAACTGCAGGTTGTGCCGACATGACGGAGACCCAGCGCGGAACCGCTTATGGCGCCGGCGCCGGCGCGGTTCTCGGCGGCCTGGTAGGCGGCATCGCCGGCCCCGGCGGCGCTGGACGGACAGCTGCCGGCGCTGCGATTGGCGCTGCGATTGGCGCGGTTGGCGGCAATATCTGGGGCAAGCACCAGCAAGACCAGAAACTGGCGATGGAAAGAGCGACTGCCGGCACCAATGTGCAAGTCACGCAAACTGCGGATAACCGTCTGAAGGTCAACGTGCCTGCAGATACCGGTTTTGCAACCGGACGCGCCGATCTCAATCCAGCCCTGCGCCCGATCCTGGACCAGCTGGCGACAACCCTGGTGCAAAACCCGGCCTCCCTGGTGGAAGTCTATGGCCACACGGATAGTACCGGCACGGACGCCATCAACAATCCGTTGTCACGTCAGCGCGCGCAGAATGTCAGCAGCTATCTGAGCAGCCGCGGCGTCGCACCGAACCGCATCACCTCGGACGGCCTCGGTTCCACGCAGCCTCTGGTCGCCAACGATACGGCTGCCAATCGTGCGGTCAATCGCCGTGCTGAAATCTTTGTCCGCGAACCGGCTCCTGCCCAACAGCAGGGACAAATGCAGCCGCAAGCACGCGCCTATTGATCTCTAATCCAAGGTCTTGGGCAAAAAAAAGCCAGTCAATATATTGACTGGCTTTTTTTACGACCGGCTACGCCGAATTACTTTGCTGCCGGCTCTGCAGCAGAAGCTGCCGCACTTGCAGAAGCATCGGCAGCTGCGGCTGGAGCAGCCGGCGCCGGAACTTCAGGCTCCTTGAACTTGCCACCGGACTGGTTAGCCATGTAGACCACTGCGCGCGCCACTTCGATATCGTCCAGATCAGGATTGCCGCCTTTGGCCGGCATTGCCCGCAAACCGTGCATGGCATAACCAACCACCTTGTCATAGCCGTCGGCCAGACGCGGACCCCAGGCGCCGGCATCGCCGACCTTGGGAGCACCGGCTGCGCCGGTTGCGTGGCAAGCGGAACAGGTGGACTTGAAGACTTCTTCGCCGGACAGCAACTGCTTGGGCGCGTTGACATCCTTGAAGGTGAAACCGGCGTCGGCGACCGGCTGGATACGGGCAGCGATCGCCTCCGGCGTCTGTCCTTCGGAACCAGCGCCGACCTTCTTGCCGGCAGTGACATATTGCACCAGCAAGACGATGCAAATGATAGGTACCAGAAAACCGGCTGCAATAGCAATGATCAGTTGCTTAGGCGTCTTGATCGCGGATTGATGTTCTTCGTTTTGTGCGTCGCTCATAATTCCCTCAGTGCAATTTTCAAAGCCGTAGCCGGATACGCGCCAAAAAACCGTTCAAACTGTCAGAACAGCCCACGATCCCTCGCCAAACCCTTGATTATAGTCGCAATAAATACTATTTGGAACGAACAACAGTTGCTTTACGTGGACGCGCGCGCAGAAAAACGGTATCCTTCATGCCTCTTCACCGTTCCTCTCATGCGGCTGTAGCTCAGTGGATAGAGTATTGGCCTCCGAAGCCAAGGGTCGC
>NZ_JBDTCG010000018.1:0-25597 GCF_039923675.1 Collimonas sp.
GATTTTTCAAGCCAGCTGTGCGCCAGCACCTGATCCTGCGGAACGCCTTCGCCTGACGCATACGCGTTCGAGAGCAGGAACATCGCTTGCGCGTTGCCATGAGCGCTGGCTTGCTGCAACCACGAGACGGATTGCGCCAGATCCTTTGGCATGCCTTCACCGTACTTGGCCAAGCGCGACAGCATTAACTCTGCTCGTTCATCGTCCTGCGCCGCCGCTTTTTTGTACAATTGGACGGCAAGCACGGGATCCTTGTCCAGGCCCAGCTTACCGTTATAGTAGGCGCTGGCTAAAACATAAGCCGCTTCCTTGTCGCCGCCCTGCGTCGCTTTTGCGAACCAGAAAACCGCATCCTTTGCATGCGCCGCATTATCCACATAGGCCAGCGCCAATTCCCGCTGCGCCACCGCAGAGCCTTGTCTGGCCCAGGATTGGAGCTCTTCAAGCGCGTGCGCCTGCCGGCCTTGCCTGGCCAGCACACCGAGGCTTTCCAGTTGCGCGCTGTCCGGCACGGTTTGCTGCTGGCCACATGCGGCAAGCGACAAGGCGAAGGCCAGCGCTGCCGGCAATTTCAAGTAACTATGCATTTTTATCAAACAAGACAAGCCCCGCTGAAACGGGGGCTTGGAACATCGCTCACACTGACATTTAATATCTGGACACCGTTTTATTTGCTCAGGTCGATTGCATACTTGGAGAAGCCGCTGGCATCAAGCGCGCCTTCGGCTTTGACGCGAGCAAGACCTAGCGCCTGCGCCACTGCCAGCTTGCCGGGGGTGGCGCGCAAAATCACCGGACCGTTGGTGGCGACCTTGACGAAACTCCAGCTCTGGCCGTTGCCGTTATTGGCCTGCGTCACTTTGCCCAGTTTTTGCAGATAACTGCTGACCACGGCCTGGCTGGCGTCGGGTGACTTGATGATGGTTTTGCTGCCATCGATGCCCGGGAAATTACCGCCGCCGCCTGCGCGGTAGTCATTGGTGGCGACAATGAAATCGTCAGTGGCGGCCACCGGCTTGCCTTGGTAAGTCAGATTGACGATGCGGCTGCCAACCGGCTGGGTAACGTCGATCTGGTATTGCATGGCATTGCCTTCGGCGTAGAAGACGTCGTAGTTGTAGATCGTCGAATAGGACGGTACCAGGTCTTGTTCGGCAGTCGCAGCGGGATCGATTTTACCGAATTGCGAGGCGGAGGTTTCCAGCCAGTTTTTCAGGTCGGAACCTTTGATCTTCACTGCCTGCAGGTTGTTGTTACTGTACAGGTAGAGATCGCCCGGATTGCGCACCTGCAGCGCGAACGGGCTGGCCTTGGATGCGGTCGGCGCGACATCGGTAAAATCCGACGGACCGTTGCGGCCAGCCTTGAACGGCGCGCTGCAAGAGATCACCGGGATGTTCTTGTAACTGGCCAATGTAGCGTCGGTAGAGTTGGCGATGAAATTCTTGACGTAGTCGATCTGTGCCTGGTTGACGATCTGGATCGCGCCGACGTCGCCCGCCAGCGAGAAGTACGACGACATCTCGAAATCCGTGGTGGTGCCCAGCGGCTGCTGCGCGTAGGCAATCGTCGCCTTGTGTTCGCTATCCACCAGCGTCGCAATTGCAGTATCCGCCGCCACATTGGTGACGCCATCGGTATATTTGAAGCCACGCGCTTCGACCGTGGTTTGCGGTTTCTGGATCACCCATTTACCGCCGGTGTATTGCAAGGTCAGTTTGATGATGCCAAGGCGTCGGCCCCAGCTCTGCGCCATCACAGTCGGCACATTGTTGACGAAGCCGTTCTTGCTGTCGACGATATTAGCCGGCAACGCCGCCAGCGAAGCATCCAGCGCCGGCGCTTTGGCTTCCTTGGCTTGCGGGAAAATCAGATGCGAGTGGCCCACCAGCAGCGCGTCGATGCCGGTGGTGGACAGATACAAGCTGCCGTTTTCCATCTTCGGGCTGTATGGCGAGGCATCCAGGCCGCCATGCGACAAGGCGACGATGACGTCGGCGCCGGCGCTGCGCAATTGCGGCACGTACTTGTTGGCGCTTTCCTGCACGCCATTGACATACACTTTACCGGCCAGGTTTTTCTGATCCCAGTCCATGATTTGCGGCGGCACAAAGCCGAGGATGCCGACGTTGAGCTTGACATTGATGGTCTTGCCGTCCGGCGTGGTGGCGTTGAACTGCTTGGGAATCACCGCGTAGGGATTGAAAATCGGCTTCTGGCTGGCGACGCTGTTGACGTTGGAGAGCACCAGCGGGAACGTTGGTGCGCCGCAGGTGCCGGCCGGTTTGGCGATGCCGGTGACGCCGAAGTCGGCATTGGTGATCTGGCTCAAAAAACCCAGGCCGTAGTTGAATTCATGGTTGCCGATGCCACCGCCGTCGTATTTGAGGGCGTTCATCACCTTGTGCACCGCCAGTGTGCCGCTGCAGTTGACCGGCGTCGCTTGCGCCTGGTAATCGCCCAGCAAGGTGCCCTGGATGACGTCGCCGTCGTCGAACAGCACGTTGTTCGGATTTTCCGCACGCGCACCCTGGATCAGGGTCGAGGTACGGTCGAGGCCGAGACTGGTATCGGGCGTCAGCGCATAGTAGTTATAGCCCAGCACATTGGAATGGATATCGGTCGTCTCAAGAATCGCCATCTTGAGCACGCTGCCTTCCTGGATCTGCCCGGTCAGGGGTGTGGAACTGCTGCCGCAGGCGGCCAGGGCGATTGTGGCGGCGGCAGCCAGTACCGGCTTGCCAAATTTCTTATGCATCAAACGGTCTCCGGAAAATAAGAACGCGCCTTGAATGGCGCGTTCTTAATGATGGGGGGGGCTGTAAAACTGAGCGTATTCCTGATTATCTGTAACGATCAGATAACGCATTGTTGGGATTATGTATCCGTAATATGACCCCATCATGACCCCTCAAGCATCCGCAGACCGCCCGCGTCTTTTATCGATATCGGAAGCGGCGGCTGCCTTCATCCTCCTGTCATCCCTTGAGCCGATAACCAGTCTTGAAGATCCACCAGAGCACGCCCATGCAGAGCGCCAGGAATGCCAACGTCATGCCGGCGCTGATCAGGACGTTGACGTCGGCAACGTCATAGAAACTCCAGCGGAAACCGCTGATCAGGTAGACCACCGGATTGAACAAGGCGACCTTTTGCCAGAACGGCGGCAGCATGTTGATGGAATAAAAACTGCCGCCGAGGAACGACAGCGGCGTCACAATCATCAACGGGATCAGTTGCAGCTTCTCGAAACCGTCGGCCCAGACCCCGATAATGAAACCGAACAGGCTGAAGGTGACGGCAATCAGCACCAGGAAACCCAGCATCCAGAACGGATGGGCAATCTCGAACGGAATGAAGACCCGCGCCGTAGCCAGGATCAGCAACCCCAGGATCACCGATTTGGTGGCGGCGGCGCCGACGTAGCCGCCAACGATCTCGACGCTGGAAATCGGCGCCGACAGCACTTCATAGATGGTGCCGGAAAATTTCGGCATATAGATGCCAAACGAGGCATTGGCGGTGCTTTGCGTCATCAGCGACATGATGATCAGGCCGGGAATGATGAAGGCGCCATAGCTGACGCCGTTGATGCTGACCATGTGGGCGCCGATGGCGGCGCCGAACACCACGAAATACAGCGCGGTAGAGATCACCGGCGAAGCGATGCTTTGCATCAAAGTGCGCCCGGTGCGCGCCATCTCGAACATGTAGATCGCGCGGATAGAGTGAAGATTCATGATTGTTTATGCTTTCACCAGGTTGACGAAAATTTCTTCCAGCGAGCTCTGGCTTGACTGCAAATCCTTGAAGTCGATTCCATGTTCGCTGAGTTGCCGCAACAGGCCGGCGATCCCGGTTTGCTCGCTCTGGGCGTCAAAGGTGTAGACCAGCTCGTTGCCGTCGGCGGAAAGCTCCAGCTGGTTGCCGCCTAAACCGTCAGGAATGCTGGCCAGCGGCCGTTGCAAATGCAATGTCAGCTGCTTCTTGCCGAGTTTTGCCATCAGCACGGCCTTGTCTTCGACCAGGATGATCTCGCCCTTCCTGATGACGCCGATGCGGTCGGCCATCTCTTCGGCTTCCTCGATATAGTGGGTGGTGAGAATGATGGTGACGCCGTTCTCGCGCAAGCCGCGCACCATCTGCCACATGTCACGGCGCAACTCGACATCGACGCCGGCGGTCGGCTCGTCCAGGAACAGGATCTGCGGCTCGTGCGAGAGCGCCTTGGCGATCATGACGCGGCGTTTCATGCCGCCAGACAAAGTGCGGATTTTTGCATCCTTCTTGTCCCACAACGACAGATCGCGCAGGATTTTTTCCACCAGCGCGGGATTGGCCGCCTTGCCGAACAGGCCGCGGCTGAAACTCACCGTGGCCCACACGCTTTCGAAAGCGTCGGTGGAAAGCTCCTGCGGCACCAGGCCGATCCGCGAACGCGCCGCCCGGTAATCGCGCACCACATCGTGGCCGTCGGCCAGGACATGCCCCTGGCTGGGGTTGACGATACCGCAGATGATATTGATCAAAGTGGTCTTGCCGGCGCCGTTCGGTCCCAGTAGCGCAAAGATCTCGCCGCGCCGTATTTCCAGGTTGATGCCTTTCAACGCGCTGTGTCCGGTTGCATAGGTCTTGGTAAGGTTGTTGACTGAAATAATGGGTTGCACTCGGTTTCTTTCTAAAAATCCGGATAGTCATGCATTCTAAAGGGGCTTTGCATTTGCTGCTGGAGAGTGGCTGGTCGCTTGCCGGCGGAGCTGTTCAGGCAGCGGCGGCAATTGGCCGGCCCCAATCCAGGTTTGAAGTTAATTTTAATGCAAGCAGAATGCACCGATAATTATCAAATTTGCACCGCCGGCACAATGCTGCGCAAGATTATTTGGCGCATTCATGAAGACCGCCATTGCCCAGATCGGAAAAAATACTTACCCTCTCAGCCTGTATCCATTTTTACTTTGCCTTTAAGACAATATGAACGCTGCCATCCTGCTTACCGGCGCCACCGGCTATATCGGCTCTCATACCTGGGTTGAGCTGCTGGATGCCGGATATGAAGTGGTTGGCGTCGACAACCTGGTTAATAGCAGCCCGCTGGTGCTGGATCGCATCAAGAAAATTACCGGCAAGACCCCGGTCTTTGTCGAGGCCGACCTGTGCGACCGCGCCAGCACCGAACGCTTGTTCAGGGACCATCGGATCAGCGCGACGATTCATTTCGCAGCATTGAAATCGATCGGAGAATCTGTCGCCAAACCGCTCGAATACTATGCCAACAACCTGAGCAGCCTGTTGACGCTATGCACGGCGATGCGCGACGCCGGGGTGGCGAAAATGGTGTTCAGTTCATCGGCGTCGGTGTATGGCACTCCCGCCACGGTGCCGATCCTGGAGCACTTTCCCTTATCGGCCGCCAGCCCTTACGCCCAGACCAAGCTGATAGGAGAACAGATACTACGCGACCTGGAGCTGGCGGACAGTCGCTGGAAGATCGCCTACCTGCGTTATTTCAATCCGACGGGAGCCCACAAAAGTGGTTTGATCGGCGAAGACTCGCGCGGCAACCCCGATAACCTGATGCCCCATATCGCCCGGGTGGCCGCCAGGCGCAGCCCGACATTGCCGATATTCGGCGGCGACTATCCCACCGCCGACGGTACCGGCGTGCGCGACTATATCCATGTGGTGGATCTGGCGAAGGCGCACATTGCCGCGCTCAATTATCTGCAGGGGAAAGAGCGGAGTTTCACTGCAAATATCGGCAGCGGGCGCGGCCATAGCGTGCTGGAAGTCATCGCCGCCTACGAAAAAGCCAGCGGCCAGCCGGTTCCTTACGACATGGCGCCGCGCCGGCCGGACGATATTGCGTCATGCTACGCAGATCCGAGTCTTGCCGCCGAACTGCTCGGCTGGCGCGCAGAAGAAGACCTGGCGTCGATCTGTGCCGACTCCTGGCGCTGGCAGTTGCAGAACCCGGCAGGTTTCTCGGATTGACGCCTTTGCTTCAATTGCGGCCGCGGCTAGATTCAACCAGCGTCAATGCAGAATCGCGCCGTTCTTGCCGATCATGATCATTTCCACGAATTTCGAGCCATCATGATTGTTTGGCGTATATGACACCCTGACGCCGCCCAGGTCGTAATCGCGGATCGTCTCCATTGCCGCCATCAGTTTGGGCCGGGTCGGATTCGGCCCGGCCCGGCGCAATCCTTCGGTCAGCAATTTTGCCGCCACAAAACCCTCGAATGTCGAATAGGAGCTAGGCGGCGGTTTGGCCATTCCCTTCAGCACGCTCTGGAATTCCCGGGTGGCGGCCGCCGCAAAGTCTTTTGGATAAGGCATCACCTGCATGACGCTGACCCCGCGGCCATCGTCGCCCAGGGATGCGAAGAAGGTTTCAGAACTGACGTTGGAAAGCATCATGAACGATGGGTGTGCGCCCTTCTTGTGCATCTGCTTGACGAAGTCGGCGCAGGCCGACGGTGTGCAGGCCATCAGCACGGCCTGCGGATTGGCGGCGGCGATGGCGCTGACCGCCTTGTCTATCTTCAAATCCTTGCGGTCGTAGCTTGCCGTCACCACTGCCCCCAGCTTATGCGCGGCCAGATTGCGCTCGAATCCGGCCAGTCCGTCCTTGCCGAAGCTATCGTCCTGGTACAGGATCGCCACTTTCTTGATGCCCAGCGATCCGAACAACTCGATCATTTTCGCCGTTTCAGACTGATAGCTGGCGCGCAAATTGAACAGATAGGGATTGAATGGCTGATGCAAGCTCTGGCCACCCGAAAACGGTGCGATCATCGGTACCTTCTCCGCGATCAGCAAGGGCAGCACCGCCTCGACCGTCGGCGTGCTGCGGTAGCCGAACAACGCCAGCGCGTTGTCCTCCTTCAGCAGTTTCTCGGTATTGAGGCGGGTGGTTTCCGGCTTGCGTTTATCGTCGTAGGACTTGAGCTCGATCTTGCGCCCGAAGACGCCGCCCTGGGCGTTGACCCAGCCAAAGTAGGCCAGCGCGCCCTCCATGTTTTCTTTGCCGGTCGCTTCTCCGGACAATTCGACCGACTGGCCGATAACGATCTTGTCCTGCCCAGGTTTCTCCTCCGCCTGGGCGAATGCGAAAGCCGCACACAAAAGAACGCCGATAACAATTTTCATGCCTAGTCTCCCCTTCTTGTCATTATTTTTCCTGATTAGTTACCTATCTCAGATGCCATATTTTTAGCACAAAACTATCTTCCGAGTCATTCCCGCAAACGCGGGAATCCATGTTGAATCAAGTACTTAAGTTGGATCCCCGCGTTCGCGGGGATGACGCTTTATCAGCAAATGACCGCTTTTCACGGTCAATCTGAGATACGTAACTAATCAGGTTATTTTTTGCCGACAATACTCTTACAAAGCTTACAGACAGCTTTCATTTTTCTCTCTTTTTGATTATCTATTGCGAACTTGTCTCAGCATCAGGCAAGTTGCTGTTACAGCCCGGTGACGCCATCCATGACTTCCAGTATGCGTTCGCTGGTGGTGGCGACATTGGTGGCATATTGCTGGCGGCTTGTCATGTCTCCGCTCTGGCGCAGCGCGGTGTCGAAGAAAAACCATTGCTGCTGCGCCAAGGCGACAGCATTCTTTGCCGTCCCGATTTATTGATGGCGTCATTGATGTTGAGCACCTGCGCCGAGGTGTTGGAAAACAGACCCCAGCCGCCCGCCATCACGACCGATCTGCCGAGAAAACCTCTTCTATGCACCATGCTTTTCTCCGTTGCTGATATATCCAACAAAGACAAGCAAGCATCATACCCAATGGCAGTCGCCGAAATGGGGCGGCAAGCACCCTGGTCAGTGCTTTAGTTGCGCAATCTGATCCAGGCCTGCGGCACGTAGCCCATCGCTTGTTTTAGGAAAGAATTTTGTCCGGACCTGTTCGATCTGCGCTTGCTGGTCTTGCGGCGACAAGTCCTGCGCTTCGATCTGGCTGCGCTGGACGGCATATTGATCGTAGTTGGCTTGCCAGGCATGGTTTTGCTGTTCTTGCACCACGAAGCGGTCGGCGAAATCAGCGCCTTTGAGCTTGGCGATCTCGCTCCACATGGCCTCCGGCGGCAGATTTTGCTGCCGCATCTGGTCAACTGCGGCGAACCATTGCTCTTGCTGCTTCTGCTGCTGTTCTATCGCGTGTTCGCCCGGCGGCAGGTTCTGTTCGATTTCCTGAAGGCGGCGCTTGCGCTCGGCATCGCTCAAAGTTTTGTCTTGGGCGATGCGGGCGCGTGCGACAAACGCCAGCATGGCTTGGTCTTCTTCGCCGAAAAACGACCCGCTCCATTCGGCCAGGAAGCGTTGCCGCAGCGCGGCCCGCTGTTCGATGAACGATTGCAGTCTGACGGCGTTGGCGGCCGTCAGACTGTCGGTTGCGCCATCGGCGGCGATAGCGGACACGCCATTACCGGCAGTTCCGGCTAGCTGGGTCAAGGCTTGCAGATAGGCGCCATAGCTTTTCCACAATGCGGCCGCCTGGCTTTCAGCCGGTTTGCCATCCAGCTGCGCCTTGATTTGCTGCCCGACCAGTGCGTCCATCCGTGCTGGCGTAAGAACGCTTTGCGCAGTGAGAAAATAGTCGAAGAAATCGCGCACATCGCGTTTGTGTTCAAGCTGGCCTTGGGCGTCGACCGGCAAGCCCGGCGCCACCGTCCCTTGCAACATCGGCGGCCATGCCTGCGTCTGCAGAGAAGCGGCCGCGCTTGCCGGGCTGGCGACGACGGCTGCCGCCGTTGTCGTCGCTCCGGCGCGATCAGCTACAGCGCTGGCGACCGGTGCGCTGGACGGATTCAGCCAATAAATCATTGCAGCGCAAATCACCGCCGCAATGATGACCGCCGTCAAGAGCAGGATGCGTTGATTGCCGGCGCTGCCGGCCGGATCTGAGACAGGCATGTTTCGGCTCCGCCTTTACAGTTTGGCGTTTTTTAGACGCTCGACATGAGTCCGGATCACCGCCACCGGATCTTCCGCGTTACCGCCAAGTACCCCGGCAATCTGGTTGACTTCATCCAGATGGTTCCATTTGAAGCCGGTGCCGATCACCTGCCCGAACTTGCTGCGGCATACGGGCACCATGCCGTCGTTGTCGCCGAGACCGAAAGCGACCGTAGGCAGCCCGACCGTGGCCAGGCCCAAGGTGGTGCCGTCTAGCACGGTTGCCGTGTCGAGCGGTACGCCGAACACGGTATTGAGGCTGGCGTCATGTGGCAACGGACCGCGGAATGCGCTGCCGCTCCAGGAGTAAAGCTGCTGCACGTTACCGTCGATCGTCTGCGTGACTGCGCCGCTGGTGCAGCTTTTCGGATCGCCCAGACCGGCCGTTGAGTACTTCTGGTTAAACGCTGCCGCGCCGGCGCTGTCGAGCACGCCCAGCGCGCCAAACGCATCCTGGTTGGGATTGCCCTGGATGACCAGCCCGAGAACCGCCGCCAGCGGACCAACGGCGGCGCGCACTGCGGCGCCAAAGCCCAGATTATCGACCACGCCGATCGCGCCATTGATCACGTCCGCCAGCGGCGCCCCCCAATGCGGCGTACCGATGGTGGTGACCGAGGCCACCCGGTCCGGCGCGATCTGCGCCACATAGCGCACGGTGAAGCCGCCCTGGCTATGACCGATCAGGTTGACCTTCTGGCCGGGCGCAACTTTGTTGATGAAGTCCAGCAGATCTTGGCCGCGGGCGGCTTCGTCGTCGATGGTCCGGACCGAGGCGACATACACTTTGGCGCCATGCCGCCGCAGATCTTCGACGATGCCGTACCAATACGGGAAGCCCTGGAACAAGGGACCTTTCAGATAGTCGTCGCTGCCGAACAGGCCGTTGACCAAAATGACCGGATATTGGGTGGCGGCCGAGGTCGCAGGATCAATCGCTGTAGCCGCAGCTGCCGTATTCGCACTGGGGGTCGACGCCAGTACGCTGGCGACGCTGCCAAACGGGTTATCCAGCCAGCCCGCATTGGCGCTGCCGATACCATTCACAGCCAGTACCGACGCCAGTAAGCCATAACGCAACAATGTTTTTTTCATGACAGTCTCCAGGTTTTATTTTTTACATTTGTGAGGATTGCCGAGGTTTATTGCAAATCACTTGGCAAAAATACTTGCAATAAATATATTTCTTTCTCACATGAAAATCTTAAGCCACAAGCTCGCCGCGGCAATTGATCCAAACGGACAATGATTTCGCATTTCTGACACGGAACAGAAAATTGCCTGCAAGCTATGAATGTGCACTTGCCAGATCGTCTGGCTGGCTGCATGATCGTTTGGACGCTGCCTGTTTTGGCCGGTATGCAACATCGCACCTGAAAACGGGAACGGTATAGAATTTGACCATGGACGGTAACTATTTAACAATGTCTCGCATGCCAGAATCCAGACCAGCCATTCCCATCCGCGGCTTTGTATCCAGCGCCTATGTGCGCGTACTGTACGAGTATCTTGACATGCAGGGCCTGGATGCCGCCGCGCTGTTTGGCGAAGCGGCGCCCGAAATCGTCGACCGCGGCTTGCGGCGCTACTCGCGCGAACGCTGGCAAGCAATGCTGGAACTGGCCGCCCGCCGTCTCGACGATCCGCTGCTCGGCTTGCGCATGGGCCAGAGCATCACCACCGCCCATTTCGGCATGATGGGCTACGTCCTGGCGTGCTGTCCGCAGCTGGATGCGGCGATGGCGCGCATGATCGAGTACGGCCGCTTGCTGTATGAAACCAGCCCGATGCATATCAGCCGCCAGGGCGACGACCTGGTGTTCGAGTGGGGCCTCAGCCACGGCTGCCCGGGCCCGTTGGTGGACGAGTGCTGGATTGCATCGCTGTACGCCGTTATCCGTAACATCACCGCCCAACCGGTCAAGCTGGGCCAGGTCGGCTTCGTCAATCCGGCGCCGCAAAATCTCACGCCCTATACCGACTGGTTCGGCTGTCCGGTACTGTTCGGCCAGGCCACCACCACGGTGCGCTTTCCGGTAGCGTTGCTGGCTTTGCCGTTGCGGCAATCGGATGAAATGCTGGTGCGGGTACTGGAACTGCAGGCCGACGCGCTACTTGCCGAGCTGCCGCAAACCGACGATTTTGAACAGGCGGTACGGCGCTGCATCCTGCATCTGATCCGCGAAGGAGAACCGGAACTGGAACAAGTCGCCAAAGAGCTGAATGTCACCGAGCGCACGCTACGCCGCCGCCTGGACGAAAGCGGCACCAATTTCCGCGCCCTGCGTGAACATATCCGCCACCGCATGGCGGAAAAGTACCTGCTCGACCCGCGCCTGAAACTGAATGAAATCGCGCAATTGCTGGGCTATTCGGAACCCAGCACCTTCACCCGGGCATTCAAGCGCTGGACCGGACTCACGCCGCATAGCTACCAGCAGCAGATATTGAGATAAACCCTGCAATCAGGCTTGCGGCTATTTTTTTACCCGGGTAATCAGGCTGCTACTCGCATCTTCCGGATAGGCGTACTCCACCTGCCCTTTGTGGATTTCACCCATGACGATCATGTTCAGGCTGATGGCTTCATGGTCGGTCGGAGAGAATGGCCGTTGATAGCGCGAGACCACGGTCGACATGGTGGTCTGGTGCAGGTTCTCCAGCGCCTCGCGGATTTTGACCGGATCGTCCGACCTGGCCTGGTAGATCGCCAGGATAATCAGGCGCAAGGCATCGTAAGTCTGGGCGGCGGCGACCGCCGACGGGATCAGGCTGACTTTGTTGGTTTTCTTGTAGGCCAGGGTAAACTGGTTGCTGACCGTACTGACATTGTTTTCGACATAGGTGACCGCAGTGCGCACGCCTTCGCCGCTATCGCCGGATAAATCGATAAACGATTTTTGCGACAAGGTCCATGGTCCTACAATCGGCAATTTCAGTTTCATTCTTGCCGCGCTTTTCGCCACCATCGCACCCTCTGTCGCCAGGCAATACAGCACGACAGCCTGGGCGCCGGCTTCGCGCGCATGCGCCAGTTGCGTGCCCATGTCTTGTTCGCCGACCTTGAAACCTTCCACCGCAACCGGCGCCAGATGGCGGCGCGTCAACTCGTCGACAACGCTTTGCTTGCCCGACTGGCCGTAGGGCGTGTCATCATGCAGAATCGCAATCTTGCTGATCTTGCGGCGGTCGATGAGGTCGTTGAGGATCACGATCGGCTGCAAGGCGTCGCTGGCGGACGTGCGAAAGACGTAGCTGACCGGGTAAGCCGGCGGCATGAACTGTTTGGCGATGACGGCGCCGGTAGCGCCGGTGATGATCAAGGGGATTTTAGCGTCCTGGAAGATTCTCGCAGCGGGAAGCGCGACACCGGTATTGCCGAAACCTACTACGGCGACTATTTTTTCCTTTTCCACCAGTTCCCTGGCTATCTTGACGCCGATATCCGGCTTGGCCTCGTCGTCGCGCTCCACCAGCTCTACCCGGCGTCCCAGCACGCCGCCAAACTGATTGATATCGCTGAGAAAAACCCGGGCCCCGCCACGGATGCTTTCTCCCATGTCTTCGGATGACTTTCCGGTGGTGGGGCCGATCACAGCGATCCTGATAGGCGGTTCTTCAGCGAAAGCCGGCAGATTTGTACAAAGAATCAGGGCGAGCAACACCCTTTGGCAAGAAAGTTTTAGCAACATCGTCTCCGTTTTTGTAGTATTCAGGTTTTCCTGTATCGGATAAGCAGCGCGCAAGCGCGCCAATGCTGTTATACCCCACGCCATTATTTCCGTGAAGAAATTAATGTGCATGCCTGGTAGAAATGACGGGTACCCCACAGTGTGGCCGGATGCAAAAACGGCTCCGTATGGGAGCCGTGATTGATTCAAATATGGAGATTGTCGCCGCTACAACAATACATCAGGCTACGTCCTGTTGAAAAATGACTTTTTCCTTTTTACCGTGGTCTTTCCGGCGTACGACAACGGTACCGGCCATTTTATCGTGCCATCCCTGTTTTTTCTTGTCCCAGCCTACCCACGCGAAGCCTAGGCACAGCGCGAAGGTGGAGACGAAATAACCAACATAGCGGACCGCCAGCTGCGCCGGCTTTGGTTCTTGCCCGGACTTGGCATCGACGATTTTTGCGCCGATCGCCATTTTTCCAGGCGTGCCTTGTTTCAGCCACCAGAAACCGATGGTGGCTATGGCCGGCAACAGCCATTCAAACAACAGGCCGGCCGGTCCTTTGACAAGGCGGCTGTCTTCCCAGTAGGCGCTACCGAAGATCGCCAGCATTATCGGGGTAATCACCAGCAACAGCAGCACAGTGTCGATCAGGGATGCCAGCAGGCGTGCCCAGAATCCTACGTATTCGAGTTCTGGCTCAGTCGTAGATTCGGTGTTGAACTCGGCCTTTGGTTCGATTTCCTGTTGCGGCATATAAGCAGCTTTCTCTTGCGCTACATGGTTAGGGGACTACTTGATGCGTTGTTTTTCCAGCTTGCGCGCCAATGTGCGGCGGTGCATTCCCAGTCGGCGCGCGGTCTCGGAAATATTGAAACCGGTTTCCACCAGCACTTCGTGGATCCGCTCCCATTCCAGGGTCTTGATCGAGGTCGAACGGGTGCTCAGTTCAACCTCTGCACTGCCGGCAACGTGACCGAATGCCGCTTCGATATCGTCGGTGTTGGATGGCTTGGCCAGGTATTGGCAGGCGCCGAGCTTGATCGCTTCCACCGCCGTGGTGATGCTGGCGAAACCTGTCAGCACCACGATCAGCATCGCCGGATCATGTTTGTGCAGCATCTGCACGCAGGCAAGTCCGGAAGTATTATCGCTCAGCTTGAGATCGACCACGGCATAGCCTGGCGAATACTGTTGCAACAGCAGCGCCGCTTCATCCAGGTTGGCGGCCAGCAGCACTTTATAGTCGCGCCGTTCAAATGAACGGCCGAGCGTGCGCGCAAAGGTGGCGTCGTCTTCGATAATCAACAGCAGACGATCAGCCGGCATGTTCTGGTTCCTCCTCAAGGCTGATGGCCGCCAGTGGCAAGGTTAGTTGCACCAGCGCCCCGCCCTGCGGCCGGTTGCTGGCGGTGACGGCGCCGCCCAGTTTGCGGGCGACGTTGACCACAAAAAACAGTCCCAGGCCGCTGCCCGGCCGACCCTTGCTCGACTGGTACGGCTTGCCGATCTGCGCCAGCATGGACGGCACGAAACCGGGACCGGTATCGGTGACGATCAGGATCAGCGAATCGCCTTCGCACCGGGCTTCCAGGCAAACCCATTGCGGCGATGCTTCCAGGGCGTTGTCCAGCACATTGCAGATCATCTGCTTCAAGGCCGAGTCGAATACCACGGGAATATCCTGCTCGATGCAGTTTTCATAAGCGAACGAAACCACCGGCCGGGTCGCGCCCCACTCCTTCGCCAGGTCGTTCAAAAAAGTGTTGATTGTGGTCTTTACCGAGGACTCTCCGCGCGCTTCGCCGGCGGAGAGCAGGACGCCGCTGACGATGCTCTTGCAGCGTTGCAGCTGGGTTTGCATGTCGCCGATTTCTGCCAGCAGTTCAGGATTCTGGCTGAACTCCGGCATCCGCCGCCAGTCGCCCAGGATCACCGACAAGGTCGCCAGCGGCGTCCCCAGCTCGTGGGCGGCGCCGGAAGCCAGCAAGCCCATGCGGACGATGTGATCTTCTTCGGCCGCGCGCTGGCGCAATTGCGCCAGCTGGGCGTCGCCCGCGCGCAGGTTGCGGTTGATGCGGGTGACGAAAAACACCAGCAGCGCGGCGTTCATCACAAAGCACATCAGCAGGCCTTCGACATACAGGCTGGACAAGCCGTCGCCATGGTCGACCGGAAACGCCAGCGGCTCGGAAAACAGCGACAGGCCGGCCAGGCACAGGCTGGTGACGGCGACCATGGTCCAGGTCGACCAGGCTTCCAGCAACACCGCGCTGAGAATCACTTGCAACAGGAACAGGAAGGCAAAAGGATTGCTGGTGCCGCCGCTCAGATACAGCTGCGCAGTCAGGATGCCGACATCGACCAGCAGCGCCAGGAACAATTCGCCATTGGTGGCGACGCGCCGTTCGTGCCAGCGCAAATGGCTGGCGATATTGAACGCCACCAGGCAAGCCAGCACTTTCAGCATGTGCGGCAGTGGCAACTGGATGCCGAAACCGAGAATGACGACGGCGATCGTGGTGATCTGGCCAATCACCGCAATCCAGCGCAGCTGGATCAGCTGCAGCATGTTCTTGTGGCCGGCGCCGTTTTCCACACCCGCCGCCACCGTCCATCGTTGTTTCAACTGTTCTGTATTTGCAAGAATATCAATTTTGCTTGCCATCTTTGCTTTCACTGTCACTTTGGTCATTACCGGCGTCGCTGCGAGCTTGCACCGCGTTGCGTCGGGACCTTCGCTCCTCGCGTACGACCCAGTAGCAGCCCCCGATCACCATCAGAGCGAGAGCATACCAAGTAAGAGCATAAACCAAGTGGCTGTTGTGAAAGGCAATTACCGTCAAGCCGCCAACCGGACGTATCGATGAACCGTCGCCGGCATCGTCGTCGGCCGGCATTTTTGTTGCATCGGCGTCGACAAAATAAGGCGCAACCTGGGACAAACCATGGGCAGCTGCAATTGCCTGCACATCGCGTGAGAACCAACGGTTGCCGGCGGGATCGTTATGGCGCAGGAACCCGTCGCCGGGCTCGCTGATACGTAACAGGCCATTCACCACGACCGTACTGGAGACTTGGATGGCGCCAGGCGCCAGCTGCTCCGGCGTCGTACTCGGTACGAAG
Organism: Collimonas sp.; assembly: GCF_039923675.1. GTDB lineage: Bacteria > Pseudomonadota > Gammaproteobacteria > Burkholderiales > Burkholderiaceae_D > Collimonas. Next base: position 15,777 of record NZ_JBDTCG010000018.1, read on the forward strand.
CCGCGATTGACCAGCACCACGCTGCCATCGGCGTTACGCAGCGGCGTCAACAGCCAGAAGCCTCTGCCGAGCTCGGTAACGGCCTGGACCCGGGTAGTCAACGCATAGAGATAGTGACCGCTTAAGCGCACATGCCGGTACTCATCGGACTCAGCGCTAATCCGCGGCCATTGCTCAGGGCCGGGGGCGGCCATGGCGGGCGCATGCACCCGTGCGTCAACCCGCTGAATCAGGTCAAGCTTCCATTGCAGGCGTTTTAGCTGCCAGCTGCCAAGCGCAAAGAAACCTGTAAACATCAGCACGGCGCACACCAGCAGCGCCAGCTTGGCCGCGCCGGAGCGAGAACGCGGCGCCGTTTCCGGCGCCGCGTTCTGGTTTGCTTCTGTCAGCGGGCCTGGTGGCGCAGCGTTCATGGCATGTCGTGGTTTTTCGGCATGGTGGACATGTCATGCATATCGTGTGCAGGCGGCATATCGGACATGGGAGACATGCCAGGCATGTTCTGCATCGACTCCGGCACAGTTTCGTGCATCGAGGAATCCGTCATCATGCCCGGCATCATGTTATGGTTCAGGTGATACATGACCCACAAGGAGCCGCTCAGCATGATGAACACCAGCATGATCGTGAAGATCAGCGCCAGCATCGACCAGCCGCCTTCGGACTTGGTGTTCATGTGCAGAAAATAGATCATGTGGACCACGATCTGCACGGCGGCGAAAGCCAGCAGCACCAGTCCGAGGGTGCTGGACTTGTCGATGACCTTGCCCATCACCAGCCAGAAAGGAATCGCTGTCAGGATGACTGCCAGGATGAAACCTGTGGTGTAGCTTTTCAGGCTGCCGTGGTCGGCATGCATGTGGCCGTGACCGTGGTCATCGTGACCATCTTGGCCATGGCCGACGGCGCGCGCCGGGTGTGTTTGATGTCCGCCGCTCATGGCAAAACTCCCATCAGATAGACAAAGGTGAAGACGCCGATCCAGACCACGTCCAGAAAGTGCCAGAACATCGACAGGCACATCAGGCGACGGCTGTTTTCAGGAGTAAGGCCGTGGCGCTTCACCTGGAACATCAATGTGATCAGCCAGATGATGCCGAAGCTGACGTGCAAGCCGTGGGTGCCCACCAGTGCGAAGAACGAGGTCAGGAAGCCACTGCGCTGCGGGCCCGCGCCATCGTGGATCAGGTGGACGAATTCATACAGCTCGAAGCCGATAAAGCAGGCGCCGAGGACGCCGGTAACGGCCAGCCAGATCAAGGTGCTGCGAATGCGCTTGCGCTGCATTTCCAGCATCGCGAAACCGTAGGTGATCGACGACAGCAGCAGCAGCGAGGTGTTGATCGCCACCAGCGGCAGGTCGAACAGTTCAGCACCGGTCGGACCGCCTGCATAGTTACGGCCCAATACGGCGTAGGTCGCAAACAGACAGGCGAAAATCAGGCAATCGCTCATCAGGTACAGCCAGAAACCCAGCAAAGTGCCGTTTTCGGGATGATGTTCGCGGACGTAGTAGCGCGCGCTCGGGTCGGCCGCGCTGTTAGTGTTCATAGTGATATCAGACATGGCTAGCCAGCAATCGTGTGCGTTCGCCTTCTGTGCGGACGACTTCGTCCTCAGAGATGTGGTAATCGCGGTTGTAGTTGAAGGTGTGGGTGATGATCGCGGCCAGCATTGCTACGAAGCCGAGCACGGCCACCAGCCACATGTGCCAGATCAGGGCAAAGCCGATCGCTGCGCTAAGCGCGGCGATGATGAAACCGGCTGCGGTGTTCTTCGGCATGTGGATCGCCACGAAGTCTTTCAGCGGACGGGTGTAGCCGTTGGCTTTCATGTCGGTCCAGGCATCATTGTCGTACACCACAGGCGTGAAGGCGAAGTTGTAGTCTGGCGGCGGCGACGACGTCGACCATTCCAGCGTACGCGCGCCCCAAGGGTCGCCGGTAGTATCGCGCAGTGATTCGCGGCGCAGGTAGCTGACCACCAGTTGCACGATGAACGAAGCGATACCGAGAGCGATCAAGACCGCACCGAAGGCCGCGATCTGGAACCAGACCTGCAGCGACGGATCTTCAAAGTGACCCATGCGGCGAGTCACGCCCATCAGACCCAGCACGTACAGCGGCATGAAGGCGACATAGAAACCGATGGTCCAGAACCAGAAGCAGCACTTGCCCCAGAAATCGTCGAGCTTGTAGCCGAACGCTTTCGGGAACCAGTAGTTGATGCCGGCGAACATGCCGAACAACACGCCACCTATAATCACGTTATGGAAGTGAGCGATCAGGAACAGGCTGTTATGCAACACGAAGTCGGCTGGCGGTACTGCCAGCAGCACGCCGGTCATGCCACCGATAACGAAGGTGATCATGAAACCCATGGTCCACAGCATTGGCAGCTCGAAACGGATGCGGCCGCGGTACATGGTGAACAGCCAGTTGAAAATCTTGGCGCCGGTCGGGATCGAGATGATCATCGTGGTGATCCCGAAGAACGAGTTGACGCTGGCCCCTGAGCCCATGGTGAAGAAGTGATGCAGCCATACCAGGTAAGACAGGATGGTGATCACCACGGTGGCGTAAACCATCGAGGTGTAACCGAACAGGCGCTTGCTGCTGAAGGTGGAAACCACTTCAGAGAAGATGCCGAATGCCGGCAGGATCAGGATGTAGACTTCAGGGTGGCCCCAGATCCAGATCAGGTTGACATACATCATGGCGTTGCCGCCCATGTCGTTGGTGAAGAAGTTGGTGCCGAACACGCGGTCCAGCGACAGCATGCCGAGCACGGCTGTCAACACAGGGAAAGCGGCGACGATCAGGACGTTGGTGCACAGCGCAGTCCAGGTGAACACCGGCATCTTCATCATGTTCATGCCTGGCGCGCGCATCTTGACGATAGTCGCGATCAGGTTGATCCCCGAGAGCAGCGTCCCTACCCCGGCAATCTGCAAGGCCCAGATATAGTAATCCACCCCCACATCCGGACTCGCCAATATGCCCGACAGCGGCGGATACGCCAGCCAGCCGGTACGCGCAAATTCGCCGACGAACAGCGACGCCATGACCAGCATGCCGCCGAAAGTAGTCATCCAGAAGCTGAAGTTGTTCAAGAACGGGAAAGCCACGTCGCGCGCACCGATCTGCAGCGGCACCACGTAGTTCATCAGGCCGGTCACCAGCGGCATCGCCACGAAGAAAATCATGATGACGCCGTGCGCCGTGAAGATCTGGTCGTAGTGATGGGCCGGCAGGAAGCCTTCCGAACCGCCAAAGGCAAAAGCCTGCTGGGCGCGCATCATCAAGGCGTCGGCAAAGCCGCGCAGCAGCATGACCAGGCCGAGGACAACGTACATGATACCGATTTTCTTATGGTCGATACTGGTAAACCAGTCGCGCCACAACGTACCCCAGACCTTGAAATAGGTCAGCGCGCCAAGCACCGCAATGCCGCCGAGGGCGACCATGATGAAGGTCGCAATAAGAATCGGTTCGTGATAGGGAATCGCTTCCCAGGTGAGACGGCCGAAGATCAGCTTCGTCAGATCGATATGGTCTAGCATCGTTACTTTCCGGTGAAAAAGGGAAACGTGGCGCATACCGCAGATATCACTGCGCCACTGCTTGCAGAGCGGAGCGCTGCTTGCGTTTGTTGCACACGTCGTAGGCTTTGGGAGCCTTTATTCATGCTTCTGTTCCATCTTGTGGCCGCTCATCATCTGGTCCATGCACATCTGGCCCGGTTCGATGCAGCGGTTGAGGATGGCGTGGTACAGGTCCTTGTCAACCGTGCCGTAGTAGCGCACCGGTTCTTTCTGGCTTGGCTTTTCCAGTTGCAGATAGTCAGGACGATCCAGATGGCCGCCGGCGGCTTTGCGCGCCTGCACCCATTGATCGAAATTTTCCTGGCTCAGGCCGTGGAACTTGAAGCGCATGTCGGAAAAACCGGCGCCGCTGTAGTTGGCCGAGAAACCTTCAAACTCGCCCGGTTTGTTGATGACCGCGTTGAGTGAAGTCTGCATGCCCGGCATGGCGTAGATCTGGCCGGCCAGCGCAGGGATGAAGAAGGAATTCATGATTGCCGATGAGGTGATCTTGAAATGGATCGGGACGTCGACCGGCGCCGCCAGCTCATTCACGGTAGCGATGCCTTGTTCCGGATAGATGAACAGCCATTTCCAGTCCAGCGCCACCACTTCGACCGTCAGGGTCTTGGTCTCCGCCGGAATCGGACGGCCTTCATCCAGGCGCGACAGCGGCCGGTAAGGATCCAGGGTATGAGTGCTGATCCAGGTCAGCAGGCCGAGGGCGATGATGATCAGCAGCGGCGCGCCCCAGATCACCAGTTCGAGTTGTGTGGAATGGTCCCAGTCCGGCTCGTAGCGCGCGGCGGTATTGTTTTTGCGGTAGCGCCAGGCAAACCAGAAGGTCAATGCGATCACCGGAACGATGATCAATAGCATCAATAAGGTAGAGACGACAATAAGGCGTCCCTGCTGAGAGGCGATATCGCCAGACGGATTCATGACTACCGTATTACAGCCGGCCAGTAAAAAGACGGGCAGCAGAAGCAATCCGCGACGAGAAATTAGGGAAACCATGGAGTAAAAGTCCAGTCGAAGCTATCAGATCGTGCTAATGTAGCACTGACTGGTATGCGTTGGCGATTGGACGTTTTGTCCTACCCCTGCCTAAGCAACGTCGGGAAGGGTTCGTCATGCCAGCAAGGCAAGGCCATATTTAATAGAGGCCTGAAACCTACTAGAGACAAAAACCAGAGACAAAATTATGATGACCAGCACCCATAGCCATAATGGCGATCTTTCCGCCAATCTCTCGTCGACTACGTCTGCCAATGACGTTCGCAGCGCCAAATCCGAGCATCCTGAAGTCGCCCCGGGCGAAATAGCCATCGGCGTGGTGATCGGTCGCGCCTCGGAATATTTCGACTTCTTCGTGTATGCGATGGCCTCGGTACTGGTGTTTCCGGCGGTTTTCTTTCCGTTTGAGCAACAATTGGAAGGCACATTGTATGCCTTCGTGATTTTTTCCTTCGCCTTCCTGGCCCGGCCGTTCGGCACTGTCATCTTCATGGCCATCCAGCGCCGCTTCGGCCGCGAGGTGAAGCTGACCGCCGCCCTCTTCATATTAGGCATCTCCACCGCCGGCATGGCCTTCCTGCCGACCTTTGAGCATCTTGGCTTTTACTCGATCGTCTTGTTGTCGCTGCTGCGCATCGGCCAGGGTATCGCCTTGGGCGGCTCCTGGGATGGCTTGCCGTCGTTGCTGGCGCTCAATGCGCCGCAAAACAAGCGCGGCTGGTACGCCATGCTGGGCCAGCTCGGCGCGCCGATGGGCTTCATGATCGCCGGCGCCCTGTTCGCCTACCTGCTCTCCAACCTGACCACGGAAGACTTCCTGGATTGGGGCTGGCGCTATCCGTTCTACGTAGCATTCGCCATCAACGTCGTGGCGCTGTTTGCCCGCTTGCGCCTGGTCTCGACCCCGGAATACGCTCGCCTGCTGGATGAACGCGAACTGGAGCCGACCAAGGTCATCGAAATGACCCGTTCGCAAGGCCGCAACCTGCTGATCGGCGCCCTGGCAGCCTTGGCCAGTTATGCGCTGTTCCACCTGGTGACGGTATTCCCGCTGTCATGGATCAGCCTGTATTCGATGCGCTCGGTCAGCGACTTCCTGATCATCCAGGTCATCGGCGCCGCTTTGATGGCGGTTGGTGTGGTCGCCTCGGGCCTGATTGCCGATAAACTCGGCCGTCGCACGACGCTTGGCAGCTGCGCGATATTGATTGCGATACTCAGCGCGTTCGTGCCGACGTTGATGAACGGCGGCGAAATCGGCCAGAACATCTTCATCCTGCTGGGCTTCAGCTTGCTGGGCTTGTCGTATGGCCAGGCAGCTGGCGCGGTGACCGCCAACTTCCCTGCCAAATATCGCTATACCGGCGCAGCCCTGACTTCCGATCTGTCGTGGCTGGTCGGCGCCGGCTTCGCACCGTTGGTGGCGCTTGGCCTGTCCGCGCATTTTGGCCTGGCTTATGTCAGCTTCTATTTGCTGTCGGGTGCAGCCTGTTCGCTGGCGGCACTCAGCTTGAATCGCGCGCTTGAAATACGCGACGAATAAGCTGCCTTGCCAGACATCGCTGATTGCTTGAACGGTTTCGATTGATCGCTCAAGCAATCAGCGTTAATACCCCTGCCGCCAGTTTGCAACCCCTTGCAATCCACCCCCTCACCGTAACATCCCCTGCTCGAGCCGAAGTGACGCACGATTTGCAGGCAGGTCCGTAAATCAGAAAAAAACGAAGTCTTCATTGCAATCAGGGACTGACTTCATCAATTGCGCCATGTAAGCACAGAAGATTAGCGCGCCGGCTACGACGCCGACCATCAGAGAAATTATCATCGTCATTCCTTTTTTCGCACGATAGTGCGAATTAAATTCAAAAAAACGCTTCTGCGACCGAGCCTATGCACCCTGGTAATTAAAGCTCCGATAAGTCGAAATCAGGCGGTTATAAGCACTTTGCAGGCGCTGGACGGCGCCGTCATCGCGCATGAAGCGAATTTCATGGGTGAGACCGACGATGAGGCTGTATATCTCGAAAATCAATTGCTCCGGATCGGTGTCCGGCCGCAGGTGCCCCACCTCTACGGCCTGGATGATTGTGCGCCGCATGGTTGCGCGCCAACGCACCACGCCACGCTGGATACGGTCGCGCACAGGACTTTCTATATCGTCATATTCAAAGGCGCCAGCAATATACAGGCAGCCTGCCAGTTCTCGCGGATCGCTGGCGCGCTCCATCCAGGCCTTGACTTGCGCATTCAGCCTGGGCAACCCTTGCGGCATGGCCATGGAAGGCATGAACACTTCCTCGCTGAAACGCCGGTCAAATTCCTCAAGCACGGCTTCCTGCAGCGCATCCAATGAACCGACTCGCGAAAACACCCCGCTTTTGCTGATACCCAACTGCTTAGCGACTTCCCCCAGGGACAGCTTGCCTATGCCTTCCGCCGCGGCTATCAGCAGCGCCGCATTGACTATCGCGGCATAGGTGAGCTCGCTTTTACTGGTTTGTATCGTCATGCCTGCATATTAGCACATGCATGCGAAAATGAAATACTTTCCTGAAAAACCAACGTAGTCGCCTGCCATCAGCACGGCTCTCCGACAAAAAGAACGCATTGCCCGGCAAAAATTGTGCTGCGAACCGTCAGCCGCGCCGCGTCATCAAGCCTTGATTTTTCCGGCCACAAGAACGGTACGCCGCCGATGCCGACATGACAAACTTGTCATGCCCGTGTCATCTGATCGTTTGCGATGAAAGCCTAGACTGTTTCTCAGCGATGGCAGATATCTGTTCCACAACGACGCAACCTGCAAGCCCTGCGAAACAGAAAACGCTGTCGTTATCCTTCAACTTTCCAGGAAACCATCATGCGTACCGTAAAAACGATTTTCACACTCTTGGCCTTCAGCGCCGCCGCCTCGGCATTCGCGGAAGCGCCCTATCCAACTGAACCAGCATTCGTGTCGAGCCTGACCAGAGCGCAAGTCGAGCAAGAAGTCGCCAAGGCCCAGGCCGAGGGAACGCTGGTGCAAAGTGATGCCAGCTATCCGGCGATCGCTACGCCTGTCACATCAGCTCAAAAACCGATGATGGCGCAAGCCCATGACGCTGCAAAGACCGAGATCGGCGCCTCGATTTATGCAGGTGCATGACACTGATGGCGTTATCGCCAGCACGTGACGCCGGCGCGAGATACTCAGCGCTCAGCGCTCAGCGTTTACGCGCCAGCGTCAAGCCGTCGCCGACCGGCAGCATCGACAGATCGATGCGCTCATCGTTGTGCAATTTCAGGTTGAGTTGCTGCAGCGCCGCGGTATCGGCATCTTCCGCGGGGGCGGCCACGCTGCCACCCCATAAGACATTATCTATCGCGATCAGGCCGCCGCGGCGCACCAGTTGCAGACAGCGCTCATAGTAGCCGTCATAAGCGCTCTTGTCGGCATCGATAAAGGCAAAATCGTATTGTCCCGCTGCGCCGGCGGCCAGCCTGGCGTCGAGCGTCGCCAGCGCCGGCGCCAGTTGCAGGTCGATCTTGTGCGCCACATGGGCCTGCTCCCAGTATGGGCGCGCGATGCGGGTGTATTCGTCGCTGATGTCGCAAGCCAGGATATGGCCGTCGTCCGGCAAGGCCAGCGCCACCGACAGCGCGCTATAGCCGGTAAACACCCCGACTTCTATGGTCTGGCGCGCGCCTATCAGCTTCACCAGCAACGCCATGAACTGGCCCTGCTCGGGGGAAATCTGCATGCCACCACGCGCATGGCTGCCGGTTGCCGCGCGCAATGCGGTTTGCGCCGGATGCTCGCGCAGCGAATGGCTTAGCAGATAGTCGTAGAGCGTATCGTCAAGATTGAGCGTGCGATTGGACATGGTTTGCATTCCTCAGGAGTAGAGGAATAATCTACCATGCCCGCCATCGCCCTCATAGTGCCGTCATCGCCATCGACACGCTGCTTTATACCAAAACCAATTTAGCATGGCCGAAATCCTTCGTTCTCCATCGTTGCAGGATTGATTAGAATACAAAGTTACGCAGCCCAGGCAGGCGTCAGACTAATCAACCGGGAAAACACAAGCGATGACGACAATATCGGATAAGAGGCGGCTGCTGTTACAGGGCCTGGGCGCAAGCGCCGTGGTGGCAAGCTTGCCGGCTTTCGCGGCCGCAGAGCGCACCTTGCGCATCGGCTACCAGAAATTCAATACGCTGAACATCCTGAAAGGCAGCGGCAATCTGGAAAAAGCCTTGCAAGCGCTGGACTGGAAAGTGAAATGGTTTGAATTTGCCGCCGGCCCGCAACTGACTGAAGCGTTAAACGGCGACGCCATCGATTTCGGCCATGCCGCCGACACCCCGGCCGTGTTCGCCAACGCCGCAGGCGTCAATGCGGTGTACCTGGCGGCCGAACAGCCGTATCCGCAAGGGATAGGGATTTTCGTCGCGCAAGAATCCGCCATCCGCACCGTCAAAGAATTGAAAGGCAAAAAAATTGCGCTGGGCCGTGGCTGGAACGTGCAGTACCTGCTGGTGCGCGCACTGGAAGAAGCCGGCCTGACTTACAACGACATCATTCCGGTGTATGTCACCAATGCCGCCGACGTCCGCGCCACTTTCCAGTCCGGCAATGTCGATGCGGCGACGCTCTGGGATCCTTATCTGGCGGGCCAGCAGATCTCCAGCAACCCGCGCATCCTGCGCGACGGTACCGGGCTCTCCAATAACCGTACCTTCCACCTGGCCAATCCTGCATTTGTCGACCGCAACCAGAACGTCATCCGTATCCTGTTCGCCGAGCTCAAGAAAACCAATGCCTGGGCCCAGTCCCATCCACAGGAAACCGCCGAACTGCTGGCGCCGCAACTGGGCGTCGATCCCAAGGTATTACGGCTGGCCACCGAACGCCGCAACTACACCACGATAGCGGTCGATGCCACCATCGTCGCCGAGCAGCAGCAGATCCTCGAAGCGTTCTATAAGCTGAACCTGATCAAGACCCGGGTACAAGTCCAGGACAAGGTCTACCGTGAAATCCTGCTGTAGGTTGGAGAAGAAACATGATGCATCTTGCAGCCTTCCTGATCGCCGGCAATGCCGCCCACAGCCAGGTGTTATGGCGCCATCCGGATAGCAGCCCGGGCGGCTTCCTCAAACCGGACTACTACGCGCGCATTGCGCAGACGCTCGAGCGCGGCAAATTCGACTTGCTGTTCTTCGCTGACCGCCTCGC
>NZ_JBDTCG010000019.1:0-197496 GCF_039923675.1 Collimonas sp.
TCAGTCGTCGCCCAAAACAATATGCCGCCCTGGGCCTTGCCATCGCAAAGCGCGCTGTCGGGCATGCGCAGCCGGGAACTGACGCCCAAGGGTGGCAATGCCCCCGGTGGGCGCAGCGGGCATGTCGTTTTTGATGACTCACCCAAAAGCATCCAGACCCAGGTACGTAGCGACGCCCTGGACAGCCAGCTTTCGCTGGGAAACATTACCCGCATCGAAAATAATGCAGGCCGCCAGGACAAGCGCGGAAACGGCTTCGAGTTGAGATCAGATGGTCATGGCGTACTGAGAGCGCAAGGGATGTTGATCAGCACCGAAGCCCGACCCAAGGCACAAGCACATATCACCGACATGGGCGAAACAGTGGCACGCCTGACGCAAGCGCGCAGCACCGCCGAAAGCCTGTCTAACCTGGCGCAAGAACACGAGGCGCAGGACAAGGGCACCGATCAGAGCGATGTCAACAAAGCGATCAAATCGCAAAATGATGCGATCAAAGGCAGCGGCGGCGGCGATGGAGAATTTCCTGAACTGACGGAACCGCATTTGGTGGTGGCAAGTCCCAGCGGGATCGAGACGACATCCGGCGCATCTACCCACATCGCCAGCGCGGAGCACACGGCATTGACGGCAGGCAGTCATGTATCCATAGCGGCAGGCAAATCGTTCTTTGTCAGCGCAGCAGAAAAGCTCTCTCTGCTGGCCTATAAGCTAGGCATCAAACTAATCGCCGCCAGCGGCAAGGTGCAAATCCAGGCGCAAAACGACAGCATGGAATTGCTGGCGCAGAAGGTGGTCGACATCATCAGCACCCAGGACTGGATCAATCTACGCGCCAAGAAAGGTATACGCCTCAGCGGCGGTACGAGCGAATTTGTGGTCAGCGATGCCATCACCGGATTTACCGGCGGCGCGCATGTGGTTCATGCCGCCGATCACCAGACCATGGGACCGCAGGCCAAGTCGCCGCAGTTCCCCGGCTCCAAGCTTTGCCCCTCACAATCCGCTGGTGCCGCGCAGTCCGGCAGCGCCTCCGTGCCTTTGGGCTGATTGACTTACCTGTCACGAAATAAGCTAATGCGCGCTACCTTGCCCCCAAATGAAGTGATACGAACCGGCTTTCTGCTGGTTGACGCCTCCAATATTGACGACGAAACGTTTGCCGAACCACTACCGATGCTTCGCTGCACGCCGGGGACGCTGACAAACGCGGACGACCTCACTCCGCGATTAATCGACATCGCGGCGTTATCGCCAGCGCAGCAGGAAGACGCAACGGCGGCATTGCTGCGTGAAGCCGCTTCAAGCAGGCCGCCTGCCATCTGTGCATGGCTGGATAGCCCTCTAGATGCCGCTGCGCTGGCACGCCATATTGCGCGCTTCCTGGCAGGTCCTGGCGCAGAAGGTAGTTCTGTCTTTTGGCGTTACTACGACCCGCGTGTATTCTCGCTGGCGATGGCAGTATTTTTACCTGCACAAAAAGAAGCCCTGCTGGGACCGATTGCCGACTGGCGCTTCCCTTGGTGCCAGCATTGGTGGACCGTGCCAGGACCAGGGCGCGAAATCGACCCGTTGGGCGGATACAAATCGGCGTGGCCGACCAGCACGCAATGGCGAAGCCTCGATCACAGCGACCTGGTCGCACGTGTCTTTGTGCACATACATGACACACACAAGGCGCTTTCTGCCGCAGCGGTGCTACGTTATCAACGCGGGATTGATTTAGCGCTTATTGCTGGCAAACAGCATTTGAAGTTAACCGAGACCGATGAACTGGTAGAGTACGCGCTGCATAGCGCGCGCTATGGCGACGCCTTCCTGCGTCACCCAAAACTTGACACGGCATGGACCGATCTGGCGCAGGGAAAAACCAATTGGGTCGACCTGCAAGGACTGTTGGACCATCACGATTATCAAAAGCTGAATCAGGAATATCAGCTGCAACAGACGCACATGGGAGCAACCTAATGTATACGTGTAATTTTTGCGACAAAAAAGGCTTACTGATTTATCCGGTTCGTTATGCAGTGGCTTGCCCTGCGGGTGCCGCTGGGGTGCCTGCTTTGTCCGGTCACTTCAAGGTTGAAGATGCGCCACAAGACATTGGCACGGCCAAATATACTTTGCGCGCTCTGCGTGCAGGCTATCTTTATACCTATGATGAAAAACGTAGCCGCCTCAAAGCCTATATGGTGCTGCCCAAAGGTCACCTATGGAATTTCCCGGTGGAGTTCATGCCGCCTCGACCAGAAACGGTGCCTTTTTCATGCATAGTCCCCGGTGAAATCGTGCGTGCGCATTGTGTCGATATCCCGCATACGCCAGCCGATCCGGCTACCAATTTATGGATAGGCTGGTCCAGTGTGCTATGGACTAAAGCCTTAATAAAAAAGGCCGGTGATGCCGCCTGGCGCAAAAAGCATATGCAGTGCATCAACGTACCTGCGATGGTTGCTGGAAGTGCCGACCATACCGGTGAATTCAAAGCTAATTCGAACAAAATTTCCCATTTCGCCGCAGATGGCAACGCTATGCGTAAAGCTTTTGCGTTTAGCAATGTACCTACCGATGGCGAGATTGCGCAGCATAATTGGGCGTCAAGAATTGCTGACATCATGGCCGCGCAAGCGCCGCACAACAAAGGCTTCATCATCGCTGTCAATGATCCGGTCGGGATCACCAACGACTTGAGCGAATTAGTGGTGCCAGGTCTGGATTCTGGTTTTGACGAAAAGATGTATCACGCCAAGATGGTGGCCGATTTGCTTGAGGGGACAGAGAAAAGAGTAAGGGCGCAAGCGCGAGAAGATGTGGTTTTTACTGACGATGTGGCCAAAAATTCTGAAGGCAATCCAGATGGCGATGTATATGGCGCAACCAAAGATATCTGGGGCATGATTAAGGCAGGCGGTCCGACCGCCTACTACAACAAGAAAGAGCAAGACAAAAAGAAGTATGGTGCTGATCAGGGCGGGCGCCAGACCGCTGCTGAAGACAACGCGTGGGAAGAAATGACGCACGAAGACGGCAAACCGACATTGGACGAGAACCGTTTGAAGTCTTTCCCGGCAGAGTACGACGCTGCAGTTAAAGCTTTCCAGCCAACTTTCGACAAACTAGTCAACGCCCATGTCAACTGGCTCAAGAGCGAGCAATTGGCAAACTGGATGGACGGCGTGCACGACACAACCGACATACGCAGTGGCTACGCTTACAGCGAATCGATTGCTCAATGTGTCGGTAAAGCAGTGTGTAGTAAACCGTGTACGGATCAACTCGCCGCTTGGCTTAATAGCGGAAAATTGTCTGATACCCGTAATTTGTATGGTCGTGCGCTACTGTTTAATCAGAACGACATCATTGCAGGGACAGAACCACATCTCAAGGGTAGCGATATTCAATTTGAAAATATTCTGAATATCTACAAAGGAGCCCTTGATCGCGTCCCCAAGCCGGAAAAAGCTAAACTTATCGACAGGCTAGCGTTGACAACGGCCAATATCATTATCAAAGCAATCAGTGAGAGCAGTTTCACCGTCATGCGTGGACTGGCCATGGTACATCTCACACTACTTGGCGGCATCTCCGTCAAGGCTAGCAATATGAGCGCGAACGACCTGGCCAAATGGGCTATCGCCCAAGCTAAGGCGCAAGGTATCAAACTCGATACAAACAGGACACAAACCAGAAGTGATGCGCACAGTGAGGCAAGCAATAACGTTAAAAAACTTCCCGCAGATCGAAAGCTCATTGCGTATGAATTGGATATAGAAAAATTGGAGCAGGAGGGGCGCATCACGCCCGGAAGCATCAAAGGAATCAAGGTGCCCGGGATTGATGCGACTCAAAAATGGCTCGGTTCCTCCGCGCCTCAAGAGTTTCATCTTGGCGTGGTAACTGCGATCGTGCAACTTGTAGCGTTGGGTTTTGCGACTCAGGATCTGCTAAACAACGACAAATTTAACGAGAGAGAGACACGGACCAAGCTCGTAATTGCTATCGTCAGTCTAGGTGCGACGATCACTGACACCGTTGGTTCGACAGTCGAAAAATCGACAACGCATCCTCTGGCGGTATTTATTCGTAAACAATGGGCTATTGACGCTGAAGATGCGGCCAAATTTGCCAAAAATGCACGCATTATTGGAGCGGTAGCCGGTGTTGTAGCTGGACTCTATGATCTTTGCTTTAATACTCGAGAAGCATACGGCGATAAAAATTATACACTGATGGGTTTATATATCGCTAACGGCACCCTTGGAATTGGGATCGCCATTGCCGCCTATTTTGCGATTGGCGCGATTTTTTGGCCTTTATTGATTATTTCATTTATCGTCGGTATCGTGATTGCACTTGTCGGTAGTGGTCTTCTGAAATCTTGGATTTCGCGCTGCCATTTCGGTAAAAGCGAACATTACGACACTTTTGATGCGGAATTAAAAGCGTACAACCACGCCGTAGGAGCTTAACTGATGGATGAACGCGTATTTTTATATAAAACCGGTCAGCCTATACCTGCATGGGATTTACAACATCGGCTCTCGATTGACAAACCAGTTGGGCCGGAGTGTAAAGATGCTGCCACCACCTTTCGGATCAATTCGACTTACATGGACGTAACTGATCAGCCATATAGGGATCGGCAATGGCAGGCAGGAGGAGTACTTACTGCCTGCCTGGGCGTCGGAGCGCTTTTATGGCTAGTGGGATACATGCTTTGGAATCCTCCTGAAAAAATGGTTGCTGGATTGATTTTTCCTTGCTTAGTTATTTTTTTGGGGATCATCGCTTTTAGCTACGTCGCTTTCAGATTCGGTCGCGACGAATTTTTTGCACTCAAGCGCCGCCCGATCCGTTTCAACCGACAACAGCAAAAAATCTATACGATACGGCGGCGACGCTTCTTTGCAAAACCAGATGAAGGCGACATTACCTGGGAAGTCCCATGGAATGAAAAATCCATCTTTTGCATACACAAAGGGTCAAGCAATAATAGCAATTGCTACCACATTCGCCATTACGCGGTCGATGACAAGGGCAATGTGGCACGTGCCTTTGCTATAGGCCGAGAATGGCAAGGTCGTGCTAATCTGCAAGGACTACTGTCCCAATGGAACTACTGGTGCTGGTATATGAACCAGGGGCCGGCAAACTTGCCCAAGCCTGCATTGTTTTTTAGCGAGCATGAAAGTATCCGCGAAAGCTTCTTGTTTTGCATGTACGACTTCGGCATGCGCGCCAGTGCGACCTATCGCATCATCATGATGCCATTTATCTTATTGTTGACGAGTTATCGCCTGATGGCGCTCTGGACCTGTCGCGAACCCATCTGGCCAAAATCGGTAGAACAAGTCAGCAATGTCACAAGTGACGATGCCTATAATCAACCGCGTGGCGACACGCCAGTTGGCTGGGCAGAAACTGCTCTGGCACAGGAGCGGCACGACTATCCCTACGACCCCAAAATGGAATTGGGCAACTGGCATGGTGAAAAAGATGGTGCCGCCAATGCATCACTGTGGGCGGAAGACGTACCGCCCAAGATATAAGCAATCTCTGCAAAGGTTCTGATTATGAAAGATCAACACGGACGCGGCGTGATTCGCCTGGGCGACAAGACTTCGCATGGCGGCGAAGTGATTACTGCCAGCGATAATTTTAAAGTGCTGGGAATAGCTGTTGCGTTGGAAGGTCATATGACGATATGTCCGAAGTGCAAAGGCCAGTTTGCCATTCTGCCGGTGAACAGCACTCGCAAGCATCACGGCAAGGCGGTAGCCTATCACGACGATCCGACTGCCTGCGGTGCGACACTGATTTCGTCGCTGTAACTGAGGGAGTTGTGATCTGAAACAGAAGCGAATTATGCATGCGCCGGAAATGATCGGTATCCGGCGTGCCGAAAAGACGGCAACAAGGTATGCGCGCTGGGTGGTTAGCCGACTCACGTTTCCCTTTGATTGAAAGCTGAACACGCCAGCCACCAGCACATTTTACGAATGATGCCATTTATCTCTCCTCAGAAAAGCGGCGTATTACATCATAATGTGGGGAGGCGATGGGGAAAATGTGGGGAGTTGGTATCAGTAAAATACGGTTTTTAATGGTTTTTTGCGTATTTAGACCGGAATGCGAAAACGCCGCAGAACCTTATATTTACTTGGTTTGCGGCGTTTTATGCTATTTTATTACAATGTGTATTGGTGCCCGAGGCCGGACTTGAACCGGCACACCCTTACGAGCGAGAGATTTTAAGTCTCTTGCGTTAATGCGACTAAAACAGCGCTGAAATCAAATATTGTCTAACGTGCACATTGGTCAATGTTGGCACAATGATTAAATTACGAGCAGATAAATTAGGTTGAATTCGAGTTTATTCGTGTTTAGCTGGTCGCTCAGAATAAGACGTTCAGTGTGATTTTTTGGGGAAGATGGCGGGGAAGTTGATGGGGAAATCTTAGGGGAAACTAGGGTATGCCGAGGAGCATCTTCCCTATGAAACGGTGCCCGAGGTATACCCTGCATTACCCTTTATCCAAGTTCGAAACTTGTACTTCCCACCATTATTTTTTCAATAAAAACCAGCGAAATTTACATCCTCAGAGATTATTTTGGGATTGTTACGCTAGTTTTCGCCTCAATTTTCACCATTTCGCGGTCGGTAGTCCCTCCCCATTTTTAACGAGCTAAAAGCAGGCGCTATGCGGCAAGTGACGTCGTTATTTGGAAAATTCCATTTTTAAATTCGACGGATCGAACCTGTCATGGCAGCGGATCGTCGTTCCATGCGCAAGCACGCATGGCACGGCAGCGGATCGCATCTGGAGTTGCATATCGTCAATCATTGATTCTTGATCTTGCGCCACAGCGTGGTGCGGCTGATGCCGAGGTATTTGGCCGCCGCTTCGCGGTTGCCATCGAAACGGGCCAGAACTTGCGTGATGCTTTCAGAGGTCGCTGGTGCGGTGGTTGCGGTCTCTGGTGCAATTGCCGGTGTCGGCATCGAAGTCTGGATAAGTTCCGGCGCGACGCTGATGATGAAAGCGGGTGACAGCGCCTGCAACGGTTCGGCCGCAAGGAACAGCGCCAGTCTTTCCATCAGGTTGCGTACTTCGCGCGCATTGCCGGGCCAGTTGTAGGCGCTGAGCAAGGGCATGCAGGCAACGATTTCGGCATGCAGATTCGGGTGCGGACGGGCGCTCAGGGCGGCCAGCGCTTTTTTCAGGCACCATTCGGCCAGTGCGATCAGGTCGTCCGGGCGTTCACGCAGCGGCGCCAGCGTCAGGCGTAATACTGCCAGGCGATAAAACAGGTCGGCGCGGAAACGGCCTTCGCGAATGCGCTGTTCCAGGTCGCAATGGGTGGCGCTGATGATGCGTACATCGACCGGAATCGGCCGGGTGCCGCCGACGCGTACTACTTCGCGTTCTTCCAGTGCCCGCAGCAAACGGGTTTGCAGTGTCAGCGGCATTTCGCCGATTTCATCCAGAAACAGCGTGCCGCGATGGGCCGCTTCGAACACGCCCGCGTGTCCGCCGCGGCGCGAGCCGGTGAATGCCCCTTCTTCATAGCCGAACAGTTCCGACTCCAGCAGCGATTCCGCAATCGCGCCGCAATTGACCGCGACAAATGGCTTGTTGCCGATGAGCGCGCGCGGATTTTCGCGGTGAATCGCTTGCGCGACCAGTTCCTTGCCGGTGCCGGTTTCGCCTTGGATCAGCACCGTTGCCTGCGATTTGGCATACAGCACGATCGATTGGCGCAGGGTTTCCATCGCAGGCGAATCGCCGCGCAAATCGTTGACGCCATGTTTGGCGCGCAGCGTGTCGGCCACCGGCGCGCTGCGGCTGTGGCGCGATTCCAGGCGCGTCAGGCGCGCGATTTCCAGCGCATCGTCGAAGGCTTGGCGGATCGATGCTGCGGAATAGACGAATACCGCCGCCAGTCCGGCTTCTTCAGCCAGGTCGGTGATCAGGCCGGCGCCGACAATCGCCTTGACGCCGCTGGCCTTGAGTTCATTGATTTGCGCCCGCGCGTCTTCTTCGGTTGCATAGTTGCGTTGCTGAATGTTAACGCCGAAGGCGTTCTGGAATTCCTTGAGCGCCGGCATCGTCGACTGGTAAGTGATAATGCCGATGTCAGGAGTGATCCGGCGTGCGCGTGACAATGCCTGCAGCACATCGAAACCACTGGCCTTGGCGATCACGACCGGAACCGATAGCCGGCTTTTCAGATAGGCGCCGTTGGAGCCGGCGGCGATCACTGCATCGCAGCGCTCGGTTTCCATCCGTTGCCGGATGTAGCGCGCGGCCTCGTCGAATCCCAGATCGATAGGTTCGATCATCGCGCGGTCGTCGTATTCCAGCGTAATGTCACGAAACAGGTCGGCCAGGCGCGATACCGAGACAGTCCAGATCACTGGTTTGTCGCTGGGGTTGCCGGCATCGCTGGCATTACGTCGGTGAGGAGCTGGAGATTGCATGTTTCAAATATGTTTAACGGATGTGTTTCAATATCCCTGAATGTAACATGAATTGAAACAAATATTTTTCTTGTCTAGATATTTCAACAATGCGATTTACTATGATTTTATTTCGTAACTTATTGATTATGTTTGTTTAATCTTATATTTAACATGCCTGGCCGGTTCTTGCGCTTTGCTTGGCACGGTGATTGCTGTATATCTGAAAAGTCCCGTTGCAGATATCTGCATGAAACAAATTTCCCATCCATCAGGAGCAGGCATGAGTCAATATTCCGCAGGTGCGGCCTTCCGCAAGGCGATACAAGAAGAGTCCCCGTTACAGGTGATCGGCGCGATCAACGCGAATCACGCATTGCTGGCCAAACGCGCCGGTTTCAAGGCGATTTACCTGTCCGGTGGCGGCGTCGCTGCCGGTTCGCTCGGCTTGCCCGACCTCGGCATCTCCAATCTGGACGACGTACTGACCGACGTGCGCCGCATCACCGATGTCTGCGATTTGCCGTTGCTGGTCGATGTGGATACCGGTTTTGGCGCCAGCGCGTTCAATGTAGCGCGTACCGTCAAATCGATGATCAAGTTCGGCGCGGCAGCGATTCACATCGAGGACCAGGTCGGCGCCAAGCGCTGCGGCCACCGTCCGAACAAGGAAATTGTCAGCAAGCAGGAAATGGTCGACCGTATCAAGGCCGCAGTCGATGCCCGTACCGACGAGAATTTCGTGATCATGGCGCGTACCGATGCGCTCGCAGTCGAAGGGCTGGAATCCGCGCTGGATCGTGCGGTGGCCTGTGTCGAAGCCGGCGCCGACATGATCTTCCCGGAAGCGATTACAGAGCTGGCGATGTACCGGCAGTTTGCCGCCGCCGTCAAGGTGCCGGTGCTGGCCAATATCACCGAATTCGGCGCCACGCCGCTATTTACGGTTGAAGAGCTGAAGTCGGCCGATGTCGGCCTGGTGCTGTATCCGTTATCGGCCTTCCGTGCAATGAACAAAGCCGCTGAAAACGTGTACGCCGCGATCCGCCGCGATGGTACGCAAAAAAATGTGATCGACACCATGCAGACCCGCATGGAATTGTATGAGCGCATCAACTATCACGATTTCGAGCAACATCTGGATGCCTTGTTTGCGGCCCAGAAAAAATAAGATAACGTATAAATTAATTACATACCCGTTACACCGATTCTTTTCCGCCAGGAGATTAAAAAATGAGTGAAGCACAAGCACCCGCACAAACATCTGCATTCAAGGTAAAAAAATCCGTCGCGCTGTCCGGCGTGACCGCAGGTAACACTGCATTGTGTTCCGTCGGTAAAACCGGCAACGATCTGCACTATCGCGGTTACGACATCCTGGATATCGCCGACACCTGCGAGTTCGAGGAAATCGCCTATCTGCTGGTGCACGGCAAATTGCCGACTGCCGCCGAACTCAAAGGCTACAAGGCAAAACTGAAATCCTTGCGTGGCTTGCCGGCGAGCGTCAAGGCCGTGCTGGAAGCGCTGCCTGCCGCATCGCACCCGATGGACGTGATGCGTACCGGCGTCTCGGCGCTCGGCTGCACCTTGCCCGAGAAAGATGACCACAATGCACCGGGCGCGCGCGACATCGCCGACCGCCTGATGGCGTCATTCGGCTCCATGCTGCTGTACTGGTATCACTTCAGCACCAACGGCAAGCGCATCGAAGTCGAAACCGATGACGACTCCATCGGCGGTCATTTCCTGCACCTGCTGCACGGTGTGAAACCATCCGCCGCTTGGGAAAAAGCGATGCACGTCTCGCTGATTCTCTACGCAGAACACGAGTTCAATGCTTCCACCTTTGCCAGCCGCGTGATTGCCGGTACGGGCTCTGATTTTTACTCTGCGATCACCGGCGCGATCGGCGCCTTGCGCGGGCCCAAGCACGGCGGCGCGAATGAAGCCGCGTTCGAGATCCAGAAGCGTTACGACAATCCGGATGAAGCGGAAGCCGACATCCGGAGCAGGGTAGAGAACAAGGAAGTCGTGATCGGTTTCGGTCATCCGGTGTATACCGTGTCCGATCCGCGCAACAAGGTCATCAAGGAAGTCGCGCGCAAGTTGTCGGTGGAAGCGGGTTCGACTGCGATGTTCGATATCGCCGAGCGTCTGGAAAGCGTGATGTGGGACGCCAAGAAAATGTTCCCGAATCTGGACTGGTTCTCAGCTGTCTCGTATCACGTGATGGGCGTGCCGACTGCCATGTTTACGCCATTGTTCGTGATTTCCCGCACTTCCGGCTGGGCCGCGCACGTGATCGAACAGCGTATCGATAACAAGATTATTCGTCCGTCGGCCAACTATGTCGGTCCGGATAATCTGGAGTTCGTCCCTATTGGAAAACGCTAGTCATTTGAGCAGGAATGCCGGCCCGGATGCATTGCCATCCGGGCCGGCGCAAGTAAAGTTCAAAGCCCGTCCCTTGATCGCCACTCTCTTTCTTGACTGAACCATGAACACAGCAAACCGCAAACCACTGCCCGGCACCCGGCTGGATTTTTTCGATACGCGGGCCGCGGTCGATGCCATCCAGCCCGGCGCCTACGACAAGCTGCCGTACACCTCGCGCGTGCTGGCGGAAAACCTCGTGCGCCGTTGCGATCCTGCGGCCCTGACAGCATCCCTGAAACAGTTCATCGAGCGCAAACGCGACCTGGACTTTCCGTGGTTCCCGGCCCGTGTGGTGTGTCACGACATCCTGGGCCAGACCGCGCTGGTCGACCTTGCGGGTCTGCGCGACGCCATCGCCGCCCAAGGCGGGGATCCTGCCATGGTCAACCCGGTCGTGCCGACGCAGCTGGTGGTAGACCATTCGCTGGCAGTTGAATGCGGCGGCTTCGATGCTGACGCGTTCGATAAGAACCGCGCCATCGAAGACCGTCGTAACGAGGACCGCTTCGACTTCATCAACTGGACCAAGAAGGCGTTCAAGAACGTCGACGTGATCCCGCCGGGTAATGGCATCCTGCACCAGATCAACCTCGAGCGCATGTCGCCGGTGGTGCAGGTGAAAGATGGCGTCGCCTTCCCGGATACCTTGGTCGGCACCGACAGTCACACGCCGATGGTGGATGCGCTGGGCGTGCTCGCCATCGGCGTGGGCGGTCTGGAAGCCGAAAGCGTGATGCTGGGCCGCGCCTCATGGATGCGCCTGCCGGACATCATCGGCGTTGAACTGAGCGGCAAGCCGCAGCCGGGCATCACCGCGACCGACATTGTGCTGGCGCTGACCGAATTCCTGCGTGCGCAGAAGGTCGTATCCTCGTATCTCGAATTCTACGGTGAAGGCGCTTCCCACCTGACGTTGGGCGACCGCGCAACCATTGCCAACATGGCGCCGGAGTTTGGCTCCACCGCCGCGATGTTTTACATCGACGAACAAACCATCAAATACCTGAAGCTCACCGGGCGTGACGATGCGCTGGTCAAGCTGGTGGAAATCTACGCCAAGGAAACCGGCCTGTGGGCTGACAGCCTGAAGAACGCCGAGTACGAGCGCGTCATCAGGTTCGACCTGTCCTCCGTGGTGCGCAATATTGCCGGGCCATCCAATCCGCACAATCGCGTGCCGACCTCCGAACTGGCTGCGCGCGGTATCAGCGGCAAGGTAGAGAATGAGCCGGGCCTGATGCCGGATGGCGCAGTGATCATCGCCGCCATCACAAGCTGTACCAACACCAACAACCCGCGCAACATGATCGCTGCGGGTCTGTTGGCGCGCAATGCGAATGCGCGTGGCCTCACGCGCAAGCCGTGGGTAAAAAGCTCTCTGGCGCCGGGCTCCAAGACGGTCGCACTGTATCTGGAAGCCGCCGGCTTGCTACCGGAACTGGAAACACTGGGCTTCGGTGTAGTGGCCTTTGCTTGCACCACCTGCAACGGTATGAGCGGCGCGCTGGATCCGGTGATCCAGAAGGAAGTGCTGGAGCGCGATCTCTACGCCACCGCCGTCCTCTCCGGCAACCGTAACTTCGACGGTCGTATTCACCCCTACGCCAAGCAAGCCTTCCTCGCCTCGCCGCCACTGGTGGTGGCTTACGCGATTGCCGGCACCATCCGTTTCGATATTGAGAAAGATATCCTGGGTATCGACGCCGATGGCCATCCGGTGACACTGAAAGACATCTGGCCGTCCGATGAAGAAATCGACGCCATTGTCGCCTCCAGCGTCAAGCCGGAACTGTTCCGCAAGGTCTACGAGCCGATGTTTGCTGTGGTTGCCGATAACGGCGAGAAAGTCAGCCCGCTGTACGACTGGCGTCCGCAGACTACCTATATCCGTCGCCCGCCATACTGGGAAGGTGCACTGGCTGGCGTGCGCGCGATGAAAGGCATGCGTCCACTGGCGGTGTTGGGCGACAACATCACCACCGATCACCTGTCGCCGTCGAACGCCATCATGCTCGATAGCGCGGCAGGCGAGTACCTGGCCAAGATGGGGCTGCCTGAGGAAGACTTTAATTCCTACGCCACTCATCGCGGCGATCACCTCACTGCTCAGCGCGCGACCTTCGCCAATCCCACTCTGAAGAATGAAATGGTGCGTGAGGGGGGGCAACTGAGCGGCAAGGTAAAAGCAGGCTCGCTGACTCGCATGGAACCGGACGGCAAGATCACTCGCATGTGGGAAGCCATCGAGATCTACATGGAACGCAAGCAGCCGCTAATCGTGATTGCTGGCGCCGATTACGGCCAGGGCTCCTCACGTGACTGGGCCGCCAAAGGCGTGCGCCTGGCAGGTGTGGAAGCCATCGCGGCAGAAGGCTTTGAGCGCATCCACCGCACCAATCTGGTCGGCATGGGCGTGCTGCCGCTGGAGTTCAAGCCCGGCGTCAACCGCAACACTTTGAGCATCGACGGTAGCGAAACCTTCGACGTGATTGGCGAACGCACTCCGCGTACGACGCTGACGCTGGTCATCAACCGCAAGAACGGCGAGCGCGTGGAGGTGCCCGTGACCTGCCGTCTTGATACAGCGGAAGAAGTGTCGATCTATGAAGCCGGCGGCGTGCTGCAGCGTTTCGCTCAAGATTTCCTCGAATCCTCATCGGCTTCGACGACGGCTGCCTGAAAAAGTACTAATTCATCACGGTTCTGTGCGGCCCGGAGATGATCCGCACAGACTAACCAGGACAACACAACCATGGCCCACGTACCCCAGATCAAGATTGCCGCCACTTACATGCGTGGCGGCACCAGCAAAGGCGTGTTCTTTCGCCTGCAGGACCTGCCCGAAGCAGCGCAGGTGCCCGGTGCGGCGCGTAATGCGTTACTGTTGCGCGTCATCGGCAGCCCGGACCCTTACGGCAAACAGATTGACGGCATGGGCGCGGCGACCTCGAGCACGAGCAAGACGGTCATTCTGTCGAAAAGCAGCAAGCCCGGCCACGACGTCGATTACCTGTTCGGTCAGGTGGCCATCGACAAAGCATTTGTCGACTGGAGCGGCAATTGCGGTAATTTGTCTGCCGCGGTTGGTTCATTCGCGATCAGCAGCCGCTTGGTTGACGCCAATCGCATTCCGCAAAACGGCATGGCGACCGTGCGTATCTGGCAGGCGAACATCGCCAAGACCATCATTGCGCATGTGCCCGTCACCAATGGCGCTGTACAGGAGACGGGTGACTTCGAGCTCGACGGTGTTGCTTTTCCCGCAGCGGAAGTACAGCTTGAATTCATGGCGCCGGCAGCCGACGAAGAGGGCGAAGGCGGGTCAATGTTCCCCACTGGGAATCTGATCGACGACCTCGAGGTTCCGGGAGTCGGCACGCTCAAGGTCACCATGATCAATGCGGGCATTCCGACCATCTTCGTGAACGCGGAGGCGCTGGGCTATACGGGCACCGAACTACAGGACGCCATCAATGCCGATGCCGAGGCATTGACCAGGTTCGAGACCATTCGCGCGTATGGTGCGTTACGCATGGGCCTCATCAAGCACATCGACGAGGCCGCTAATCGCCAGCATACCCCGAAGGTGGCGTTCGTCGCCAAGCCAGCCGCCTACGTTTCCTCCAGTGGCAAACAGGTCGCCGCCGCCGATATCGACTTGCTGGTGCGCGCGCTGTCCATGGGCAAGCTGCATCACGCCATGATGGGAACAGCAGCCGTCGCCATTGGCGCAGCGGCTGCGATACCGGGCACGCTGGTGAACCTCGCCGCAGGCGGTGGCGCCAAAAGCGCGGTCCGCTTCGGACACCCTTCAGGCACCTTGCGGGTGGGTGCGGAAGCCAGTCAGGAAAACGGCGAATGGAGTGTGACCAAAGCCATCATGAGCCGCAGCGCCCGGGTGCTGATGGAGGGATGGGTGCGCGTGCCAGGTGATGCGTTTTGAACGAACGAAATTGACTACGCGCAGAGTGGCGGCGCAAACCGGACCGAGCGGGGCGCATTGAAGATCCGCAATCGGAACCGCGAGGCGGAAGCGGTCAGATTTTTCTGATACCGATTGGTGTAATATCGAAATATCTTTGCATTTCGCGAAAATGAAATGGTGATTATTTATGTCAAAAATCCCGATCGGGCGCCGGGTGACAGACAGGGGTGGGGCCATCCCCGTGTATTTCATTGGCGTGGACGAAAAGCTCGACGACCCCGAAACCTTCAGCGCCCGCGAGTTTGCGCAAGCGCTCTTGTCATGACTAAGCTATGACCACCATGGTGCGCACGGGGGTTCTTACCGGCTACTTTGAGGTGGCCCGGCAGATCGGATTCAACCCGCGGGCCGTGCTGCAAAAATTTGGATTGACCCGCACGCTGCTGGAAAACCGCGACCAACAGATTCTCTTGAGTAAGGCAGTGGGTATTCTGGAAGGCACGGCGCAAGAGTCCGGCAATATGGGCTTTGGGCTACAGATGGCCGAGTTGCGGCAACTGGCCGATATGGGCGGTGTGAGTCTGGTGCTGGCCCATCAGCGCAACTTGCGCGATGCCCTGCAGACCACCATCCAGTACCGCCACCTGCTGAACCCGTCCTTGGCATTGTTTGTCGAGAACGCTGGCGATACGGTTATCATCCGTGAAGAAATCGTGACCGATATACCTGTACCCACACGCCAGGCTACCGAACTCGCGATCGGCGTGATGTTTCGCCTTTGCGGGACCCTGGCGGGAGCCCAATGGCATCCGCGCAGCGTCAACTTCACACACGACGCACCTACCGATCTGCAATTGCACCGGCGCTTTTTCCGTTGCCCCGTTGTTTTTGGCAGCGAATTCAACGGCATCGTCTGCAACGCCTCGGATCTTGACCTTGCCAACCCCATGGCAGACCCCGCGATGGCCAGCTACGCCCAGCGGTTTCTGGAGACGATGCCGAGAGCATCCGAACCGTCCATCCTGATGGAAGTGCGCAAAGCCATCTATCTGCTGCTGCCCATGGAGCGTGCCACGATTGAACAAATCGCCCAGGCCCTTGGAATGAACGTACGCACTATGCAGCGACGGCTGGAAGATGCCGGGGAAAATTTCTCTGCCCTCATCAATGGTGTACGCCGCGATCTGGTCGTACGCTACATGGAGAATCCGCGCTACTCCGTCGGACGGATCGCGGCGCTGCTGGGCTACGGCGCGCCAAGCTCGTTTACCCGGTGGTTCATTTCGCAGTTTGGCGTTGCGCCGGCGGTGTGGCGAGTAAAAAAGGGGCTGGCAACAGGCAACCGCTTTAAGCAACCTCACTAACGGTTGCGCTGGGCGTCTCCAATGCCTCTTGCGCCACGCAGATATCCTTTTTGTGCTGCGCGCGGGCGACTCTTTGAACGCCGCGGCCGTCATCAACGTTCCAGCATCTGGATGAATTGCTCGGCCTGTGGCCACACGCCAAACCCCGAAGCGGGATTGAGGTGACCCACCGCGCCCAGATTCACCAGCTCGCTGTCCCAATCGCGCGCCATCAGCTCAACGCTTTCCAGGGAGGCCAAGGGGTCGTTGGTGCTGGCAGCCACGATGCTCCTGAACGTCAATGCTTTGCGTGGCAGGGGCAGCCAGCCATTGGCTTCCAGCACCTCCAGTGCCGGGTAACCGGCAGGCAGCGGTGTTGCAAAGTCCGGCGCCGCCGCCAGCAAGGCGCCTTGAATATCCGCGGCGTACTTTTGCGCCCAATGCACCAGCATGACGACCCCGCCACTGTGCGCCACCACAATCACCGGCCCGTCAATCTTTCTCATGGTGCGCTCAATGGCTTGCACGCGGGCTTCACAACTCAGCTTGTCAGTTTCCAATGGCGGCACGGAAACCACTTTGCGCACCGTGGAGAGCTTGGTTTCCAGATGTGTCTGCCAGTGATCGGCAACGTGATCACGCAGGCCGG
This sequence comes from Collimonas sp., assembly GCF_039923675.1. GTDB lineage: Bacteria > Pseudomonadota > Gammaproteobacteria > Burkholderiales > Burkholderiaceae_D > Collimonas. Next base: position 16,818 of record NZ_JBDTCG010000019.1, read on the forward strand.
GAACTATCAGAATGGTTGGTTCTTTTTGTGTATTCATGTCGACCTCACTTCAATAACGGCAGCTTCAGGCTTGCCAGAAACACGATTTCACCCATCAACGGTGCGGCCGATTTACATCGTGCCGGCATTCAACCCGCAGCATGAGCAGTCGCGCATTGGGTTACATCCAGGGCAATGCCAGACACCGGGGCGGCATCGGCCTCGTAGCTGCGTGCCGCGGCCATGAAGAACGCTGCGGCCAATATGCTGAATGCGGGAATCACCGCCATGGCGTGCTGCAAGCCCCACATATCGGATAGCACCCCCACGAGGAAGGGCCCTACGGCAAGACCGAGCAGATTCTGAAACAGCGACAACACGGCTGCACCGGTGGAGCGTAAGCCTGGATGGACGACGTCCATTAGCACGCCAACCACGACTCCCACCGAACAGGTCATGAAAAACCCGCCCGCGATGATCAGCTTGAGCTGCGCAGGGCCCGCCAGCGGAGCATTGAATGCGTACGTCAATATCACCAGCGAAACCAGGCACAACAAGCTCAGCATCGGCAACTTGCTGTGAGGTCGGCGGATGGACAGCCGATCAATCACCACGCCCCACAGGAAGCCGCCGAATGCACCCGCCAAAATCACCAGCGCCGCTTGTTTTCCCGCCTGGTCCGGTGCCATGCCGTGAAAGCGGTTAAGATAACTCGGCAGCCATGACCAGATGGCCGACACCACCAGCACTTGCATCGCTTGCCCTATGCAGATCCAACGCAAAGTGGGAGTGCGTGCGAGGGTGTTAAAGATGTGTTTGAGCGTGCCGCCGATGGACTGCGTGACCTGATTGAGCTTCGGCGTGAGTGCCACCGTTTTGTAGTCACGCACCAGCAAATACAGCAAAGCCAGCACCAGCCCGGGTACACCCACCACGCCGAAGGCGGCTTTCCAGCCCCACTTGGCGGCGATCACGCCGCCCAGCACCACCCCGAACACCGAGCCCAGCGAAGCGGCAGCAAACAAGGCCCCCATCAGTGCGCCGCGCATTCGCTTGGGAAATACGTTGGAAAGCAGCGCAGAGCCCACCGAACCGTAGCCCGTTTCGCCCAAACCCACCACCGCCCGCGCGCCAAACAGTTGTGCGTAGTTGCCTGCGAACATGCAGTAGATGGTGGCCAGACTCCAGGTGGTGGCCATGACAACAATGCTCTTGACGCGGCTCAACCGGTCTGCCAGCAATGCCACGGGGATGCCCCCCATGGCCACCACGATGGAGATGATGGACACCAGCCCGCCCAATTGCTTGTCGCTCAGATTCCATGCGGCCTTGATATGCGGGAAGAGCGACACGATCACCTGCCGGTCCATGTAGTCGAACAGCATGAGGGCAAAGGTCATGGCAAACGCGAACCAGGCTTGTTTTTTTTCGATCAGATAGCCGGTTTCCGGGGGCGACCCGGTTGTGGTCAAAGGGGGCATCATTTTTTTGTCTCCTGTTTTTTTTATAGTGTCAGACGACTTCAGGCTGTCTTGCGCAAGAAGCCTTGATGGGCGCCATTGCGGTTGGGAGCGAAGCCATTGGCCTGCAGGCTTTCTTCCGCCGTGTCGTAGAAGACGCCGATTTTGCTGATCTCGCGCGCCTGTTCGGCGGTAGCCACCTCGCGGCCGAATTCGCGCGACATGCGCACCAGTTGCTCGATCTGCGCAACGGTGGACATTTTTTCCGTTTGCGCCTGGTTCCAGATGTTGTCCTCGATGCCGCAGCGCACATGTAGGCCCATCGCAATGCCCATCATGTTGACCGGCAGCACGTTGCGCATCGAGCTTTCCACCGTGACCACCGCGCCGTCCGGCACGGCACGCATGAAATTGGCCAGCGTGTAGATATTAGGCACGTCCATGCCGCCGCCGATCGCCACCCAGTTCATAACCAGCGGACCATTGTAGATGCCGCGTCGCATCAACCGCTCTACCGAGTCGAAGCTGTTGCTGTTGTAGCACTGGAAGGCGCTCTGGATGCCTGCGGCCGTCAGGCGCCGGACGTGCTCCTCCACCCAGCCTGGCTGCGCCGGCACCGTCATCTCCTTGTAGGCGTTGTAGACGGCAGGATCTGCCATCGAGGTGCCTCTGGTGTCTTTGTAATCCCAGTGCTCGACGACGTTCATCTGCGAGGTGTTCACCGTGACCGTGACCTGGTCTGGCTTAGGATCGAGCTCGGCCAGCATATGGCGCGTATCGTCGCTCAGCCACTTGGCAGCGGCGCCCTCCGATTCCGGTGCGAAGCTGATCGAGCCCCCCACCTGAATGATCATCTTTGGCACGGCATTGCGCACGCCGGCGATCAGTTCGTTGAACTTGGACAGGCGCTTGCTGCCCTTGCCGTCGAGTTCGCGCACATGCAGGTGCAGCACTGTGGCGCCGGCGTTGTAGCAATCCACAGCCTTTTGGATCTGTTCGTCCATGGTGAGCGGAATGTCCTCGGGGAAATCGGAGGGCACCCACGACGGTGCATAAGGGGCCGCTGTGATGATCAGGGGCTGCTGGTTTTCGGTAAAGAGGTGGCCGTCAAGGAAGTTCATTGGGTATGTCCAAAAAAATGATTGAAATGATTAACTAGCGGAACGTCAGAATGGCTTGGTGCCAATGATTCCGGCACGTTCCATCTTGCGGTGGCAGGGCGGGTAATCCATCACGGCATAGTGCTGGGTGGCGCTGTTGTCCCAGATGGCGACGCTGCCCGCTTTCCAGCGCCAACGCACCTGATATTCAGGAATATAGGCCTGGGTGATCAGGTAGTTCAGCAACTGGCTGGCGCCTGGCGCCGCATCCTGGCCAAAACGCACGCGCGACGGCGTGTGGTAGTTGGTGAAGTGGGTGGCAAAGGCGTTGACGTAGAGGATTTTTTCGCCAGTGTGTTCGTGGGTGCGCACTACGGGATGCTCGGGGTCCGGGAACTGGGCCTTGAGGGCCAGGCGTTTTTCGATCGGCATGGCGGCGCCGAAACTGGCTTCAATGCTGTGGCGCGCGCGCAGATCTGCAATCTCGGCCTTGATGTGTTCTGGCAACCTCTCATAGGCCAGAACCATGTTCGCCCACATGGTGTCGCCCCCGACGGGCGGGCACTCCACGCAGCGCAGCACGGCGCCGAACTGGGGAGCTTCACGCCAGGTGGTGTCGGAATGCCAGGCGTTTTCGTAGCGGTCCACAGGGCTGTCCGGACTCTTGTAAATCTGGACCAGGCCCGGCGCCTCGGGGTGCGTAGGCACCATGGGATGGTCTTCCAGGTTGCCAAAGCGACGCGCAAAGGCTATGTGTTCGGTACGACTAAAAGTCTGATCCCGCAGGAACAGCACTTTGTGCTTGAACAGAGCGGCCTTGATCTCGGCAAACAGTCCATCGTCACGCGCCGCATCGCCCAGATTAACTCCCACCAACTCGGCGCCAATGGAACAAGTCAATTGTTCTACACGCATATTTGTCTCCTCCGGCAGGGTTAAATGACAAAAATTGATGAGCCGGTGGTCTTGCGCGCTTCCAGATCACGGTGCGCCTGCACGGCGTCTTCCAGCGCATAGCGCTGGTTGATCTCGATCTGGATGCGGCCAGCGGCAATGTGGCCGAATATCTCGCCCGCCAGCTCCGCCTTTTCGGCCGGATCGGCAATATAGTCGGCCAACGCAGGACGGGTGATGTAGAGCGAACCCTTCATGGCCAGCAGCAGCGGATTGAAGGGCGGGATGGGGCCGGAGGCCGTGCCCACGCACACCAGCAGGCCGCGGCGTTTGAGCGAGTCCAGCGAGGCTTCGAAGGTGGTTTTTCCCACGCTGTCAAACACCACGTTCACGCCCACGCCGTTGGTGAGCTCACGCACGCGTTTGGCCACGTCCTCATGGCTGTAGTTGATGGTGTGGTCGCAGCCATGGGCGCGCGCCACGGCGGCCTTTGCTTCGGTAGACACCGTGCCAATCACCGTAATCCCTAGCAGCTTGGCCCACTGCGAGACGATCAGGCCGACACCGCCGGCGGCAGCGTGCAACAGGATGGTGTCACCGGCTTTGAAGTCATGGATGCGGCGCATCAGGTAGGCCGATGTCAGGCCGCGCATGGTCATGGCCGCCGCTGTTTCAAAAGAAATGGCATCAGGCAGCTTGATCAGTGGCCCTGCCGGAACCAGGCGCTCGGTGCTGTAGGCGCCCAGCGTGTTGATGAATCCGGTGTAGGTGACGCGGTCGCCCACGGCCACATTGGTTACGCTATCGCCCAACGCCAGCACCTCGCCGGAGGCCTCCACGCCCATGCCACTGGGCAGGGGGACGGGATAAGTACCATTACGAAAGTAGGTGTCGGCAAAATTCAAGCCCACCGCCGCATGGCGCAGGCGGACCTGTCCCGGGCCGGGGTTGCCCACCTCAACATCTTCGTATCGAAGAACGTCGGGACTGCCGGCTTCATAAAAGCGTACTGCTTTGACCATTTTGTGTCTCCTGCGGGTTGTTTGTTATTTGTTGTTCGGAATGCTTATGCGTGAACTAAATATAGGAGACCCAGATCGCATCCGCTTCACATTTGACGACATACGTCTTTCATTTGACGACAAAATGCTGTTTCGTGGGGCGCATTCCAGAATAAAGTATCACGCCCAAAAGGGCGGGATATAGCGGGGTCGATTCTTTTTTTTGCGCAGAAAGTACCGATTTTGACTAGAGCGCCGCCGTGGGGATGCCCTGAAAATTCATTGATTCCATGGTTCTCTGCTAACCGCGTTGCGCCCTCTGCCAATAGCTCGCTATTGGGCGCACATCACGAATATCTTTGAAATGGGTACAGGTATTAGTGAATAAAAGCCGACTGTCATGAAGTGCGAAGTACGCGTCATGAAATGAAAAGTATTTGTCGTCAAATGAGAAGCGACAGGTTTTTCAATCCGTTAAATTTTGAACCAAGCAATTAACGGCATTAACGCCATTAACAATAAACAGGAGGCAGACCATGGTCAAAGCCATGCGTTTTCATGCAGTCAGAAGTCCCAAGGTTCTACGCTGCATGGGAGTGGCTTCGGCCAGTCGCGACCCGGTAGCGCACGCATGACATCAATAGTGGATATCGACGTCACGTTCGACCTGGTCTGTCCCTGGTGTCTGATCGGCAAGCGCAACCTTGATCGTGCACTGGGATCAGTGCGCCATAGTTATCCGGACATCATGGTGCGGATTAACTGGCATGGGGTGCAACTGCTACCGGACGTGCCGTTAGAAGGGCTGCCTTTTGCAAGCTTCTATGAAAAAAGGCTAGGGAGCAAGGCAGCGGTGCAGATGCGCCAGGCCCAGGTGAGTGATGCAGCGGAGCGCGCCGGACTGACGATCAGGCTCGATCGTATCTCTGTGTTTCCCAACACTGGCAAGGCCCATCGCCTGCTGAAATTCGCCGCAAATAATTGCGATACGACGCAATATGAAGCGTTGCTGGAGCATCTGTTTGCGGCTTATTTTGTTCTCGGTGAAAACATCGGTGATGAAGAAACGCTGATGAAAATTGCGCAAAGCTTCGGTTTGGATCTGGATAAATTGATTGCATGGCAACCTGCAAGCGCGGCGCCAGACGACGGACAGCAAATGCATTCCGGTGTGCCATTTTTTGTTTTCAATCAGCGATACACCTTGGCTGGAGCACAATCGTCGGCGGTCATGTTCTCCTTGATACAGACCCTTATCAAGGAAGAGCTTGGCCATGACACGTCATTCCCAGCGGCCGCGTAAGGTCGATCTGGCGCGAGGCTTTCCACAGGATCTGGCGCCACAGTTTTTTGCGGAGATTACGACCTCCGGCAAGGTATTGAAGTACAAATTGCGTGAGCGGCACCGGGATTGTTTTCTGACGGCGTAAGGGGCCGGAAGAATGAAGTTTTTTTGACGACGAAGCACCCGGACAGGCACAGATCGGTCCGGTTTATAACTATCAGGAGACCAAATGAAGTTGAAATTGATAAGCATGGCGGCAATGATCTTGTGCGCTGGCGCGGTACAGGCGCAAACTTCGGTAACGCTGTACGGCGCGCTCGATACAGGTCTTATGTACCAGAACACCACAGCCGCCAACTTTGGTCAGAAGACGCCGAGCACCGGCAGCACCTTCCGCTACAAGGATGGCGGCATGTACGCCAGTACCTGGGGCATGAAAGGCAGCGAAGACTTGGGTAGTGGTTATCACGCCAACTTCAGGTTGCAGGGAGCGTTCAACAGTGGCACCGGCGCAGTCGGTTTGCCCGATACCACCGGCACCGTCGCGATATTCAATCAGGTCGCCAGCGTTGGCGTGTCCGGACCCTTCGGTTCGGTCGATCTGGGTCGCCAGTATGCGGCGATGGCCTGGGCCATGGTCGACACCGACGTCCGAGGCGCTGAATATTTTGGCAGTGCTTTCACGGCATGGATAGGCATGAACACCGCCGCCGGCTGGCTAGGCAGCAATACCAACGCCGCGGTCGGTGCGGTGTATGACAGCAATGCCATCATCTACAAATCACCGAACTTCGGCGGCGTCACAGTGAGCCTGGAGTTTGCGCCGGGCGAAGTCGCCGGGAACAATACGGCCGGATCGCGCGAATCCCTCGTTTTGCAATACGTCAATGGCGGCTTGCATCTGGCCGGGGTTTACTACAACGCGCACGACACTAATATCACGCCAGCCAGCCCCGCGCCAACAGGCGTCGACAATAACCGCTACACCTATCTGGGTGGGCTCTATGACTTGGGTTCGTGGATCATGTCGGCCGCGTATAGCAACGCTCACACGAAGTCCCTGGCGCCGTATAGTTCCGACATCGATGCGTATTCGGTCGGTCTGGGTTATCACTTTTCACCAGTACTCAAGATCACAAGTGGCGTCTATTACCTGAAGGATAAAGATCATTCGCTCAATAAATCGACCTCCTATGCGCTTGGCGCCGAGTATCAGCTTTCCAAGATGACCACGGTGTACGGCGATGTAGGGCGTGTCGACAACAAGGGGAATATGAACCAGACGATCTCCTACGGTTCGCCGGTAGCGCAAGGAGTGGCAACCAGCGCAGCCATGCTCGGGATACGCCACTCGTTTTGATTCTTGACTGACATCGTTGGCTGACGAGCTTTACGAGGAGCCGGCCGGTGCGTGTTCGGGGACGATGGTGTCCATGTGCAGGAAGCGCTACCGGCCTGTCTGAGTGCTTGTTACAAAATGCGTTTGGCGAGAAATTGCAATAACGTCAGATGCATTTTGCAACAATCTTTTATTTTTTGGAAAAACCAATGAGCTATCAATGGGCAAGGCTTGCCCAAACTGATTTCGGCTGCATGCATTGAAATGTGGAACGCAGCCAACCTGTCCTTTGCATTGTGTCCGATGTTGACCGACGGCGCCATTGAAGCGCTTCTGACCCTGCCGCAAGCGCGGGCGCTTGCGGTTACAATTAAAAATGCTTGCGAGCTTGATTTGTTCGTTCTTTCGGAAGAACACTTCTAATGTACCGGGTCTGCCAATCCGACCATTATAGAATTATTGATTCTCGTGTTTTCAGTCGAGAATTTCAGTCGAGAATTTCAATCGAGAATTTCAGTCGAGAATAAAAGGAGAAAATCATGCAAAGAGAAGTTGTAGTAGTCAGCGGTGTGCGTACCGCCATCGGGGATTTCGGCGGTAGCCTGAAAGATTTTTCACCAACGGAACTTGGCGCAGCTGTCGTGCGCGAGGCGCTCGCCCGTGCACAAGTCTCGGGAGACGAAGTCGGTAACGTCGTGTTCGGCAATGTGATCCAGACCGAACCTAAGGACATGTATCTGGCGCGCGTCGCTGCACTGAACGGCGGTGTCGCCGACCACGCGCCGGCGCTGACGCTCAATCGCCTGTGCGGCTCTGGTTTGCAAGCTATTATCTCGGCCGCACAGAGCATCATGCTGGGTGATGCAGATATCGCCATTGGTGGCGGTGCGGAATCCATGAGCCGTGCGCCGTTCATCTCTTCCGATTTGCGCTTCGGCGCGCGCATGGGAGACTCGCGCATGACCGACATGATGCTCGGCGCCTTGCACGACCCGTTCCATGGGATTCACATGGGCGTTACGGCAGAGAACGTTGCGCAGAAATACAGTATTTCGCGCGAAGAGCAGGATGCCCTTGCGCTCGAATCCCATCGACGCGCAGCGCATGCGATCGAACAAGGCTATTTTTGCGAGCAGATCCTGCCGATCAAGCTGAAATCGAAAAAGGGAGAAATCCTGTTCGACACGGATGAACATGTGCGCAGTCAAGCAAGTCTGGACGATTTCACCAAACTGCGCCCGATATTCGCTAAGGAAAACGGCAGTGTTACGGCGGGCAATGCATCGGGCATCAACGACGCCGCAGCTGCAGTTGTATTGATGGAGCGCGGCGTCGCGGAACAACGCGGCCTGAAACCGCTGGCGCGTCTGGTCTCCTATGCCCATGCGGGCGTCGATCCGAAATACATGGGTATCGGCCCGGTACCCGCAACACGTAAAGCGCTCGAACGTGCCGGGCTCACGGTCGCCGATCTCGATGTCATCGAAGCCAACGAGGCGTTTGCCGCGCAGGCATGCGCTGTCACGAAAGAGTTGAGCCTCGATCCAGGCAGGGTCAATCCGAACGGCTCGGGGATTTCGCTCGGTCACCCGATCGGCGCCACCGGCGCGTTGATTACGGTCAAGGCATTGTACGAACTCCGGCGGGTGGGCGGCCGTTATGCACTGGTGACGATGTGTATCGGTGGCGGCCAGGGCATTGCCGCCATATTCGAGCGCATATAACCGAAGCAACCTGTCGATGGAAGTCAGGCATCGATGCCGGCGCTACGTAACCCGCCGGCACATGTCCTGCTTAAGTCAGATGAGCAACCAGTCGCGCGCCTTCAGCGCGGCGTCGCACGCTTCCCGGTTGGTCGTTCGACGCTTCAGTTTGATACCGGCGGGATCGTTTGGAACTTGCATGGATCCGTTGATTTCAAGCTGAGTAGCGGGTCTGCGTCGGCTACAAGGACGAGTCAATTCCGTGTGCAAATCAACAATAGAATGAAACTGGCGACACGCCGGCAATTCTATGATTTCATGGATACTACTGAACAAGCAGCTCTAATACGCGACAAAAAGCTGCTTGGAGAAAATGTGTAGGCGGGTCGCTCCCCATTTCCAAGGTTATTTGTCCGACTGGCGACCGAGGGCGGTGAGCCGCAAATTGTGTTCATGGGATGAGAGTAATGACGATGAATGTCGATTGGCACCGAGCTTTGATTTCCCCTGCAACCGTAGTTGATGTCGGCTACAAAAATACGCAGAATGTCCGGCGCTTTCTTTCTCTTCAGTGCGGACCTGAGTTCAAGTTCGACAGGGAGTTTATGGCATGGATACGCAATGGAACTGTCAAAAACATGGGTGATGTTGCTGATGAATGGACTCGCCGGCAGAGAAGGGCGCTGAATCAAAGCGATTAGCGTGGCTCGACAATTGATGTCCGGTCAAGCTGCCATAGACCGCATGCATCTTTGATGCATCCCACAGTCACCTTCTCAACGCTTTGTCCGCCTCAACGCTGCCATACAACCGCATTATCAACAGCGTACAGCTTGCAAGTGACTTTGCGTTTCGAGCAGTCTTCGGCGAATTGCACGATGCTCTTGGTGTCTGAAAATGAGCCGTATTTTCCATCGCTCGTGAAGATGAACGTGCGTGGCGCCGCAAGTAGAAGATATTTTTTATAGGCGATCTCCACGCCGCTCTTTTCTGCCGCGGCGACAGGTAGCGCGCCCATGTCGGTGATTGCGGCATATCCACTTCCGATCACATTGCCATCTGCGGTGAATTTAACGCCGAAGGTTTGTAGTTCGGCCATCCATTCTGAGATTTCCTTGGCGTAGCGGCCAGGCAGTTGGGTGACCCACTCCGCCGGATATGAAAAGGCGAAATTCTCGGTTTGGCTGGCAACTGACTTGATGACTCCGATAAGTCTGCCATTGTCGTCAAAAAGGCCTCCTCCACTTGATCCTGCCGATACCGGAGTAGACGATTGAATGATCGGTAATTCGCTACCAGGTTCTACTCTCAAGGCGGAGATGAGTCCGTCTGTCAATGAGAGCTCCAAGCCGCGAGGGCTGGATACTGCAAAGACTTGTTGTCCGACTCGAAGCGTATTGACCGGCGCGATGACAATCGGGGATACGGGCACGGGACTGGTCGTTCGGAGAAGGCACAGATCGCGGGTGCGATCGGGGTCATGAAGCACTTGATCGACGTTTATATTTGTGCTGCCATTTGATAGGACAATCTTTTCTGTCTTGTCCACAACATGGCATGCCGTAATAAATTGAGACGGCGCGATCAAGACCGCGCTTCCGATCCGCGTTCCATGCTCAGCTGAACTATCGGCTTTTACCATCCACACTCTGGGAGACACTTGGGAAAATACTTTTTCCGGGGTCGTGGCCGGTGGAGAGTCGGCAAAGGCCGCTGGCAATGGATACACGCCGGCCAAAAGAGCGGCCGTCGCATAAATGGCCGACCGCCGAAGAGTGTCGCGAGTACTAGGCATGATTTATCCTTGGATGCCGCTTGCCGGCTAAGCGGTCGATAGTTGTTTGGATCAGTCCTGCTATCTGTTGGCAGATTGCGGTTTTTGACAGTCTTTGCATCGTACCTCAAGCATGCGTGATCACTTCGGCAACTTGAGTATAGAGGGCTGATACCGGCTTGGACGTGCGCCAACGAACAGAGCTTCCGCTTTAACAATCCCTGAGGTAGGCAGGCGAGCGGAGCAACAATGCCGCTACCAGCCGGTAGCGGGGACTTTCGTATCGGACGGTGAAACTTGTTTCGCAGCGTTTGTTGTTTCTGGCATAATTGTATGGCGTCAACTTCCGGGGGGAGGGCAATGGACCAAATCCAGCGCGAGACAGTCAGCAGCATTGATCGCATGTTGTTGGCGAACGTCTTGGCAATACTGACACATCAGGTCGGGAGCGGAGTAACATCCTTGCAAGTTGCGCGCAGTATTTACCTGTCGATTGCTGCCGATTTGCATATCAGCCTCTCGACGGAAGAATTGGGCAACATCGACGATCAGTTCAAGGTGGCTGAAAAATCGTATCTGGCCCTGCGCCGATAGACGCGAATCAGCATTCTGAAATAATGCCATCACATCCTTTTACGCTCAGGCTGGCTTAACGAACTGGCAGACTGGCGCTTATCCATCCATTGGGAATCAAATGACGAAACAACGCATCAGTTCAGGCTCTACCTTCGAGGAGCAAATCGGTTACTCACGTGCGGTAGTCTCCGGCAACTGGGTTTTTGTTTCGGGCACAACGGGTTTCGACTACGCGTCGATGACTATTTCGGACGATCTGGTCGAGCAAACCGAGCAATGTTTGAAAAATATCGAGTCCGCGTTGCATCAGGCTGGCTCCGGCATGCAGGATGTGGTTCGCGTCACGTATGTCCTGCCCGATGGCGCTCAGTTTGAGCAATGCTGGCCTGTCTTGAGAAAATACTTCGGCAACGTGCGCCCAGCCGCCATGATGATCTCGGCGGGCTTGGCGGATCCGCGCATGAAGATCGAGATTGAAGTCACGGCTCTGAAGGATTCTTGATGTTTTTCAATTCAAGGCCGATTTGACGAACCGGCCTGCCGCTCGGCGCCGAAGTGCGGATATCACAGCAATAGCCGCGCGCTTCCGTGGGATTGCCTGGTTTTGTCTTTGCACAACGCTGCCGCGCGCGGTGAATATTGCGCCTTTGATCGCATGAGGCATCGGCTGTGGGTGATCAAGGGCGTGCGCTAGCGTACATACAGCGGCAATGCCCTACGGTAGATTGGAAGCTCCAATCGGAGGTCATCATGTCAATTCGCCAGATTCATTTATTTCCAGCATCCGGTATCTTCAGTCGCAAGGGCGCTTGCTTGTCGGCGCTGGCGTTGTTCGCCTTGAGTATGTCGTTTTCCGCCGCGGCGGCAGGCGGCACAAGCGATTCGGCCGGTGCAAATGCACGTTATCAGGCAGACCGCGCCGCTTGCAACAATGGCCAGTCGAACCAAGACCGTGCGACATGCCTGAAAGAGGCTGGAGCCGCGTTGCAGGAGTCCAGGATGGGACACTTGAAGGACGACAGGGCGACAGACAAGGCAAATGCCTTGTTGCGTTGCAATGCCTTGCCGCCGGACGACCGGGATGCATGCCAGCGCCGCATGAGCGGTGAGGGCGTCACCAGCGGCAGCGCGCTTGAAGGCGGCATCAGTCGAGAACTCACCGTACCGGACAAACGATAGAATTTGTCAGAGGTAAGGAATTGCATTCGATAGCAACTCAGGGGCCGTGGTATTTCCACGGACATCTTGCTTGCGGTGTATCTCTCAGCTTAGACAACCAAGCAAAAAATCCTTGCTCCCCTACGCTACTCCTCTTGTTGAAAATCGGAAAAACAAATCCTCTCTAGATAATTCGGGGATAATTGTATTGATTTTTACTTGAACAAAGGAATTGCCATGACCGAAGCGAGGAGCTTTCCGTATCGGGGCCATGCCGTATTTCCCCAGCTGAAAAAGCAGGACAGCGGCAAATATTCCGCATGCTTTACGATACACGCAGGCAAAGACGCGACAGGCGAAGTTCGCTACGTGCGGACGATGCCGACCGGCGAATTCGATACCGAAGATGAGGCGCTTGCTTACATTCTCGATTTTTCCGGCGACTGGATTGATCAAAATCCTCTTTGATGCAAGGACTTTGAAAGCCGGACTTCCAGCCCTTGGTCAGGTTGCCCGTTCTTCAAGCCCGATGCAGCCGTCCTCGTCAACGTTGGCAGACATCGTTTCGTAATTCTTGATCGATGCGTGACGGGTCGCCATCGGATGGGCGTGGGTTGACGTCACCACGACCACTGTTGCGCCCGCTGCCTCGCCGGCGGCGATGCCGACCGGAGCGTCTTCAAATATCAGGCAATCGCTTACGCCGACTCCCAGCTTGCTGGCCGCCAGCAGATAGCAATCAGGATTCGGTTTGCCGGCCGAGACATCCTCGGCCGTCACCATGACATCCGGAACCGGGATGCCCGCCGCTTTCATGCGCTCGATCGCCAGGGCTTTGGGCGCCGAAGTCACTACGGCCCACTTGGCCGCTGGCAGCGATCTTAGAAAAATTGCCGCACCGGGAATTTCGATAATGCCCTCGACATCGGAAATTTCCGCCTGGGTTATCCCCGAGGCTTCAGTTTCCGGATCGACGCCGGGAAGCGCCAGGCGGGCAACCGTATCCACCGCGCGAGCGCCGTGGATGGTCGGCAGAAAGGCCGCGACATCGAGTCCATGGCGATGTGCCCACTTACCCCAGATGCGCTCTGCGGCGGCGATCGAATTGAGGATGGTCCCGTCCATGTCGAACAGGAATGCACTGTAGCGACCATTGAGCGCCGATGAACCACGATCACACATATTCCATTTCCTTCAAGCGCGAATTAGGGCTGCTTATTATCTCCGATCTCAATGAAACAAGCGCGGCAGGTGCCCTGGTTGGGGAGAAAGTTGACAGCTTGCGAAATTTTGTGCCACCATCGACGCATGGAAAATCTTAACTCCCGGCTCACTAGGCGCCATCATCAACGGCTACCTTTGCGCCGGGATTTGTTTCGTCCATAGTCACTTCTTGCAGACAGCATGCCAAGAGTGAAAAAAAACAGATCAAAGGCGCCATCGGCGCCTTTTTTATTGTCTGTTCAAAATCAACCAAGGAAAACATCATGACCATGATTCGCGGAACCAGATTTATTGTCGGACCGGAAGCCGTCAGCCTGCGTGCCATTGAAACACGTTTCCGGGGCTTTCTTCATTGAAGCTTGCGCGCAGGAAGTCATCGTCCCCGCACTGTGGGGACAAGATACATTTACAGATAAAGCCGGGGGCAGCGAGGTTCTCGGGCAGATGTGGGCGTTCAACGACAAGAAAGGCCGGCCTTGTTGCCTGATTCCGGAAGCCACGGCGCTGTTCCAGGAGCGCGCAGCGGAGTTGCTGGGAAAACGAAATGAGGCGACCTATTTTTACGTTGCCAGATGCTATAGATACGAACGGCCGCAAGCGGGCCGTTATCGCGAATTCACACAGCTTGGCTTCGAGATCCTGACGGGACAGCCGGAGCGTGGCCTCGAAGCGAGCTGCAATCTGTGTGCCGGCTTCCTTAATTCCTTAGGATTGGAGTACGAGATCGACATGACAGCGAAGCGCGGTTTGACCTACTACTTGCAGGGCCAGGGTTTTGAAATACGTTGCCCGGAACTGGGCGCTCAAAAGCAGGTTGTCGGCGGTGGCGCATATCGCGAAGGCGCGGGTTTCGGCATAGGTCTTGAGCGGCTGTATCTTGCGTTGCAAGCACAGGGCAAGTTGCCATGATCAAGTTGGTTGCCGGCGCTATTCGTCAAGTTTGATCGTCAAGTTTGATTGTCAAGCTTGATGCATGCCGGTTGCGCCGGCATGAAACGCGGATTGACGCTCACAACCTGCACCGGCTTGCCTGCCAACGCATTCAGGGCCTGCTTCAATTGCCAATCCTTATCGCTGGCGAACTCCTTTTGCGGCAATGTCGTGCTTCTGGAGATGTCCAGTTTGGCGAGCGCGCGCCGGTCGCGCAAGCGCTGGCGTTCCTTGCGTACATCGGCGAACGGATCGGGGGCCGATTTGCTGGCATAAGCGGCGCGCGGAATGTCGACTTCGCGGTAGCCGAGCTGGACGCCGTCCATGTCGGCATCCTTGCGAGGCGCCACGATCCAGTCCGGCACCACACCGTAACCTTCCATCGGGCAGCCGTTTGGCCGCAGGTTGCGCGCATTGGTCAAGACCAGATAGGTACCGTCGCGCGTGCCCATGCCGTTTTGCGCCATGCCTTTGCCGTAGGTCGGCGTCCCCAGCAGTTTGGCGCGGCCAAGGTCTTTCAGGGCGGCGGCAGTGGCTTCTGCGGCGGAGGCGCTCTGGTCGTCGACCAGCACGATCAGCGGCACATTCAGCCACCAGTCGTCGGCTTGCAATGGCGCCAGCGGGTCTTGGTCCTTCATGACCGGTAAATTGTAATCCGGCCAGTTGGTGCTGATGCGGTGCTGGGTTTTGTCGTCGCGCTGCAGCGTCACCATCGCGGTCTTGTTGCGGCCGCTGAAGAGTGCCGTGATGCCGATGGCGGCGTTCAGCGCACCGCCGCCGTTGATGCGCAGATCGAGAATCACCCCCTTGATTGGTGGTCCCTTTTTACGTTCCGCCTGCACCGCATCGATATAGTCGCCAATCGCGGGCTCGGGAAAACTGGCCATCCGCGTGTAGAGCACATCGCCAGCGAGCCGCTTGGCGGTTGCCGGGCGCGGCTTGATGATTGCGCGCACCAGCGTGAATTGTAGCCGCTGCCGCTTGGCGCCGCGCAGCAGCGTCAGCTTGAGCGGCGCGCCAATTTCGCCGCCGGCGTATTTGGTAACATCCGCATTGCCGCCACCCACCAGGCTGTTGTCGTCCATCGCCACCACGAGGTCGCCGGTGAGCACGCCAGCTAGTGCTGCGGGTGCTTCTGGTACGACGTCGATGATATGCAAGCCGTCGGGCTGGGTTTCAAAGATGATGCCGATGCCGGGTGCGCCGTTGCGAGTACGTTCGTCTTTCTTTACCTGTTCCAGCTGTTCCTCTGCAGTCAAGAACCTGGCGTAGGGTAGCGTCTTGACGCCAAGACGGATGGTTTCATCGAGAAAGGCCGGGACGTCGATTTCTGTCAGGTGCTCTTTCTTGAGGACTTCCACCACCGACTTCAGCTGGCAGATCTGGGGTTCCCAGTCTGGCGGGCAGGGTGAGGTCTCCGCGGCGCGCGCTGGTACAGAACATGCCAGAGCGGCGAGCAAAACTGCCACCGTGGCCCAATGGCGGCTTGGTGATTTTGTTGTGTCGTTGTAGCGCATCTCGCGGCTTTTCCGAGGTGTGGATTGGTGCCTCATTCTAACTTTTTTCCGAGACCTGGACCGCTTCCGGATTTAACGCCGCCCGCAAGCGCGGCAGGCTTTCAGGATACTGCCGGGATATGAAGCCGATCATGGCTTCGCGGATCGCACAGCGCAGGTCGAAGGCGGTGCCGGAATCCTTGGCGCTGACCAGCAGGCGCAATTGCATGGCGCGGTCGTTGGCGTCCGTCACGTGCAGTACACAGACGCGGCCATCCCATAAAGCCGAGCCTTTGCATATGCGCTCGAATTCAGCGCGTATGGCCGGTACCGGGACGGCGAAATCGAGCCACAGGAAAACCGTGCCGAGGATGGTGGAGGAGGTATGAGTCCAGTTTTCGAAGGGGTTCTCGATGAACCATTGCAAGGGCACGATCAAACGTCTTTCATCCCAGATCCGCACCACCACGAAGGTGCCGGTGATTTCTTCGACACGGCCCCATTCGCCCTGGACGATCAGTACATCGTCGATGCGGATCGGTTGCGAAAACGCGATCTGCATGCCGGCGATGAAATTGCCCAGCACCGGCCGTGCGGCGATACCGGCGACCAGTCCGGCGACGCCGGCCGAGGCCAGCAGGCTGGCGCCGAACTGGCGCGCGCCTGGCAGCGTCAGCAAGACAAACGCCAGGCCGAGCAACCCGGCGATGAAATAGGCGCTGCGCGTCAGCACCCGGGTCTGGGTCAGGATGCGACGTGCTTTCAGGTTGTCGGCAAGGGTGGAGGGATTGAGCTGGATCACGGTGGCGCTTAATGCTCTGATACACCGCATCACCAACCAGGTCAGGGCGATAATCAGCACCACGGAACTCAAATAGGACATGGATGCGAGCCAGGGCGTATCGTCCGGCGCGCCGGTCAGCACCAGGCGCACCGCAAACAAGATCAGGCACGCTCGGCTGGCGCCATAGGCGATAACGCTGAGATTGGCGACAAACGGCCGGTTGCCGCTTAAACGTCGCAGCAGCATGATGCCGGTGTGATGCAGCACGCCAGCCAGTAGTGCCGCCAATAGCGCCGCTCCGAGAACGTACAGTCCTGAGCGCAGATATTCCAGGTCTGGGAAAATGGATAGATTCATGCAAGCGGCTCCTGTTATTGGGGAAGGGCGCGGCGTTGTGCGCTCTGTGATGAAGTGCCTTGTAAATATCGACAACTATCAGATGCCCTGATTCGAAAATAAAAATCTGTGTAGATTTCTACACTCTTGGCGAGAGCGGAGCCTGGATCTTGTTGGGTGTGAGGTCTATTCCGAAAAACCGAGCGCGTGCGATCTGATAAGGATGAAGGCAGGGATTTGCCATGCAAGGCAAGACCTCTCGTGCTTGCAAGAGAGGCTTTAATACAGGCTGGCTTGCACCCGCGCCGGCAATTCACGGTCATAGGTGTCGGCGTCAAAGCCGCCCTTGCTGAGGCGCTTGAGCATGGCGCCGGGGCTGGGGAGGCTGGCGCGTTCGACGTGCTGCTCGGGATCCCACAGTTTCGAGCGCGCCAGCGCTTTTGAACAGTGGAAGTAAACGGCGTCTATTTTTACGATAATCACCGTACGCGGCAGCTTGCCGTCGATGGCGAATTTTTCAAGCATGCCAGGCTCGGCGCAAATCTCGGCGCGGCCGTTGACGCGCAAGGTTTCGCCGACGCCGGGCACGATAAACAGCAACCCGATGTGGGCGTTGGTCAAGATATTGCGCAAAGTGTCGATACGGTTATTGCCCGGCCGGTCGGGGATGGCCAGCGTGCGTTCATCGAGGATTTTGACGAAGCCAGGCACATCCCCCTTCGGCGAGCAATCCATGCCTTCCGGGCCGGAGGAAGCGAACACCACGAACGGCGAGGCGTTGACGAAGGTTTGATAATCCTGGCTCAGGTGGTCGATTTCCTTCCACAATGAACGCTCGTGGGGGTTGCCGTAAATTTCCTCTAACTGCGCGGTATCTGTCAACATTGCGGCCTCGGACAGTGGATTTGTGGCAATTCTACCGGAAATTTCGTGGAACTCCGCCGCGCCAGGTGGCCTGGCCGCACACGCTCACCGCTAAGCGATAGACACAATGCGAATCCCGCCGGTACACTATATTGATATTAGACGATTCAACGCTCGACAGCATTTACCTCACGGGACACGGCTGGATCGGGCAAAACGGCGTGAACTACGGCAGGGATACAAGGGGATACCATGCGTCGTTTAGCGGTTGTGCTTTTATCAAATCTTGCGGCAAGCATGGCGCTGGCGGCACCCGCGCCAACGCCGCCGGCGAGCGAAACCGTGCAACAGGCGCTGCTTGACCAGGATATTCCGCCACTGCTCGCAGACAACGCGATTCCCAGCGTTTCCATCGCCCAGATCCGCAGCGGCAAGGTGGTCCTGGTGGCCGCTTACGGCGAGCAAAGTGATGGCGTGCTGGCGACGCCTGCCACGCTTTACAACGCGGCGTCGCTGACCAAGCCGCTGACCGCCGAAGTCATCCTGCGGTTGGCGTCGAAGGGCGAAATCTCGCTGGATGAGCCGATGGACAGCTATTGGCTGGATCCGGATATCGCGGCCGACCCGCGGCACGCGTTGCTGACCCCGCGCCTGGCCCTCAGTCATCGTACCGGCTTTCCCAACTGGCGCGACAGCAAGGAAGGCCTCAAGATCCTGCGCGAACCCGGCGTCAAGTGGGGCTACTCCGGCGAGGGTTATCAGTACGTCGCGCACTTCGCGAAGAACAAGACCGGCAAGGATTTCCAAGACCTGGCGCAGATTTATCTGTTCAAGCCGATGGCCATGACTGAGACTTCCTACACTGGTCAAGACTGGTTCGAGGGCCGAATCGCGGTACCGACCAATGCCGCTGGCAAGGCCTTGGAGCCCCAGGTCTCAAGCCGTTTCAACGCTGCCGATCTGCTCTACACCACTGCGTATGATTACGGCTTGTTCATGGTCGGGATGCTAAGCGACCAAGGCTTGAGCCCTGCCATCGCGCGTGAGCGCGGAAAAATCCAGGTCAGCATGATGGATGAAATGTGCCAGGGCAAGCTGGCGGATAGCTGTCCGCCCAACGCCGGTTTCGGGCTCGGCTGGCAGATACTGGCGTTCAAGGACGAAACGTTGCTGATGCACACCGGTAAGGATGAAGGTGTGTTCACTTTCGCCTACCTGAACCGGACAACCCGCGATGGCGCCGTGATACTCACCAATAGCGATAACGGCTACAAGATCATCCGGCCTGTATTGGAGCGACTTAACAGCAGCCAGGCGTTCCTGCGTTTCCTGGGCGGGCAAATGCAGTAGGCTATCTGGATGGCTGGAGTATTCCTGCCCGTAAAATCACGATCACTATTTGACTATTTGCAAAGGAGCTTTGCTGATAATTTCCGCATTCTTTCTGCACCGCGCCGGCGCCATGGCGTCGCTAGCCGTACTCTCATGTCTAGCGGTGGCGGCTGCGCCGGCATCGGCGAGCGATGATGGCGGGGCGCTGACGCAAACCATACAGCGCTGGATGCACAGGTGTTTGATGCCTATAACCGCTGCGACATGGAGGCTTTCAGCAGCTATTTCATTCCCAAGGTGGAGTTCTATCATGACCACGGCGGCGTGACCTGGGACCGCGATGCCGTGGTGGCAAATACTCGCAAATACATTTGCGGCAAAGTGCGGCGCGAATTGCTGCCGACTTCCCTCAAGGTCTATCCGATCAAGGATTACGGTGCGATCGAAGAGGGTGAGCATCGTTTCTGCCAGGTCGACAGCGGCAAATGTGAAGGCATCGCCAAGTTCCTGATGATCTGGGAACTCCAGGATGGCAAATGGCAGATGACGCGCGTCGTCAGCTACGGGCACCGGTCTTTGGCGCCGGGTGAAAGCGTGCCGGCGCGTTGAGTGGTGCTGGCATGTGCAAAAAAATCTTGATTATGGAAACGAATGCTTCCATAATCAACGCATGAAAGCCGCAGACTCTTTATCGCCTGTCAGATTGTCAACGATGCGTGGGCGTCCGCGCGAGTTCGACATGGACGAGACGCTGGACAAAGCGATCCCTGTGTTCTGTAGCCGTGGTTTCCATGGCACCTCGATCAATGATCTGGCCGAAGGCATGCAATTGACGGTGGGGAGCATCTACAAGGCTTTCAAGGACAAGCGCGCAGTTTTCCTGGCGGTGCTGGATCGCCAGTCTTCGCAACGCAGCGTCCAGTTGGACCGGGTGCTGGCGACGGCGCATTCGGGACGCGACAAGATACAGGCGGCGCTCATGTTCTACGCCGAACTGTCGCACGGCAGCAGAGGCAAGGAGGGCTGTCTGGTCGTCAGTACGGCGGTAGAGCTGGCGGCGCATGATGTGGAGATCGGCGCTCGCGCCACTGCTGCATTTCAAGGCCGTGAAGCCTTGATGACCGGGCTGATACGGCAAGGTAAAGACGATGGCTCGATTGCGTTGCATATCGATAGTGCGGGCACCGCCCGGCTGCTGTTATGTCTGCTGCAGGGGCTGCGTGTGGTTGGCAAGACCGGCAAGACGCGCAAGGAAATGCTGGCGGTGGTCGAGGCGGCGATGAGGGTTTTGGTGTAATTTTTTTCCTGATTAGTTACCTATCTCAGATGCCATATTTTTAGCACAAAACTATCTTCCGAGTCATTCCCGCGAACACGGGAATCCATGTTGAATCAAGTACTTAAGTTGGATCCCCGCGTTCGCGGGGATGACGCTTTATCAGCAAATGACCGCTTTTCACGGTCAATCTGAGATACGTAACTAATCAGGATTTTTTGTCTATTTAGGAAATGATCATTTCCATTATAAGGGGAGTAATATGAATTTAACTGCGAGCACCACCAATGCGCCTGCCGGCGAAGCGACGGTTTCGCCGTGGATAACCTTGCTGCTGGCCACGGCCTGCGGCTTGATCGCCGCCAATATCTATTACGCCCAGCCGCTGGCTGGCCTGATCGGCGCTGCACTCGGCTTGCCGCCGTCAGCCGCAGGGTTGATCGTGACCTTGACGCAGGTCGGCTATGGCGCCGGATTGCTGCTGATTACCCCGCTCGGCGATCTTTTCGAGAACCGCAAGCTGGTGCTGGTGTTGATCGGGCTTGCCACGCTGGCTTTGCTGGGAGCAGGGCTGGCGTCTCATCCGGCGCAGTTCCTGATCGCCGCCTTGTTCATCGGCCTTGGTTCGGTGGCGGTACAGGTGCTGGTGCCGTACGCGTCGCACATGGCGCCGGAAGCGGTGCGCGGACGGATGGTGGGTAATGTCATGAGCGGGCTGATGCTGGGCATCATGCTGGCGCGGCCTGCATCCAGTTTTATCACGCAAATATCCTCGTGGCATGCCGTGTTTTTCCTGTCCGCCGGCTTGATGGTGCTGCTGGCGCTCCTCCTGCGACGCGCGTTGCCACAGCGCGTACCGCAAGCGAAGCTGCCTTATGGCGCCTTGCTGGCGTCGATGTGGCAGTTGGTGCTGCGTACGCCGGTGCTTCGCCGGCGCGCGCTTTATCATGCCTTCCTGTTTGCCGCATTCAGCCTGTTCTGGACCACTACGCCGCTACTACTGGCAGGGCCGGCCTTTCATCTGTCGCAAGGCGGGATCGCCTTGTTTGCGCTGGCGGGCGTCGCCGGCGCTATCGCTGCACCGATCGCCGGCAGGGTCGCCGACCATGGCTGGAGCCGCCCGGCCACCGGCCTGGCGATGCTGGCGGTGGCTGTGGCTTTCCTGATGACGCACATCGGCCATCAAGGCTCGGAGCTATCCCTGGGATTGCTGGTAGCTGCAGCGATCTTGCTGGATTTCGGCGTCGCCGCCAATATGACGATCGGCCAGCGCGCGATCTTCATGCACGGCGCGGAATTCCGCGCACGCCTGAACGGCCTTTACATGACCACCTTTTTTGCCGGCGGCGCTATCGGCTCTGCGGTCGGCGGCTGGGCCTACGCCCAAGGAGGCTGGGAACTGACATCCCGGGTTGGCTTTGCGCTACCCGTCCTTGCGCTGTTTTACTACGCCACGGAGTTTCGTTCGAGGGGAACGAGGGAGCTGGAGGCAGCTGCGGGAAACAGCTAAAACAGCAGCAATGAAGCTTGGGCCTGGGCATGAATCCAGGCGCATGCATCTTGTACGTGAGGATCGGCTTCCCTGGTTTCCGGATACACCAGGTAGAAGGCATAGGTGTTGAGTACCGGGCCGAACGGTTGCAGCAACACGCCGCTGCGCAATTCCGGCTCGATCAGGGAGGTGCTTAATAAAGCCACGCCTTGTCCCGCAATCGCAGCGGAGATGGCATGGCTTTCATCCGAAAACACCGTGCCGGCGCGGCAATCCAGTTCGACGAAAGCGGCGCGCTGCGCCCATGTGCGCCAGGTTGATGGCTTGCGCAGCGTGCTTTGCCATTCGCAATGAAGCAGGTTTTGCTTGAGCAGGTCCTAGGGCTTTTTCACTTTCAGCAACGGGCTGCACACTGGGGCGATGCGGTCATCGGAAAGTTTTTTTTGGCGACCAGCGCCTGAACGCATCGATTGCGGCGGCGGAAGCGGATGTCAGCGCATTGGCGAGCAGTTTGATCGATGAGTTGTGTTAGCGCTTCCGGCCTGACGCGGCCCGACCACTTCGCAGCGTTTCACCGACAGCCGGCCCGACAGACATAAACGGATTGCTATATAGCAATGTCATGCGTTAGGATTTACCTTTCATGCCAAGGAATTCAGATGCATTCGACCAAAGCCCGAATCCCAGCCATTCTCCGCTGCTCCGCCATTGCACTTGCATGGTTGTCAGCGACGGCCTCTGCCCAAACAGCACAAGCGGTGGCGCCTGCCTGTCTTGTCGGCGCCTACCGCTCACCGGCGGGCGAGGTCATCACGCTGACTCTGCGGCCGGGATATCCGAAAACGCTATTGGCGACCAATTTCAATGGCCGCGGCGGTATCTTCGAGCTGCTTGACGAGACAACCTTGGACGCTGCCGTCGACGCGGACAATCCGGCCAAGCTGGCCGGACGCCTGACTTATGCAGGATGCCAGGCCGGTTCGGTCACCTTCCAGTTTACCGGCGATGCTGCGCAATCATGGTCGCGTGTGCCGTTGCAGATTACACGTACACGCTTCATGTCTGGTGCGGTCGAGTTGAATGGCGAGCTGATTGAGCCGATTGGGTCGATTGCTGTTGCTGACAAGCCGCCGTTGTTCGTCCTGGCGCACGGTTCTGAATCCACGGCCGCCGTCGATTCGAGCAATCGTGCGTTTCTGATGGCGAGCCAAGGTGTTGCCGCATTCGTATTCGACAAACGCGGCACCGGCGCCTCGGGCGGCGTCTATACCCAGGATTTCGAGGTGCTGGCAAATGATGTTGCGGCCGCCGTAGGTGAGGCGCGCAAGCTCGGCGCCGGCCGTGTCGGACGGATTGGCGTTGCCGGTTTCAGCCAAGGCGGCTGGGTTGCGCCGCTGGCCGCCACCAAGGTGGCGGTTGACTTTCTGGTGGTCGGCTACGGTGTGATAGGTACGCCGATCGAGCAGGATCAATGGCAGGTTGATTACCAGTTGCGCGGACTGGGCTACGATGAAGACGTCATCGCTAAAGCGCGTACACTGACTGATCTGGCCGGCAACGTCGCCGCGTCCAATTTCTATCGCGGCATGCCCCAATTGCTGAAAGCCGTACGCAAGTATGAAGGCCAGCCTTGGCTGGCTAAAATCGATGGTCAATACAGTGGCGAATTGTTGCGTGGCGAAGTGACGCGGGCACGCAACGAGAGTCCGCAGGTGATCTGGCATTACGATTCGCTGGCAGTGCTGGCGCATCTTGCCATTCCGCAGCTTTGGGTGTTCGCGCAAGACGATTCGGTCGCGCCCAGCGCGCCGACTATCGCGCGTCTGGACGCCTTCCGCAGTAGCGGTAAAGATATCGCGATTGCGGTCTTTCCAAAATCCGATCACGGCATCCGCGCTTTTTCAGTCATGGCCGATGGCAGTCGAAAATATACCGGTTATGCAGCAGGGTACGATCAATTGCTGGCGGACTGGATGAAACAGAAGCCGCTGGCGCCGCAAGCGCAGGACAAGATGCTGGCGCCGGCGGCCGGCTTTTAAGTTTGTGCCGAAGTCAGTGCGAACGGCCGTCGAAATGGGTGACGGGAATCGCCGCGAGGTCGACCCCTTCCAGGCAGCGGATATTGATTGCGGCCATCGCATTGCCGGCCGCATCGCTGCCTTCGCCATAGGGATGCATGCCGCAACTCGGACAGAAGCGGTGTTTGATGACGTGCTTGTTGAAGGTGTAGCTGGCGGCGTTTTCTTCGGGCGTCAGCAGCTGCAGTTTCTGGCGCGGGACGAACCACAGCAGCGAACCCTTGCGCGAGCAGATCGAGCAATTGCAGGCCATCGCGCTGCTGAGTTCGCCGTCGACTTCAAATGCAATTTTTCCGCAGTGGCAACTACCTTTGTAGATCATCCGATTTCTCCTTGCAGCCGGCATGGCGTTACGCCAAGGCACTAACCGATCGACGTTATGAGAATGGTTGCCGGATGCGATCTCAACAGATCCTGGCATTAAGCTTTGAATTTATTCTTGAGCCCATCCAGCTTTGAGTTTGATGCTGCCTGGCCGCCGATAGTCTCATCGGCCCAATCGTCTTCCGCAACTCCGGCATCGTCGGCGAATTCTTCCGCCAGGTTCTTCCAGCCTTTGCTTGCCGCGAAGGGATTGAACTCTTCAGGTGCTTCCAGCACGATCAGCTTGTCGTCTTGTAAACCAAGATCGCCGTGGCCGAAGTCGGGGCCGGCATAACCGATCTGGCGCAGCCTGGTAAGAATTTGTCCAATCAGCACCTTGTCTTCATACAGGCGTTCCTTGCCTATCGCCGCGGCGAAATCGACATAGACGTCGATGATCCCGTAGCCTTCGTCGAAGATGCGGATTGCTTTGATGTCGTGCTTGCGGCCAGCAGCGTCGGTGACGTTGAATGGCCCGCTCAGTTGGATGTCGGTTTCGCTGTTCATATCGGCAGGATACACCAAATGGCGGCGAATGCAGAAGCCCTAAAAGGTCACGGTGGCGACCACCGTATCGGTAAAAGTCGTGGCGACCCCGGACTGTCCGGCGGGGACCCGCGCATAGATGGTGACGGGCGTCGCGGCGCCGGTGGCGGTGGTGCTGCTGGGTGCGGTTGGCGCAGTGTTGCCCCAGGTCGTGCTACGGCCGGTATCCGAGAACAGCGCGTAATTGAGATAGGTTGGCGTGCCGCCGCCGCTCGACAGGCGCCGTACCGGCGCGGCATCGGTCGAGCCGGTGCCGGGATTGGCGCCTTGTCCCAGCGTGATCACGGGCGCTGCGCCGGGCGTACAAGTGGTGGTGACGCTGGCGGTCACATCCTGGTTGGTGGTGGCGTTGGCGACGATCGGATCGTAGGTAGTGGTAAAGCCGATGGTGGAGATGCTGCAGTCGTTGCTGATGGTGACGATGTTGGTCATGGTGGCCGTCGCGGTTCCGGCAAAAGCGCTGTTGCAATAGCCCAGACAGCCTAGCAAGCCGATAGGCAAGCCGAAGACAAAAGAAGCAATGATGAAAGAGTAGTGTTGCAGTGCTTTTTTCATGGCGATTCTCCCGATTGCCGTTTTGTTTGCCAAGCCCAGGTCAATGCTCTGTTTCGGTGTCGTCTCTATTTATAGTACAAATATTTCTATATAGAAACAATTATTTATCGATAGCGATTCGGCAACTTGCTCACGGGAGGGGCGAGCAAGTTGCCGGGAATGCACTACAAGGTTGGCAGGACCAGCGTCGATTGCTGGTTCGGATTGAACTCGAAGCGCACGCCGAAACGTTCGCCCGGGTTCACCGGCGAGGCATACAAGCTGTCAGTGGTATCCAGCACCACGCCGATGTGATGGCCAGCCGGCACATCATAAGCAGTGGCCGAGAACTCGATCGGGAAATCGATGGTCTGGCCTGGCGCTGCCCAATGCAAGGTGGTGGCGCCGTGGGTGATCAGGATGCCGGTGCCGATGGCGTCGACGTCATAGAGGTAGGCGACCACTTGCGCCCGTGCCTGTGACGGCGTGACGCGCAGATTCAGCTTTGGAATGCCGCGGATCTTTTGCGTGGCAGATAGCATCGGCGCCTCATAGCGCACGCCGACGGCGAGGCTGACAGTCAGCAGCGAATTGATTACGGGAATGTCGACCGTTTCGCCGAGGGTGGACAGGATAGGGATCAGGCCGCTGGTGGCGGTGGTGTCAAAGAAGTTCTGGACCAGGTCGGAATCGGTGGTCTTGTTGAGCGCGCTGGAGATGGTTCCTTTGTCGCCTTTGCCGCAAAAGCAGCTCAGGTCGAAGCGCACCGCGCCGCGCGGGCCGAGGTAATAAGTCTGGTTGCTGAGTTCAGTGGCCGGCCAGTTGGAGAACGATTCGTGACGGTTGGTGAATTTGATTTGCATGGTCACCTTGGGTTCGGTGTCGACGCCGTTTTTCTCGCCCTTCAACCAGCGGTTAAACCAGCGATGCGCCTGGTCGTAAGGGTAGTTCGGGAGGCCCAGCAGGGCGCCGGGGATTTCTGCGGACGCATGGATGCCGGCGTTCAGCAGCATCTTCTTCGGCCCGGTCAGCGCACTGAACATCGCTAGCGAAGAATTCGGCGTGAACATGTCGTCCTGGAAGTTCTTGCTGAAGAATACCGGCGCATTGCGCTGGTTGATGGCGGCGATGTAAGTAGATGGCGAGCGTGGTTTTGCCCAGGCAGTGATATCGGCGATTCTTGCCGCGCTGGTATTCGGATCCAGCAGGGCCAGGATGTTTTGATTCACCTCGGGTGCAGGCCTGCCGGTGATGCTGCCGGCCAGGCCAAGGATGGTAGCCCAAGTCAGGTTGGGCGAGCCGGCGGTGTAAAGCTGGTCCGCCAGCGTGGCCCAGCCGGAGAGTGCAACGGCGGTCTTGAAGCGCGGATCTTGGCCCAGTGCGATCAGCGACAGCCCGGCGCCATAGGAAATGCCGCTGGCAGCGACATTGTTGATATCGATAGGAGCGTTCGCTTGCAGCCAGTCGAGCACCGATGAAACGTCGCGCACGTCTTCCGGCGCCGCCACATCCACCAAGCCTTCCGACAGATAGAAGCCGCGCGCGGTATAGCTGACCACCACGTAGCCGTCTTGCGCCAGTTTTTGCTGCTGGCCGACATATTCGACGCGGCCCGGAGCGGCCCAGCTGGCGATCATGACAATCGCCGGGAATTTCTGGTCGCTGCTACTGCGCTTTGGCAGGAACAGGTTGGCCGCCAGCTTGGTGCCGTCGAAACTGGTGATGGTCATGGCAGGGATCCAGCAAGTGCCGTCTATCGGCGAGACGATGCCGGGCCATTGCATGGGAGTGGAATAGCTTGCCGCTTCAGCCGCGGTGGCGCTGCGGCACAGCTCGGCGTTGGCGGCAGTTGACGCCAGGCTCAAGCCTAGCGTCAAGACAATGCCGGGCAGGGATAACAAAGACGTGATGCGCATGCGATGATCTCCTAAACATTATTGATTATTTTGTGCACAAAGTAAGTGCTGGATTGGCAGCTTTTTGAAGCTAAAAATCAAGCTGCAAGATGACGGTTGTTGCGATACTTGGGGCTGCAGGTTTCAGAAAAGCGGATGATTGTGATCGATCGGTATTTGGCAGGGCGTCAGAAAACGGATATAACGTTGCAGCCAATCCAATGAAATAATTTATAAGTGAACGATCGTTCTTTTATTCTCGTTTTATTAACCCACGCATCGCGTTGCAACATCAATAAAAAGATTAGAAGACAGCGACTAAATATTTATGTGCACAGAAATTAACAAGGAGTTGACGTGTTAAAACAGATCGAGGCGGGTGTGTTGAATGTGACCTATGACGAGCGCGGCGACCCTGGCGATCTCGCGGTATTTCTGCTGCACGGCTTTCCTTACGATATCCATGCTTATGACGAGGTGATTCCTGTGCTGGTGGCGGCAGGCTGTCGGGTTATTACGCCCTATTTGCGCGGTTACGGCCCGACCCGTTTTTTATCGGCGCAGACGCCGCGTTCCGGCCAGCAAGCGGTGCTTGCCCACGACCTGCTGGCGCTGATGGATGCCTTGGCGATTCCAGAAGCAGTGCTGGCCGGCTATGACTGGGGCGGCCGCGCGGCTTGCATTGCCGCCGCCTTGTGGCCGCAGCGGGTGCGCGGCCTGGTCTCGGTGGGTGGCTATAACATCCAGGATATTCCCGGTTCGGCAAAACCACAGTCGCCGGAGAATGAATTGCGCTACTGGTACCAATATTATTTCCACGGCGAGCGCGGCCGGGCAGGGTTGCAGCAGCATCGTTATGAATTTTGCAAACTGCTATGGCGGTTGTGGTCGCCGAATTGGCAGTTCGATGAGGCGACTTACCGGCGCAGTGCGGATGCCTTCGATAACCCCGATTTTGTCGACGTGGTGATTCATTCCTATCGCCATCGTTTCGGGCTGATGGCGGGTGATCCTGAGGTCGAGAGCACGGAATTTTTGCTCGCCGCACAGCCAAGGATCAGCGTGCCAGCCATTGTGCTGGATGGAGGTGGCGACGGCGTCAGCCTGATTGGAGGATCGGAGCGGCATGCGGTTTTTTTTAGCGGCCCGTACCAGCGCCGCGTTATCCCGCTGGTGGGGCATAATCTGCCGCAGGAGGCGCCGCAGGATTTTGCTGAAGCCATATTGGCGCTAACTTGATTCCTGCGGAATAATCACGCCGTAGCATGCGCTAGCGGCGTTCGGCCTCTATCTTCCCCAGCAGCCACTGCAAACCAGCCAGATGCTGCTGGTCGTGGCTGCACAGATAATGCACCAGGCTGCGCAAGGTCAACCGGCCGTAGCCCTCAAATTCTGCGTGGCGATCCAATTGCTCGGCCTGCAGGCTGGAGATCAGGGCCACCGTCTCGGCGCGGGCCGCACGGAACGACAGGAAGATTTCACGTGGATCGGATTCGGCATAATTGCGCTCGCTCGCAAGAATCTCGCTATCGATCGATACCAGCAGCGGGTTGTCTTCATCGAGAGTGCGCCGGAACCGCAGATGATAGCCGTCGATCTCGATATCGCGTACATGGCAGATCTGTTCGATGGCGTTGAACGGTTCGCTCGGCACGCCTTCCCAGGAGCGCGGTTTCCAATGCGTGAAAGCGCTCGGAATGGCGCCGTAGTGCGCTTCCAGCTGTAAGGGAAAAGTTGCCAGGGTATTCAGGGTAATCGGGTTCATGGCCGGACGTGTTGGTGGCGATCCGGTGATTATATGGCAGGCCGCAAAATCGATTTTGCGGCCACCGTTTTCATCATTCGCCTGCCTGTCGTCAGCGCCAAATCATCGCTAAGGCGTTTTTCTTTTGTCCCCCAAAAAATTGGACAGCAGATCCATCGGCAATGGAAATACCACCGTGGTATTTTTATCGGCCCCGATCACCGTCAGCGTTTCCAGGTAGCGCAGCAGGATGGCCTGCGGTTCCTGCGCCAGGACATGGGCGGCCTGGTAGAGTTTTTCCGATGCCTGCAACTCGCCTTCGGCATGGATCACCTTGGCGCGCCGTTCGCGTTCGGCCTCGGCTTGCCGGGCAATGGCGCGTATCATCGACTCTGTCAGATCAACCTGTTTGATTTCGACGTTGGACACCTTGATGCCCCAGGAATCGGTTTGTGCATCAAGCGCCAGCTGGATATCCAGATTCAGCCTTTCGCGCTCGGCCAGCATATCGTCCAGCTGGTGCTTGCCAAGCACCGAGCGCAACATCGTTTGCGACAACTGGCTGGTCGCGTTGAAGAAATTGGCGACTTCCACGATCGCTTTGCGCGGATCGACCACGCGGAAATACACCACCGCATTAACCCTGACCGAGACGTTGTCGCGCGAGATCACATCTTGTGTCGGCACTTCCAGCACCACGGTACGCAGGTCGACTCTGACCAGCTGTTGGATTGCGGGAATCAGCAGCACCAGCCCCGGCCCCTTGACGCCGGAAAAGCGGCCCAGGGTGAAGAGCACGCCGCGCTCATATTCACGGAAAATATAGATAGACGCATTTAACAAGATGAGCGCCACGAAAATCAGCGCAACCAATCCGAACCAGGCGAAATTCCAGGGCATTTTGTGCCTCCTTCCTTGTCGAGGATGACCCGGATTTGCAGGAGAGGGCTGTTAGCCGGATCGGGCAAATATCATGCAGGTCGTTCAACCAGTATAGACGACCGGACCACACTTAGACATCTCGTTGGAAGCCGGGATGTTAGGCGACAGACATGTATGCTAAATTGCTGTTTCTTAAATCATAACAGGCCGGTGTATATGGCTATTTCGGTTCGAACCATGCATTGCGGCGATGCTACTGCTGTCGCTGAATTGCTTCCGCATCTGGGTTATCCAGGAGATGCTGATCAGATCCGCCTGCGTTTTGAAGCGCTTTCGGCATGGCCCGACAACAGTATATTTCTGGCCGAAGCCGATGGCCGCGCAGTCGGGCTTTGCCAGGTTCACGGAGTACGCCTGATCGCTAGCGACGGCTATGCGGAAGTCGCCGCCCTGGTAGTGCATGCCAAGTATCAACGGCGCGGCATTGGCAAGCTGCTGCTAGACCAGGCGGATGCCTGGGCTGCCGCACGGGGATATGCCAGGCTGCGGCTGCGCTCGGGCACACATCGTGAAGATGCGCATCTTTTCTATGAAGCATCGGGTTTTGTAAAGTCCCGGGCCAGTTTCGCATTCGAGCGCGTCCTGAGCCAAAATCAATGCTAAGCCCTAAGCCGCCGATTGTGAGTCCTCCCTTGGTACATCTGAATCACGTCATCATTTACGTCGACGAGCAAACCAGCTCGGCTATCGCGCAATCGGCTTTCATGAAGAATGAATTTGCGGCGTTTGAGGCCGGCCATGTCGTGATTGAGGATGGCGCCGGCTGGAGCGGGCTTTATATTGACGGCGAGCAGACCTATGTCGAAATCTTCGGGCCGTCGCAAGCGTCGGCCAATGGGAATCTCATCGGCGATGCAGGCGTCTGCCTCGGCGTCGACCATCCGGGCGAGCTAGAGGAGGCACGCGCTCTCCTGCAAGCGTCCGGCGATATCAGCTGTCCTGATCTGGTCAGGCGCCAACTCAACGGCGAGGAAATACCCTGGTTCCGCTATGTCGATCTTGACGACTCCGACGCTGCGCGGGCATCCTTCACAGTCAGCATCATGGAATACGACCAGCACTTTTTGAAGAGAAGCCGGCCCGGACTGGCTGCCGGCCAGGACGGTATCACCCGTAAGCAATATAACGCTGCCCGCTTTCGGCCAGAGCGCTATCTCAAGGATATTATCGAAGTTACTTTGGCTCTGGAGCCGGTTGAAACCATACGCTTTGGCCGTCAGCTGGTTGCGTTAGGATATGTACAAATGCCTGAAGGCGAGACGGAGATATTTAGTAGTCATCAGCTCACGCTTCGTCTGATACCAAGGACGGCTTCGCTAAAAGGCGTCGTTGCGTTGAAGCTGAGCTTGTTGAAGAAAAAAGAGGGCGAGACAATTTACCGTTTTGGCGAGGAATCGGTGTTGCGGTTTGATGATGCGCACACTGCCAGCTGGCTTTTCGGTCTGCATTAGAGGCTGTTGCAAAATTAAGATGGCTAGGCGCGCCGACGAAGACAGTACGAGTAGTACGGCTAGGAGGTGCAACAACGCCAGGTTAATTTTGCAACAGCCTCTTAGAATAAATTTGATGGCCGGCATCCATTCGTTACTTGTCTGCTCATATCAGACCAACCGCAACAAGGAGCAATCAATTCATGCAAATATCCGGCGCCATCCCCATCATCCGCATTTTTTCCGAAGCCAAGGCCAAAGAGTTTTATCTGGACTTTTTGGGTTTTACCCTTGAATGGGAACATCGTTTTGAAGAGAATTTTCCACTGTACGCACAGATAAAACGTTCCGGTCTGACCATTCATCTGAGCGAACATCATGGTGATGCAACGCCTGGCTCGACGATCTTTGTGCCGGTAGTGGATATAGATGCCTTGCAGCGCGAGCTGCTTGCCAAGAACTACGCTTATGCAAAGCCGGGCGTTGAAGATCTGCCTTGGGGCCGGAATATGGAGATCGCAGATCCTTTCGGTAACCGGATTCGCTTTTGCGAATCACGCACCGGCTAACCAGGCAGGCTGGGTCGCCGCCTGAACCATCCGGCAAGCGACAGCCGGTCGCGTGTCGCGGGCAGCACTTCG
Source organism: Collimonas sp. (assembly GCF_039923675.1). Taxonomy (GTDB): domain Bacteria; phylum Pseudomonadota; class Gammaproteobacteria; order Burkholderiales; family Burkholderiaceae_D; genus Collimonas. The sequence goes on from NZ_JBDTCG010000019.1 coordinate 48,994, forward strand.
TGCAGCATGTCGGCAGACAGGAATAGCACCAGCCTGCTGCCGATGGGGGAAATATCTTGTGCGGGCTGGCCCTCGGGGTGCAGCCGCAAGGCTCCGCCTTGTTCCGGCAGCCAGTCGGGATTGAGATAGATGACCACCGATACCGTACGGCTGTCGTCATCGCGAAAGCGATCCAGATGGGTTTGATAAAAGGAGCCAGGCGTGTAAAAGGCGAAATGGCTTTCATACTCGTCCAGTCCCAGAAACAGCTTGCGGTTCAATATCAAGCGCAAGGTTTCCATGATCTGCAGATAGCGGTCGCATGCGGAAGATTGTCCCGCCTTAAGCCAAAGAATCTGGTCGCCGCGGATCTCTGCACGCACTGCCTGCGCCGCGCCGCGACCTACAGCGGCGTGATTCAATGCGCCGCTGAGCTCCAGCGCGCGGCATTCCTCGGCCAGTTCCACAGTCAGCTCGGCAGGCAGGAAAATGTTTTGCTGCGACCAGCCGTGTTCTGCCAGGTCGCCGGTCATGAGTAGCTGCAGCGCCTCGCTGAGGCACTCGGGGGATTCTGAAGGCATCGCTACAACTCTTCCTGGCAAACGTGCATTCGCTGCGAATCGTCAATAGTCCGGAAGCGTTGTTTCAACGATGCCGCCATAAACTCCACAGAACAGGGATTTACGGCTGGCTAATCAGTGTAACACTAGCGCCCGATGCGCATCAGGTCGAGGCGGGTACGCAATCAGATAAAATCGGGGGAAAGCCCGCTTCAGGTCTCGCTCCATTGCCGCATCAGGTTGTGATAGCAGCCGATCAGGCTGCGCCGCGCTGTTTCGTCGGCGTTGGTCTGATTGAGTTTCTGGATAGCGTTATCCATATCGAACAGCGTGCTGCGCTGGCCATCGTCGCGCACCAGGCTTTGCACCCAGAAAAAACACGCGGTGCGGGTACCGCGCGTGATCGGGGTCACCTGGTGCAGGCTGGTGGCGGGATAAATCACCATGTCGCCGGCTTCCAGTTTCACCGAATGCGTGCCGTAGCTGTCTTCGATCTGCAGTTCGCCGCCGTCATACGATGACGACTCGGACAAGAACAAAGTGGCGGAGATGTCGGTGCGCAGCTTGCGGCCGCTATGCGGATGGATCCGCACGCTGCCGTCGACGTGGGCGCCAAAGTTCATGCCCTCGCCGTAGCGGTTGAACATCGGCGGATAGAGCGTATTGGGCAGCGCCGCGCTGATGAAGCGCGGGTGGCGTTCCAGCGCCTCCAGAACGATTTGCTGGCACTGTAGCGCCACTGCCGAACGCTCATCGATCTGCTGGTTGAACTTGACTGCCGCTCCCTGGTAGCCGGCCGTGACGCGGCCGTCTACCCAGGCCGGTCCGGCCTGGTCGAGCAACTGGCGCAGCGCGTTGAGCTGCGCCGCATCGAGTACTTTGGGAATGGCAATCAGCATGAACCTGCCTCTAATTACATACGATAGTTGAGCGACAGCATTGCGGTACGGCCCGTGCCTGGCACAGAACGGCCGCCGTCGGACTGGATCAACGCATCGTAATACATCTTGTTGGCCAGGTTGAACAGATTCAGGCGGATATCGTATTTCGGTTGCGTATACGCCACCGTTGCATCCCAGCGCGTATAGCCACCAGCCTGTACGGTATTGGTCGGGTTGGCGTAGCGTGCCGACATGTAGCTGGCGCCGCCGCCGACTTCCCAGTGCGGCGCCACCTTGTAAGTGGTCCAGCTGGTCAGCGTGTTTTTCGGCGTGTTGACCGGAGTCTTGCCTAATGTGGCGTCGAGAGTGGACGACTGGATTACCTGAGCGTCCAGATAGGTATAGCCGAGCGCGACCTGCCAGTCCTTGGTGATATGGCCGGTGGCGCCGGCGCGCGCGCCATTGACTCTTACCGTGCCGTCCAGTACATAGATGCCGGTGCTGATTTGGCTGCGTGCGTTTTCCTTCTTGATCTGGAAGATGGCGGCGTTAAGAGACAGCTTGTCGTTAAGCGCATCCCATTTGCCGCCCAGTTCATAGGAGCGGTTCTTTTCCGGGTCGAGGTTTTGTTGGCCGGTGGTGCCGGTCAGTTGTTCCAGCGAGGGGTTGAACGAGGTGCCGTAAGACAGGTAGTAAGACTGCTCCGCACTTGGCTGCCAGACGCTGCCCAGGCGCACGCTGGTGAAGTTGACGGTTTGCTGGGCTGAAGGCAGTGCGGTGTTCTTGGCGGCCGCCGGTGCATTGGTCGCATTCAGCGAGTTGGTGATGCTGGCGATGTAACGATCGAAGCGCAGGCCGCCGACCAGTTTGAATTCCGGTGTCAGCGTCGCGGTATCGTTGATGTAGGCGGCGACCGTGTTGGCGGAACCGCCGGCGCGGTTGCCGGCCTGGCTGACGACATTGCTGCCGGCCGTGTTGTAGCTAGGATTGAGCAACGGCACGCAGGCGTTGTAGCCAGCTACCGTGGATGGCGCATTCAAGGCCACGCCGTTGCAGCTGCCGTTACGGTAATAGCCCTGGTTATCATAGCCGTCATGGCCGACTTCGAAGCCCGCCAGCAGCTCATGTTTGATGCTGCCGGTGCTGAGTTTGGCCGACAGTTCGGTCTGGTTGAAAATCGAATAATCGCGAATGTCGCGGTCATGGCTCTGGCCGCGCACATACAGGCTGCTCAGAGGCAGCGTGCTGACTGCCGAGGTTGGCAATGGCGTGAAGCCGGCGGCAGAAACCGTGCCGATGGTGTTCGGCGCGGTCTCTACCGCGCTGGTGTGCACATAGTTGAACTGGGTCTGGTTGCGCAGCACGATATCCGGCGTGATCTTGTGACGAATAGTGGTATTGAGCGAAGCCACGTCCTGGTTGGTGTGGTCACTGTTGAGGCCGTAGGCGGTATCGCGGCCGACATTGGCTGGATGGCCGCTGAGCGGCGGCAAGCCATAATCAGGCATGTCGTGATTATGCTGGATCAGCGCCGACAAGGTGATTTCAGTCGGGGTGCCGATGCCGAATACGTAGGAGCCGGCCAGGCCGAAATCCTGGACGTCGGTCTGGTCGCGCGTGGTGGCCTTGCCGCTTTGCGCCATGGCTGACAGTCGCAGCGCCGAAGTGTCCGACAAAGGATGGTTGTAGTCCGCGGTAGTACGCACCAGGCCGTTGGTGGTGGCCGATGCCGACACTTCCGTCGATGCATGCAGATTGGCTTTCTTGGTCACCTGATTGATCACGCCGCCAGTGGAGCCGCGGCCGAACAGCATGGACGACGGCCCCATCAGCACTTCGACTTCATCGATGGCGAAGGTGTCGCGATAGTACTGGCCGCGGTCGCGGAAGCCATCCAGATAGATGTCGGTACGTGCCGAAAAGCCGTTCAGGTTGATGTTGTTGCCGATCTGGCCGCCTTCGGCGCCACCCAGCGTGATGCCGGCGACATTCCGCAGCGCATCGGCCAGTGAAGACGCGCCTTGCGATTGCATCAATGCCTTGTTTACCACCACCACCGATTGCGGCACGTCGTGCAGGTCGGCCGGCAATTTGGTGAGGGAAGTGCCGTTGGCGTTGAAATCGCCACGGCTGCCTTCAACCACAACTTCTTGCAGCACGGCGGGGCTGGCGTCTGTTTTCGGGGTGGCGGCCTGTTGGGCGTACAACGGCAAAGGACTGGCAAATACTGCGACCAGGGCAGTGGCAATCGGATTCAGGCGGTTCATTTTATAGTTGGCAAAAAAGGTTGTGCAGGTTGGCTGATGCGAACGAGCAGATTTTTGGCTGGCTAATACGGCAGGCGAACCCGTTTTGCTGGCTAGTTGGCGTTGAGTTGCAAATGAGACTGATTGTGTAATCGATTCTCATTTATTGTTAATTGGCGACGGAATTATAAATGAGAATCATATCGAATTGATAGACGGAAATTGTAAGAGCGTCGGATTAGCAACAACTTGCCAGACTGCCCACTGTTTCCGTGGGTCACAATTTCAAGTGCTTAATTGTTGCAATCTGGTCAAATATCATTTGTCCCACGGGGTATTTTTCGCAACAAAGAATGCGCGCACAGTACGGGTTCTGGTGAGCGGGCGCAGTAGTCGCCTGGCAACGCCATCGGCATTTCCCAATTCATTCAAAGGCATCCCATGACTACAACTATTCAAAGCATTCCCGCGATCGGCCTCGGCACCATCCGCCTTCAAGGGCAAGTGGTGATCGATTCCGTGCGCAGCGGCATCGAGGCCGGCTACCGCCATATCGATACCGCGCAAATCTATGGCAACGAGGCCGAAGTCGGGCAGGCGATGGCCGAGAGCGGCGTAGCGCGTGAGGAACTGTTCATTACCACCAAGATCTGGATCGAGAATCTGGCGCACGACAAGCTGATTCCGAGCCTGAAGGAAAGCCTGCGCAAGCTGAGGCTGGAGCAACTGGATTTGACGCTGATCCATTGGCCGTCGCCGCAAGATACGATCCCGGTTGCCGAGTACATGGCGGCCCTGGCGGAAGCCAAGGCGGCCGGGCTGACCAGACAGATCGGCGTGTCCAATTTCACCAACGCTCAGTTGCAGCAAGCGATCAGCACTGTAGGCGCGGCCGAGATCGCTACCCAGCAGGTGGAAATCCATCCATTCCTGCAAAACCGCAAGGTGGTGGAATTTGCCCGCAGCCAAGGCATCCATATCACAGCCTACATGCCGCTGGCGTACGGCAAGGTCATGCAGGATCCGGTAATCGCGCGCATCGCCGAGCAACATCAAGTCAACCCGGCCCAGGTCGCCCTGGCATGGTCGCTGCAGCAAGGCTTCGCGGTGATTCCTTCCTCTACCAAGCGCGCCAACCTGGACAGTAACCTGCAGGTGCGCGATATCGTCCTGTCGGCAGATGAGATGGCGCAGATCGCCACCCTGGAACGCAACGAACGCCTGGCGAATCCGGACGGCCTGGCGCCGCTTTGGGACTGATCATGGAAACGGTCGTGCCACCGCATGGTCCCGGCTCGGCACCGGTGGTTTCAGCGTCGGCCTTGAACTGCCGCTGGCGCAAGGCTGCACTGCGAGCCTGGCATGCGGCGCCATGTCGAACTGGCTGCCATGCAGGGCGCCGGCGTCAGCCACATCGGCTTGCATTTCCGCCAGAACCGGCGGCCGGTGGCCGAGTCGATGGCAGAAGTCGCCGAATTTGTCTTACCCGAATTTCACGTCACAACGACGCCTGAAAATGTCGCTGAAGCAGCGACTGTCTAATCTATCCAAGGAAACACCATGCGTATCAAATCACCCGGTAAAGTAGGATTCGGCACCGCCCCTTTGGGCAACATGTTTCGCGATATCCCGCAGCAGGAAGCCATGGCCACAGTGGAAGCGGCCTGGCAGAACGGCATCCGCTTTTACGACACCGCACCATTCTACGGCGCCGGCCTGGCCGAACTGCGCCTGGGCGAAGCGCTGGCCAGCCATCCGCGCGACGAGTACGTGCTGAGCACCAAGGTCGGACGCCTGATCCTGGATGAAGTGGAAGATACCAGCACCCGCGACATGGGTGAAAAGGGTGGCCTTTTTGTATATGGTTTGCCGAACAAGGTGGTCTACGACTACTCGACCGATGGTACTTTGCGCTCGATTGAAGACAGCATCAAGCGCTTGAAAACAGACCGCATCGATTACGTCTGGATCCACGACATCGCCCAGGATTTTCATGGCGAAAACTGGCGCGAGGTGTTCGACGTGGCCATGAACGGCGCGGCCAAGGCGCTGACGCGTTTGCGCGAAGAGGGTGTAATCAAAGGCTGGGGGCTGGGCGTGAACCGCGTCGAGCCTTGTGTGCTGACTTTGCAGCAAGCAGATCCTGACGGTTTCCTGCTGGCTGGCCGCTATACCTTGCTCGATCATCAGCACGGACTGGAACAGCTGATGCCGGCTTGCACGGAACGCGGCCTCGGCATTGTCGTCGGCGGTCCTTATAATTCAGGTATCCTGGCTGGCGGCGACCATTTTGAATACCAGAAGGCGACGCCTGAGATGATCGCCCGGGTCGGGCACATGAAGACTATCGCGACGCGCTTCAACGTCGATATCAAGGCGGTGGCTTTGCAGTTCTCGCTGGCGCATCCGGCGGTGGCGGCGGTGATTCCGGGCGCCAGCCGGCCTGAACGCATCGCGGAAAACCTGGCCTTGGCGACTACGCCGATTCCCGCCGATTTCTGGCTTGAATTGCGCCGGCAGAAACTGGTTGCGGAGGATGCGCCGTTGCCGGGCGCTTGAAGCATCGGTTGATGGAGAATTGAGAAATCGATTCGCCGTCTAGCGTTCTTCCAGCAGGAAATTGCGTTCGCGCAGCGGCGCCAGGCCGGTGGCTGCGCCGGTTTCGTCTTTCAGCTGGATGCCGGACAGTTGCCGCTGGCGTGCTTGCGTCAGCAGGTAATGCAGTTTGAATGCGGCCTCTTCATACGACAATCCGGCCGGCCGCACATTGGAAATGCAATTGCGGCTTTCGTCGGTCAAGCCCACCCGCGGCGCCCAGGTCAGGTACAAGCCCATGCTGTCTGGCGAGCTCAGGCCGGGACGTTCGCCGATTAATATCGCCACCATCTTGGCCGCGAATATTTCGCCGATTTCATCGCCGATGGCGACCCGGCCCTGCCGCACGATGGTGACTGGCGCCAGCGACCAGTTATCCGGCGCCAGCGTTTTCATCAGCGCATCGAGAAAGGGACGGGCGTTCTGTTCAATCGCCAGCGCCGACAAGCCGTCGGCAATCACGATGGCGAGGTCGTAAGGCGCAGGCGGCTGATGGCTTTGATGCAGTTCCAGCAGAACCGCGCGGGAGGCTGCATCCAGTCGCCGCCCGAGATCGGGGCGCTGCAAGTAGGTATCGCGATTTCCTGCAGCGCTTGAGACGGCAACGCAGCCGAATTCCTGATTTGCCTGGCACAAGCTGCTGGTCAGTGCCTTGACATCCAGCGCCAAATGCACTGCATCGCGCGCCCTGGCATGCGCCAGCTGGAATTCGAGCTGTGCCGAAGTCGGCAGGCTGACGCCGCTACGGCCCAGCGCAATCCGGGCGGCAGTGAATTGCCGCAATGCCTGCCAGGGATTATCGACTACCGTGGGATTCGGTTTATTCATGCAAGCTCCCTCAGGACAGGCGCAGCAGCGCTTGTTGAAATGCCGGCGGCAGGGTCTCGCCCAGCTTCACCTGCTCGTCTTCCGTAAAAATTTTCATCGCCTTCAGCCACGCCTCGAATTCCGGTGCGGGTTTTAATCCCAGCAAGCGCCTCACATACAAGGCGTCATGGAAAGACGTGGTCTGATAGTTGAGCATGATGTCGTCCGAACCGGGAATCCCCATGACGAAGGTGCAGCCGGCGCTGCCGAGCAAGGTCAGCAGCACGTCCATGTCGTTCTGGTCGGCTTCCGCATGGTTGGTGTAGCAGACGTCGCAACCCATCGGCAGGCCGAGCAGCTTGGCGCAAAAGTGGTCTTCCAGGCCGGCACGGATAATCTGCTTGCCGTCATACAGATACTCGGGGCCGATGAAGCCGACCACCGAATTCACCAGTAACGGCTTGAACTTGCGCGCCACCGCATAGGCCCGCGCTTCGCAAGTCTGCTGGTCGATGCCGTGATTGGCGTTGGCCGACAACGCGCTGCCCTGGCCGGTTTCAAAGTACATGACGTTGTTGCCGACGGTGCCACGGCCCAGCGACAGTGCGGCTTCGCGCGCTTCCGCCAACAGCGCCAGGTTGATGCCGAAACTGAGATTGGCCGCCTCGGTGCCGGCAATCGACTGGAACACCAGGTCCACCGGCGCGCCGCGGTTGATGGCTTCAATGGTGCTGGTGACGTGGGTCAGCACACAGGACTGGGTCGGGATCTGGTAACGATCGATGATGTCGTTGAGCATGGCGACGATCTTGATCACTTGCGGCACATTGTCGGTGGCCGGATTGATGCCGATCACCGCGTCGCCGCTGCCGTACAGCAGGCCGTCGAGGATGCTGGCGGCGATGCCGCTGGCGTCGTCGGTCGGATGGTTCGGCTGCAGGCGCGTCGACAGACTGTTGGGCAGGCCGATGGTATTGCGGAAGCGGGTCACCACCCGGCATTTCTTGGCGACCAGGATCAGGTCTTGCACGCGCATGATCTTGGAGACTGCTGCCGCCATTTCCGATGTGATGCCGGGCGCCACGGCGCTCAACGCGGTGTCATCGACCGCATCGCTCAGCAGCCAGTTACGGAAATCGCCGACCGTCAAATGCCTGATTCGGGCAAAGGCGGCCACATCGTGGTCATCGATAATCAGGCGGCTGACTTCATCCTGCTCGTACGGTACCAGCAAATCATTGAGGAAAGTAGTGAGCGGCACAGCGGCCAAGGTCATCTGCGCCGCCACCCGTTCTTCCGCGCTGGCTGCGGCCAGGCCGGCCAGGTAGTCGCCGGAGCGCGGCGGCGTGGCCTTGGCCATCAGGTCTTTCAGGTCGCGGAACTGATAGCTTTTGGCGCCGACGATATGGCTGAACAGAGGCTTGCGGTTGGTTATTGCGCTCACTGATGTGATCCTCCATGCATTTGCCGGGGTTATCCTTGCGCTGCGGGGTTGGGTTCGACGCTTTGTGCAAGTCTACGACTATTCTTGGTCATCAGGAACACTACGTAGCCGCAGGCCAGGAAGGCGGCGAAAACACCGAAGATCAACAGATTGTAATAGATCATGGTAGCCATGCAGACGCAGGCGCCGGCCAGCGCAAACGCCGGGAACCAAGGATACAGCGGCGCACGGAACGGCCGCAGCATATCGGGCGCGCTACGGCGCAGGCGGAACAGGCTCAGCATGCTAATGATGTACATGGTGATGGCGCCGAATACCGACATGGTGACAATGTTGGCGGTCAAGGTCTGGCCGCCGAGGGTAATCAGTTGGTCGCTGTAGATGGCGGCAATGCCGATCACGCCGCCGGCCAGGATGGCCCGGTGCGGCGTGTTGAAGCGCGGATGGATCTTGGCGAAATAGCCGGGCAGGTAACCGTCCCGCGCCAGTGCGAAAATCTGCCGCGAGTAACCGAGGATGATGCCGTGGAAGGACGCGATCAAGCCGAACAGGCCCAGCCACACCAGCATGTGCAGCCAGTTGCTGTGTTCGCCGACAATCAGTTTCATGGCTTGCGGCAGCGGGTCGTTGATATTCGCCAGTTTGGTCCAGTCGCCGGCGCCGCCGGCAAACACCATGACGCCGATCGCCAGCAGCACCAGCGTGATGATGCCGGTGATGTAGGCGATCGGAATCGAGCGCTGCGGATCCTTGGCTTCCTCGGCCGCCATCGCCACCCCTTCGATCGCCAGGAAGAACCAGATGGCGAAGGGGATGGCGGCGAACATGCCGGGAATCGAGGCCAGGCTGAAATGATCCTGGCCGGACCAGCCGCCCTTGACGAAATGGGCGATGGAGAATCCGGGCGAGACCACGCCCATGAACACCAGCAGTTCGAAAATCGCCAGCACTGTCACGCAGAGCTCAAACATGGCGGCAATCTGCACGCCGACGATGTTCAGGGTCATGAACACCAGGTAGGCGCCGACTGCGGCAGTTTTCGGATCGAGCGAGGAAAACTGGACATTCAGATAGGCGCCGATGGCCAGGGCGATTGCCGGTGGCGCAAACACGAATTCGATCAAGGTGGCGGCGCCGGCGATGTAGCCGCCCAGCGGCCCGAAGGCTTTCTTGCTGTAGGCGAACGGGCCGCCGGCATGCGGGATCGAGGTAGTCAGTTCGGTGAAGCTGAAGATGAATGCGGTGTACATGGCGGCGATAAACAGCGCCGTTACCGTAAAGCCCAAGGTGCCTGCCGAGGCCCAGCCATAGCTCCAGCCAAAGTACTCGCCGGAAATCACCAGGCCGACCGCAATGCCCCATAGCTGGATCGTGCCTAGCGTCTGTTTCAGGGCAGGGACGCCGGATCCGTTTTTTGCATTCATGAGGTTTCTCCACGAGATTGATTCGGTTGCACGGAAATGAGAGAAAAACTATCGGGCTGCGCCAGCCGGCGACGCTCTACTTTGGTTCGGCGATGGCAGAAAACAGTGCATTGTGGCCGTCGAGGCTGGTGCAACGCTTGCGCCAGCCTTTTTCATGAATGCCTAAGTGCTTAAAAGCAAAATACGTGCCCTTGTGGTGCACAATGGATTGTCGGCCAGTCAGGCGACCGGCAGGCAAGGAGTGCATGAATCTTGTTTCAAGAAAACACTCTATGCGAAAGATTGGTAAATTAGTGAAATATGTGGGAGGGTGTGGGCAAGCATCGAAATAGCTTCCTTTCTGCGGTTCTGATTATTCGGGCTCAGGACACACTTCGACAGACAAACATCTTCAGGAAAATTTTCATGCAAAACAAGACAATTACGCTGGCCTTGCAAGGCGGCGGTTCCCACGGCGCGTTTACCTGGGGCGCCCTGGACCGCCTGCTGGAAGATCCGCGCATAGATATCGAAGGCATCAGCGGCGCCAGCGCCGGCGCCATGAATGCGGTGGTGATGAGCTACGGCCTGGCAATCGGCGGCCGCGATGGCGCGCGCCAGGCGCTGGCGGATTTCTGGGATAGCGTCAGCACCCGCGACCTGTACAGCTTCATGCGGCCGGATGCCTTGAGCGAAGCCGGGATTGCATCGCAGGCGACTTCATCGGCGCTGTTGAAACACATGTTTTCTGTCACCCGCATGTTCTCGCCTTATCAGCTGAATCCGTTTGATTTGAATCCACTGCGCGATATCCTCGGCAAGCAGATCGATTTCGATCGCTTGCGGGCAGAAGGCAAAGTCAAATTGTTTATCGCCGCGACCCAGGTCAGCACCGGCCGCCTGCGCATATTCCGCAATGACGACCTGACGCAAGACGCCTTGCTGGCGTCGGCTTGCCTGCCATCGATGCACCACGCGGTAGAGATTGACGGCGAAGCGTACTGGGATGGCGGCCTGACCGCCAATCCGCCGATTTTTCCCTTGCTGCATCTGTGTAATTCGCCCGATATCCTGGCGGTGCTGCTGCATCCGTTCCGGCGGCCGCTGACGCCCACCAGCACCGATGAAATCGGCCAGCGGCTGAGCGAGATCAGTTTCAGTTCGACCTTTTTTACCGAACTGGGCGGACTGGCGCTGGCCAGGCGCGAAACCGAAGTGGATCCGGAGGCGCGCGGACACATGCACGATCGCCTGATGGAGTTGCAAATCCATGTGATCGATTCCGATGCCTTGATGAGCCAGTTGAGCGTCTCCAGTAAACTGAATACCAAAGCGTCCTTCATTCATGCCTTGCGCGACGCCGGACGAACGCGGGCGGAGCACTGGCTGCAAGAGGAGTTTTCCGGCGCTGAGCTGCAATCCAATTTTGACCTCAGCCAATTTCTGGCTTAGTTCCTGACCTGGTTTCACGCTCATCTGCGATCTATTTAAGTTACCTGTCCATGCAAATGAAATTATCCCGTTCAGAATTCCTGCCCTTGCGCGGCATGCGCTATCACGTACGCCACTGGGGCCGCGCCGGCGCCCCGAAAATCTTCATGATGCATGGCTGGATGGACGTCTCCGCTTCGTTTCAGTTCGTGGTGGATTGCCTGCAGCGCGACTGGCATGTGATCGCGCCGGACTGGCGCGGCTTCGGCCTGACCGAAGGGCCGCCGGTCGACAGCTACTGGTTTCCCGATTACCTGGCGGACCTTGACGCCATCCTGCAGCACTATTCCGGAGACCAGCCGGTCAATCTGCTGGGCCACAGCATGGGCGGCTATGCGGTAGGCCTGTATGCAGGCACGCGGCCGCAACGGATCAAGGCGCTGATCAACCTCGAAGGTTTCGGCGGCGAACACTTGGCGGCCGACCTGGCGCCTGCGCGCTATGCCAAATGGCTGGATCAATTGATCGAATCGGCAGCCTTGCAGAGCTATCCGGACCTGGCGGCGGTGGCGGCGCGGCTGCAGAAAACCAATCCGCGTTTGAGCGACGTCCGGGCGGCGTTCCTGGCGCAGCATTGGTCGCGCCAGAACGATCTGGGGCGCTGGGAAATCCTGGCCGATCCGGCCCACAAGATCATCAATCCGGTGCTGCCGCGGGTGGACGAAATGCTGGCTTGCTGGCGCGCCACCACGGCGCCGGTGTTGTGCGTGGAGGCGGCAGAAACCAATATGTGGCAATGGATGGGCGGCAAGGAAGTGATGCGCGGCGAGATCGACAGCCGTATCGCCGTCCTGCCGCACGCCAGGACGGCGTTCATCCAGGAAGCCGGGCACATGTTGCATCACGACCAGCCGCAGGCGCTGGCGCAATTGATCGAGGATTTTCTGCAGGAATAAGGTGGCTTGACGGATTGTAGTCGCGGAGGGGAAATGTGCGTTCGCAGCATATGAGGCCCAAGGAGCGTACAATCTTGAGATCACAAGGCTTTTTAGCTGATCTTCAGCTGCTTTTCAGCGGTATCCCCTGTAGGACTAATGATGTTGAATGTTGATCTCCATTGCCACTCCAATGTTTCCGACGGCACGTTGACGCCGATGGCGGTAGCTGCACGCGCCAAGGCGAATGGCGTCGATATATGGGCCTTGACCGATCATGATGAAATCGACGGCATCGCCGAAGCACGAGCGGCGGCGGCGGCGCTTGATTTGCGGTATGTCGCCGGGGTCGAAATTTCAATCACCTGGGCCGGCCAGACCATCCATATCGTCGGTTTGCAAATCGACGAGACCAATCCGCAACTGGTACAGGGCCTGGTGGCAACCCGCGGCGGCCGCGAACGGCGCGCGCACGAAATGGCGGCGCAACTGGCGATGGTGGGAATTCCTGATGCCTTTGAAGGGGCCTTGAAGCATGTCGGCAATCCCGACCTGATATCGCGTACCCATTTTGCCCGTTATCTGGTGGAAATCGGCCGTTGCAAAGACACCAGCGAGGTATTCCGTCATTTTCTCACGGAAGGCCATCCGGGTTATGTGCCGCATCGCTGGGCCTCGCTGGAGCAGTCCGTGCAATGGATACGTGGCGCCGGCGGTGTTGCGGTGGTGGCGCATCCGGGGCGCTACAAGCTGAGCGATCTGGCCTTCGATGCCTTCTTCAGCGAATTCAAGCAATTGGGCGGGGCGGCCATCGAAGTCATGACCGGCAGCCATACGCCCGACCAGTATGGTTATTACGCCAAGGTTGCAGCCAACTACGGTTTTCTCGCTTCGCGCGGTTCCGATTTCCACAGCCCGACCGAATCGCGGGTCGATCTTGGCGCCTTGCCGCCTTTGCCTGATAGCGTTACCCCGATCTGGCATAACTGGTAAACCTCCCCCTGAAGTTTCCCGCTAGCCTGCTGTTTCAGACCGCATTGCTGCTGCGTCGCAGCATAGTTACTTCCTTTGCATGTCCATGATTCTGTACTACTCTGAAATGGAGTCTGTCGCAGTGTATTTGCAGTGGCTGTGCGCTGCTGCGGCGACGGCGTAGCAGGTTGTTTTGGTTTTTCAGGAGGTCATCATGGAACTTCACATGCATTCGCATCACATGGAGCATCGCCTGCCAGACTGGCCGGCGGCGGCAGTCTCCGGTTTTGCCGCCGGTGCGGTCGTGATGGTGCTGGAATTGCTCTGGTCATCCATCTTCATGGACACCAGCCCCTGGGCCACATCGCACATGATTGCCGCCATCGTGATGGGGCCGGATACGCTGCAAACAACCACCTTCAGCGTCGGCATAGTCGCCGTGGCGCTGGCCACCCACTATGTGCTGGGTATCGTCCTCGGGCTGATCCTGGCCACTATCATCGCGCCTTTCCACTTTGACTCCAGCGTCGGCATGATATTGCTGACCGGCGCTGTGTTCGGCCTGGTTGTCTATCTGTTCAATTTTTACGGCATGGTCCGCTTCTTTTCATGGTTTGCCGATATGCGGGGCTGGGCGACGCTGGCTGCGCATCTGATGTTCGGTATGTCGGCGGCGATCATCTACTGGAAGCTGGAACGGCCTTTAGGACAATAGCGGCGCACGCTCAAGCATCATTCGCCGTAGGTGCTGACGGATCAGGAATGGTTTCCTGATCCGTTCGCGTACCTATATGCGGAGATAAGACATCCGCAGCGTGATTGCTGTCGGTAGACGTTGCAGGCATTCAGAGAGTACTTCATCGCATTTGCATCACTTCCGCGGCGCCGTCCGCAGGAAAGAGGGTAGCTATGGCCATGGCAGTCGCACTCATCCTGATCGTTGTCGCCTCGGTGCTGTTTCATTTTCTCAGCCCGTGGTGGGCGACCCCGCTGGCATCGAACTGGCGGCAGATGGACGATACGCTGACCATCACCCTGGTCATCACCGGCATTTTCTTCGTTGTCATCAATCTGTTCATCGTCTATATCCTTCTGCGTTTTCGTCATCGGGAAGGCCGGCGCGCCGCCTATCAACCCGACAACCGCAAACTGGAACGCTGGCTGATCATCGGCACCAGCATCGCCATCATGGGTTTGCTGGCGCCGGGCCTGTTCGTGTATGCCGCCTATGTCACGGTGCCGGCGAATGCGGTCGATGTCGAAGTGGTGGGCCAGCAGTGGCAATGGCGCTTTCGCTACCCCGGCGCCAGCGGCAAGCTGGGCCGCTCCAGCATTGCGCTGATCAGCGCCGCCAATCCATTCGGCGTGGATCCCGCCGATCCGGCCGGCCAGGACAATATCCTGATCAATAACAACGAGCTGCATCTGCAGATCAACCAGCCGGTCAGGATGCTGCTGCGTTCGCTGGACGTGCTGCATGATTTCTACGCGCCGCCGTTCCGCGCCCGCATGAACATGGTGCCGGGCATGGTGACCTCGTTCTGGTTTACGCCGAACAAGCTCGGCCGCTATGAAGTGCTGTGCGCGCAATTGTGCGGCGTCGGCCATGCCGGCATGCGCGGCTACGTGGTGGTGGAAGACGCCGCCAGTTTCCAGAAATGGCTGAAGGCGCAGCCGACCTTCGCCCAGAGCATGGCGCCGCCGGCGGCCACTGCAATCGCCAGTGTTGATGGCGCTACACCGGCGGTTGCCGCCGGCGTAGCCCTGGTGGCGCAAGGTAAAACCCTGTCCGAATCGAAAGCCTGCGTCGCCTGCCATACGACAGACGGCACGCCGCGCGTCGGTCCCACCTGGAAAGGCTTGTACGGTAAAACCGAAACCATGGAAAGCGGCGCTACGGCCTTGGTGGATGACGCTTATCTCAAGGCTTTCATCCGTAATCCGCAAGCGCGGGTGGTGAAAGGTTTTGCGCCGATGATGCCGAAGATCGAGATGAGCGATGCCGAGCTGGAGGCGCTGGTGGCTTACATCAAATCGGTTGGCGCAGCGCCGGCAGCCGCACCGAAACAACAGGCGCAACAATAACGTCACCCGCTAACCAAGGAACGCCATGGCCTATAACGAAGACAGCGCACACTACGATCATGGTCCACAGGGCTTCTTTCGCAAATACGTCTGGAGCCAGGATCACAAGGTGATTGCGATCCAGTACGCCAGCGTCGCCATCCTGGCCGGCCTGGTGGGGGTCGGGCTGTCGAACCTGATGCGCTTGCAGCTCGGTTTTCCAGGCAAGTTTGCTTTCATCGATGCGGCACACTATTACCAGTTCATGACCATGCACGGCATGATCATGGTGATCTATCTGCTGACGGCGCTGTTCCTCGGCGGCTTCGGTAATTACCTGATCCCGCTGATGGTCGGTGCGCGCGACATGGTGTTTCCTTATCTGAACATGCTGAGTTTCTGGGTTTACCTGGTGTCGGTGATCGTGCTGATGGCGAGCTTCTTCGTGCCGGGCGGCCCGACCGGGGCCGGCTGGACGCTGTATCCGCCGCAGGCGATTTTACCCGGGACGCCGGGCTATGAATGGGGCATCATCCTGATGCTGGTGTCGCTGCTGATCTTTATCGTCGCCGCCACCATGGGCGGCCTGAACTATGTAACCACTGTGCTGCAAGCCCGCACCGAAGGCATGACCTTGCTGCGCATGCCACTCACGGTTTGGGGTATTTTCGTCGCCACCATCCTGGCCTTGCTGGCGTTCCCGGCGCTGTTCGTCAGCGGCGTGATGATGCTGCTCGACCGCACGCTCGGCACCAGTTTCTTCATGCCGGCGCTGGTGTCGATGGGGCAGGTCAGCAACTACAAGGGCGGCAGTCCTTTGCTGTTCCAGCATCTGTTCTGGTTTTTCGGCCATCCGGAGGTGTATATCGTGGCGTTGCCGGCGTTCGGCATCGTCTCCGACCTGATCAGCGTGCATGCGCGCAAAAGCATCTTCGGCTATCGCACCATGGTTTGGGCGATTCTGGCGATTGGCGTACTGAGCGTGGTGGTGTGGGCGCACCATATGTTCGTCAGCGGCATGAACCCTTACTTCGGTTTCTTCTTCGCCACCACCACCTTGATCATCGCCGTGCCTACCGCCATCAAGGTCTATAACTGGGTGCTGACCTTGTGGCATGGCGACATCCATTTGTCGGTGCCGATGCTGTTCGCGCTGGCGTTCATCAGCACCTTCCTGATCGGCGGCCTGACCGGCCTGTTCCTTGGCAATGTCAGCGTCGATATCCCGCTCTCCAATACCTATTTCGTGGTGGCGCATTTTCACATGGTGATGGGCGTGTCGCCGCTGCTGGTGGTGTTCGGCGGGATTTATCACTGGTACCCGAAAATAACCGGCCGCATGCTCAACGAAACCTTGGGGAAGCTGCATTTCTGGGTCACCTTTCTCGGCACCTATGCGATCTTTTTTCCGATGCATTACCTCGGCATACTCGGCATGCCGCGCCGCTACTACGCTTTTGAAGGCTACAAATTCATTCCGGAGTCGGCGCAAACCATGAACGCTTTCATTACCGTGGTTGCCCTGATCGTGGCGACGGTGCAGCTGACCTTCATCTTCAATCTGGTGTGGAGCGTGTTTCGCGGCAAGCGCGCCGTCGCCAATCCATGGCGTGCGGCGTCGCTGGAATGGCAGACGCCCGAAACGCCACCCAGCCACGGCAACTGGGGAGCGCATTTGCCGGTGGTGTACCGCGGCGCCTACACGTATAGCGTGCCTGGAGCACAAGAAGATTTCATCGCGCAAAACGCGCCGCCGGTGCCGGGGGATGCCGAGTCGCGGCTGCCGGCCGACAAGGAGGTTCTCGCATGAATTACGCCGCTATCATGAAATCTTCCGGCGGAGCCTTTGGCAAGCCAGCTGCCGACAATCCGCTCGAGCGCCGTTATGCCGCGATCAGTGTCGCCCTATGGTTATTCATGGCCGTGGCGACGGCACTGTTCTTGTTATTCATCGCCGCTTACATCATGCGCATGGACGCCGCTGACTGGTCGCCGCTGGCGATGCCCTGGCAGCTCTGGCTGAGCACGTCGATCCTGGTCATCGCCAGTATTTTCCTGCAGCTTGCCGTCGCTGCGGCCAACGTGCGCCAGATGGAACGCGCTCACACTTTATTATTGGTTGCCGGCTTCTGGAGCATCGCTTTCCTGGGTGCGCAGTGGTGGGGATGGCAGGCGCTGCAGGCTATCCATGTGACGGCCAACGGCAATCCGGCGGGCAGTTTCTTTTATCTGCTGACCGCCATGCACGGCCTGCATGTGGCGGGCGGCCTGGTTGGCTGGGGCATGGCGGCAGCCGGCTCCTGGCGCCAGGAGCCGCGCCGGCTGGCCTGGCGGATTCGTTTATGCGCCCGCTACTGGCATTTTTTGCTGGTGGTCTGGCTGTTGCTGTTTGCCGTACTGGGCTGGCTGACGCCGGACTTTGTGCGTATGGTCTGCGGTACGCGCTGAGCAGGCCCTAGGAGGATGTATGAGCATAGCAACTTCGCCGACGCCCGCAACAACGCCGGATGCCGCGCCAGCCGGCGACGGCCGCTTGCGGCAGCTGGTGGCGGACTGGTCTTCGGACCGGCAGGCGTTCCAGGTATCGTGGGGCAAGGCGATGATGTGGATCTTCCTGTTGTCGGATACCTTCATCTTCAGCTGCTTCCTGACCGGTTACATGACGGTGCGCATTTCCAGCACCATTCCCTGGCCCAATCCGAGCTTGGTGTTCAGCTTGAAAATCGGTGGCGTCGAGGTGCCTTTGCTGCTGATTGCGATCATGACTTTCGTGCTGATCAGCAGCAGCGGGACAATGGCGATGGCGGTCAATTTCGCCTATCGCCGCGAGCGCGTGCGCGCCGCCATCCTGATGTTTGTCACTGCCGGCTTCGGCGTCTGTTTCGTCAGCATGCAAGTGTTCGAATGGAGTAAGCTGATCTTGCAGGAAGGCGTGCGGCCCTGGGGCAACCCGATGGGCGCGCCGCAATTCGGCTCGACTTTTTTCATGATCACCGGCTTCCATGGCCTGCATGTGAGCGCAGGCGTAATCTATCTGGTGATTGTGGCGGTACGCTTGCTGAAAGGTCGTTACGATAGTGTCGACACGGCTAGCGGCAAGCCTGCCGGCAACTACCAGATCGTTGAAATCGCCGGCTTGTACTGGCACTTCGTCGACCTGGTCTGGGTTTTCATTTTTGCCTTGTTCTATCTCTGGTAGGTGCGCTCATGACTTCCGCCACAGGACAACAACATCCGATCAGTCTCTATTTCAAGATATGGGGCTTGCTGTTTGTGCTCAGCACGCTTTCCTACCTGGTCGACTACTTCAATTTTCACAGCTATCTGCGCTGGACCTTGATCCTGGTGCTGATGCTGATGAAGGCGGGATTGATCGTCGCCTTCTTCATGCACATGGCATGGGAACGGCTGGCGCTGGTGTTCGCCATCCTGATACCGCCTTTGTGCCTGCTGGTGCTGGTGGGGTTGATGGCGACCGAAGCCGACTACACCTTCCTGACCAGGCTTGCGTTCTTCCGCTGACGCCGGCGATTTGCGCATTTCAGCTCTCACATTACAGCTTTATATAGAAGCGCCGCCTGTCCATCGCATAGACGATCAGCCACCACACGGCGACAAAGACCACGGCGAACGCCAGCGATGCAACCTGCGGCCCGGCCAGCGGCGTGATCCAGCCCGCGAACAAACGCTGATAAATAGGTTCCTGCCAACCCAGGCCTGGCAACAGGATTTGCATCAGTTCGGAACCGGCATAGGCAGCCACGGCGTTGACGCCGAAGCGTCGCCCGATCGCGGGCCAGCCGCGCTGGTCGATCAGCCGGTGAAACAGCAGCATCGCCAATGTCGCCCAGCCGGCGCACCAGAGCACGAAGGATGGCGTCCAGAGGTTCTTGTTGAATGGCAGCGCCAATGACCACAACGCACCCAGCGCCAGCGCAGCGATGCCAGCGATAAATAGCGGTTTCAATCTGTCTTGGCGCAACCAGCGGCCGGCGCACAGGCCTAGCAAGCAGGTCGCCAGTGATGGCAGCGTGCCCAGCAAGCCCTCCGGATCGTGACCGTGGCCGCTGGCCGGATCGATCTGGTAAACCAGCGGACCGAACAGCGCGCTATCGCTGCGGCTGACCGGGTTGACCCACGGTTCCAGCGAACCGCCAAGCAGCAGCAAACCCCAATAACCGAGCAGGATGGCGGCGATGGCTGTCCATTGGGCGCGCGGCTTGGTATAGATAGAGAACAGCGCGGTAGCGGCAAAGCACAGGCCGATGCGTTGCAGGACACCCGGCAAGCGCAGATGCACTCCCGGCATGATCTGCCAGGCCAGCACGTTGATCAGCAATCCAAGCGCGACGATGCGCAGCGCCCGCATCAGTGCGGCGCGGGTCAATGCCGATGAATTCATGCCTGGCGCCACGCGCGGCTCGATGCCGAGGGCGGTTGAGACGCCGACCATGAACAGGAAAAACGGAAACACCAGG
The DNA here is from genome assembly GCF_039923675.1 of Collimonas sp. Lineage (GTDB taxonomy): Bacteria > Pseudomonadota > Gammaproteobacteria > Burkholderiales > Burkholderiaceae_D > Collimonas. The sequence continues at coordinate 68,789 of NZ_JBDTCG010000019.1, forward strand.
TCGGTCGGCGTACAGCCATGCCATGCGGAATGCTCCAGCGGCGCATAGACATGGCCCCAGTCGCCGGGATCGTTAACCAGCAGCATAGCGGCGACGGTGCAGCCGCGTAGTGCGTCAACCGCCGCGAGGCGGCGCGTCATGGCTGGGGCCGCGGCGGCGTGAAAGGCGCGGTGAATGATAGAAGGCGGCTCAATTGACGAAGTCTCCAAAAGATTTTTCATGGCAAAGATAGCAGAATTTAAGTTTCTCAAAGACAATTAATTGAATTTAAGAATATTCTTAAGCCAGTAATCCCCAGGCAATCAATCCCGACAGGATCAGAAACGGAAACGAATACAGATGGAAGCGCAGCCACAGATGCCGCTCCGGCGCCATGCGCAGGGCGATGATGTTGGCCAGCGAGCCGATCGCCAGGCCGAAGCCGCCGGCGTTGACGCCGTAGGCAATCACCTTGTAGGCCTCGGAGTAGTTGACCAGCAGGATGGTGGCCGGCACATTGCTGATCACTTGCGAGCCGAGCAGGGCCGACAGGAACAGTTCGGGATGTGAAAAATGCGGAATCGCGCTGACTCGGCTTTGGATGAAATCCAGTTGCGTCAGCAGGCGGATGTCGATGAACATCAGGATGAACACCAGGATCAGGCTCCAATCGACTTTGGCGATCACGTCGCGGAAAAACAGCGCCGCCGCAATTGTCACACCGAGCAGGCCCCAGCCGGGGTGGCCGAATTCCACCGACGCCAGGAAGACGATGTAAAGCAGGCAGCAAGTGCGCAGCAGGCTGGTCTTGTAGCAGGCCGGATTGCCCTCTATCTCTGCATGTATGGCTTTATTAGGAAAGCACAGCCAGGTCGCCAGCAGCAGGATCAGAAACACCGCCAGCGCCAACGGCGCCATTTGCCAGGTGAAGCCGGCAAAGGATAAATGCGAACGCTGCCACAGCAGGATGTTTTGCGGATTGCCGATCGGCGTCAGCAAGGAGCCGGCATTCACCGCCAGCGCTTCGAAGATCACCATGCGGCCGATCGGCAAGCCGCCGATATTGGCCAGGCCGACGGTCAGCGGCACTACGATGAACAGAGCGATGTCGTTGGTCAGGATGGTCGACAGCAGCGCCGATGCGCTCACCAGAAACAGGGCCAGCGCGCGTTGCCGGCCGAGATGGTTGATGATCATCCGGCCCAGGTGCTCAAGATAGCCGCTGACTTCGATGCCCTTGGTCAGCAGCAGCATGCCGGCGAGGGTGGCGATGGTGTTCCAGTCGACCCAGGCCGGGTAGTCGGCAAGCGGGCGGGGCGCTAAAAATGAGAGCAGAATAGCCACGATCAATAGCGCATGCATCAGACGATCATGCAGGAACGGCTGGCAGATTTTCTGGAAGAATGAAGTCGGGCGGCTTGGTTTTATTGTGTCAGGCATGAATATTGTTGAATTGCTCTGTTTTTCGGCAAGGGCAGTCTGGCATAATTGCCATCCACGCTCTTACGCTCTTGAAATTTGCGTCAGCGACCTTATTTTAAAGACACTTCTTTCCCAATTTGGAGTTTTCCACATGAAACGTATTTTTCTGTTCCTCGCTACCAACATCGCAGTGATGCTCGTGATGAGCATCGTGCTGTCGTTGCTGGGCGTGAACCGTTTCCTGACCAGCAATGGCCTCAACCTGCCGATGCTGATGGTGTTTTCGCTGGTGGTCGGCTTCACCGGGTCGATCTTTTCCCTGTTGATCAGCAAACAAATGGCCAAATGGTCGACCGGCGCCCGGGTGATTACGACGCCTTCCAATTCGACCGAGCTGTGGCTGGTGGATACGGTGGGTAAACTGGCGCAGCGCGCCGGCATCGGCATGCCCGAGGTGGCAGTGTATCAGGGCGATGCCAATGCGTTCGCTACCGGCGCTTTCAAGAACTCCGCGCTGGTCGCGGTATCGACCGGTTTGCTGGAAAGCATGACCAAGGAAGAAGTGGAAGCGGTACTGGGTCATGAAATCGCCCATATCGCCAATGGCGACATGGTGACCATGGCCTTGATCCAGGGCGTGGTGAACACCTTTGTGGTGTTCCTCTCGCGCATCATCGGTTATGCTGTCGACCGCGCCTTGTCGCGTGGAAACAATGATGGGCCGGGTATCGGCTACATGGCGACGGTGCTGGTATCGCAGATTGTGCTGGGAATAGGCGCATCGATGATCGTTGCCTGGTTCTCGCGCCATCGCGAATTCCGCGCCGACGCCGGTTCCGCCAAGCTGCTGGGCAGCGCGCTGCCGATGCAAAAGGCGCTGGTGCGTTTGGGCGGCATTGAGCCTGCGACCCTGCCGGAATCGATGGCCGCGCTGGGCATTAACGACAAACCGGGCTGGAGCGCATTGTTTTCCAGCCATCCGCCGATCGAACAACGCATTGCAGCTTTGCGTAATCCGCAAGTCACTGCTCTGTAATTTTTTGAATTTGGCGGCGCTAGCCTCAGGGCTAGCGCCGTTTTTCATTTTTAAAGTCAAACAGCCATGAGTCAGTTTTTCCAGATCCATCCAGACAATCCGCAACTGCGGCTGATCAAGCAAGCGGTGCAAATCATCCAGGCCGGCGGCATCGTCGCGCTGCCGACGGACTGTTGCTACGCGCTGGTGTGCCAGCTGGATAACAAGGATGCGGTTGAGCGCGTGCGGCGGATTCGCGGCGTCGACGATAAGCACCATCTGACCATGCTGTGCCGCGACCTGAGCGAAATTTCGTTATACGCCAAGGTCGACAATCGCCAGTTCCGCTTACTGAAAAGCGCGACGCCGGGAGCTTTCACTTTCATTCTTGAAGCGACCAAGGAAGTGCCGCGGCGCTTGAGCCATCCGGCGCGCAAGACCATCGGCCTGCGGGTGCCGCAGCACAGCATCGTCCACGCCGTGCTGGAAGAGCTGGGCCAGCCGCTGATCGGCACCACCTTGATTCTGCCTGGCACTGACGAAGCCTTGACCGATCCGGAAGAGGTGCGCGACCAGCTGGAAAAGCAGATCGAACTGGTGATCGACGGTGGCGCCTGCAGTCTGGAGCCGACTACCGTGATCGATCTCACCGGCGATGAGCCGCAACTGATACGCCAGGGACGCGGCGACGCCAGCCTGTTTGGTTTGTGAGCGTTGCGGTGAGGGTGCGGCCAGCGATTGCGCTGGTCCATGCCCGCATTGTCTTTTTGAAATTTCCCGTGTTTATATAGTTCAATCGCCAATTTTGCCGATTGCCGCCTGGCGCGATGGCTTGCCTTCTACATTTGACAGGCACGACAGCCGCGCCCCTCTGATAGAATCCCGTCCATGAACGATCTTATCCAAACCGTCGCAGTGTATGCCTTGCCCGTGCTGTTTGCCATCACCCTACATGAAGCCGCGCATGCCTATGCCGCCAAGTATTTCGGCGATTCCACCGCCTACATGCTGGGCCGCATGAGCCTCAACCCGATCAAGCACATCGATCCGTTCGGGACGATCCTGATTCCGATACTGTTGTATTTTTCGACCGGCGGCGCCTTCCTGTTCGGTTACGCCAAGCCGGTGCCGATCAATTTTGGCCAGCTCCGCAAGCCCAAGCGCGACATGGCGTGGGTAGCGCTGGCGGGACCGGCGGCGAATTTCCTGATGGCGCTGATCTGGCTGCTGGTACTGATCGGCGTGGCAGCGTTCCAGGTGCAGGAAGATTTCTTTGCACTGATGGCGCGCGCCGGCATCCTCACCAACCTGGTGATGTTCGCCTTCAATCTGTTTCCGATTCCGCCACTCGACGGTGGTCGCATCTTGACCAGTTTGTTACCGAACAAGTACGCCTATCAATTTGCAAAGATCGAGCCCTACGGTTTCTTTATCGTGATGGCGCTGGTGCTGCTGAAGGTCTTGTATTTCTGGATGACGCCGGTAATGATGGTTGCCCAGACCGTGCTGCAATGGATAGTGAAGCCGCTGCTATTGTTGTTAAATTGAATTCGACTCCATTTTCTTCTGATCGTTAATACTGACTATGTACCCTGACCGCGTTGTCTCTGGTATGCGCCCGACTGGCGCTCTGCATCTTGGCCACTATCACGGCGCGTTGAAAAACTGGGTAAGGCTGCAATCTGAATTGCCCTGCCTGTTCTTTGTCGCCGACTGGCACGCGCTGACCACGCATTACGACGATCCGAGCGTGATCGAAACCAGTACCTGGGACATGCTGATCGACTGGCTGGCCGCAGGCGTGGATCCGTCGCAAGCGACCTTGTTCATCCAGTCCAAGGTGCCGGAACACGCCGAATTGCATCTGCTGCTGTCGATGGCGACGCCGCTCGGTTGGCTGGAGCGGGTGCCGACCTACAAGGACCAGCAGGAAAAACTTGCCGACCGCGACCTGGCGACCTACGGCTTCCTCGGTTATCCCTTGCTACAGGCGGCCGACGTCCTGATCTACCGCGCCAGCCAGGTGCCGGTGGGCGACGACCAAGTGCCGCATATCGAGATGATGCGCGAAATCGCGCGTCGCTTCAATCATCTGTACGGCAAAGAAAAGGGTTTCGAGGAAAAGGCGCAGGAAGCCGTCAAGAAGCTCGGCAGCAAGCGCGCCAAGTTGTATAACGAATTGCGTACGCAGTTCCAGCAGCAAGGCATCGAGAGCGCGTTGGAACAGGCCAAGGCCATGCTGGACGACGCCCAGAACCTGTCCATGATCGACCGCGAGCGTCTGTTCGGGTTTCTCGAAGGCAGCCGCAAGCTGATATTGTCGGAGCCGCAAGCGCTGCTGACCGAGTCTTCGCGTTTGCCGGGGCTGGATGGGCAGAAGATGTCCAAAAGCTATGGCAACGCCATTGCCTTGCGCGAAGAAAAAGATGTGGTCACCAAGAAGGTGCGCACCATGCCGACCGACCGGGCGCGAGTACGCCGCACCGATCCGGGCGATCCGGACAAGTGTCCGGTATGGCAATTCCACGTGGTGTATTCCGATGATGCCACCCGCGAATGGGCGGCCAAGGGTTGCCGCAGCGCCGGTATCGGTTGTCTCGAATGCAAGCAGCCGGTAATCGACGCCATCATTCGCGAGCAGGAGCCGATGCATGAACGCGCCCAGCAATATCTCGACGATCCGTCGCTGGTGCGGGCGATCGTAGCCGACGGCTGCGACCATGCCCGCAAACTGGCGCAGGATACGATGCGCGACGTGCGCGAGGCGATGGGCTTGAGCTACAGTTGACCGCAGGTCTTTGAGTGAGTGCATTGATAAATTCCGCCTCTGTGTCCCTCTGGATTAGCCGCTTCGGCGGACTGATACCAGCTGGCACCGTCCTTGACCTTGCCTGCGGCAGCGGCCGCCACGCTCTTTGGCTGGCGAGCCTGGGCCTGGATTTGCGGGTGCTGGCGGTAGACCGCAATCCGGCGGCGCTGGCCGAGATCGCTGCTGGCGGTGTCACTGGCGTGAGCGGCGTAACTACTCGTCAGGTCGAACTGGAAGCCGGCCCGTCGGCTGAGCTTGAACAGTTATTCCGGCCCCGCCGGTTTAGCGGCGTGGTGGTGACCAATTACCTGCACCGTCCCTTGTTTCCGCTGGTTCTGGACAGCGTGGCGCCGAAGGGTGTTTTACTCTATGAAACATTTGCCGCGGGTAATGAGCAGTTTGGCAAGCCATCCAATCCCGATTTTTTGCTGCGGCCGGGCGAATTGCTGTCGTTGCTGGCCGCCGATAAGGCCGGTTCCTGGCATGTGCTGGCATTTGAAGACGGCTACACGGAACAGCCGAAACCCGCCATGGTGCAACGCATTTGCGCCATCAAGCAGGTGGGCGACATGGCGTCAGCGTTGCGGCTGGCGTAAAAGTCCGGGTTATATCGCTGGTGGGCTACGCTTTGGTTGCTGTGAGGTAATTGTATTTATACCTTGTTTTACAAGCGGAAATACCCCATAGCCACTGTGATCCGCTACAATCATTCTTTTATTTTTTCGCATCCACGATCATGATCAAGGGCAGCATTGTTGCAATCGTTACTCCCATGCATACCGACGGCAGTCTCGACTTGCCGGGTTTGCGCAAGCTGATTGACTGGCATATAGCCGAAGGCACCGATGCGATCGTCATCGTAGGTACGTCGGGCGAATCGCCGACGGTTACGGTTGAAGAGCATTGCGCCCTGATCAAGCTGGCGGTGGATCATGCCGCCAAGCGGATCCCTATCATTGCCGGCAGCGGCGGTAATTCCACTGCGGAAGCGATCCAGTTGACGCGCTTTGCCAAGGAAGCCGGCGCCGACGCCTCCCTGCAAGTGGTGCCTTATTACAATAAGCCTACGCAAGAGGGCATGTACCAGCATTTCAAGAAAATCGCTGAATCGGTCGACTTGCCGATCATCCTGTATAACGTCCCTGGCCGCACCATTGCCGATATGAGCAATGAGACGATTTTGCGCCTGGCGCAGGTGCCGGGAATTATCGGCGTCAAGGATGCTACCGGCAATATCGGCCGCGGCTCCGACCTGATTCGTCTGGCGCCCACCGATTTTGCCGTATATTCCGGAGATGATGCTACTGCGATGGCGCTGATGCTGTGCGGCGGCAAGGGCAATATCTCTGTCACCGCCAACGTGGCGCCGCGCGATATGCATCTGTTATGCGTTGCGGCTATGAACGGAAACGTGGCCGAAGCTGTCCAACTTAATAACAAACTTTTGCCGCTGCACTTTACATTGTTTGTGGAGCCGAATCCCGTGCCCGTGAAATGGGCGCTCACCGAGATGGGCATCATGGCCGACGGTATCCGTTTGCCATTGCTGCCCCTGGCTGCCGAGTATCATGATGCCGTGCGTGCGGCATTGCGTGAATCGGGTGTATTACAATAAGCTGCGCTGACAGGCGTTTTCCCTAGAACTTCCTTCGTCTTTTTGATCCTGTATCCACATGACTATTCGCAAGAACATTCCATCGACTCAATTCAGTCTCCCGCAACGTGGCATTGTTATCGCTTTGGCGCTGGCCGGTCTGGCAGGATGCTCTTCGATCAATTCGGTGCTTGAACCGGATCGTATCGATTACAAAAGCGCAGGCAAGGTGACTGCGCCGAAGCTGGACATCCCGCCTGATCTGACGCAGCTGCAGCGTGAAAATCGTTATGCGATTCCTGAGTCGAACGCAGGTACGGCTACCGCTTCCGGCTACAACCTGGAGCAGGGCGCCCGTCCAGCTGCCGCTGCAGCAACAGTGGCGCCGAATGCTGCGCCCGACATGCATATCGAGCGCGATGGTTCGCAGCGCTGGCTGGTAGTCAATGCAACGCCTGACAGCCTGTGGCCAAAGGTCAAGGATTTCTGGCAGGATTCCGGCTTCCTGATCAACATCGAAAATTCGGAAACCGGCGTGATGGAAACCGACTGGGCTGAAAACCGCGCCAAGATCCCGCAGGATTTTGTCCGCAATACCTTGGGCAAGGTATTCGATTCGCTGTACTCGACCGGTGAGCGCGACAAGTTCCGCACCCGCCTGGAACGCGGACCGAACGGCACTACCGAAATCTACATCAGCCATCGTGGCGCCGAAGAAGTCTTGTCGGGTGCGCAAAAAGAATCGAGCATCTGGACCGCGCGTCCTGCCGATCCGCAACTGGAAGCTGAATTCCTGGCGCGTCTGATGGGTCGCCTGGGCGCCGATGAAGTGAAGGCCAAGGCAGCTGTCGCCAATACCCCTTCGCTGCAAGCGCGTTCCAAACTGTTGAAGAGCGCTGCCGGCGATTCGGTGCAAGTGGATGAAGGATTTGACCGCGCATGGCGTCGGGTCGGCCTGGCGCTGGACCGCGTCGGCTTCACCGTCGAAGATCGTGATCGTAACCAAGGCGTGTACTTTGTGCGCTACGTCGATCAGGATGCAGATGCCAAGGACAAGAAGTCGGATAAGGGTTTCTTCGCCAAGATATTCAGCAGCTCGGACAGCGACAAGGCAAAAAATGCCGCCAGCTATCGTATTGTGGTCAAGGGTTCCGATACTGGCAGTCTGGTCACTGTGCAGGACAAGGATGGCAAGCCTGACCTGACCAAGAATTCCGACAAGATTCTGGGTTTGTTGAACGAACAGTTGAAGTAAGTTAATTCACCAGCATGCAGTAAGCAAGATCGCAATGCGTTGTTAACCAGGATCTATCCTTGAAATTCGCAAGCTTGGGTAGTGGCAGTGAAGGCAACGCATTGCTGATTTCAGCAGCTTCCGGCAGCACCACGACCAACGTGATGCTCGATTGCGGTTTCGGCATTCGCGAAACCGAACGGCGTCTGGCCCGCCTGGGCCTGGACGGCGCCTCTCTCTCGGCGATTGTCGTCACCCACGAACATCAGGATCATATTGGCGGCGTCTTCAAGTTCGCCCGTCGTTATCGTTTACCTGTCTGGCTCACCTTTGGCACTTTCCAAGCCGCTCTGCGCCAGGATTGTTCCGGCGTTACCGTCGGCTTTTGCCGCGATGGCGACGCACTCGCTATCGGCGATCTCCAGCTGACTCCCTATACGGTTCCACACGATGCGCGCGAGCCGGTGCAGTACGCCGCCACGGACGGCAATCGCAAATTAGGGGTGCTGACCGATGCCGGCAAGCTGACCGATCATCTGGTGCAAGCCTTGAGTGGTTGCGATGCCTTGGTGTTGGAGTGCAATCATGATCGCGAGATGCTGCGCAATTCGGCTTATCCGCCATCGCTCAAGCGGCGCATCGGCGGCGAGTACGGTCATTTGTCGAACGAAGCGGCGTGTGAAATCCTGAAGGCGCTCGATCAGTCGCGTTTGCGCAAGGTGGTTGGCGCGCATCTGAGCGCGCGAAATAATTTACCGGAGCTGGCTTATGCGGCGCTATGCAACGCACGGCATAGTGAGCTGGTGGAGATAACGATCGCTTGCCAGGAAGAGGGTTTCGGCTGGATCGATATTTGACTGGGACTGGAAACGAGGGAGTGGGCGGCAGGGAGGGTAGCTTGATCCCGGCTTAACATATTCTGGGCAATAAAAAAGCCGACCAGAGGTCGGCTTTTTTTACGCAACCAATGATTACTTGGAAGCAGCAGGTGCGGCAGCAGCTTTAGCAGCGTCAGCAGCAGCGTCAACAGCTGTGTGAGCAGCATCAGCAGCAGCGGAACCAGCGGCAGCAGCAGCTGTACCAGCAGCGGCGCCAGCATCAGCAGCAGCGGAACCAGCGGCAGTTGCAGCAGCGGCAGCGTCGGATGCAGCGGAAGCCGCAGCGTCAGCAGCAGCAGGAGCAGCCATTGGCGCTGGAGTAGCGTCAGCAGCAGGAGCAGCGTCGTCTTTTTTGCCGCAAGCAGCCAGAGTCAGAGCCAACAGGGATGCGATCAACAGTGTTTTTTTCATGAATGTTCCTTCAGTAGTAATCAAAATTTTTGCGATGAATAATTACCGGTAATTATCGCTCTACAGGATGTTTTCGCAGTGCTTTGCCGGGACTGCGCATCGCGATGCAACAAAAACTTTCCAGCTCAGGATTATAGCCGGAATTTGTTAAATATGACATTGACGGTTTGCTATTTGGTAAGAATTTGTATCAACGCAACAGCGCTTTTCAAACTTATGGAGCGGCTTCAAGCATATCGGCGATGCGTGACCGTCGCGAACCGTCAAAATTTCCTCTGAAAAGTGAGGTGCTTTAAAATTAAAAAAGTATTTGCGATATATGTCGCTGAATGTCGGATTGGCTTCGTATTTGTTAAATACTGTCAATCGTGAATATTATTTAAGCAAACTGGCAGTAAATATTAATTCGAGATTTGTTTTATTATTAATTACATTTAACGAATTTCTATTTGTTTTATGTCTGATTTTTATGCAAAATTTTTTTCGATCTTTGGCGGTTATTCAAATATCTTGGTCCGATAATAAAACCGCCATTCCGGTTTTCCGTGCCCGAAGAAGGATGTTCTTGGAAAATGTAACCATTCCAGAAACATCCAGCCACAATTATCCGAGCGTCACCCAGCCGTCTTCATACCAAGTGTAGAGCGCATCCAGCACGTCGGTCGAGATGTTGGCGGCGGCTTCGCTATCCAGGCGGCGCTGGTCTGCCAGCAAGGTCAGGGAGGCCTTGTCGGCGCGGCCGATGGCAAACGATTCACCATTGATGAATACATGTTTGCCGCGATACAGCATCTGGGTTTTACGCGACAGCGCCACGCCGCGCTTGTTCAGTGATGCTGTGAAGCGTGCCAGCGTCAGCGGCTTGGCAGGTGATTCGAAAAATACGCTGGCTTTTGGTTCGGACAGATATTGGCCGACGAAAATGGCGATGTCGTCATCAGTGAAGCGGACTTTGTTCAACTCATCCGAAATCTGCGCCAGCATACTGCCGCTGATCTCTGCGGGATGCTTGCTGGTTTCCAGGTCCGGGTCGGCATAGCGCCCGGGCAGGTCGATCGAATCGGCCATGAACTGCAAGAACGCTTCACCCAGCTCTTGAAACGGCGGCGCGCGGAAACCGATGGAATAGGTCATGCACTCGCCGATGGCGACGCCATCGTGTGCGTATTGCGGCGGCAGGTAGAGCATGTCGCCAGGTTCCAGGACGAATTCCTGCTCGGGCTCGAAATTCTTGAGTATCTTCAGCGCGCTGCCTTCCACGAGCGTCAGGTCTTGGGTGGCGCCGATTTTCCAGCGGCGCTGGCCATGCGCCTGCAATAAAAACACATCGTACGAATCGAAGTGCGGGCCGACGCCGCCGGTGTCGGTGGCGTAGCTGATCATCAGGTCGTCCAACCGGGCGTCGGGGATGAAGCGGAATTGGCGCAGCAGCGCATCGGCGTTGTCGTCATGCAGGTTGACGCCTTGCACCAGCAGGGTCCAGTCTTTCTGGCCCATGCCCGGCAACTCGGTGATCGGACCGTTGCTGACTTGCCACTGTTTCTTGAAGTGGGTTATCAGCCGCGATTCGACGTCATCGCGCTGCGCCATTTCAAACAGCGCTGCGGGTTGCAGCAATGGTGTAAAGCCAGGGAAGGCTTGACGGATCAGTAGCGGCTTCTTGTGCCAGTAGTCGCGCAGGAATTCTGCGGGCGTCAATCCGCCCAGGAGTGTGGAATTTTTCATGCGCGTATTATATCGGTTTCGATGCTGCGGTTTATATACTGCGGTTTGCATGCCTTAAAATTAGGCAATGGATGCCGATTCCATATGCTATCGGCGTTTTGCGGTTGCATTATCGAGGTCGGGCCAGTAAAAATTTGCGTCGTTGGCAAGGTGAGACCGTTCCGGCGGGTATAATCCCAACGCATGTTAAATGAAAGGAATGATCATGAAGATTGCCAAAAATACGGTAGTGACTGTCCGCTACAAATTGTCAGATGCCCAAGGCAATCTGATCGAAGAAAGCAGCGAGCCGATGGTGTATTTGCACGGCGGTTATGAAAATACGCTGCCGAAAATCGAAGAAGCGCTGGATGGCAAGGAAACCGGCTATCAGACCGAGCTGCAAGTCGAGCCGGATGATGCGTTTGGCGAATACGACTCCAACCTGGTCAAGATAGAGCCGCGCAATCGTTTGCCGACACCGCTGGAAGTCGGTATGCAATTCGAAGGCACGCCGGATAATGAAGACGAAGAAGAGCAAGCGTTGATTTTCACGGTGACTGATATCGCCGATGACAAGGTTGTGCTTGACGGTAATCACCCATTGGCCGGCATCGCTTTGCGTTTCGATCTGAGCGTCACGGAAGTGCGCGCCGCGACAGAAGAAGAGATCGCCCATCAGCATGTCCATGGCGCTCACGGCCATCATCACGACGACCATGACGAAGATGGTGCTGACGATCACTTCCGCAGTCATCCTATCCACTAAGTCTGAGTTCAAGCCGGACTTTTGGTTTGATCGCTAATCACAGGGCGGTGGTTGCCGCCCTGTGATGTCTTTGCCCTTGAAATGCTACGCGAACAACGCCTGTACTTCGCGCTGCATGTCGGGGGCAAGCTGGCCAGCCTCCCTGGCCAGGTTGATTTGCTTGGCAGCCCTTGCCACTGCAACGCTGGCTTGCTCCAGTTGATACCCGCCTTTCCATATCAGCCATGCCAGGACGTCGGCCAGATGCCAGATGGCGACATTGCCATCGTGAATCGGGGCAGGGAAGCTGGCGTTATTCACCATCAGCTTGCGCATGTTCTGGCGGCTCACCCCCAGTAACTCTGCCACATCGGTCAATCCCACGAAGTCAGGTGCGGCTTCAATCAATTTGGCGCTTGGAATGGCGCGCTTGATGTCTGCCAGCGCACTTAGCAGCGCCGCTTCGGCATTACCGGATTCGCGCGTGAATTCGAGGGCAATGCGGCGCACCTGGCCCACGCCAATCAATGCATCATCGCAACCTGCCGCTCCGAGGCGTTCCACCAGTTCATCGTGGTTGCAGTCCGCGGCGGATAGCTGGTACTTCAAGGTGAAGGTATATTCCATGGCCTTACTCCGTTTTTTTGCTGGATGTCAGTATTTGCTGCTTGTGCGTCGTGTAGTTGTCGATAACGCGTTTTAAAGCGCGGGCATGATTACCCGGGTTTTTTGGCGTGCTCCAGACGCTGGTGATGCAAAACTCGCCGCAACGGCGTTCATTGTCGTTATAGGGACAGTAAATCTTGCCCCAGGCGTGACTGCCACCTATCTTCACCTTCCAGCCGTTGCCTTCTGCATGTTTGAGAGATTCTTCAATTTCCTTCTGCGGATGGGTGGGGCGAGTCATGAATGTCTCCAGTCTAGTTGGCCGGACTCAGGATGTCAAGTGACAACCTTGGCGTTATTTCGCAACGCAAGCCCGAGCGAATGCCATCTTCGCAAAGGAATGGCTTGAAAAGTAGCCTTTTTATTAACGAATGGAGAAGTTAGGCGAGACCTTAGAGCGCAGGTTCTCAGGCGGTCGGCGGATAAAGCCGCCAGGGCGGCAGTGCTTATCGGCGCGACAGTGCTGCTTGCTCTGACGGCCTGCCAAGGTCGAACAGTTTGGGATTGGCAGGGTCGAAATTGACCTTCAGCCAGCTGCCGCTGATTTCCAGGTCGCCCAGGTTGCGCTGCCAGATAATGGCTGTGGAGCTTGGCGGCTGGGCTTCATGCGGGCCGTGGATGATCAGCACCTTGCCTTCGAACTGGCTGGCGTGGGCGCTGATGCGCTGGCGGATTTCGGCAAAGCCGTCGCGCTTGACGTTAAAGTCGAAGACGCGGTGGCGCTGGGTGGCCAGCGGGTCGCCATCGCAAAACAAGACAACGGCATCCGATTTTTTTTGTGAAGCGTTCAGGAAAACCCGTTGCAGCCATTCGCGGTTGGCGATCTGGCGGTCTTCGAATTCGCTGTTGCGGCCGCCTTCCGCCATGTAGTGGTTGTTGGTTGCCGGCAGGTTGATGGTGGCGAACACGACATTGCCGATCTCCCAGCGTGCGTTCTCCACGTAACTGTGGAATTTTGGCGAGGTCGATTGCCTGATCAGCGGGATCTTGCTGTCGCCGAAAGAAAATTCATCAGAAAAGAACAGGTCGCGTACCCGGTTCAAGCGCTCGATCGCTGCAGAATGGTCGGCCGCAGTCCGGCAGGCCGCCCAGTCGCTTGCCGACAGCGACACGATCAAGCCGTTTTTGGCGCTATTCAACAGGCTCTTGCGTTGGTTATACAGCTGGTCCGAGCAAGGCTCGCTGCTGGCCTTGATGCCGTTGGCCACCACAAAAGCCAGGTTGTCGGCGTCGGTTTCAGTGATCGCGTTGCGCAGCGTTGTTTCGTCTGCATTGCCACGGAAGGCATGAGCGATCACGCCAAAGCTGAAACTGCTGCTGTCCGCAAACGCCGCGCCGCAATTTACCATCAGTGCCGCCGTCAAGGTCAGCAGCAACGCCAGCCTCAAGGTCGGGACAGAAGGTGATTTGCGTAGCGGCCGAGCGTTCATCAGTTTTTTTGCGCCGTGGCGAGATGTTTCAGGCGGTATAGCTGTTCCAATGCTTCGCGCGGCGTCAAGGCGTCCGGATCGATGCCATCCAGCGTCGCGATCAGTTCGCTACCCAGGGTATCGCTCCCTGCGCCGGTATCCGTCTCGTCATCTGCTGCCATATTCGCGGCTTGCGAAAACAGATCGAACTGCGGTATCGGTTGCATCGACTGCGATTCCAGCAACGCGAGGTGCTTGCGGGCGGCGCGGATCACCGGCGCCGGCACGCCGGCAAGTTGCGCCACCTGCAAACCATAACTTTGCGAGGCCGGCCCAGCTTGCACTGCATGCAGGAACACGATGCTGTCCTTATGCTCGACCGCCGACAGATGGACGTTGGCGGCCGACGGGTGCAAGTCCGGCAGCTGGGTCAGTTCAAAGTAGTGGGTGGCGAACAAGGTAAAGCTACGGCTGACGTCGATCAGGTGACGCGCAATCGCCCACGCCAGCGCCAGGCCGTCGAAGGTCGAAGTGCCGCGGCCGACTTCATCCATCAGCACCAGCGAGTTGTCGCTGGCGCCATTAAGGATAGCGGCCGATTCGGTCATCTCCACCATGAAGGTGGAACGGCCGCCAGCCAGGTCGTCTGCTGCGCCGATGCGAGTGAAGATGCGGTCGATCGGACCCAGCACGGTGCTGTCCGCAGGCACGTAACTGCCAACATAAGCCAGCAGAGTGATCAGCGCCACCTGGCGCATGAAAGTCGATTTACCACCCATGTTAGGGCCGGTGATCAACAGCAGCTTGCGTTCGGTCGACAGCTGGCAGTCGTTGGCGATGAAGCGTTCAATCTGCTTTTCGACCACCGGATGGCGGCCCTGCAGGATCTGGATCGCCGGCTCGGCCACCAGTTGCGGTACGCACCAGTCATGACGCGCGGCGTGATCGGCCAGCGCTACCAGCGTATCGAGCTGGGCCAGCGCGTGGGCGATGTTTTGCAGGGTGCCGATATGCGGCGCCAGGTCTTGCAAGATCTGCTCGTATAGTGCTTTCTCGCGAATCAGCGCCCGCTCTTGCGCCGACAACGCCTTGTCTTCAAACGCTTTCAGTTCCGGCGTAATGTAACGCTCGGCATTCTTCAGCGTCTGACGGCGGCGGTAGTCGTCCGGCACCTTGTCGGTCTGGCCGTGTGTGACTTCGATGTAGAAGCCGTGCACCTTGTTATATTCGACGCGCAAGTTGGCGATGCCGGTACGCGCTCGTTCGCGCGTCTCCAGGTCGACCAGGAACTGGCCGGCGTTTTCCGACAGTCCGCGCAATTCATCCAGCTCGGCATCGAAACCGGTGGCGATCACGCCGCCATCGCGCACCATGGTCGACGGTTCGGCGGCGATCGCGCTCTGCAGCAATTGCAGGCAGTCAACCGGGGTTTCCAGCGCGCGTTGCAGTTCTTGCAGCAACGGCACCTGGCCGTCGCTGCCGCACAGAGCGACGTCGGCGCGCAGCGAATCCAGCTGCAGCAAGCCGTCGCGCAAACCGGCTAAGTCGCGCGGCCGCGCCGACAGCAGGGCGATACGCGCGGTAATCCGCTCGATATCCGGTACTGCGCTCAATGTGCTGGAAAGGGCGCTGCCGGCATCCGCCGCCATCAAGGCGCCGATGGCGGCATGACGACCGCGCGCCACCGCCTGGTCGCGCTTGGCGTGGTGCAGCCAATGGCGCAGCAGGCGCGAACCCATCGCGGTGCGGCAGTGATCCAGCAGCGAAAACAGGGTCGGCGCGCCGGACGATGAATCCTGGCCGCGGATGGTTTCGGTCAGTTCCAGGTTGCGGCGGGTGGCGGCGTCAAGGCCGATGAATTCATTTTCGGTTTCTACCGTCAGGGTACGGACATGCTGCAAGCCCTTGCCCTGGGTCGATTGGGCGTAGCGCAGCAATGCGCCGGCGGCGCCGATGGCTGCGCTCAAGCCTTCTGCACCGAAACCGCTCAAGGTGCTGACGGCGAGCTGGTCGAGCAGCGACTTCTGGCCGTGGGCGATATCGAAATGCCATTCCGGCACGTTGGTGGCCTTGTCGATCACGCCCTTGGCCAGCATCGGGCCTGCCACATTCGCGACCATATCGGCCATCAGGATTTCCGCCGGCGCGATGCGCTCAAGTTCCTGCTTCAGCAAAGTGTCCAGCGTCGCCGGCTCGCAAGCGAATTCCATCATCTTCAACGCGCCGCTGGCCATCGACAGCCAGGCCAGGCCGACCTTGACGGCCTTGCGCTGCTGGGTGATGAACAACGCCAGCAGCGGCTGGTCGGATTTCTCCGGCAGCAGGTTGGAGTCGGTCAGGGTGCCGGGAGTAATCACGCGCAGCACCTTGCGGTCGACCGGCCCCTTGCTCGTCGCAGGGTCGCCGATCTGTTCGCACAAAGCTACCGATTCGCCCAGCTTGATCAGCTTGGCGAGATATTGATCGGCCGAGTGGAAAGGGACGCCGCACATCTTGATCGGCGCATTGTTGTAGGTGCCGCGTGAAGTCAACGTGATGCCGAGCAGGCGCGTAGCCTTTTCCGCATCCTCGAAAAACAGTTCGTAGAAATCTCCCATCCGATAGAACACGAGCGTGTCCGGATAGTCGGCCTTGATGCCGAGGTATTGCTGCATGCCTGGTGAGACTTTTTGTGCCGCGACCGTCATTGGGCGGCTCGCTGATGAAAAACTGGGTGCATTAAATAGGTTCTTTCTCAAGCCGGTGTGAGCTTGATTGCTATCGTGTTTAGGTATAGCCGATATTGTAAGCTGAAGCAGCCCCAGCCGCCATTTCTTTGCGGCTCAGACAACAACCCCTGGTTGCTTGCCGCGCTTATTGTGCTTTTTGTGCTTACCTTGGTGGCGCGGCGTCCTGGTAAAACATTTCCCGCATCAGGAACTGCTGCAGTTCATCCGTATCCTTGAGGCGCGCGCTGAGTGTAATCACGCGGCCCAGGCGGTGCGAGCGCCAGGGGATGTCGGTCTGGGTTTTCTTGCGGATCATTTCGATTATCTTGTTGACGATGGCCATTTCGATGCTGGCGTCGGTGCCGCGTTCGACCGGGATATATTGGGTCGCGTTGCGGTTGTTGTCGGTGCTCCAGCCGTGGAACACCAGATTGGCGCGGAATGGGGTTTTATCGCGCACCTCGAAGATGCCGCCATTTTTCGCCTTGTCTATGCCCATCCAGCCACGTTGCGCCTGGATGTTGGCGCGCGCGATGTCGTTCGGCGATTGCGGCGCATCTTCGCTTGGCGAGTTGTCGCCTTCCATTGCACGTTCCTGCGCCTGGGCGGCTTCGCGCTTCTCGCGCGCCGCCTGGATGTGCGAAGAAAAATCCTCCTCTACCGATTGCGCGTATTTGGGTGTATCAGGCTGAGGAGTGACTACGGTTTCCGGGGCGACCGGTGTAATCGGTTTGCGAATCTGGACCGTTCTCGGGGTTACCTTGTGCGGCTTGGCCGGCGCCGGGGCGGTCTTTGGTTTGGCCGGCGGCGTCTTGGCCGGCTGCTTCGGCGCATTGGTTGGCGCTGGCGCCAGCGTAATGCTTACCGTGCCCATATTGCCGGGCGCCGGGGTTGACGGCAGCTCGATCGGCAACCGAGTCAGCAGATACCAGATACCGAATGCGTGGAACAGGATCGAAATCAGCACGCCGACGATCTTGGGAATGCGTTGCTGATTGGCGCGCCGCTTGTCTAGCCACGACAACTTTCTTGGTTTTGCACTCCTTTCCGTCATCGGTTCAGCCTTGTTTGGTTGACTTGCGGGCAAGTCTGCTGGCGGCGTCATGGACAGCCGCGCGGTTCGTGAATAAAAAGCCAGGATCTAAATTGCGCATTTTACGGCAACCAGTTCAAAACACCATTACCTGCAACCCGTCCGGAGGCCATGCATGCGGTCAACAAATAACCGCCGGTAGGGGCTTCCCAATCCAGCATTTCGCCAGCGCAAAACACGCCCGGCACGGATTCCAGCATGAGTTGCCGGTTTATCCCTTCAAACGCCACGCCGCCCGCGCTGCTGATGGCTTCATCGATAGGGCGCGGCGCCAGCAACGTCAAGGGCAAGGCCTTGATGGCATGCGCCAGGCATAGCGGATCGATAAAATCCGTGGGTGTCACCAATTCTCGCAGCAAGCCGGTCTTGACGCCTTTCAATCCCAGCCGGCTTTGCAGATGGCTGGACCATGAACGTGCGCCACGCGGCCGGGCTACTTCATCGATCACGCGTTGCAAAGGCCAATCTGGCAGCAGGTCGATCTTGATAACGGCGTTGCCGCTGGCAGCGATGCTGTCACGCAAACCGGCCGACAGCGCATAGATCAGGCTGCCCTCGACGCCGTTGGTGCTAACCACAAACTCGCCTTGCTTGCGCAATGCCGGCGGGCCGCCGTTGCCATCGTCGATCAGGATGGCGACCGACTTCAAATGCTGGCCGGCAAAGCGGTCGCGGAAATAGTCGCTCCAGCCGACATCGAAGCCGCAATTGGATGGCAGTAGCGGCGTCACCTGCACCGCACGTTGCGTTAGCAGCGGTACCCATTTGGCGTCGGAGCCGAGTCGCGCCCAGCTGCCGCCGCCAAGCGCCAGCACCACCGCATCGGCGCTGGCTGTGTGGTTTCCTTGCGGCGTCTCGAAAAGCAATGTATCGGACGCGTCCCAGCCCAACCAGCGATGGCGCATGTGAAACCGCACGCCGGCCAGGCGCAAGCGGTGCAGCCATGCACGCAACAGCGGTGCGGCTTTCATGTCGGTCGGAAACACGCGGCCGGATGAGCCGATGAAGGTGTCTATGCCCAGTGCCTGGACCCATGCGCGCAGCGCGTCCGGGCCGAACTGTTCCAGCAGGGGGGCGATCTGTTCACGGCGCGCGCCGTAGCGTGACAGGAAGGCTTCGCAGGGTTCCGAATGCGTCAGGTTCATGCCGCCTTTTCCTGCCAGCAGGAATTTACGGCCGACCGAAGGCATGGCGTCGAATACGTCAACCTGCACGCCGGCGGCGGCCAGCACTTCGGCGGCCATCAATCCGGCAGGGCCGCCGCCAATAACAGCCACGTTCCTGGCCATTTTTTTTTCTGCTTTTTGTATCTCGGGATTATTCAACGAAGTCATCTATAGCTGTGAGACTGCCGGACGCAATGCCGGTCAGGCAGGGGTTGCAACTTTACCATAGAGAGGGATTCTTTATAGCGCTGAAGCAAGCGATGCGATGGCTCGGGTGGCGAGATTGGCAGCAAATATTCTCCAAAAAACTTTTGTCCGCGGAAAGCACGGAAAACACGGAAAACCCCGAAGTTCAAGGCGTGCTTGGGCTTTTTCAGTGTTTTCCGTGCTTTCCGTGGAAAAATATTTTCCTGATTAATAAGAAGGAAATGCAAAAAAAGAGGCCGGTTTGCACCGGCCTCTTTTACAGAGAGTTACATTTTTTTTGCCAGATAAACGCTAGGAAACAATAACGAATATCGCTGCAGATTGCGCTTCGGTTCAGCGCTTCAGCTGGCTGATATCGCGCACCGCGCCGCGGTCGGCCGAAGTCGCCATGGCGGCGTACGCTTGCAACGCTTGCGATACATAACGCTGGCGACTGGCCGGCTTCCAGGCATCCTTGCCCTTGGCTTCCATCGTTGCGCGCCGTTGCGCCAGTTCGCTGTCGCTGATCTTCAGGTGCATGCGGCGTTCCGGGATATCGATTTCGATGGTGTCGCCTTCTTCCACCAGGCCGATGGCGCCGCCTTCCGCCGCTTCCGGCGAAGCATGGCCGATCACCAGGCCGGAGGAACCGCCCGAGAAGCGGCCGTCGGTGAACAGCGCGCAGGATTTACCCAGGCCTTTGGACTTGATGTAGGAAGTCGGGTACAGCATTTCCTGCATGCCCGGGCCGCCTTTCGGTCCTTCGTAACGGATGATGACGACGTCGCCGGCATGCACCGTATCGCCGAGGATCGCTTCCACTGCATCGTCCTGGCTTTCGAAGACGCGGGCGCGGCCGCTGAACTTGAGAATGCTTTCATCGACGCCTGCGGTTTTCACGATGCAGCCGTTTTCCGCCAGGTTGCCGTACAAGACCGCCAGCCCGCCATCCTGCGAATAGGCATGCGCCTTGTCGCGGATGCAGCCGTTGCTGCGGTCGGTGTCGAGGCTGGTGAAGCGTTTTTCTTGCGAAAATGCGACCTGGGTCGGTACGCCGCCGGGCGCTGCGCTGAACAGCTTGTGTACTGCAGCGTCCTGGGTTTGCGTGATGTCGTTGTTGGCGATGGCGTCGCCCAGGGTCTTGGAGTGAATGGTCGGACGGCTGGTGTCGAGCAAGCCGGCGCGCGCCAGCTCGCCCAGGATGCTGATGATGCCGCCGGCGCGATGCACGTCTTCGATATGGTATTTGTCGGTCATCGGCGCCACCTTGCACAGGCAAGGCACGTGGCGCGAGATGCGGTCGATGTCGGCCATCTTGAAATCGACTTCCGCTTCCTGCGCTGCGGCCAGCAAATGCAGCACGGTGTTGGTCGAGCCGCCCATCGAGACATCCAGTGTCATGGCGTTTTCAAACGACGCCTTGTTGGCAATATTGCGCGGCAGGACAGAATAGTCATCCTGCTCGTAGTGACGTTTGGCCAGCTCGACAATCAGGCGGCCGGCGCGCAGGAACAATTCCTTGCGGTCGGCGTGCGTGGCGAGAATGGTGCCGTTGCCGGGCAGCGCCAGGCCCAGCGCTTCGGTCAGGCAGTTCATCGAGTTGGCGGTAAACATGCCGGAACAGGAACCGCAGGTAGGGCAGGCCGAGCGTTCGATTTCAGCGATATCGGCATCGCTGACTGAGGGGTCGCCGGCCTTGATCATGGCGTCCACCAGGTCGATCTTGAAAATCTTCTGGTCGATCACCGCCACGCCCGGCAGTTTTTCAACCACCTTGCCGGCTTCCATCGGGCCGCCGGAAACGAACACCACCGGGATATTCAGGCGCATGGCAGCCATCAGCATGCCCGGCGTGATCTTGTCGCAATTCGAGATGCACACCATGGCATCGGCGCAATGGGCGTTGACCATGTACTCGACCGAATCGGCGATCAGTTCGCGCGAGGGCAGCGAGTACAGCATGCCGCCGTGACCCATGGCGATGCCGTCATCCACCGCAATCGTATTGAATTCCTTGGCGACGCCGCCGGCCGCTTCGATCTCGCGGGCGACCATCTGGCCCAGGTCCTTCAGGTGGACGTGGCCCGGGACGAATTGGGTAAAGGAATTGACCACCGCAATGATCGGCTTGTCGAAATCGCCGTCTTTCATGCCTGTGGCGCGCCAGAGTGCGCGGGCGCCGGCCATGTTGCGGCCGTGGGTGGTGGTGCGGGAACGATATTGCGGCATGATGTGCATCTCCAGAAATAATGGCTTTAGGGCTGACGCTAGAGTGCCTTGCCCATAACGCTGTGTCAAATATATGATTTGTGGCTTATTAATATAAATTGCATATATATTGAATTCATTGGATTTGTGAGCGATTTACCATGACAGTGATCCGTTTTGCTTTTATTTTCTAAAAAATTAACAAAATATAGAAAAAAATTCTAATAAATATTATTTTCAAGCAAATTGTTGCGACAATTTTCCATGGCTACACTCCTACAATAGACACAGGTAATCTCAACGTACAGCACAATTTGGAGGCTCCCATGTCTACCGATAATTCTCCCGGTTCCCCGGCTACGCATGTCGACACGCAATTAGTCCATTGCGGCCGTGAGCCTGCGCGCTTTGCAGGGATGGTGAACACGCCGGTTTTCCGCGGCTCGACCATCATCGCCAACAACCTGGAAGACTGGGAGGCCAGCCGCCAGATCGACAATCCGATGTCCAACTACGGCCGTTTCGGCACGCCGACCACGCGCTCCTTCGAGCAGGCGATCGTCACGTTGGAAGGCGGCCACAACTGCCTGGTGTTTCCATCCGGCCTGTCGGCTTGCACCCACAGCATCATGGCCTTCGTCAAAAGCGGCGATCACGTGCTGATTACCGACAGCGTGTACGGCCCGACCCGCACCTTCGCCGACCGCGTCTTGCGCCGCATGGGGGTGGAAGTCGAATATTTCGATCCGCTGATCAGCGGCGAAATTCGTACTTTGCTGCGGCCGAACACCAGCGTGGTGTTTGTCGAGTCGCCCGGTTCGTGGACTTTTGAAGTGCAAGATATTCCGGCCATCGCTGAAGAGGCGCATAAAGTCGGCGCCTATGTCTTGCTCGACAATACCTGGGCCACGCCTTTGTTTTTCAAGCCGTTCGAACACGGTGTCGATGTCTCGATCCACGCCGCCACCAAATACATCGTCGGTCATTCCGATGCCTTGCTCGGTGTCGCCAGCGCCAATGAGCGCGCCTGGAGCATTCTCAAGAATGGCGCCCACGATTTCGGCCAGACCGCCGGCCCGGACGATATCTACCTGGCCTTGCGCGGCATGCGCAGCATGGCGGTGCGCCTGCGCCAGCATTGGGAAAACGGCATCCAGCTGGCCGAGTACCTGCGCACCCAGCCGCTGGTCGAGAGCGTCCTGCATCCAGCCTTGCCATCCGATCCCGGCCACAAATTGTGGAAGCGCGATTTCCTCGGTGCCAGCGGGCTGTTCACGGTCGAGCTGAAAGAGGTCGGCCGTCCGGCTTTGTCCAAGTTCTTTGAAAGCCTGCAGTTGTTCGGCATCGGCCTGTCATGGGGCGGCTTTGAAAGCCTGGCGCTGCCGCTGGACAAGCCGCCTACCCGGGTCGCCTCCAAGACCACGTACCAGAATCCACTGGTGCGGGTGCATGTGGGCCTGGAAAATCTCGATGACCTGGTGGCGGACATGGGGCAGGCGTTCAAGTGCATGGAGCAAGCGCTATAAATGAACTGGCGGGTCGGACTATTTGGGGCTAATCCAATCCTGCATAGTCGAGCGGTAGGGCGGTAGTGTGCTTGATCTGCTCCATCGCAAAGCTGGCGTTGACGTCGAACAGCGCGTTCGACTGCGTCAGCTTCTGGTACACCGCATCGTAGGCGGCGATGTTCGGCACCACCACTCGCAACAGGTAATCGATATTGCCGCTCATGCGGTAAAACTCCACCACTTCCGGAATCAGTTTTACGGTATTACTGAATTGGGCATACCAGTTGGCGTTATGCTGGCTGGTCTTGATCGAGACGAATACCGTTACGCCGACATTCAGCTTGTCGGCATCCAGCAGCGCCACGCGGCGCAATATCACTCCATCCTCTTCCATCTTCTGTATGCGGCGCCAGCATGGCGTCGACGACAGGTTGACCTTCTCGGCGATTTCCGCCACCGGCGTGCTGGCGTCTTCTTGCAGGATGGCGAGAATCTGTTTATCTATTTTATCCATGGTCGACTTGATTGAAGGGTGGGGCAGGCCGGCGCGTGGCGCAATCCGGCAGAACCGAGTTTAGCGCCAGTTGCGTCGGCATGGTGGTTTTCGAGTGTTTTGCCTATGTACTTGATTGACATTGCAGTCCGGGTGGAAGATATTAACGGCGCGATATCTATAATTACAAGAAGGAGACAAAATTGCGCATTCCATTACCAACATCATTCCGCCTGAGCCCCATGACGCGAGCGCTTACCCTGGCGACCCGCACTGCCGCACTGATCGGCGCCGGGCTGGTTATCAGCGCCCCCGCCAGCGCGGCGAATTTTTCCCAGATGGTGTTCTTCGGCGATTCGCTGACTGACAGCGGTTATTTTACCGGCGTCGGCAAACAGGCTTCGTTTACCACCAATCCCGATCCGGTCTGGGCGCAGCTGCTGGCGCACAAATACGGCACCGCCGCCAACCCTGCAGCCATCCTGACGCCAAGCGGCGTGCAGGCTGCCGGCGGCACCGATTATGCGGTGGGCGGCGCTCGCGTCACCAGTCAGAATGGCTGGCCGGATGCGGCGACCGCGCCTCTGGTGCCAACCGTCACCAGTCAGGTCAACGGCTATCTGGCGGCCAATCCGCATCTCGACGGCAAGGGACTGTATGCGGTCTGGGCCGGCGCCAATGACGTTTTCGGCTATACCAATACCAGCGCCGGCGCCTTGCTCAATCCGGCCACCCAAGCTGCTACCGCGGCGCTGGTGATCCAGCAAGTGACCGGCGAAGCCGCCAATGTGGTGGGGCTGGTACGGCAATTACAGCAAGCCGGCGCCGGTACCGTGCTGGTGGTCAATCTGCCCGATGTCGGCAAGACGCCGGAAGGGACCTCTATTCCGGCGCTGGCGACCTTGTGGAGCGCTTCATCCAGCAGTTTCAATGCCGCGCTGAATTCCGGTTTGAACGGGCTCGGCGGCAATATCGTGGCGATTAATGCCTATGGCCTGTTGCGCGAAGTGATCGCTAATCCGAGTGTGTACGGCTTCACCAATGTCACCACGCCGGCCTGCACCACCTCGTCTTCCTCGACCTGCACCACCTCGACGCTGGTGGCGCCCGGCGCAGATAAAACCTACCTGTTTGCCGACGGCGTGCATCCGACCGGCGCCGGCCACGCCATCCTGGCGCAATACGTTGAATCGGTATTGCAGGCGCCAGGCCAGATCGGCATGCTGGCGGAAGTGCCGCTGGCCAGCGCCCAGACTTTCACGCGCGCCATCGACGACCGCTTGCGTCTGACACCGCGGGCCGGGCAGGTGGAAGCCTATGCGGCCTATGACAATACCCATCAGAGCCTGGATCACAACGGCAATAATCCCGGTCTTGACGGTTCGGCCAACAGCCTGACTGTCGGTGTCGACTATGCGGTCAACCAGAATGTCACGGTCGGCGGCGCCTTCGGTTTTACCCATAACCGGGCGAATTTCGGCAACGATAGCGGCGGCTTCAAGCTGGGCCAGGCGATGCTGTCGGCATATACCCAATACCGCGATGGCGCCTGGGCCCTCAACGCCATCGGCATGGTTGGCTCGCTGCAGTACAACGACGTTACCCGAAACATCGCACTGGGTCCGGCCATCCGCAGCGAAAGCGGCGACGCCAATGGTCATCAGTTCCTGTTCCGCATCGGCGGCCAGTATGACTTCGACCTCGGCGCAGCGACGCTCAGCCCGGTTGCCAACCTGACCTGGCAACAAGTCAACGTCGGCGGCTATGCGGAAAACGGCAACGACAGCACGGCGATGAACTTCAACTCGCAAACACGTAATTCGCTGGTCTCCAGCCTGGGTGCGCAAATCACCAGCAAGCTGACGCTGGGCAGCTATGCGCTGCAGCCGTTTGCCAAGCTGGCCTGGGAAAAGGAGTTTGAGAACAGCGATCGCGACGTCCGCGCCAACCTGATCGGCATGGCCGGCAGCTTCGGCCTGCCGGCCTATCAGGGACCAAGCAACAGCGGCCGGGTGGAACTCGGCGCCAGCATTGCACTGGCGACGGATTTCAGCGCCTACGCCAGCTATAACGGCCAGTTCGCCGGCAGTAACAAAATCAACTCGTTCCAGGTCGGCTTGAAAAAGGCGTTCTAAAACGACTAGCCGATTCCAGGATCGGCGAACCAATAAAAAGGCCGCTGGTGCTTGATGCACCAGCGGCCTTTTTTTATCGCGCGAAATTACTCTTCTTCGGTTTTTGACACCGGTTTGGTCGGCAATGCCGGCTTGTCGTCGAAATCGACCACCGGCAAGCCGCCGTCGAGGCCGAGATAGTGTTCGATCAGGCCAAAGAAACGGTCATAGAACTGGCCGGCCGGAATCGTCTCGCTGGCCACCTTGACCAAGGAATCAGAAGTGCTGCCGATCGGCAACGACACTGAACCCAGCACGCTCAGGCCGACGCTGGCGGAGTTGTTGGTTTTCTTGAGCGCATAGCGGTCCTGGGTGGCGCTGACGAACAAGGTCGTGCTTTTGCCGTCCTTGTCATTGGGTGCGCACACCACGTGGAATTCGATTTCGACGTGGACGTCGCTTTCCGGCTGGAAGTGCTTGTGGCCATCGACCAGGTCGGCCTTGGCTTGCTTGATGATGTAACCCTGGCTGAGCAAGGTACGCCGCGCCGCTTCGCAAGTGGCCGAGCTGGAAGTGGCGAAATCGTGGGAAAACGTACTGGTTTCGCTGAATTCCTCACCTTGATAGACCGTCGGCTTGGTCGTCGAGCAACCGGCAACAGCGCCTGCCAGCAAAGTAAGCAGGAAAGCAGGCAGCAAGGCAGGGAAGGCGGACAAGCGGCTGGACATCCTGGACATAAACGAAAACTCCTTGATTCGATCGGCTAAGTTGAAGCGGCGGAAGCATTTTAGACTATCGCGCCCGCCTTTCAGCGCTATTCGACAGAAGTCGGGGAGTTTCGTTGCATTTACATCTGGTTTCCTGGTTTGTATCCTTGGTACATCTATGCAGCGTGTAGTCCGCGCACAATTGCATATTGCCCGGAATTGTCGGCCAGCCATTGTTCCGCCAGCGCGCGATTATCATGCTGCCACGGATGAAAATCGCGTTTCAGATAGCCGAACAAAGGCATGAAGCTGAGCCAGACCAAGCCATGGCGGCCGAAAAAGAAGCTGGCGGCGTCGAGCCAGGTGCTCGGCTTGAACAATACCCGGTCATGCCACAGATTGTTGACGGTTTGCCTGGTTGCCATGATGGTGAAGCGCGTCATCGCAAACATATACCAGCGCACCCGTGTCTTGTAGCTGCCCTCCAGGGTCTGATACAGATCGAAGGCAACCGCCTTGTGCTCGGTTTCTTCCACTGCGTGCCAGGTCCATAGCGTCCGTAGCATGGGATCGGCACCTTCCATTACTTCGGGATTGCGCAGCGTCAGGTCGGCCAGCACCGCGGTGTAATGCTCGAACGCGGCGGTGACCGCCAGCCGGCTGATGGCTGGCATGTTGCGTGCGCGGCCCAGCGCGATCAGTTTGGCGGCCCAATGTTGCCAGTGGTTGACCAAGCCCTGTTTTTCCAGTTGCTCGTTGTACAGCGTGTGGACCCGGCGATGGGTGGCTTCCTGGCCGATGAAATCACTGATCGTCGCCTGCAGCGAGGCGTGTTCGGCGTCGTCTGGCAACGCCAGCGCAGCTTCGCGGACAGAGTCGATGAAATCCTGCTCCCCCACCGGAAAACTCATTGACATGGCATTGAAGAATTGAGTGCGGAAGGCTTTGCCTGCCAGCCAATGACGGGGAAAACCTTGCGTCAGATCGACCAATAGCTTTCTTACCAATAACGGATTGGATGTATTCACGCGCTTATCTCTGTTGATTAACGACAGAACCAGTATACTGAGCATTATTCAGTTTTTAAACTCGCAAGTTGCTCAGTTTTTGACAGGTGCGCACATGAACAAGCGAATTCCAGGTTCCTCCTATGAAACAATGCGAAAATTGCCCACGCAGGAGCGTGCCCAACGCACCATAGAAACCATTTTCGAGACCACTGCTCAGATTTTGGAAAGCGAAGGGGCGGCCGGCCTGACCACCAACAAGGTGGCCGAAAAGGCGGGTTTTTCGATCGGCACTCTGTACCAGTACTTCCCCAGCAAGGAAGCTATCCTGACCGCGCTCATCGCGCGCGAGCGGCGGCGTGTGATGGATGAACTGGATGCATTGATGGAAAGCGCGGAGAACCAGGTCGACCAGCTCGACCCGAAAACCTTTTTGCGCCAATTCATCCGCATCAACATAGAAGGCCTTGGCAGTGGCCGGAGCGCCAAGCGGGCGATGGTGCGCTTTGCCTGGCAACACGATCATCACGACGACATTACCCAAGCCTTGCGCGAGACGGCGGAGCGGATCGCCATCAGCATGCAGCGGATTCATCACCCCAACTTGCGGCCGCCGACGCCGGCCATGATGTTCGTGGTGACGCGTGCGGTGATCGGCGCCATCCGTAGCGCTTCGCTGGAAAAATCGCCGCTGCTGGGCAGCATTGAGTTTGAAGATGAACTGGTGCAGCTGGCATGGGGCATGCTGGCGCAGCCGGCCGATTTTTAAACGGATTCTCCGCTCCCGGGGGCAGACCGGGAAAATGCCCGATAATGGCGTCGTGGCGCCAACCAATAGAAAACGCGAATGAAATACCCAGCATTGCTCTCTTTTGAAGAAATATTCCAGCAGATCAGACAGTTCGACACCATCATCGATGCCCGTACGCCTGCCGAGTTTGCCGAGGACCGGATTCCCGGCGCCATCAACTGCCCGGTGCTGGACGACGCCCAGCGGATACAAGTCGGCACCCTGTACAAACAGGTCAGCGCGTTTGAAGCGAAGAAGCTGGGGGCGGCGCTGGTCGCCAGGAATGTGGCGCAGCACATCGAAACCCTGTTCATCGACAAGCCGCGCGAATGGACGCCAATGATTTATTGCTGGCGCGGCGGCAACCGTAGCGGCGCGATGGCGCATATCCTGGCGAAAATCGGCTGGCCGGTGGTGCAACTGGAGGGCGGCTACAAGGAATTCCGTCGCTATGTCATCAGCAGTCTGGAACAGCTGCCACAGCAATTTACCTACAAGGTGATTTGCGGACCTACCGGCAGCGGCAAGAGCCGTCTGCTGCAAGTGCTGGAACAGCAAGGCGCGCAAGTGCTGGATCTGGAACAGATTGCCGCCCATCGCGGCTCGGTGCTGGGCGATTTGCCGCAGGAAGCGCAGCCGTCGCAGAAGGCGTTTGAAAGCAGGATCTGGGACAAGCTGCAGCACTTCGATGTGCGCTATCCCATCTTTGTCGAATCGGAAAGCAAGAAGATCGGCAATCTGCGCGTGCCGGAAGCCTTGATGGCGCAGATCCGCAAGTCGCCTTGTATTGCGCTGGCGCTGCCGAGAGCGGAGCGGGTCAAGCTGCTGATGGAAGATTATGCGCACTTCGTCATCGACCCCGCTTTGCTGAATACGCAACTTGCTTGCCTGGCCTATCTGCATGGACGCGAGACGGTTGGCGACTGGCAGAAAATGGCAAGCGCCGGCCAGATCGAACCCGTGGTTGATGCGCTGTTGCTGAAGCACTATGATCCTGCGTATGCGCAATCGATCAAGCGCAATTTCGATCAGTTTTCTACGGCGCAGATACTTGATCTCGCAGATATATCGGCAGAAGCGTTTTTGCAGGCGGCAAGGCAATTGTATCAAGACAAATAAGCCTGCCGCTCAACCACATTTATTCCAGGAATAGCATGTCCGACCTCTCTGAAACCAGCATCAAACTCACTTCCTTTTCCCATGGCGGCGGCTGCGGCTGCAAGATCGCGCCGGGCGTGCTGGCGCAAATCCTCAAGGGATCGAACGGCTTTCCGGTGCCTAAGGAATTGATGGTCGGGATTGAAACCGCCGACGACGCCGCCGTCTACAAGCTGAATGACGAACAGGCGTTGATTGCGACCACCGATTTCTTCATGCCGATCGTCGACGATCCTTTCGACTTCGGCCGCATCGCCGCCACCAACGCCATTTCCGATGTCTACGCCATGGGCGGCACGCCGATCATGGCGCTGGCGCTGGTCGGCATGCCGATCAATAAACTGCCGCTGGAGGTGATTGCAAACATCCTCAAGGGCGGCGAGGCGATCTGCGCCGAAGCCGGGATTCCGATCGCCGGCGGCCATACCATCGACTCGGTCGAACCTATCTACGGCCTGGTGGTGCTGGGCCTGGTGCATCCGTCCAAGGTCAAGCGCAATGCCGGCGCCAAGGCTGGCGACAAGCTGATCCTTGGTAAACCGATCGGCGTCGGCGTCCTCTCTGCCGCCTTGAAAAAAGACGCGCTGGATGCCGACGGCTACGCGGCCCTGATTGAAAATGCCACCAAGCTGAACAAGCCTGGCAAGCTACTGTCGGAAATGACCGCAGTCAATGCGCTGACCGATGTCACCGGTTTCGGCTTGCTCGGACACACGCTGGAGCTGGCGCGCGCGGCCGGGCTTTGCGCCAGGATCAGCATGGGCGCGGTGCCCTTGTTGCCGCGGGTGCAGCAACTGGCTGAACAGGGCTATGTCACCGGCGCCTCGCCGCGCAACTGGGATGGCTACGGCCATGAAGTGACGCTGGCGGCCGGCATCACCGGCGTCCAGCGCAGCCTGTTGACCGATCCGCAAACCTCGGGTGGCTTGCTGGTGTCTTGCGAAGCCGGCGCGGTTGAGGATGTGCTGGCGCTGTTCCGGCGCGAGGGCTTTGGCGACGCCGCCGTCATCGGCGAGATGACAGCGGAGACGGTTGGCGTTGAAGTGATTGCCTGATCGCTTTATGGCCCTCAGGCCCGCTTTCTGAAAAACAGGGTGTCGCCCAGCCATACCGCAATCATGGTGACGCCCATCAACGGGAACAGGATGCCAAGGATCGCCATATAGCCTTTCCAGCGCTTGATCGATGGCGGCGGTTCTACAACGCGTTTCGGCGCGCCGACTGAATTTTGCGGACGGCGCTTCCACCACATCACGAATCCCGTCACTGCCATGCCCAGCAGCGTCAGCGAAATTGCGGCGCAAAGCAACTGATTGGCCAACCCGAAATACTCCCCCATGTGCAGCGCCACGCCCAACGTCACCAGCTTTGAGACCGGGTTGTAGTCGGTAAAGCGCAGATCCTTGATGACAGCGCCGCTGTACTGGTCGATATGTAGCGTGCGCTGTCGATCCAGGTCGGAGCGCACGAATTCACCGGCGCCCGGCGCATACGATGCGGTGAAGACGCCGGAGATATTGTTCGGCAACGCCAGCTGGTAAGTCGCCATGCCATTGCGCGCCGCGATGTCAACCACCTGATCGACGCTCAGGGGCTGCGGCAGCATGTCGCGCGACATCGGCACGCCGGTGGCGCCAACCGCCCATGGGATATTCGCCAGAGGCAGATCCTGCATCTTCATCGGCATGTCGCCCATGGTGGCCATGTCGTGGGCCGCCGGGGCGGCTGCTTGCGCCGGTGGCTGCCGGCCGGAGCCGGCCCAGGTCACCACCGCCTGGAAATTCTTGCCCCAGAAGCTGGACCACGGCAAGCCGCTCAGAACGAAAAATATCGCGCCGATAGAGACCCATATGCCAACCACCAGATGCAGTTCGCGCCAGATTGCGCGGCCACGCAGGCCGAGGCGGGGCAGCAGGGTGCCCCACGCGGAGAATTGCTTGCGCGGCCACCACAGCGCAATGCCGGTGCCGACCATGATCAAGGTCCAGCAGGCCGCCAGTTCCATCAGCCAGCCGCCCCAGCGTCCCAGCAGCAGATCGCGATGGATCTGCCGCACCTGCTTCATCAGCCGGTGTTCGACGCTGAGCGTGCCGAGTATCTGGCCGTTATACGGATTGAGATAGACGCTGCTGCTGTCGCCGGACGGCAGACGGAACACTGCCTCCGTGCTGCGCTGCAGATCGGCGCTGACGGATATCGAGCTTGGTGTGGCATCCTTGGGCAAGGCGCCGGCCGCGATTCCCAGCAGCTTGTCATAACCCAGCCGCGTCTGGCCGCTTGCGGCGACATGTAGCATGTCGCCGTACAGGATATTTTCTATCTGCGGTTTGAATACATAGATGGATCCGGTGATCGCCAGCACCATCAAAAATGGCATGACGAACAGGCCGGCATAAAAATGCCAGCGCCACAGGATGCGGTAATTGCGCGATGAAACTGAGGCTGAGCTGATGTCAGCTTGCATCGGTTGCTGCAAAGCGGTTTGCATGATTCTTCCTTGCTGAAAATGGGAACGTCGAACAGGCTGAAAACTCACAGGCTGACTTTGGCTTCCAGATAAAAGGTCCGGCCCGGATACGGGTAGTAGACGTAGTAACGGCGGTTGGTGAGGTTGTCGATGCCGATGCCAAGCTCTGTATTTCTGGTCGGCTTGAACGTCAGCTTGCTGTCATAGACCAGGAAAGAACTGGCGCCGCCGAAGGTGTCCGGGTTGATGTCGGTGTTGGTCAGGGTGTTGTACTGGCGGCCGGAATAGCGCCCGGCCAGCATCGCCGTGGCCTGGTCGTTGATGCGGTAGCTGCCTATCAGGTTGGTGCGCCACAAAGGAATGCGGTAGAAATTCTTGCCGACGGTAGCCGGGTTCTTGCTGTTCTCCAGGATGATGGAACGGGTATAGCCGACGCTGGCGCTGAGGTCCAAGCCGCGCAGCAAGACGTCCTCCGCCGCATAGCTGAGTTCGATGCCGCGCGACCTGACGCGGTCGATGTTCTGGATGCTGGTCACATTGGGAAATACCGTGGTGTTGGTCTGGCTGAACAAAGTGTTCTTGACGTCGTCTTCAAACAGCGACATGCGCAGCGTGCCATTGAAATGCGCCCACTCGGCGCTGAGCTCTTTCGCCAGGTCGTTTTCCGGTTTCAGGTTCGGATCGTTGTTCACCAGCGTCGAGCCGGTCAGGCTGCCCTGGAACAGTTCGCTGACTGTCGGGAAGCGGTAGGCGCGGCCAGTGGCGAGGCGCAAGGTCAGGTCGGGACTTGCCTTGTAGGCAAGCGCCACCTTGGGCGACCAGTAGGAAAGGCTGCGGTTGTCGTAACGCTGGGCCGAGCCAGCGGTTGCACGTGCACCGTCATAGGCGCGCCAGTCTTCGTAGCGCAGGCCGTATGTCAGTTTCCACAGCTGGCTCAGCTGCCAGGCGTCCTGCGCCAACAGCGCTTGCGTTTCGGTCTTGCCGGCGAAGGCGTTATTGAAACCGCTGCTGTCGTTGCTGCGCCAGTTGTTCAGGTTGACGGTGGTGTTTTCAAGGAAGTAATTGTCGTAGTGATAGCCGATGGTCGGCCAGTGGCTGCCGGCGCTGATTGCCGCAGGTTTGTAATCAGCGGACAAGTCCAGCGTCTTCCAGCCGGAACCGTCGCCGAAAGTGGCGACGCCGCTCAGGTTGCTGGTCAGGCCGCTGTTGGCGGAGCGGGAAATGCTCTTCGATACATCGAAATAGGAGGCAATCGCCGAGTAGTTCCAGCCACTGACGTTGCGGCTTTTCAGGGTTAGGCCATATAGCTGGTTTTCACTTTCGCTGGCAGCCGGCGCAAAGAGGGATGCCGGCAAGTTGTACTGGTAGCCGCCGATATTCACCAGGCCCGAATACACCGGGTTACCCTTGGCGTCACGCAGGAAAGTCTGGGTGCTGTTGCTGACCTGCTGACGCCAGTAGCCGAAGGTGAAGCCCGCTTGCAAGGCCGGGTTTATGTCGTAGACGGCCTTGAACTTGAACTGGTCCTGCACCGCCCGTTCGGCGCCTTCGGCATTGATGCCGAAGATGGTGGCGGGAGCGCCGTTCGGATCGGTATAAGGATAAGCGCCAGTCACCGGAGTCGCAGCCGCGCCGGCGGCCCGGGTGGAGCGCGGCTGGCTGGCGTAGACGAAGGGCTGGCCGGCATTGCTCAGGTGGTCGATGCCCAGCAGGAAGGAGAGGTCGCCGACCTTGTTGCCGATTGCGGCGGTGCTTTTGTTGCCGTCGAAATGACCGTCGACGCCGAACAAGTTGAATTGCTGGCTGAATACCTGGGTCTTGGCCATCGCTTCCAGTTTGGTCGGCATCTTGGTGGTGATGGCCACCGTCGCCCCCATCGAATTGCCCGGATGCAGCGCAGAAAACGGGCCGTAGATGACATCGACCTGGGCAATGTCTTCCGGAAAAACCATCGACCAGCGCGGCGGAAAACTATGCGTATTGCCGAGGAAATTGCTGAGCAGCAGGCCGTCGGCATACACCAGCCCGCGCGCCGTTTGCGAGGTGCCGTTGCCGCGCACCGAAATAGTGGCGTTCTCATCGCCGATGAAGCGCTTGCGGATCGCCATGTTCGGCATGTATTTCAAGGCGTCTTCAGTGTTGACGACGTTCAGGTTTTGCAGCTGCTCAGCGGTGATGCGTTCGCTGCTGGCGGGCAGGTTGGGGTCGAGCACGCGTTTTTCCCGGGTGGCGGTAACGAACACTTCCGGCACGGCGTGTGAATCATCCCCGGCGGCGCGAGCACTTTGTGCAAATATGGGAAGAGCGAACGACAGCGATAATGTCGCTGCAGACAAGGCATGTGAACGACGACGCGAAAAAAGCGGCGGCGATTGGTAGTGACGCGACAAAGCACTCTCAGTTTGCGTGAGCAAATCAAGCATGGAATTCCCCTGGACTTCAATTGATGGTCGTCCCCGCCAGGTACACAGACGAGCGGGGATAAGCGGCAGCTCAGCTGCCGGAACACGGACAATCAGGAGAGCTTAAGAGGCGGGTCGAGCGGATGGGTCTGGCCGCGAAACGGCCGTGGCGGGATGTAGTCGTACAGCAGCGGGCTGGCATGCGAAACCGCAGCCGAAGTGGTCGCCAAGAGCCCAAAGGAAACCGCAGGCGGGGGGCTGTGGGACAGCAACGAGCAGTAGCCGCAGGCATTCCAATGGTCGCCGGCCGGCAGCGGCTTGCCGCCCGGGTCGGTATGCGTCAGTCCTGCAGAGGTGCAAATCTCGTTGTAGATCTGGTGATAGACCTGGATCGCTCCGCTCGCCTTGAGCGATTGCGAAATCGTCGGCATGAGGATGCCTAGCCAGATGGCAAACAGGCAGCTCCAGACAACGATTTTTTGACGGCGGATGCGAGACATGGATAGCTTGCGAGGGGTCAGTGCGTGCGAGTGCAACGCGGGAAACTCGTCGATTATAGGATGAGCCTTGCGCCAGCACAAGACCGGCAGTCGCCGATTAGGTTGCTAATGGTTGGCGCGTGCGCTGCGCCGGTACTGGCCCGGCCCGACGCCGAAGCAGCGCTTGAACACACGGTTGAAGGCGGCCTCCGACTGATAACCGACCGCCTCGCCGATATCGCCCACCGTCCGTTTGCCATGCACCAGCCACAGTGCCGCTTGCGCCATTCTTGTCTGCATCAGCATGGCCGCCGGCGTCATACCCGCCACCCGCTGGAACACGCGGGCGAAAGTGGCGCGCGACATGTTGCTGAGCGCCGCCATCTGTTGCAGCGACCACGGTTTTTCCGGCGCCGCCAAGACAGCTTGCAACGCCGCTTGCAAACGCTGTTCAGCCAGCAGCGCAAATAATCCCGGCACCGCCTCGGCCTGTTCCAGCCAGGCACGGATTACCAGCGCGAATAGTGCCGAGGACAGCTGCGCCACTACCGCGCTGGCGCCAGCCCGCTGTGCTTCGGTTTCCTGCCGCAGCATGCCGATCAGCGCCTGTAGTCCGGCGAAGTCCGGCCGGCCGCTGCTGCGCACCAGGACGATCTCCGGCAGTGCTTGCAACAAGACGTTTGATGTGCTGGCGTTGAACTCGAACTGGCCGCACAGGATATCGGTCAGCGTGCCCGCGCCACCGTTGCCGACAGTTCGGATCGTTTGCAAGCCGGGCAGGTCGTGCAATGGTGCAGCTTCACCGTTGCCCTCCGTGTACAGGCGATGCGCGTTGCCGCGCGGAAAAACAACGATATCGCCGGCCTGCAAGGCAAGCGCCGTCTGTCCGGCCGCATCCAGCCATGCCTTGCCACTCGCCACCAGGTGATAAGGCGCGATGCCGTTGGCGACGGCCGCATGATCCAGCACCCACGGCGCGCCGAAATGGCAGCGCACGTCCAGTGTGGTGCTGAGCGGATAGAGTGACAACAGGCGGCTAAGGGTATCCATGGCATGTCTTTATTGAGACGATTGAGCAAATTATAGGCGGTTTAGAGCATTAATAATTGTATTCGATCTGCCTATACTGGTTTCCATGCCGAGCCGATCTTGGCATGGAAATCTCACAATCAAGCAATCAATCAACTAAAGGAAACCATCATGACCCGTCTTCACACTCCGCCAGTAGCTGAAGCCAGCGGCCACGCCGCGCAACTGTTCAGCGCAATCAAAAGCGCCGTCGGCAAAGTCCCCAATGCTTATGCCACAGTTGGCGGCAACAGTCCGGTTGCGCTTGAAGCCGCCCTGAACCTCGACGCCGCCTTGAAGAAAAGCAGTCTGAGCGCCAGGGAGATAGAAGTGATCCGCTTGTCGGTGAGCGAAGCCGTGGCTTGCGATTATTGCCTGGCGGCGCATACGCTGATGGCGAAAAAGAACGGCCTTAGCCGCGAAGCTATTCTGGGCCTGCGCCATGGCCAGCCATCCGGCGATGCCCGCAATGACGCCTTGGCAAATTTTGTACGCAGCCTCGTCACGACCCGCGGAACGGTAGCGTCAGAGGTGCTGGGTGCCGTCAAGGAAGCCGGTTTCAGCGATGCCCAGGTTGTCGACGCGACGCTGGCGATTGCCGGTATCACCTTTACCAATCTGGTCAACCGCGTCAATGACACAACGCTCGATTTTCCTGCGGCGGACTAATTCGGCGCCCTGATTGATGGAAAAAGGGCGGACTTGTTGTAATTTGACAGACCCGCCCGCGTGTGAAAAAAGTACAAGCCGGCCCAGGCTTTTGTGGTAGCGCCTGCCTGGCCGGCAACCCTATAGTCTCCCTGCGTCACAAAGACGTGGCCGGCCACCCCGGTCTACGGTTACCGGCAGCGGTTTGCATTCCGCTGCACGGTGCTCAAAAAAACAGAGGAGACAAACGTAATGAATAAACTAGCCTATGCCGGTGCATTTGCCTGCCTGGCGTGCATGTTGCCGGTCGCCTTCGCGGCGGATTCTTGCAACGTCCCGCAATTGAAGGTGCTGGCGCAGAAAACGCTGGGACTGACTACCGTCGAAAAATCGCTGGCGGAATACAGCAAGGCCAGCGGCACCAAGGTCGATCTGGTCTATTTCGGCGAGAACGACCGCCGCGGCAAGTCGCGCCTGGACGCCGCCACCAAGGCCGGCGCTTACCAGATCTACTACGTGGATGAAGCCAACGTGGCGGAATTCGCCGCCGCCGGCTGGATCCTGCCTCTGCTCAAGTACTATCCGAAAGAGTACGATTACAACGATTTCCTGCCGGGGCGCCGTTCCGTGGCGAGCTACAAGGATGTCGCCTATTTCGCGCCGCTGTACGGCGGCGGCGACTTCTTCTATTTCCGCAAGGATCTGCTGGAAAAGGCGCACATCCCGGTGCCCAAGACGCTGGAAGAATTGCAGGCCGCCATCAAGAAATTGCACAACCCGCCCGGCGTCTACGGCTGGGTGGCGCGCGGGCAGCGTGGCTCGGGTATGAATGTGTGGCGCTGGTCGCCGTTCTTTACCGCCATGGGTGGCGAATGGGTCGGCAAGGACGGTAAAGCCGATTTCAATTCCGCCGCCGGCGTCAAAGCCACGCAAATCTACATGGATCTGCTTAAGTACACGCCGCCCGGCACTGCGACTTACGACTGGAGCAATGCTATTGAAGCCTTCCGCGCCGGCAAGGTCGCCTTCATGATCGAATCCACGCCGTTTGCGGACTGGATGGAAGACCCGAGCAAATCGTCGGTGGTCGACAAAGTCGGCTACGCGCGCCCGCCAACTCCGTTGTCCTCGGCGGGTTTTGGCCACGGCTTCGCAATCGCCACCTACGGTAGCAAGGATGAATGCACGCGCCAGGCGGCCGGTAAATTCATCGCCTGGGCCAGCAGCAAGGAGCAGGAACAGGCGCGGCTCAAGGATGGCGTCTTCAGCGATTACAACCGCAACAGCACCATCGCCAGCCCGTACTTCCAACAGCATGTCAAAGCGGGAATTGTCGCCGGCCTGAATGCGATCACCGATTCCACCAGGCTGAACATCTGGTCTTCGCCGCTGTGGCCGCAGGTTGGCGACAACCTCGGCGTGGTGCTGGAAGAGCTGTTCACCGGCAGCCGTACCGATGTCAAGGCATCGCTGGATGACGCTGCCAAATATACCGATAGCGTTATCGCCCGCGCTAGCCGCCGCAACTGAGCAAATCTTTTTTGATTGCGCCCGCTGTAGAAGCCAGGCGGCAGCTCCGATGCAACGCTGCCTGGCGCAGCCTTTCGAGAAACGATAATGAATAAACGCCATCGCTCTTCCTTGCCCTACGTATTCCTGCTGCCGCCGCTGCTGATACTGGCCGTGCTGGCGCTGGTGCCGACTGTCGGCGCCATCTACCTGGCGCTGCGCGACCGCATGCTGCAATACACCGACAGCCATTTTATCTGGTTCGACAATTTCTCCCGGCTGGCGGCGGACCGCCGCTTCCTCAACGCCATCAAGGTCTCGGTGCAATGGGAAGCCGTGACTGTGCTTGGCACGCTAGTGGTGGGTGTGCTGCTGGCCGTCTGGCTGTTTGAAAAGACCACGCCGCGCGTGCGTAACCTGCTTTCTGTGTCGCTGATCATTCCGGTGTTGTTGCCGCGGGTATCGGCGGCTTTCCTGTGGAAATTCATGTTCTCTCCCTTGCTTGGCGTCGTCAGCTGGCTGCTGGGATTTGTCGGCCTGGGCAATATCGCTTTCCTGTCCGATCCCGGCCTGGCGCTGCTGGCGGTGGCGTTTGTCGACGTCTGGCAATGGGGTTTGTTCTTCGCGGTGATCGTGCTCAAGCTGCTGGAGACCTTGCCGCCGGAACCGCTGGAAGCGGCCCGCATCGACTATGCCCGCACCTGGGAAGTGTATGCGCTGGTGGCGCTGCCGATGCTGCGGGCGCCGCTGGTCAGCCTGGCGCTGATCAAGATGGTCGAATCCTTGCGCTCTTTCGACCTGATCTATGTCATGACCAAGGGCGGTCCCGGCATCGCCACCGAGACGCTGGACATGTATGCCTATTCGCAGGGGATCGGCTTGTCCGGCGATATCTCGTATGCCTCGGCGATGGCGGTCTTGATGATGATACTGACCACCGTGATGTTCACACTCATTTGGAAGCGAGCGAAAAAATGGCAAGAGTAGTCGCGGAGGTAACGGTCGTCGTCGAACTGAGGCCGCTGGCAACAGGTTCCAGCGTGGGACACTTGCTGCGCCAGCCATTGAAAATATTGAACTGGCTGGGCCTGGCCTTGCTGGTGACTGTAGCCTTGTTCCCGGTGCTGTGGGCGGTGTTGAATTCGCTCAAGGAACTGATGGATATCGTCTCGCCGACGCCGCGCTTCATTTTCCGGCCGACCCTGGACAACTACCGCCAGGTGCTGCAGACGCCGGAGGTGTTATCCGGCCTGTACAACAGCATCCTGGTGGTAGGCGCGGCGGTGGGGCTGGGCGCCGTGCTGGGCATACCCGCCGCCTATGCCATTGCGCGCTATCCGTTCCGCAAGCGCGACGATGTCCAGTTCTTCGTGCTGTCGCTACGCTTCCTGCCGCCGGTAGCGGTGGCGATTCCGTTGATGGCGATCTGGATCGACCTCGGCGTCTACGACACCCGCTTCTCGCTGATCGTGACCTATCTGCTGACTACCTTGTCGACCATTATCTGGCTCTCGATACCCGCGTTCCAGCGGGTGCCGCGCGAGGTTGAGGAAGCCGCCACCATCGATGGTTACGGCCCGTACGCGGTGTTCTGGCGCATCGCCTTGCCGATTGCATCAAAGACGCTGCTGGGCGGCGTGGTGTTCAGTTTCGTGCTGGTCTGGAATGAACTGATGATGGCGCTGACCTTGACCTCGCAGCAAGCCGCCACCTTGCCGGTGATTGCCGCCACATTTACCTCAATGGGTCAGGAAGTGCCTTGGGGCGTAGTGAATGCATCCACCGTGCTGCTGGCCTTGCCGCCGCTGGTATTTCTGGGTTTGCTCAGCCAGCTGCTCAATTCAATGCTGAAGCACCGCTGACGCAGCGTGCAACTGTGTGCAACTTCGCGCGACGCCAGCGATAACGAATACGGGGTAGCGCCGTTCCGCTGCACAGACAAGATGATGGAGTAAATGATGAAAGCCCTAGTCCTGGAAAAGCAGCATGACATCCGACTGCGGGAGATTGAGCTGCCATTGGTGGTCGGTCCGCGCGATGTCAAGATCAAGATTCATACGGTAGGCGTTTGCGGTAGCGATGTGCATTACTACCAGCACGGCAATATCGGCCCGTTTGTGGTGAATCAACCGATGGTGCTGGGTCACGAAGCCGCCGGCGTGGTGGTGGAGGTCGGCGCCGGCGTCACCGGTCTGAAGGTGGGAGACCGCGTCTGCATGGAGCCTGGCGTCCCGGATTTTGAATCCAAGGCAACGCGGCTGGGTTTGTACAACCTTGATCCCGCCGTGAGCTTCTGGGCCACGCCGCCCGTCCACGGCTGCCTGACGCCGTTCGTCTCGCATCCTGCCGCCTTTACTTTCAAGCTGCCGGACAATGTCAGCTTTGCCGAAGGCGCCATCGTCGAGCCGCTGTCGATCGGCCTGCAAGCCGCCACCAAGGCCAAGATCAAGCCGGGCGACCTGGCGGTGGTGCTGGGCGCCGGAACGATCGGCATGATGACTGCGCTGGCGGCGCTGGCAGGCGGTTGCAGCCGGGTGGTGATCTGCGACCTGGTGCAGGAAAAACTGGATTTGATCCATGCGTATCCGGGCATCACCACGGTTAACCTGCGCCAGCAATCTTTGCCGGATGTCGTCACCGGCCTGAGCGGCGAATGGGGTGCGGATATCGTGTTTGAAGCCAGCGGCAGCGAAAAGGCCTACGACGGTATCTTCGACCTGCTATGCCCGGGCGGCTGCCTGGTGCTGGTCGGCATGCCGGCCAACAAGGTGGCGATCGATATCGTCGCGATCCAGGCCAAGGAAATCCGCATCGAATCGGTATTCCGTTATGCAAATATCTTCCCGCGCGCGCTGGCTTTGATCGCTTCCGGAAAGATCGACGTCAAGCCGTTCATTTCACGTTCGTTCAAGTTTGCCGACGGCGTCGCCGCCTTCGAGGCAGCCGCCAGCGGTAATCCGCACGACGTCAAGATCCAGATCGAGTTGGAGTAAGCGCCATGGCCAGCATTGTTTGCGACAAATTAGTGAAACATTACGAGGGCAATCCGGTGGTCCATGATTTCAGCATGGAGATCGCGGATGCCGAATTCATCGTATTGCTAGGCCCCTCCGGCTGCGGCAAGTCGACCATCTTGCGCATGATGGCGGGACTGGAAGAGATCAGCGGCGGCGCCCTGCATATCGGCGCACGGCAGGTGAACGACCTGCCGCCGCGCGAGCGCGATATCGCCATGGTGTTCCAGAATTACGCGCTATACCCGCACATGACGGTATACGACAACATGGCCTTCGGCCTGCGCCGCTTGAAGACGCCGGAAAGCGAGATCAGGCAGCGTGTCGAGCAAGTGGCGCAGATGCTGAACCTGGACCCGCTGCTGCAACGCAAGCCGAAGCAGATGTCCGGCGGCCAGCAGCAGCGGGTAGCGATCGGTCGCGCCATGATCAAGACGCCTTCGGTATTTTTGTTCGATGAGCCGCTGTCGAATCTGGACGCCAAGCTGCGCGCCCAACTGCGCGGCGACATCAAGCGCCTGCACCGGCAACTGGCGGCCACCTCGGTCTACGTCACCCACGACCAGCTGGAAGCGATGACGCTGGCCGACCGCATCGTGCTGCTCAAGGCCGGCCGCATCGAGCAGGTCGGCACGCCGGCCGAAATCTACAACCATCCGGTATCCAAGTTCGCCGCCGGCTTTATCGGTACCCCGGCGATGAATTTCATCGATTGCGCGGCGCGTCACGAAGACGGCATGACAGTGCTGGACAGCGGCGAAGCCGAATGGCGGCTGCCGCGATCCCTGTTTGCGATCGACGACGGCCAGGCCGTGGTGCTGGGCGTGCGCCCGAATCACATGTTCACTACCAGCGCCGGCGACCAGCAGATCGAGGTGGTGGGCCAGGTCGACCTGGTGGAACTGCTGGGCGCCGAGTCCTTGGTCAGCCTGCTGCACGCCGAGCGCGAAATCACGGCGCTGGTGCCAGCCAACCGTTGCCCGCAGGTGGGGGCGCAAGTATGCTTTAATGTCTCGATGAGCGATCTGCACGTGTTTGACGCAGAGACAGGTCGCAGCCTGGTATTGCGGCATTAATACTGGGCAATAAAAGGAGATCGTGTCATGCGGCCAGACCTGGAGCTCATCCAAAAAGTACAGTACCAGTCGTTTCGCGTCTGGTCTCACGGCTATCCGCATCAGGTAGCGAAATGGCATTATCACCCCGAGTACGAGCTGCACTACTTGTGCGCGACCCAGGGCAAGATGTTCGTCGGCGACTATATCGGCGATTGCGGTCCCGGCAACTTGGTATTCACCGGCCCCAACATCCCGCACAACTGGGTTAGCGAACTGGCGCCGGGCGCCAGTGTGGCGGACCGCGACCTGGTGCTGCAGTTCGGCGCCGAGTTCGTGCAGGATTGCATGGCGCTGTTTCCGGAGTTCGGCCAGGTGCAGAATCTGCTCGACGAGGCGCGCCGGGGCGTCCAATTCGGCACGGAGGCGGAAGGGCGCGCTCACGAAGCCTTGAGCGCCATGCTCAGCGCCAGCGACGCCAGGCGGGTAATCCTGTTCCTGGATCTGCTGGACTATCTGTCGCATGCGCCGCGGGTGCAACTGGCAAGCCCCAGCTACGACCCCAGCATCGACCAGCGCCGCAACGCCGTCATCAATCAGGTGCTGGCCTATATCCTGGAAAACTACACCGCCGATTTGCGCGAGGCCGATGTCGCCGAGCTGGCAAGGATGGCAGCCGCGGCGTTCTCACGCTTTTTTCGCAAGAGCACCGGCCTGACCTTCGTCCAGTACGTCAACCACCTGCGGCTCAACCGCGCTTGTGAACTGCTAATGAATACGGATCTGTCGGTGACCGATATCTGCTACCGCGTCGGCTTCAACAACGTGTCGCATTTCAACCATCAGTTTTTGCAGAAAAAGCAAATGTCGCCGTCGAAGTTTCGCGCCTGTCATCTCACGCAAAGCAGCTGCGCGGCAGCCCAATCTGCAGTCCAATAAAAAGAGGAATTCATTCATGTTTTTGGGCATCGACCTCGGCACGTCCGAGCTCAAGGCAATGCTGGTAGACGGCGACAACCAGCCAATCGCAAGCAGCGCCGTCAAGCAAGGCATCAGCCGCCCATATCCGTTATGGTCGGAACAAAGCCCCGAAAGCTGGTGGCAGGCGACTTGCGAAGCGCTAGACCAGTTGCGGACAGCCGCGCCGGGGGCGTTCGCAGCGGTGCGCGCCATCGGCATCTCAGGCCAGATGCACGGCGCCGTCCTGCTCGACGCCCGCCGCCGCGTGCTGCGCCCGGCGATCCTCTGGAACGACACCCGTTCCTTCGCCGAATGCATCGAACTGGAAGCGCTGGTGCCGGAGTCGCGCCAGATTACCGGCAACCTGGCGATGCCGGGCTTCACCGCACCGAAATTGCTATGGCTGCAAAAGCACGAATCGGCGGTATTTCGCAGTATCTCGAAAGTGTTGTTGCCCAAGGATTACCTGGTATTCCGCCTCACCGGCGAACTGGTGTCCGACATGTCCGACGCCGCCGGCACCTTGTGGCTCGACGTCGCCCGCCGCGACTGGTCGGACCGCATGCTGGCCGCCACCGGTCTGACGCGCGAGCAGATGCCCGCCTTGATCGAAGGGCGCGACGTCGCCGGCCAGCTCAAGGATGAGCTGGCGCGGCAATGGGGTTTCAAGGGGCCGGTGCCGGTAGCCGGCGGCGCTGGCGACAATGCCGCATCGGCGGTCGGGGTAGGGATGGTCAGTCCGGGCAGCGCCCTGGTATCGCTCGGCAGTTCGGGCGTGATATTTGTCTCGAACGACCATTTTTCACCGAATCCCGCCCAGGCCGTGCATGCTTTCTGCCACGCCTTGCCGCAACGCTGGTGCCAGATGAGCGTGACCCTGGCAGCGACCACCAGCCTGTCCTGGGCCACACGCCTCACCGGGCACACCAGCGAAGCAGCCTTCGCCAAGCTGGCGGAAGACGCCGCTATCGAAGCCGCACCGATTTTCCTGCCCTACCTGAACGGCGAGCGCACCCCGCACAACAATGCCCAGGCCAAAGGCATGTTCTATGGCTTGAGCTCCAGCACCGACGCCGCCGCGATTGCGTACAGCGTCATGGAAGGCGTAGCGTTCTCGCTGGCCGACGGCTACGCCGCACTGGGCGCGGCCGGCACCCGTATCAAGCAAGCCACGTTCGTCGGCGGCGGCGCCCGCAGCCGGTTCTGGGGTTCATTGGTGGCTTCGGCCTGCGGCTTTTCTTTGCTGCGGCCGGTGGGTGGCGATCTTGGCGGCGCTTTTGGCGCGGCGCGGCTGGCGCGGATGGCCGTCACGGGCGAGTCTGCTGAAGCGGTTTGTACGGCCTTGCCGACGGCTGACGTGATTGCGCCATCGGCGCCGCTGGCTGAGCGCCTTAAGCCGCGTTACGAGCGCTATAAGCGACTATATCAGGCATGCAGCGAAGATAGCTTCAAGTGATGGCGTTAGCTAGCGTCGTTCTGAATATCGAGGGGGCAGATAGTGGTTCTGCTGGCAAGATTTAATTCGGGCTATGATTGGTCTTGTTGTCGATCACTCATAGGAACGAGCCATGAAATTTTCTAAACAGGTCAAGCCCATCAGCTACCTCAACAGCGATGCTGCCGAGATCGTCAAAGACATCTCAGAGAGCCGGGAACCTATGCTCGTTACCCAGAATGGTGAGGCAAAGCTGGTCGTGATGGGTGTCC
This sequence comes from Collimonas sp., assembly GCF_039923675.1. Taxonomy (GTDB): domain Bacteria; phylum Pseudomonadota; class Gammaproteobacteria; order Burkholderiales; family Burkholderiaceae_D; genus Collimonas. Next base: position 113,105 of record NZ_JBDTCG010000019.1, read on the forward strand.
GCTCATACGAAGAACAGGAACAGACCCTAGCCCTGTTGAAGATTTTGGGGCTTGCTAATCAGGAAATAAAACCAGGGCAGTTCCGATCCTCTGACGAAGAGTTTGCCGAACTGGACAAGGAAGATGCTCAGTGAGTCTTTGGGTCGTGTTTAAGACGGCTACTGAGAGCCCCCTGGCATTCAAGTATTTAAAACTGTTATCCGCAGCGCAAATGACAATCTTTTTTATTCTTCAACGACCCTTTTAAATGCGTTAACTGTATTTGTACTGCGGCTCCGGCATCGCTGTCAGCTGCTGCAACGAAGCAATCAGATCAGCAAAACGCTGCCCCTGCACCGTGACGTGCTGGCGTAGCAGGTCGGCGGTCTGTTCACTGTCGCCGGCGATGATCGCCTGCACTACGCCGTCATGCTCTTGGTAAGATACATTCAGGCGGTCGCGCACCCGCAGCTGTAGTCGCCGGTAGGGGCGCAGCCGGCGTTGCAGCGAACGTGCCTGTGTCACCAGGAATGTATTGTGGCTGCCTTCGTAGATGGCGTCATGGAAGGCTTCGTTCTTGTAGAAATAGCTGTCCGGATCGTGCGCATCGCGCGCTTCCATGCAGGCTTGGTGCGCCGCCAGTAGCTGTGCATGTTCTTCGCTGGACATTCTGCGCGCCGCCAGGCGTCCGCACATCGCCTCCAATTCTGCCATGACTTCGAACATTTCTATCAGCTGGCGCGGGCCGATTTCCGCCACCACGGTGCCGCGCCGCGGGCGGGTGACGACGATGCCCATGGACGCCAGTTGGATCAAGGCTTCACGCACCGGCGTGCGCGACACGCCGAATTTGATGGCGAGGTCGGTTTCATCAAGATGCTGTCCTGGGCGAAACTCACCAACTACGATCATTTCTTCGATGGTTTCACGCAGGGATTCCGAGCGATTTTTTGTCGTCAGCATAATTAGGCCGTTTCTGGGATTATGTGTATTCGAGATTTGATTGTAAGGCGTATTTATTCGTTGACATAAAAATGTTTTATGGAATACTGTGTATACAAGGAAATGAGAAAAGAATACATAGCATCTATCTTCAGCAATAATCGCATGAAAAGTAGCTAATATTGTATCGAGTGTTTTTCCACCAGAGGAGAGGGGATATGTCTTTAGTCAGCAGAAGAACGGTACTGGGCGCACTTGCGAGCACGCCGTTCTGGTCAATGTCGTCAGTCTGGGCGCAATCCAGCGCCCTTAAAATTTCACATCAGTTTCCCGGCGGTAGCATTAGCGAAGGCGACTTCCGCGACCGGCTGACCCGCATGTTCGCGGCGGAAGTCGGCAAGCGCACCAACGGCAGCTTGAAATTTGAAATCTATCCCGGCTCTTCCTTGATGAAGACCAACTCCCAATTTTCCGCGCTACGCAAGGGCGCACTGGATTTCTCCCTGGTGCCGCTCAACTATGCCGGCGGCGAAGTGCCGGAAGTTAACATCGGCCTGATGCCCGGCCTGGTGACTTCGTATGAACAAGGCGCGGCCTGGAAGAATGCGGAAGTGGGCAAGGAGTTGTCGCGCATCTTGCTGGAAAAGGGCGTGATTATCGTTAGCTGGATCTGGCAGGCGGGCGGCGTTGCTTCGCGCACCAAGCCGATTATCGATCCGTCCGATGCCAAGGGTCTGAAGGTGCGCGGCGGTTCGCGCGAGATGGACATGATTTTGAAGGAAGCCGGCGCCGCCGTGGTGACGCTGCCCTCCAACGAAATCTACGCGGCGATGCAGACCGGCGCGATGGATGCCGCCATGACGTCCTCGACGTCGCTGATCTCCTTCCGCCTGGAAGAAGTGTCGAAGAGCCTGACCAGCGGCCGCGACAAGGCTTACTGGTACATGCTGGAGCCGTTGATGATTTCGAAAGCGACCTTCGATCGCCTGACCAAGGAGCAGCAAACGGCAGTCATGGCGGTGGGCGCCGAGATGGAAAAATTTGCCGAGAGCGCCGCACGGCTGGACGATTCGAGCGTCGCTGCGGTCTATCAAAAGGCCGGCGCCAAGGTGGTCGATCTGAACGCCGCCACTGTCAAGAAATGGCAAGACATTGCGCGCAATACCGCATGGAAGGACTATGCGGCAAGAAACGACAATTGCGCCAAGCTGCTGAAACTGGCTGAGAAACTCCTATGAGCCACGGCTTCGACGCGAAGCCGAACGCCGTGCCTGTATTGCCTGCCACGCCGGATAATCCGGTGGTGGCGGTGTTGGCCGGCGCGCTTGACCGCTTCAATAAATTTGCCTTGTACCTGTCGATGGTAGCGCTCATGCTGACCGCGCTGATCATGACCTATTCGGTGGTGGCGCGCTATTTTTTCCATACGCCGACCGACTGGCAGGACGACGCCACCGTCTTCATGCTGGTCGGCGTGATTTTCCTGTGCGCCGGTTATGCCCAGTCTTTCCGCGGTCATATCGGCATCGAAGCCTTGTCCTCAATACTGCCTGCTGCGGTGAACGCAGTGCGCCTGCTGCTGGTCGATGTGGTTTCCTTTTTATTCTGCGCTTTCTTTTCGTGGAAATCCTGGGCTTTGTTCCATGAAGCCTGGTCTGAAGGCCAGACTACCTCATCCACTTTCGCACCGCCGCTGTGGATTCCTTATTCGTTAATGGCGCTCGGCATGACCGTGCTGACCTTGCAAATCCTGGTGCAGGTGCTGACGCGCCTGACCGACCGCCAGAAAACCGCCGCCAAACAAACTGTCACGGGAGTGTAATGAGTCCGCTTGCCCTAGGTGCTTTATACGGCATCGTCACGATCGTCGTCATGTGTTCCGGCATGCCGATCGCTTTTGCGCTCGGCGTGGTCGCGACCGGTTTCATGTATTTCTTCATGCCGGCTTCTTCGCTCGATACCGTTACCCAAAATGTCTACGAAGAAATCGCTTCCGTCACGTTGCTGTCGATTCCGCTGTTTATCTTGAAGGGAGCAGCCATCGGCAAATCGCCGGCGGGGCGCGACCTGTATTCGGCGATCCATGCCTGGCTGAACCGGGTGCCGGGCGGCCTCGGGATCGCCAACGTTTTTGCCTGCGCCTTGTTTGCGGCGATGGCCGGCTCTTCACCGGCGACCTGTTCGGCGATCGGTTCGGCGGGTATTCCGGAGATGCGTCGTCGTGGCTATTCACCTGGGTTCGCGGCGGGCATCATCGCTGCCGGCGGCACCTTGGGAATTCTGCTGCCGCCTTCGATCACCATGATCTTGTACGCGGTGGCCTCGGAGCAATCACTGGGCCGCCTGTTCCTGGCCGGTATCGGCCCCGGCATGTTGCTGGTGCTCATGTTCGCCGGTTATGCCGTGTACCGCGCCCGCAAGGAATACCGCATGGCGCATGCGATCTACAGCCAGGGCGGGGTCAAGTCGGCCTATCTGGATGACGAACACTTCACCCTGGCGCAAAAAGTAGAGATGCTGCCCCGCGTGCTGCCTTTCCTTATCCTGCTGATCGGCGTCATGATTGCCTTGTACGGCGGCTTTGCCACGCCGTCGGAAACCGCCGGCCTCGGCGCCTTGATGGCGATCGTGCTGATCGCCGTGGTGTACCGCTTGTGGCGGCCACGTGACCTGATGCCGTTCCTGAATTCGACCATCAAGGAATCCTCCATGTTGCTGCTGATTATCGGCATGTCCTTGCTGTATTCCTACGTGATGAGCTACCTGCATATCAGCCAGTCGGCGGCGCAATGGGTGGTTGCGCTACATCTGTCTAAATGGCTGCTGCTGGCGGTGATTCTGCTGATGGTGATCGTGCTCGGCTTCTTCCTGCCGCCGGTGTCGATCATTCTGATGACCGCGCCGATCATCCTGCCGCCGCTGCGCGAAGCCGGTTTCGACCTGATCTGGTTCGGCGTGGTGATGACGGTGGTGATGGAGATGGGCTTGATTCATCCGCCGGTCGGGTTGAACCTGTTCGTCATCAAGAACATCGCCCCCGACATTCCGTTAAGCGAAGTCATCAAGGGCACATTGCCGTTCCTGCTGCTGATGTTCCTGGCGATTATCTTGCTGTGCCTGTTTCCTGGCATCGCCACCGGATTGCCGGACATATTGATGGGAGCTCGCTGACATGGATGGCCGCCGCTGGGATTTGCGCAATGCCAATCGCGAACAACGCTTGCGGCGCGCCGCCGAAATGCTCGGCAACGCTTGCCAGGGCAAGCTGGTGGAGACCGAGCGGATCCAGGATCTGCTGCACAGCGTGCTGGAATCCGGCGACAAGGTCTGTCTCGAAGGGAATAACCAGAAGCAAGCCGATTTCCTCGCCAAGGAACTGGCCAGGCTTGATCCGGCCCGCGTCAACGGCTTGCACATGCTGCTGTCGGTGCTGGCCTTGCCGGAACATCTGGACATCTTTGAAACCGGCATCGCCTCGCGCCTGGATTTTTCTTTTTCCGGACCGCAAGCGGTGCGGTTGGCGGGGCTGGTCGCGGCCGGCAAACTGAACATCGGCGCGATCCATACTTATCTTGAATTATTCGGTCGCTACTTTATCGACCTGATTCCGCGCGTCGCGTTGGTGGCGGCGCAGGCGGCGGACCGCCACGGCAATCTGTACACCGGGCCGAATACCGAAGACACGCCGGCAATCGTTGAAGCCACTGCTTTCAGCGGCGGCATCGTGATTGCGCAGGCCAATGAAATAGTCGATGTCCTGCCGCGCGTCGATATCCCCGCCGACTGGGTAGGTTTCGTGGTGAAGGCGCCGACGCCGCACTATATCGAGCCGCTGTTTACGCGCGACCCGGCGCAGATATCCGACATCCAGGTCTTGATGGCGATGATGGCGATCAAAGGCATCTACGCGGAATATGAAATACAACGACTGAATCATGGCATCGGCTTCGACACCGCGGCGATCGAGCTGCTGCTGCCGACCTATGCCGCATCGCTCGGTCTCAAGGGCAAAATATGCCGGCACTGGGCGCTCAATCCGCATCCGGCGCTTATCCCGGCGATCGAGGCCGGCTTTGTCGAATCGATCCATTCCTTCGGTTCCGAACTCGGCATGGAAGATTACATACGGGCGCGCTCGGATGTGTTCTTCGTCGGACCCGACGGCTCGATGCGCAGCAACCGCGCCTTCAGCCAGATGGCGGGGCATTACGCTTGCGACATGTTCATCGGCTCCACTCTGCAAATCGATTTGCAGGGCAACTCGTCGACCGCCACCGCCGACCGTATTGCCGGTTTCGGCGGTGCGCCGAACATGGGTGCCGACGCCCGCGGCCGGCGTCATGCCAGCCCGGCCTGGCTGAAAGCCGGCAAGCAGGCGCGCGACGGCAAGAACCTGATTCCGCGCGGACAAAAGCTGGTGGTGCAGATGGTCGAGACCTTCCGTGAACACATGCAGCCGGCCTTCGTCGAACGGCTCGATGCCTGGGAATTGGCCGAACATGCGGATATGGCGATCCCGCCGGTGATGATCTACGGCGAAGACGTCAGCCACATCCTGACCGAAGAAGGACTGGCCAACCTGTTGCTGTGCCGCACCGATGAAGAGCGCGAACAGGCGGTGCGCGGGGTGGCCGGCTATACGGCGATCGGGCTGGGGCGGGATAAACGGATGGTCGAAAACCTGCGCGACCGCGGCATTATCCAGCGGCCCGAGGACCTGGGAATCGACAAACGGCTGGCCACGCGCGACTTGCTGGCGGCTAAAAGCATGAAGGACCTGGTGCGTGCTTCGGGCGGCTTGTACCAGCCGCCGAAACGCTTCAGGAACTGGTGAACCAGGATGTAGCTATTTTTGCAGGATTCATTCACAGAAACAGGCGATAGCATCGTCGTCCCCGCGAACGTGGGGATCCATGTTAGATAGCATAGGATTCAACATGGATTCCCACGTTCGTGGGAATGACGCTGATGAAATGGCTAATTCATGAGAGTGACTTTTAGCTCGCAGAAAAATCGGATGAATCAAAATGATAGGGTAGTCTGATGGAAACCTTGAATTTTCGTTTTGAACATGGCCGGCAGCGGTTGCCGGCAACGGCGCAATTGTCGGGCGTAGTCAGCTCCGGCAATCTGGAAGTGCTGATCGAATCGGCGGCACTGAATGGTGCGTGCACGATTGAAATCAGAACCGCTGCGCGCGGCTTCGGCAAGATCTGGGAGGCGGTGCTGGGCGATTTCCAGCAGCGCTGGCAACTGGCCGATGCCCGCATCGCGATCAACGACATGGGGGCGACGCCGGCTGTGGTCAGCCTGCGTCTCGACCAGGCGGTGCAAGCGGTCTTGGGGACCCAGCCATGAACAGTTATCTGGAAGCGAATGCGCGCGAACGTTTGCATGCGGTGCTCGACGCCGGCAGTTTTGTCGAATTCCTGCCGCCCGGACTGCGTATCGTCAGCCCGCACCTGGGGCAGCTGGATGCGCCGGTTTCGTTTGACGATGGCGTTGCGATTGGCGCAGGACAGCTATTTGGACTATCGATATTGGTGGCGGCGCAAGAGGGCGGTTTCATGGGTGGCGCGGTGGGCGAGGTACATGGCGCCAAGCTGACCGGGCTGTTGCAGCGCGCGCTGCGGGATCGTCCGTATGCGGTGGTGTTGTTGCTGGAGAGCGGCGGCGTGCGCCTGCATGAAGCGAATGCAGGTCTGATTGCGGTATCTGAGGTGATGCGCGCCTTGCTTGAAGTGCGCGCAGCCGGAATTCCGGTGATCGTGCTGGTCGGCGGTTCCAACGGCTGTTTCGGCGGCATGGGAATTGTCGCCTGCTGCGCCAACGCCATCGTCATGTCGGAAGAGGGGCGGCTGGCGATGTCCGGGCCGGAAGTGATCGAGACTGCCAACGGCGTCGAAGAATTCGATTCACGCGACCGCGCGCTGGTGTGGCGCACCACCGGCGGCAAGCACCGCTACCTGCTGGGCGATTGCCGATTGCTGGTGGCCGACGACAGCGCGGCCTTTCGCCAGGCCGCCTTTGATCTGGCGCAGGAATGTCATGCCAATGCCGGCCAGATTGCGTTGACCCTGGAAGCGCTGGAAACCGAACAACAGTTTTTGCAGGATCGCGTCGACGCCTTTGGCGGCGCCGTCGATCCGCTCGATATCTGGCAGAAAATCGGCATCGCCGACGCCGCCAACCTGCCCATGCTGGAAGCCGACGCCTTTGTCGCCGCTACCGCAGAATTGCGACGGAGGCCGTGATATGGATTGGATTTCGTTAGCCACACAGCTGTTCCCCGGCGGTCACACCATTGTAGAACAAGATGATTTCCTGACCGGCACCGCGCAAGTCGACGGCGTCACAGTGAGCGTTATCGGCAGCAGCGGCCATGCGCCGATCGGCGTCGAAATCGCCTTGCTGCAGGCACAGGCTATATTGGCGACGGTGCGCAATTTCCCGCAGCGGCCCATCGTCATCCTGGTGGATACCCAAGGCCAGCGCTTGCGCCACCGCGATGAAATGCTGGGGATTAACAGCTACATGGCTCATCTGGGAAAATGCATCGCCCTGGCGCGCAGCCGGCGGCACAAGATCATCGGCCTGGTTTACGACCAGGCGCTATCGGGAGGCTTCATCACCAGCGGCCTGATGGCCGATGCCTGCTACGCCTTGCCCGAAGCAACCATCCGCGTGATGGGCTTGCCGGCGATGGCGCGGATTACCAAAGTGCCTTTGGAGCGCCTGACCGAGCTGGCCAAAAACAATCCGGTGTTTGCGCCGGGGCCGGTCAATTATCTGCAGATGGGTGGTATTGAAGCGATCTGGGATGGCGATCTGGCTTTGCTGCTGGCGCAAGCGCTGCAGGACGCCAATCCGGCCGACCGGCGCAGTGCTGCGGGCCAGCAGCGTGGCGGCCGCAGCCAGGCCTTGCCCGTAGCGCAGGCGGTGCTCGCAAATGCCAGCCCGGCATAGCCTGGTCTGGCTCAGCGCAAGCGGCTGGCAGCAGGCGGCGCAGACAGTCGCAGCCGACCACCGCATCACGCTCGCTCGCTGGCAGCAAGCGGACTGGCCGCTGGTGTTGCGGCGCCGTGAAACGGATACGCCCGACCATGAATTATGCCTGGGTCTGGCGCTGCCGCCGGACGGCAACGGCGACAAGACCAGGATCCCGTTGCGCGCGCAGCGGGCCGAGATCCAACGGATCGAAGAGCCGCTGACGCTACAGAAAGCGTTGGCGCACATGCCCTCCGGCTGGAGCGGCCCCCTGCATGCATTTGCCGGCGATTGCCTGCACAGCGGCATCACGCTGCGGATCTACGGTTCCTGGGCCTGGCAAATCCTGACGCAACAGAATTATGTCACTGCAAGCTCGGATATCGACCTCTTGTTTACGCCCGGAAGCGCACCGGAATTTTCGCGCGGCATGGCATTGCTGGCACAGCATGCGGCGCGTTTGCCGCTGGATGGCGAAGTGATTTTTCCGGATGGCCAGGCGGTAGCCTGGAAGGAGTGCTGGCAAGCTCTGCATGCCTCCAGCCAGCCACGGGTGCTGGTCAAGACCCAAGCCAGCGTGCAGTTGGCTTCCGTCGAAAGTCTGGTGTCCAGCCTGGAGACACCATGATAGCGGCTCCGCTTTGTCCTGATCTGCAACTGCTGACGTCGCCACAGCTGCGCCGTCAAGGTCCTCCTCGGCACAGCGCGCGCCAGCAGCGGGCGTTTGGCCAAAAGGTGGCGCGGCTGGCTCTACGCAGCCTGTATCGCGAATTGCAGCTGTATCCCAAGCCCGGTCTGGTGTCGCCGGTAGACAACGGCAGCCATGCCGATATGGACGCCGGCACCTTCATGCGCAGTCTGTTTTCGCTACGCCATTACTTCATTCGTATTACACAAGCGGGCATGGCCGGCAAAGACTTCGCCGCGTTGCGCCAACTCGGCATCGCCGCCGAACAAACCATGCTGCAAGCCACCGCCGGCGTGAACACCCATCGCGGCGCGATTTTCTGCCTCGGCATGCTATGCGCGGCGGCCGGTTATTGCCATGGCCGCAACATGCCCTTGTCGGCAGCGGTGATTCGCGCCACGCTGTTGATACAGTGGGGCGATGCCTTGACTCGGCACATGCAGGAGCGGGCCGGGAGTGTACCGCCTGTCGACATGTCGCATGGCCGCCAGGTTGCGGAAAAATATGCGGTAAGCGGCGCCAGCGAAGAAGCGGCGCTGGGATTCCCGTCATTGTTCGAGATCGCTCTGCCTCGTTTCTTACTGACGCTGAACGCCGGCCGTGGTTACGACGCCGCCGCAACAGATACCCTGTTTGCGCTGATGGCCAGCATCAGCGACACCAATCTCTACCACCGGGGCGGCCCGGCGGCAGCCGACAAGGTAAAAACCTGCGCCCGCCAGTTCCTGGAAATGGGGGGCAGTGCAACAAATAACTGGCGTCAACAAGCAATTAGTTGCCATAAAGTATTTATTCAGGATAAGCTGTCGCCCGGTGGTGCTGCCGATTTGCTGGCAGCCACCTATTTACTCCATGGATTGAGCTACTTGCGATGATTGGCAAGCACCGCTGATCGGCTTCACTGCTAGCGTCTCCATGTACACACCGCGTCGACGAATATATCTGGAGAATAAATGAAAGTGCATCAGAAGTTGTCTTTGGCTGTCAGCATCAGCTTGTTCGGGCTGTTTGGTTTAACTCAAGTTGGTAGCGCTAACGCAGAACCTGGCATTACCAGCAACACCATCATCATCGGCCAGTCCGCAGGTTTTACCGGCACCGCTGCGGAAGAAGTGAAGCAAGCCACTGCCGGCGCACAGCTGTATTTCGATATCGTCAACAAGCAGGGCGGCGTGTTCGGCCGCAAGATCATGCTGGAATCGCTGGATGACGGCTTTGAACCCAAGCGCACCGTCGAGAACACCCGCAAGCTGCTGAATGAAAAAAATGCCTTCGCGCTGTTCCTGTATCGCGGTACGCCTACCACCGAATCGATCCTGGGCGCCATCAACGACGCCAAAGTGCCCTTGATTGCGCCGGTCAGCGGCGCTGCCTCGCTGCACGAACCCATGCAGCACTATCTGTTTAACGTGCGGTCCAAGTACCGCGATGAAATCGGCACTGCGATCGAGCAGTTGTCTGGCATGGGTTTGCAGCGCTACGCGGTGCTGGTCTCCAACGATTCGTTCGGCAATGACGCGCTGGAAGGCTTGAAGCAGGCGATCAAGAAGTATAAGTTGCCGGAGCCGGTGATTGCTAACTATGAACGGAATACCGTCGCGGTGGAAGGCGCGGTCAAGAAAATATTCGATGCCAAGCCGCAGGCGGTACTGATGATTTGCACCGCCAAGCCATGCGCCGCTTTCATCAAGCAATATCGCGAAGCCGGCGGCCAGCAGCAATTGATCACCTTGTCGAATGTCAGCTCGCAGGTGTTCCTGCAAGGTTTGGGCAAAGACGCGCGCGGCCTTGGCATGACGCAGGTGTTCCCGAATCCGAGAAGCTCCAGCACGCCGATCTCCAAGGAATTCATGACCGCGCTGAAGACCCGTAGCGAGTTGTCCGATTCTTACCCGACGCTGGAGGGTTATATTTCGGCCAAGATATTGGTGGAAGGCTTGCGCCGTGCAGGCAACAAGCCGACCCGCGAAAGCCTGGTCAGCGGCCTGGAAGGCATGGGCGGTTATGATATAGGCGGCATGACGTTGAAATATGGCCCGAACAGCCGTGACGGCCTGAATTTCATTGAACTGACAGTGATAGGCAAGGATGGCTACGTACTGCGCTAAACCGCACATGTCGCAAGAACAGGCCGGAGCGGATCTGCCATGACCCCGCGCCTGGCGATTCTGTGCCCGGGGCAGGGCGGCCAGCATGCAGCGATGTTCGATCTGGCGCGCTCTGATCCGCTGACGGCGCAAGCGCTGGAGCCATGGCTTGCCGCAGCGGCGCCGGACAGGCCGCTGCAAGAAATCCTGTCTGACGACAATCTGCTTTTTTCAAACCGCCTGGCGCAACCGCTGATCGTTGCCGCGACCGTTGCCGCCTGGTCGGCCTTGCGACCATTGTTGCCAACGCCGGAACTGGTGGCCGGCTATAGCATCGGCGAGCTTGCAGCCTGGCATGTCGCCGGAGCGATTTCCGCGTCGCAGGCGATCGGGCTGGCGGCATCGCGGGCGCAGTTGATGGACGCCTGTGTGCAGCCGCAATCGCCGCAAGTCCTGTTTGCCGTCAACGGCATCGCATTGCGCCCGCTCGCCGTCTTGCTGGCGTCGCATCGGCTGTATGTGGCGATTGAAACCGATGCCGACAGCTGCATTGTCGGTGGCCTGCAGCAGGACATGCTGCTGGTGGCGGACCAGATCAAGCGGCGGGGAGGAAAAATCACCATTCTGCCGGTGGCGGTCGCTTCGCATACGCCGTTGATGGCGACTGCCGAGACACCGTTTGCCGGGCAGCTGCGCCAGCAGTTTACGCGCGATCCTTTACTGCCGCTGTTGTCCGGCCTGGACGCTCAGGTCCTGACCAAAAAGGAGCAGGCGGTAACGGTGCTGTCGCAACAATTGGCGCATACCATACGCTGGCAAGCGTGCCTGGATGCTTGCGCTGAACGCGGCATCACCGCAGCGCTGGAACTGGGGCCTGGCGCGGCGCTGTCGCGCATGCTGGCGGCGCGCCATCCGCACATTGCCTGCCGTTCGGTGAGCGAATTCCGCTCCTTGCAGGGCATAGCCACTTGGCTGCAACGCCTGTGACAGGTAGCGAAGAATCCGACCGGGATTTTTTTTGTCCGCGAAAATACGAAAGGTACGAAATGAAACCAAGGTATTTCCGTGCCTTTTGTGGACAAGGTTTTTTAACCATCAATCATATCTGAACATACAGGTCTGTACATATCTTATAGCATCTTCAAATGCATATCGAGATTTTCATCATCTCTACCTTGATTCCCCTGTGTTCATTGCATATATTGATGTACGTCAATAATTTATTGACTGTTTCCCTGCCGTTTTTCAATCCGTCATAAATACATCTTGCACATGGTTGGCCGAGCCTAGCCAAGCGCTGTTGCTTGCTTTGCGCCGGCGTCGAATCTTCTTCGATAGTCTCAGCTATCCGGGAGAGATTCAGTTGTTCGTTGCTGCTGTTATCGATGCACATAACTCGCGAGGACTACATGTCGATTAAACGAAAACTATTATCTGGTATTGCAGGTTCAGTACAACTGCTGGCGCTGGCATTCGGTGCAAATTACGCACTGGCCCAGGACGCGCAGCAAAGCGAACCGGCTGCCGTACGGCAGCCGGCGGACCAGCCTTATAACGACAAGACACTGTATGGTTTTGGCGCTGGCGACGGGCTTGCGGCTGCGCAGGTGACAGAAAATGCGGCGATCACGCATAACCGGATTACGATCAATGGCAAGACCATCGATTACACCGCGACCACCGGCCATCTGACGGCAACCGATCCCAAGACCGGCAAGCCGGAAGCCAGCGTGTTTTACGTCGCCTACACCGCCGACAAGCAAAACGCCGGCAAGCGTCCGGTCACCTTTTTCTATAACGGCGGACCGGGTTCGTCCTCGGTCTGGCTGCATCTCGGATCATTCAGTCCCAAGCGTATTGTCACCGGTGATCCGGCGACCACTGAACCGCTGCCGTTTCCGTTTGTCGACAACAAGCAAAGCCTGATCGACACCACAGACATGGTGTTTATCGACGCCGTCGGCACCGGTTTTTCCGAAGCGATCAGCCCCAACACCAACCAGACTTTCTGGGGCGTGGATGCCGATGGCGCAGTGTTCAGGGATTTTATCAACCGTTATATCAGCGTCAATCAACGGCAAGGGTCGCCGAAATATCTATACGGTGAATCGTATGGCACGCCGCGTACCGATGTGCTGGCCAACCTGCTGGAAATCGGCGGCACCAAACTCACCGGCGTCGTGCTGCAATCCGCGATCCTGAACTACAACTCCAATGCCGACATGAACGGCGGCTCGTACGGGCCGTTCTTCCCTGGTTATGCCGCGGTTGGCGCGTACTTCAACCTGGTGACGCCGCCGCCAGCCAATCTCACCGCATTCTCCAAGCAGATGCGCGAATTCGTGGTGAATAGTTACGAGCCCGCGGTGGATGCGTTCCTGGCGTCGAACACGCCGCCATCAGCCAACTTGCTGAGCCGGCTTTTCATGAATACCGGTTATCCGGTGGCGCAATGGAAAGCCGATTTCAACCTGGATGAAACCACCTTCAGATCGAACCTGATTCCCGGTTCCTTGCTGGGGCGCTACGACGGCCGGGTGGTGGCGGTCAACGGCAGCCCGCTGGCGGCCGATGGCGATCCTTCCAGTACCCTGATCACCCAGCCGTTCACCGACCGGATGAATGATTACCTGCCGCATGGCTTGAAATATACCGCGGTCTCTTCCTACAATATAGAAAACGGCGACACCATCCAGAACTGGGACTGGAGCCACGACGGCCTGCAACTGCCGGATACGATTCCCGACCTGGCGGCGGCGATTTATCAAAATCCCAAGCTCAAGGTGCTGTCGGAAAATGGCTACCACGATCTCGCCACGCCGTTCTACAACACCGAGCTCGACCTGGGGCGTCTCGGGACCGTCTCGAACCTGAAGATCACGCACTATCGCGGCGGTCATATGATTTATCTGTTCGACCCCTCGCGCCTGCTGATGAAAGGCGATCTGGTCCGGTATTACGACAGCCGCTCATGATGAAAGATGATTTTTGCAAATGCGACTGGAAATCCATCGGCTCGACCGCAGGCCGCGCCGGTTTTCGTCGCCTCTCAATCTATTTCAAACATTGGAGTTGATATGAAACGTTTTTTGATTCTCTCTGCATTGGCGACGCCGCTTCTGGCTGCCGCCTTACCTGTCCTGGCGCAGACGTCAGCCGCCGATAATCAATCTGTGACCCAATCTGCAACCCCATCGCGCCAGGGGATGGCGCAACTGGGCGATCCCTATGTGCCGCCGCGCGTCAAGGCTGCGGCGCGGGCCGCCGCTGTCGCACCATCTACTGCAGCCGTCACCGGCGTTTCCGTGCAAGACCGGGCCTTGAAAAAACTGCAAACGAAGTTCAGTGAAGCAGATACCGACAACGCCGGTTCGGTGACCAAGGCCCAGGCGCAGAAGGCGGGATTCGGCTTTGTTGCGAATAATTTCGAGCAAATCGATATCAGCCATGCAGGCAGGGTGACGTTTGACAATGTGAAGAGCTTCATGCGCTCGAACGGCGCGGCTCTGTAAACAGCTTCAGGCTTGGCGCAGGCAATCTGGATGCTGCCTGCAGACAAACCGCATCGCGCCAGACGTGGGGCGATGCGGTTTTTTCGGCTTTCCCGCCTACCACATAATGATGCGCTGTTCCGGCGGCAGGTACATCTTGTCGCCCGGCTTCACGCCGAACGCGCTATAGAAGCCCGGCTGGTTGACGACGGCGCCGTTGCCGCGGAAGCGTGGCGGCGAGTGCGGATCGGTTTTCACGTACACGATCGCTTGCGCATCACGCACCTTGCCGCGCCACACTTGCGCCCAGCCCAGATACAGCCGCTGGTCGCCGGTGAAGCCGTCGATGACCGGCGGCGTCTTGCCATCCAGCGACAGGTGATAGGCCTTGTAGGCAATCGCCAGGCCGGAGTTGTCGGCGATGTTTTCGCCCAGGGTCAGCTCACCGTTAACCTTGTAGCCGGGTATCGCGCTATACGCGCCATATTGCTTTACCAGGGCTTTGGTCTTGACCGCGAAATTCAGATGGTCTTGCTTGCCCATCCAGTCGCGCAGGTTGCCGATTTCATCGTACTGGCTGCCCTGGTCGTCGAAACCGTGGCTGATTTCATGGCCGATCACGGCGCCGATGCCGCCATAATTGACCGCGTCATCCGCAGCGGCATTGAAGAACGGTGCTTGCAGAATCGCTGCCGGAAAGACGATTTCGTTGAACTCCGGGTTGTAGTAGGCGTTCACGGTTTGCGGTGTGTCGCCCCATTCGCTGCGGTCCACCGGCTTGCCGAGTTTGTTGATATTGCGCCGGTACTCGAATTGATTGGCGCGGATCAGGTTGCCGACCAGGTCGTCGCGCTTGATGACCAGGCTGGAATAGTCGCGCCATTTGTCCGGATAGCCGATCTTCAGCGTCAGCGTCGACAGTTTTTTCTGCGCCTCTTTCTTGCTGTCTGCGCTCATCCAGTCCAGATGGTCGATGCTTTGATGATAGGCGGCGATCAGGTTGGCCACCAGTTTTTCCATGCGCGCCTTGTTCTCGGGCGGAAAAAATTGTTCGACATAGAGCTGGCCCAGGCCTTCGCCTATGCTGCCTTCGATGACATTGATGCCGCGTTTCCAGCGCGGCTCGTTTTGCGGCACACCACGCAACACAGTGCCCTTGAACGAGAAATTCTGGTCGACATATTTTTTCGACAAGTCAGACGCGAAGCCGCTCAGCACATGCCATTTGAAATACGCTTTCCAGACTGGCAACGGCGTATCTTGCAGGACCTTGTCCAGCCCCTTGATGTAGCTGGGCTGGCTGACCACCAGATAGGCGACCTTGTCTTTCAGGCCGGCGTCGTCCAGGTAACCATCCCAGTTGACATGCGGCGCCAGCACAGGCAACTGCGCCAGCGGGATCGGGTTGTAGGTCTTGACCGGATCGCGGTTCTGGACTTCGGTCCACTGTACCTTGGCCAGCCTGGTTTCCAGGGCGACAATGGCGGCGGCGTTCTGCTTCGCCGCCTTGTCGCCGGTCAGCGCCAGCATGGTTGCCACGTGGGCCTGATACCTGACCAGCGTAGCTTTCAGCTTGGCGTCGCCGGCTTTCAGATAATAATCGCGGTCCGGCAAGCCAAGGCCGCTCTGGCCAAGATCGGCGATGACTTTGCTCGAATCCTTGGCATCCTGGTGAATCGCCAGCGCATAAGGCGCGTTGACGCCGATGTTGTTCAGATGGGCGATCAGGCCGGGAATCTGCGGTTTGGCGGTCAAGGCGTCGACTTTGGCGAATTCCGCCTGCAACGGTTTGATGCCGAGGGTTTCCAGCGCCGGCTCATCCATATAGCTGGCGTACAGGTCGGCGATCTTTTGCTGGTTCGAGCCTGGCGTGAGATTCTTGTCGGCGCTGAGGCCATCGATGATGGTGTGCAGCTGGTCAAGGGTATGTTCAACCACTTCATAGAACGCGTCCCACGACGATTTATCGGCCGGGATCTCAGTCTTCTTGAGCCAGGCGCCATTCACGTAACTGTAGAAATCGTCCTGGGGACGTACGCTCAGGTCGGCGTTCTTCATGTCGATGCCGCTGGCTTGCCGGGCGGACGCCATGGACGCGACGGCTGCAACCGGCTGGGGTTGGGGTGTTTGAGCAAAACTGGCGGTGGAACAAGTGGCGCTTGCAGCCAGCGTCAATACTGCTGCATAGATGAGAGAACGTTTCACGCGGAAATAACCTTTATAAGAAGTTTTTTGCGGCTTAAACCTTACGTGCCGGATGCGGCATGCAGCGCGGTGATTTTATCCGATATGCCGCCATCGGGATGAGTTGACATAAGGCGTTTCGCGGAGTTGGCGTCCATGCCGCCGGCAGCGCCGGCGGAGAGACCAATGTGGCGTCATTTTTTTTACTGAAAATGTGGCACTTTTTATGATCTCGAGGGGCAATGTAAGTGAGGCCGGAAAACCAGGAACCAGAAGTTGGCAATTGCTACACGTTGGTTGCGGTTTTTGCATGAAATCGCGTATCGCCAAAAAAATGGCAATTGCCTGAATGGCAAGCTGCTGCAGAGGCTGCTGCTTGATGCGATGTAAAACTTTTCGATGCTGCCAAGAGTTGAAGATAGTGTAGATAATTTGAAAATGCTGACCCCTTTCCGCGAAACATCCGATATAGATTCCATATCTGCAGGCTTCGAGGCTGGTCAAGACGGCGATGTCTAGATCTTGCCATGCATGCCTGGTGAGCGCGCTGCTGTTGCTGACTGCGCTGCCGGTTGTCGCCGAGCCGGCCGGCAAGCTGTCCGCACCGTCCGCACCGTCCGCGCCGGCAAAAATGCTGGCGTTCGATATCCCGCCTGGTTCGCTTGAATCTGTCCTGATACGCTTCGCCGCCCGGGCCCGGATTTCGCTGGTGTACGACCAGGAGCGCCTGCAAGGGCAGCGCAGCCAGGGATTGACAGGGACGTTTGCAATTCATGATGGATTATCGCAATTGCTGGCCGGCACCGGCCTGGTGAACGAGCTGAGAACGGCCAACGACTATGTGCTGGTCGCCGCCAAGCCGCCGAAGCCGGCGTCAGCTCCGGTTTCGATGCCTGTTTCAGTTCAGCAGGCCAGGGCTGCGACAGGCGTCGATGACGGCCCGGTCCTGCCGCCCATGGTGGTCAGGGGCACAGAGAACACGCAGGCAAGCGATGGTTTTTTGGCGGACCGCAGCAGCAGCGCGACGCGTAACGATGCGGCCATATCGGAGATTCCGCAATCGATTCAGGTGGTCACCCGCGAGGTCATGCAAAGCCAGCAGGCGCAGTCGTTGGAGGATGTCTTGCGCAATGTCAGCGGCGTCACCATCAACCGCGATGAAATCAACGGCAGCAGTATCAGCATCAGAAGCTTTATAGCGCCGATGCGCGTCAACGGCCTGGTATTCAGCGGTAACCGCATCTCGCCGTTCATTACGCCGATTGCAGCGATTGAACGAGTGGAGGTTTTACGCGGCGCGGATTCGATCGTCGCCAACGGCGGCATGGAACCCGGCGGCCTGGTCGACATCATGCTGAAGCAGCCGCAGGCGGAAACGGTGCGCGAGTTGACGCTGGAGGGCGGCAGCCTCGGCCACAAGCGCGCCGCGCTGGACCTGGCCGGCGCCTTGTCGGATGACCAGGCCTGGACCCAGCGGCTCATCCTGTCCATCATCGGCGACCATCGCACCGTCGACGGCTACGATGGCCGGCGCGACCTGTATCTGGCGCCGTCGCTTGGCTATCAAGCTGGCGGGACCAGCGCCGTGGTGGCCGTGAGCTACCAGCGCACCTGGCTCAGCGCCGGCGGCTCGCCTTATGTCGATCTGGAGGAGCAAGGTCCGCAAGGCCCTTTCGTTGGAATCAAGGGGCGTGCGGATGATGGCGAACTGGTCCGCAGCCTGGGATTTTCCTACGACATCAAACAGCGCCTGTGGGACGGCTGGAGCTTGCAAAGCAAGGGCAATTACACGCGCCAGCAATTATCCCGTCATGTCTACAACTGTATCGAGAGCAGTAATCCCGACGACGGATCGTCGGCAACCGCATGTCTGAAATTCGCCGCAGAGTGGGCCAATTATGGCTGGGCGACCGAGAATTCGCTGCATGGCGTATTCCATACCGGCGCAGTCAAGCATGCGCTGGTGGCCGGCATGGCCTACAACGCTAGTTGGCAATCCACAATCATGGACAACCTTAGCGGTTATCAATTCAATCCGTTTCCCTTGCCGGGCAATCTGCCGCCGATCGATACATCCGGCCTGACGCCGGCCTATGGCCGTGCAACCCAGCATTTCAGCAATCTCTTCCTGCAGGACCAGCTTTCCTGGGGGCGCTGGCATGTGCTGGCGAACGCAGGTTATGCCAGCGCCTGGTCGAGTAGCGCCGACATGGCGGTGCCACCACGGTACGGCAAGCCAACCTACAATTTCGGCGTGAGCTACCGCCTGACAGCTGGCATCACTGCCTATGTCAACCGCTTCAAGAGTTTTGAAGCCGGCCAGCTGGTGAGCAACGCCAGTCTCGATGGCGGCCCGACGGGAACCTTTGTGACGCCGGTCTCGGAGGGGCAATCGATGGAAGCCGGATTGAAATTCACTCTGCTCGACGACCGCTTGTTCCTGACCGCCACGGTGTTCAAGGCCAGCCTCACCAATGTGTTCCAGGATTTGGGCAACAACGATGCCGGTGTCGATGCCATTGTGCTGCTGCCGAACACCCGTAGCCACGGCATTGAATTCGACGTCACCGGCCGTGTGACGCGTGGCTGGAACATTATCGCCTCCTATAGCGATACCAGGTTCAGCACGGCGCAGGCGCCAGAGGGACTCACTACTTTTTCGCCTTATCCGGAGCGCCAGGCCAGCATCTGGAGCAGCTATGACTTGCAAAGTCCGGCATGGCAAGGCTGGGGTTTCGGGCTGGGCTTGCGAGCGCGCAGCGCGTACACCACGAATATCGGCTTCACCATGGGCGGCCAGCTGTGCACCGACGCCAGTGTGTATTACCGTTCGAAAAACTGGTCGGCCACCCTTGGCGTCAAGAACCTGTCCGACCGCCGTCTGTATAGCGATTTTGCGGTCTACGGCAACGCCGGAGTCGAGCCTGGCCGCACAGTCCTGCTGACGGGCAGATACAACTTCTGATAATCACCAATTTATGAGGAAACAATCCATGTCGGCAGCAATCATTCCCTTGCGGGACGATCAATGGGACAAACTGGCGCCGCTATTGCCGGGCAAGCGGGGAGACCGCGGATGCTGGGGGCGTGATAACCGGTTATTCATCGAGGCGGTCGTGTGGCACACCCTGGATGGCAGTGCATGGCGCGATCTGCCGCTGCGATTCGGCAAGTGGAACACGGTTTATACGCGGGTCAGGCGCTGGGATGAGAGCGGCGTCTGGCGCAATCTGGCCGTAGAGCTATATGGCGATCCGGAACTGCGTGCGCTCATCGAGAAAATTGCCGCGTTCTGCGAGCAGCAAAGAATCAAGGTCGAGCAAAGGAAGATGGAAAATGAGCGGCGCGAATCCTGTGGCGCTCCTGAGGTGAAGGCCGGCAAGCACACAGGCCGGGCGGCGAAGGCCGGTGACATGGCCTTGCATTGGCTGCGGCTGGTGGGCGCCGCTTGAAGCAAAAGAGGAACAGCGCTGCATGACGTCAATCCGGGCATGGACGATACATGCCCGGATTGACGTCATGCAGATGAGGCCGGCCGAAGGGGTAGCAAAATCTCCACCGCGTGCTCGCGCTTGTCGTCGATCAGCGTGATCGCATCCTCGGCCTGCTTAACGCCGTCGACCTTGACATAAGCGATGCCATCAGCCACTCCCTGATGCAATACGATGTTGTAGGTGGTGTCGCGATAGCGGTAAGCGATCCGGTAGGATGCCCAGTTATCCGGCAGGCAAGGCGCCACACGCAATTTGTCGCCCGCCAGATGGAGGCCCAGCAGCGATTCCACAACCAGGCGGTACATCCAGCCGGCCGATCCGGTGTACCAGGTCCAGCCGCCGCGGCCGACATGCGGCGCGCCGGCATAGACGTCGGCGGCGACTACATACGGTTCGACCTTGTACCTGGCGATCTTGCTGGCGGTTTTGGCATGGTTGAGCGGATTGATCAGGCGCATCAGTTCCCAGGCGCGCTTCTGGTCGCCCAGTTTGGCGAAAGCCATCACAGTCCAGATCGCCGCATGGGTGTACTGGCCGCCATTTTCGCGGACACCGGGAACGTAGCCGCGGATGTAGCCGGGATTCTGATCCGATTTGTCGAACGGCGGATCCAGCAACTGGATGATGGCATCCTTGCGCCGCACCAGCCGTTGGTCCACCGCCTGCATCGCCATCAGGCTGCGCTGCGGATCGCCGCCGCCGGACAATACCGACCAGCTTTGTGAAATCGAATCGATCTGGCATTCGACATTTTTGGCGGATCCCAGCGGCGTGCCATCGTCGAAATAAGCGCGCCGGTACCAGGCGCCGTCCCAACTGTTGTCGGCGATATTTTTCTGCAGCTTGGCTGCTTCGGCGAGGCAGCGATCGGCGAAAACCTGGTCTTGATGAATGACGGCGATCTCAGCGAAACCGGTCAGCACGTCATACAGGAAAAAGCTGAGCCAGACACTTTCGCCTTTGCCTTTCTCGCCGACCTTGTCCATGCCGTCATTCCAGTCGCAGGATCCCATCAGCGACAAGCCATGTACGCCGAAGCGCAAACCGTGCTCGATGGCGCGTACGCAATGGACATACAGCGTTGCTACTTCGTTGGAACGTCCCGGCAGGTCGTAGTAGGAATCTTCATCCGGGTTCACTGCACGGCCTTCGAGAAAGTGCGCGGTTTCGTCCAGCACGCCGCTGTCGCCGGTGCTGCTGACATAGCGATGCACCGCCAGCGGCAGCCACAGGAAATCGTCGGAGCAGTGGGTGCGCACGCCGCGGTCGGTCGGCGGATGCCACCAGTGCTGGGCGTCGCCTTCGGTGAACTGATGGGCGGCGCACAGCAGCAGATGGTCGCGCAGCAGCTGCGGCTGGCTGTGCACCAGAGCCATGGCGTCCTGCAACTGGTCGCGGAAACCGAAAGCGCCACCCGACTGGTAATAGCCGCTGCGCGCCCACATGCGGCAGGCGATGGTTTGATACATCAGCCAGCCGTTGGCCAGCACGTTCAAGGCCGGATCGGGCGTGTCTATCTGCACCGCGCCCAGGGTGCGGTCCCAGAACGCATGGACCGCCTTCAGCGCCTCTTGTGCGGCGGTTGCGCCGCGCTGCTGTTGCAGCAGCTCGCCAAGATTGGTGTGGCGGGTATCGGCGACGCCGAGTATGAAGACAATCTCGCGCTGCTGGCCGGGATTGAGTTCGAACTGCTTCTGGATCGCCGCACAAGGGTCGAGTCCGGCGCCGACCTTGCCCGACAAGCGCATCCGTTCCATCGCCGCCGGGCTTTGCAGAGAGCCGTTGCGGCCGATGAATTCGTAGCGGTCGCCGCTGACGCTGCTGGCGGCGGCGTCGACGTCGAAGAAGGCGGTGCGGTCGGTAAATTCTGTATTGTAGGGATTGCGTGCAAACAAGGCGCCGGTGGCCGGATCGGTTTCGGTGACGATGTGCATCACCGATTTCGGCCGCAGTTCGCCCAGTACCCACTCGACGTAGCCGGTGGCGGACAGCTTGCGCATCGCATCCGACTCGTTGCGCACCCGCAGCACCGTATATTTGACCGGCGCGTCGATAGCGACATACACCGTCATTTCCGAGACGATGCCTTCTTCTATGTGTTCGAACACGCTGTAGCCGAAACCGTGGCGCGTGATGTAATCACCGGCGCCGCGCCGTGGCAGCAGAGTGGGAGACCAATAGTGCCCGCTCTCTTCGTCGCGCAGGTAGAAGGCTTCGCCGCCGGTGTCGCTGACCGGATCGTTGGCCCAGGGCGTCAGGCGGAATTCATGGGCGTTTTCACCCCAGGTATAAGCTTGCCCGCTTTCCGAAATCACGGTGCCGAATTGCGGATTGGCGATCACATTGCTCCAGGGCGCAGGCGTGGCCTGGGTGGCGGAAGTGGTGATGACATATTCGCGGCCGTCGGCGCTGAAGCCGCCCAGGCCGTTTTCCATCAGCAGTTCGCGCTGCGGCAGGGCCAGCTCGGCGGGTATCCCGAGCGCTTGCTGCTTGAGCACGGGGATCAGGCGCGGCACGCGGATTTCCATCAGGTCGCGCCGGTTGATCTGCTCGGCCAGGGTGCCGCGGCTATCGGTCAGGATGACCCGCGCCACCGCCTGGAACAGGATCCGGTCTTCGTCGGATATCTGGTCCACCAGCCGCACGAAGATGCCGCCCGGGCGGTCGATCGCATTGGCGCCGGTGACGGATGAAATCAGGCCCATGATCTGGTCCTGCAGCAACTGGCGGTAGCCGGCATGGTCTTCGTTCCAGATCACCAGGTCGACCGCCAGCCCTTTGGAGCGCCAGTAGGCGTGCGCCTGCACCAGTTGCCGCACCAGCTCGATATTCTCCTGGCTCTTGATCTGCACCAGCACGATCGGCAGGTCTCCGGAAATGGCGTAGCCCCACAAGCCGGATTGGCCGCGATGATTGCGGATCAGCACGCTGGCGTCGGCCCGCAGCAGCGGATTGACAAAGATCACCGAATTGGCCAGGCGGCCATACAGCTGGGCGTCGGCTTCGCTGGCGTTGAGCTGGCGCAGCACCACCTGGCTATGCGGCCAGGACAGTTCGACCACGCGGTCGGCCAGATGACGGTCCTGGTATTTCTCGATCAGGCTGAGACAGATGTCGCGTGAATCGCCGATGCCAGTCACCATGTCGATGGTGACCACCTGTTCCGGTTCCAGCGTGATCTGACAACGGATCGCCACGATCGGATCGAGCACCGGTCCGGCGTTGCCGCCTAAAGGTCCTGGCGTGCGCATGGCTTGCGGCGCCGTCACGGTGTTGCCGCGGCCGATGAATTCCATGCGGTCGGTTTCGTAGGAGACGGCGTCCAGCTCGGCGCCGTGGATTGCCATCAGATGGAACATCCACGGCATTTTTTCGTTCATGGAACGTGGCCTGCGGGTGCACAGGATGGCGCGTTGCGGATCGAGGATTTCAGTCTGCACGAACAGGTTGCTGAAAGCCGGGTGCGTGGCGTCCGCCGGCGCCGGCGCCAGTACCACTTCGGCATAGCTGGTGATGTCGATGGTGCGGCGGTTGCGGGAGCGGTTGACGATGCGGGTCCTGCGCAATTCGATATCGTCTTCTTGCGACACCACGATCTCGGTGTGCATGTCGAGGTTGTTGTCGCGGCGGCGGAATTCGGCCCGGCCTTCCGAGAAGATCACTTCGTAATTCTTGGGCGGCACCAGTGTCGGCTGGTAGGCGGTAGACCAGAAGTAGGCGCCGTCTTCGTTGTTGCTTTCGGCGACGTCGCGCACGTAGCAGAAGGCGCCCCAGTTGTCGCGCGTGCTGTCTTCGCGCCAGCGCGTTACCGAGAGGTCGTTCCAGCGGCTGCGGCTGCCGCCGGCGCTGGTGATCATCACATGGTAACGGCCGTTCGATAGCAGTTGGACTTCCGGCGTGCGCGGATCGGGGCGCTGCAAGACCCGCATCTGCATGCCCTGGTCGCTGGCGGCGGTGCGGATGTCGGCCAGGTCGGAGGTGTTGGAATAGGTAGCGCTGGCTTTGGGTACGCGTTCATGGAGCAGGGACATGGTAGCCTGGAATAGAGGGTCGGATTCGAAACGCTTTTGCATCGGAGCGTCGAGCAGCAGATACGCCAGCGACAGGAATCCCATGCCTTGATGGTGGGCCATGAAGGAACGGATCACCGCATTGTTTTGTCCGCGCGGCAAACGCGACGCGGTGTAGTCGATGGCTTCAAAGAAGCCGTATTCGCCCTCGAAGCCTTCCGCCGCCAGCTGTTGCAGGTTGCTGCAGGCTTGCTCCGGCGCCACCATCAGCGCCATCATCGAGGCGTACGGTGCAATCACCAGATCGTCGCCGAGGCCGCGCTTGAAGCCCAGCCCCGGCACGCCGAAGGCGCGGTATTGATAGTTGAGGCTGGCGTCGAAGGTGTGATAGCCCGACTCTGAAATGCCCCATGGCACGTTGCGCTGGCTGCCGTATTCGATCTGGCGCTTGATGGCGGAAGCATAGGTCTGGTCGAGCAGGGTGTTGGCGAAGGTTGGCATCACCAGCAGCGGCATCAGGTACTCGAACATCGAGCCGCTCCACGACAACAGGATCGGTTCGCCGCCGGCGATGGTCAGCTGGCGGCCGAGAGCGAACCAGCTTTCTTGCGGCAACTGTCCCTGGGCAATGGCGACGAAGGTGGTCATGCGGGCTTCCGAAGCTAGCAGATCGTAGAAACTGGCGTCGCGCCGGCGTTCGCTGATGTTGTAGCCGATCGCGAGCAGGTGGGTGGCCGGGTCGTACAAGAAGCCATATTCCATCCGCGCGAATTCTTCCGCCTGCGTCGCCAGCTGTTCGATCAGCAGGATATTCTCGCCGGCCCGCTGGCTGCTTTCGGCCAGCAACTGGCGCAGGCTGGAGAGGCGCTGCAGATGCCTGGCATCGCTGTGTTCGGCCAGTTTCTTGTCGAATTTCTCCGCCAGGTCGGTATGCAGGCGCGCCAGATTGCGCAAGGTCGGGATCTGGTCGAGTTCAGGAAAATCATCCAGCCAGTCTGCCGGCGTCAGCATCTGGTTCCACGGCGTCAGATGATTGATTTCTTCCAGCGCATCGCGGCACTGGCTGGCCAGTGCCCGGGCCCAGACATTGAGCTGGGTATCGGGCACGGTGTCGAGACCGGCGACGAAACTGGCGGCGCAATGGCTGAGCCGTTGCAGGAAATCATGAGCCACGGTCAAGGTGGACGGTGCTGACTGACAGGCCGATTCCAGGTCCTTTTCAAATTGCGCCAGCTTCGCCAGCGGACCGCCGCCGGCGGTGTCGCGCAGGATTTCATAGGTGTCGCGCAAGCCGGGAAATACGCGGCCGCCGATGATTGCGCTATCCAGCAGGCCTTCGAGGCCGGGGCGCAGGGTCAGCAAATGGCCGGCCAGGTTGCCGCTATCTACGGTGGAGACATAGATCGGGTGCAGCGGCCTCAGGTACTGTGTGTCATACCAGTTGTAGAAATGGCCCTGGTAACGTTCCAGTGCGGCCATGGTCTGGAAGGTGTTTTGGGTGCGCACCACCAGCTGCCCGGCCGGGATGTAGCCAAAATCGTAGGCCGCCAGATTCGCCAGCAGCGACAGGCCGATGTTGGTCGGCGAGGTGCGCCGCGCCACCACCGCGACCGGATGTTCCTGCACATTGTCGAGCGGCAGCCAGTTGTCTTCGGGGCCGACATAGGTTTCAAAAAACAGCCATATCTTGCGAGACAGCGCGCGCAAGAATTGTGTTTGCTCGTTGCTCAGTTGCGCCTGGCGGCGCGCGATAGGCTGGCTGATCCAATAGGCGACCAGCGGCGACGCCAGCCACAGCAGCAGGATCACGGCGGCGGCTTGCAGCGCGTGCGGCCGGGCGACACTCAGATAGACAGCGGCAGCCGCCGCAATCGTGGGCGCGAGCCACATGCTGCGGTAATAGGACAGCAGGCCGTTGCCTGACTGGCGGCTGGCTTCGCTGGAAGGTTGCCATTCCAGAAGTTTTTTGTGTGAGACCAGGATTCGCCATTGGGTCCGGAACACGGCGTCCAGATTGACCGCGGCTTCATACGGCAGGAATGTCAGCGTCAGCGCCGCGTGGGTGAAGTGCTGGCCTGCGGTTTTGAGCGTCGCAAAAAAATGCTGGCGCAGCAAGACGTCGGACGGCTTGCGCAACAGACTGATGATGCTGGCGCAGATCGAGGGAACCAGGATGATCGCCAGCACCACGCCGCTCCAGAACCAGGCTGAGGGCAGGGCAGTCCAGCCCGTCAGCAGCAATGCGGTCAGGGCAAACGGCACGATGCTGCGGCGCAGATTGTCGAACAGCTTCCAGCGCGACAAGGCCGACAGGGGATTGCGCTGATGGGCGATCTTGCCGCTCACCGCATCGCGCACGCCGGGAACGCGCGGCAATAGCCAGGAGGCGATTTGCCAGTCGCCGCGGATCCAGCGATGGCGGCGGCGGACGTCGGCGCTGTAGCGCGCCGGATATTGTTCATACAGCTGGACGTCGCTGAGCAGGCCGGCGCGCGCATAGCAGCCTTCCAGCAAGTCGTGGCTGAGCACGCGGTTTTCCGGCATGCGGTTACTCAGCGCCTGCTCGAAGGCATCGATATCGTAAATCCCTTTGCCGACGAACGAACCTTCGCCGAAGACATCCTGATAGACGTCGGACACGGTACTGGTGTAAGGATCGATCCCGGTTTCGCCGCCGCATAACAGTTCGTAGCGCGATGCTTCGGCGCTGGGCAGGCTGACCGCCACCCGCGGCTGCAGGATGCCGTAGCCGTCCACCACGCGCTGGCGGCCGGGATCGTACAGGGGCCGGTTCAGGGGATGGGCCATGGTGGCGATGAACTGTCTGGCGGCGTCGCGCGGCAGCTCGGTATCGGTATCCAGCGTGATCACATAGCGGACATTGCTGAGGCCATCGGTATCGCCCACGATCAGCGAGTAGGTATCAGGCTCTCCGCCGCGCAGGAAAGCATTCAGGTTGGCCAGTTTGCCACGCTTGCGTTCATAGCCCATCCAGGCTTTTTCCTGCGGGTTCCAGCGGCGCGGACGATGCAGCAACAAGAAGTGGTCGTCACGGTTTTTACCATATTCCTTGCTTTGCTCCGGACTGTATTCCTGGCGGTATTTCTGGTTCAGCTCAGTGATGTTGTGCTTGATATGTTGCAGCAAGCCGTCGTCGTCCGGCAGGTTTTCCGTGGCGGCATCGGGGAAATCGGTCAGCAGGCAGAAGCGCAGGTTGTCGTCGCGGTTGGCGAGATAGCGCACTTCCAGCGCTTCGGTCAGGCCGTCGATATTTTGGGTCGTGAACAACATGGTGGGGACCACCACCAGGGTGCGCGATTCACGCGGAATGCCTTCGGAAAAATCCATGCGCGGCAGCGGCCGTGGAATGGTGATCAGCGTGGTGAACCAGTTGACCATCGCCAGCGCCAGCTGGCTGGCGGCGAACAGCGAGAGCAGGCCGAGCGCCAGCAGCAGCCAATGGTTGACGCCGTCGGCATAGGCCTTGAATACCACCAGGCCGGCAACCAGCAGGCTCAGCATCAGGATGCTGATCAGATACACCGCCAGCGGCGAGTCGCGGCCGGCGCTGCGCAACCGTTCCCGCAGCGGCGGCCCGAAGCGGACTGCCTGCTCCATCTGCGGCAAGCCCTTGCCCACCAGGTAATAACCGACATGGACGTTGCGCGGTTCGAGCATGCCGGCCGCCAGGTTGGCGCCGGCCAGCGCGATTGCCTGTTCGGCGACTTCAATCTCCGACATCGGGCTGTGCTTGGCGAGTTTTTCGATCACATGCCGGTAGCAGTCGCGCGTAGCGAAATCCATGCGGGTATAAATGTCGCTCGGATCTTTGCGCAAGGTATGGTCGACCACGCTCATGGTTTCGACAAATTCGCGCCAGTCCATCGCGCTCAGGAAGCGCAGGCTGCCGATGCTGTTGCTGATCGAAACCTGGTCGGCGGCTTGTTGCTGGGTTTCGGATTGGACCAGTTGCTCAATGGTCTGGCCGGATTCCGTCAGGCGCTGCGCCAGCCAGGTCATCGGCAAGGTCAGCGCCGGGCTTTGTCCCTGCAAACGCCGCACCAGCTCCGCCACGAATGAACTGTCCAGCGGCGGGTTGGAGCGGGCCATGTCGGCCACCAGCAAAATCAGGTTGCTGGGATCGTTTTCGGCGCTTTCCGCCATGGCGTCGGCCCAGGAATCGGCCAGGTTGCGGTTGAGGCGGGTCAGGGCCAGATGGGCCGCCACCCGCCGCAGGTTTTCGATCAAGGCCAGCCGTAGCATGATAGGGATCGCCCACAACTCGCCCAACGTCAGCGGCATCACCTGCTGGTAGGCGGCGACGAAACGGCTCAGGCTTTCCGGATCGACCCGGCCATCGCCGTGCGAGATGGTTTCCAGCGCGATGTCGTAGACGCGCGGGCGGCCGGCGGAATTTCCGCGCAGCAGGCGCGGCAGTTCACGGCTGTAGTTTTTCGGCAGATGCCGTTTGGCGGTGCGGATCTGCTCTTCGATCAGGTAGAAGTTATCCAGCAGCCATTCTGCCGCAGGCGTCACCTGGCGGCCGGTCTTGATGGCGTCGGTCAGCTCGCCGCAGGCGTCGATGATCACGTTTTCATTGTCGGCCAGGCGCGCCAGCAACTGGTCGCGGCCGCGTTCAGGACTGAGTTTGTGGGCATTCGCCAGGATCCGTCCGTGCTGCTCCATTTGCAAGGCGCTGAACAGTTCGGCGCGCAGCGGCAACTCGTCTTCGTTCGGCCGGCCGCCGCCATTGTCGGGGCGCAACGCGGCGCGCATGATGAGCAAATGATCGAATACGGATTTATGGTCTGGTTTCAATTCTGACGTTTCTATTTATTCAACGAAGAAGAAGCAGATCGCAAAGTGCAGAACGGTAGATGGCAGATCTGGTTCTGGCCCTGTTGGATATCGCTTCTGGCAAGCGGAAGGGCGCCGCGTCAGGAGAAGACGTTCGACAGGGGACGGTAGAAATGTGACCGCAGGACAGCAGGAAAAAGTACCGGCGAAAGCAGCATGGACTGATGGCCTGCGGACCGTCCTACGCTACACAGGTTAGCAGATTCCGGGACGAACCTCCAATCGCAGCTAGAGATTCGCCCGCAGGAAGTGCGCAAGCAGGTCTAGCGTGCAGGCACCACAACCACTGTGCCGGCATTTGTGCTGCCTTTGGCGCCGGTGTTACCTCTGGCTCCGGTGCTGCCGGTGGCGCCAGTGTCTCCGGTTGCTCCGGTGCCGCCGGTGGCGCCAGTGTCTCCGGTCGCGCCCATGCCGCCGGTGGCGCCAGAGCGTCCGGTAGCGCCGGTATAGCCGGTTGCTCCTGTATCGCCGGTATAGCCGGTTGCGCCGGTTGCGCCAATGGCGCCCGGAGGGCCGGCAGGGCCTGTTGGCATCGTAAAGCAACCGGCCAACGCGAATGCCGTCAATGCGGCAAGAAGATATGCTGAGTATTTCATGATGATTCCCTTTGTGTAGCCTTACTTAAACTACCCACGGTATTGTGTGCAGTGATCCAGATTTGATCGGTCTCTGGCGCTCATGATCACGTCGGCGGATCAAGCCAGCGCTACTGCAAGGCGGCCTGTTCTGCCGGCTTGCGCGCATAGCCCCGGTTCGGTTTCCCGGTGCGCTATGAATGCCATCAGGCTACGGTAATTGCGGGGTTGGCTCGGTGCGCTGGGGTACATAGCGAGGCCGTGCCGTGTTTTGCCACAAAACCGGGGCTTGTGTGCGCTGCCGCACAGAATTCGTGCATCGGCAAGACTATCGTGGACTTGGTATCAAGCCGTCCCAATCAACTGGAGCCCAGCATGAAAGCAAAAACAATTGTCTCCGCCATCATGGCGCTGTCTTTGGCGGCAGGAGGAATGGCGTTCGGCCAGGGACTCGACACCCCCGTCTGGCATAACGACCAGCAACGTAATGATCAGCAGCATAACGACCAGCAACGCAACGACGGGCGTGACCGCCGCAACGATCAGCGCCGCCAGCCGGACCGCGGATACAACGACCAGCATCGTGACGATCGCGGATACAACGACCGTCATCGCGACGACCGCGGCGCAGGCCCTGATCACGCCTTCTACCGGGGCCAGCGTCTGCCGCCGCAATATCGCGACCGGCAATATGTGGTCGACGACTGGCGCGGTCATCACCTGAATGCGCCGCCGCGCGGCTACCACTGGGTACAAACCGGCGGTGATTACGTGCTGGTGGCAATATCGACCGGCATCATCTTGCAGCTTTTGCTGGGCAACTGACAGACCTTTATCCACGGAAAACACGGAAAGCATGGTAAAAAACCGAAAATTTCCGTGCCTTCCGTGTTTTTCATGGGCCAAGATGTTGATGCAACACGCTGAGCCGTGAAGCTCCTTTTTGATCCTTGCGGCGCAATATATTGTGGAGACCGGAGTTTGGGCTACCGGCCAAGCGTCAGGAGCATCGTCAGCACCGCCAGCGTCATGGCACCGGTGCAGATCCAGCCCAGCACTTTCAGTTTGAGGCCGATCACGAAACTTCCCATGATCTTGGGATTCGCCGCCATCAGCATCATGACACCCATGATAGGGGCCGAAATCACGCCGTTGATGACGGCGCTCCAATACAGGGCTTTGATCGGATCGACAGGGGTAAAGCACAGCACCACGCCGATGATGGTGGAGACGGCGATGATGCCGTAGAACTTCTTGGCCAGGGCGGGTTTGAGCTCCAGGCTGTTCTTCCAATGGAATGCGCCGGCCATGGCGTAGGCGGCGGAACCGGCCAGCACCGGCACCGCCAGCAGCCCGGTGCCGATGATGCCGGCGCTGAACAGGAAAAACGCAAACTCGCCGGCGATCGGCCGCAACGCGGTAGCCGCCTGGGCCGAGGTCTGGATGTCGGTGATGCCATGCATGCCCAGTGTCACAGCGGTGGTCAGCATGATGAAGTAGGCGACGATATTGGAAAAGCCCATGCCGACGACGGTATCCACCTTGATCCGGTTGAAATTGGCGCTGGCCTGGTCCGGCGCATCTCTCAGCGCTTGCGCGCCCGGCTGGGCATGCAGATCCTCAACTTCCTGCGATGCTTGCCAGAAAAACAAATAGGGGCTGATAGTGGTGCCGAACACCGCTACTACGGTGGTGATATACGCCGGTTTCCAGGATAGCTGAGGCCACGCGGTTTTGGCGAACACTTCGGTCCACGGCGTGTGTACCACGAACGCCGTGCCGACATAAGCCAGCAACGCCAGCGTGAGCCATTTCAGCAGCCTGACATAGCGATTGTAGGGAATGAAAATCTGTAGCAAAAGCGACAGCATCCCGAAGCCCAGGGCATAAAGATGCGCCGGGCCGCCAGCCAGCAGTTTCATGGCCTCGCCCATGGCAGCGACGTCTGCCGCAATATTGATGGTATTGGCGACCAGCAGCAGGCTGACGATGCTATACAGCAGCCAGGCTGGATAGTGTCGCCGCATGTTGGTGGCGAGGCCGTGACCGCTGACCCGGCCGATCTTGGCGCTGATGATCTGTATTCCCACCATCAGCGGATAGGTCAGGAACAGCGTCCACAACAAATTGAAGCCGAACTGCGCGCCTGATTGAGAATAGGTGGCGATGCCGCTCGGATCGTCATCGGCGGCGCCGGTGATCAATCCGGGGCCGAGCTTTTTTAACCATGATTTTTTGGAAACGGAATTTGCCATACGCAGGATACCTAGGTTATGCCAGCTTGGTTGCAGCAAGGCTAGGACCTGCACGCTCGCAGGTCTGTGCGCCAGCACACACTCGATGCGGACAACAAAACCGTGAAGGCGTTTTGGCGTAAAGCCGCAACTATGTGCGCCAGCGTACCGATCACGCGGCCATTAAGATATATAAATCGTCTATCGAGATGAAAACTCCAGATCAGTTCGCCAAGCCGGGCTCTTGCAGTACGCGGCCCAGCCCGGTTAATCGACAGCATGGCGGCAATGGAGCAATGTCGCCGCTTCCCACAGCCCATTTGACGGAGAGAAAATCATGCAACAAACGGAACAGAAGCATGCCGGCGGAATCGATATCGCGGCGATTGCCAGGCAGTGCTTGCATTGCTGAATGGCGCGCCGGCAATCCTGCCAACCATCCATCTCATTTTAAGGAGTTCATCTTGTTAGAAAAAAATCTCAGAGCAGTCAACCGCGATGTGAAGTTGCTGGTCCAGGACTCACAAGCCTTGTTCCAGGCAGCAGCGGCGTTGAGCGGCGACAAGGCCGACGAACTGCGCACGCGCGCCATGCGCCTGCTGGACAGCGCTTTGGTCGCGGCGCAGGAAGCGCAAGCCAATGCAGTCGACGCCAGCAAGGAAATGGCGGATTCGGCAGAAGAATATGTGAAGGAAAATCCTTGGCGCGCACTGGCGACAGCGGCCGGCGTGGGCTTTTTGGTTGGCGTGATCCTGACCAAGAAATAATCGGGTTCAAGCGTAAAAAAAAACGTGGCGCCATCTAGCATGCGCGCCACGTTTCTTCTTGTTGCCGGCGTCAAACCGGCGTCATAGTCGGCCGGTAACCAGCAACACTATCAGGATGATGACGATCAGGCCGGAGATGCCGCTCGGGCCATAACCCCAACTGCGGCTGTGCGGCCAGGTCGGCAAAGCGCCAATGAGGATGAGGATCAGGATGATTAGTAAGATGGTGCCCATGCGGTGCTCCTTTAACAGGTTTAAAAACGGCATGTATCGCAAAGATGCATGCGCCGGAACTCACGGCCCGGATCATTGGTCTCAATCTGTCTCTACCTTAAGGGCAACGGACGGCCGGGTCTGTACGCTGGCGTACAAAACCGGTGCGGCGGCGTCCTGGAAATATATTTTCCGGCCAATTGCCATGCAAACCTGAAGCGCACGGTAACGAAAATCGGCAAATAGTCTGGTGCGACACGCCGTTGCAGAGTTCATATACTATGGTTATCGCGCAGAGGGATTTTATGGAAGATTTATTGCCAGGTTCGGTTCTCCTGCATTCAAATGCGATGTTGTCGGACACGCGCTTCTACTGCAACTGTTTACAGGGGTGAAGAATGGAATAACGTGCTCTGATCGGGAGTGCCCCGTGCTCATTCGCTGGATGAAATATCCGGCGGATATCGAGTTGGTTATTGTGCCGGTGATTTGTCCCGATTATTTGTATCGATCATCCCCGTTATCGTCTGGAGACTGCCATGCAATCAGAAACAATTGGTGAATACGAAATCGAATGTTCCGGGCTTCAATTGCCTGACAGCGAAGGCTGGGTCGCCAACCTGGCGATCTACGCGCCTTCCTGCAATCCCATGCATAGAAACGATATCTTCCCGTCGCAACGGGTGGCGGTCGACGTCGTCTTCGCCAGCGAAAAAGAGGCAGAAGCCGAGGCGCGCACCCACGCCATAGCGCTGATAGAAAAAGGCCGCAAGAAAGAAGTGCATTGAAAACCTGATGAAAAAGCGCGGTAAGGAAAGGTAACAATCGACAGAATTCGACAGAATAAAAGACATTGCAAACAGCAACGGGTAACATGATTACCGTCGTCATATTTATTCAGCGAGGAGAGCAGGATGCAACTTGGCATGATTGGTTTAGGGCGCATGGGCGCCAACATGGTCAGGCGTCTGACCAAGGGCGATCACCAGTGCGTGGTTTACGATTTGCATCCGGATGCCGTCAAGGCATCGGTGCACCCCGGCGCGGTTGGCGCGTCATCATTACAGGATCTGGTCAGCCAGCTGAAAGCGCCGCGTGTGCTATGGCTGATGCTGCCGGCGGCCGTGGTCGATGAAAACCTGGCGCTGCTGGTGCCATTGCTGGAAGCAGGCGACATCGTGATCGATGGCGGTAATTCTTACTACCATGACGACATCCGCCGTGGCGCCGAACTGAAAGCCAAGCAGATCCATTACGTTGACGTCGGCACTAGCGGTGGCGTGGCAGGTTTTGACCGCGGCTATTGCCTGATGATCGGCGGCGAGACGGAAACGGTGCAGCATCTGGCGCCGATTTTTGCAACGCTGGCGCCTGGGGCAACTGCCGCCACGCCTACGCCTGGTCGCAACAAGGGTGGCAGCAGCGCCGAGCAGGGCTATCTGCACTGCGGACCGCAAGGCGCAGGGCATTTCGTCAAGATGGTTCACAACGGCATCGAGTACGGCATCATGGGCGCCTATGCCGAAGGTCTGAACATTCTGCGGCACGCCAACGTCGGCAAGCAAAAGAGCGAGGCCGACGCCGAAACCACGCCGCTGCGCCATCCGGAACACTATCAGTACGATCTCGATCTGCCAGAGATTACCGAGCTTTGGCGGCGCGGCAGCGTGATCGGTTCCTGGCTGCTGGACCTGACCGCAAGCGCGCTGCTGAAAGATCCGACGCTGGAGAACTACGCCGGCCATGTCTCCGATTCGGGTGAGGGCCGGTGGACCATCAACGCCGCGGTCGACGAAGCCGTGCCGGTGCCGATTCTGAGCGCCGCCCTGTTTTCCAGGTTCAGTTCGCGCGGTGAAGACGAGTTTTCCAACAAGGTATTGTCAGCCATGCGGCAAGGCTTCGGCGGCCATGTCGAGAAGCCCGTCAAGCCTGAGTAATGACAGCATGTGAGCCGGAATAGCGCAGCGCATTCCGATAAACGCATGTCCAGCTGCCGTTTGCCCCGGCCAAGGCCGGGGCCGGCATCCAGCCAGCCATGCGCTGGAAGGTGTACTCCGGAGGCGATAGCCGGCGCGCCTGGCGTGACCTGTTTGACGGTTTTTTTTCCGTGTTAGCTGGCTGCGTTGATCCGTCGCATTTATCTGTCGCATTAACCCGAAACACCAGGAATCACATCATGATAATCAGTCCCCTGGCCGGCAAGCCGGCTCCCTTGGCGTTACTGGTGGATGTGCCGAAACTGGTCTCCGCCTACTACACCAATATTCCCGATCCCGAGGTGGCCGAACAGCGCGTGGCGTTCGGTACTTCCGGCCATCGCGGTTCTTCTTTCGATTGCAGTTTCAACGAAGCCCATGTGCTGGCCATCAGCCAGGCGATTTGCGCCTACCGCAGCAAGCAAGGCATCAGCGGGCCGCTGTTTATCGGCATCGATACCCACGCACTGTCAGTCTCCGCATGCGCTAGCGCGGTTGAAGTGCTGGCGGCCAATGGCGTCGACATCATGCTGGCGGAAGGCGACGAATACACGCCGACGCCAGCCGTCTCGCACGCCATCGTCAACTATAACCGCGGACGCAGCAGCGGCCTGGCGGATGGCATCGTCATTACGCCTTCGCACAACCCGCCGGAAGACGGCGGCTTCAAATACAACCCGCCCAACGGCGGCGCTGCCGATACCGACGTCACCGGCTGGATCGAAGCCACTGCCAACGGCTTCTTCAAAGGCGGTCTGAAGGATATCAAGAGAATGCCGCTGCAAAAGGCGTTGCGGCTAGACACCACACACCGCTACGATTACCTGAATACCTATGTCAACGAGCTCGACCAGGTGATCGACATGGCGGCGATTCGCGACGCCGGCATCCATCTGGGCGTGGACCCGCTCGGCGGCGCCGGCGTCCATTACTGGCAACGCATCGGCGAGCGTTACAAATTGAACCTGAGCGTGGTCAGCGAAGAAGTCGATCCGACCTTCCGTTTCATGACGGTGGATTGGGATGGCCGCATCCGCATGGATCCCTCATCTTCCTACGCCATGCAACGCCTGCTGGGAATGAAGGATCGTTACGATATCGCATTCGCCTGCGATACCGATCACGACCGCCACGGCATCGTCACCAGAAGCGCCGGCTTGATGCCGGCCAATCATTATCTGGCGGTGGCCATCGATTATCTGTTCCAGCATCGCAGCCATTGGTCGCCCGCCGCCGGCGTCGGCAAGACCGTGGTCAGCAGCCAGATCATCGATCGCATCAGCGCCCGCCTTAAACGCAAGCTGATGGAGGTCCCGGCCGGCTTCAAATGGTTTGCCGGCGGCCTGAGCGACGGTTCACTCGGCTTCGGCGGCGAGGAGAGCGCCGGCGCCACTTTCCTGCGGCTGGACGGTTCGGTCTGGACCACTGACAAGGATGGCCTAGTGCCGGCATTGCTGGCGGCGGAGATCACCGCCCGCGGCGGCCGTGATCCGGGCGAAGTGTATCGCCAGCTGGCCAGCGAACTCGGCGATCCGGTGGCGACCAGGGTAGAGGCAAGCGCGACGCCGGCGCAAAAGAAAATGCTGGCCGCCTTGTCGCCGCAGCAAATCCAAAACACCGAGCTGGCCGGCGAAAAGATCGAAAGCATCATCAGCAAAGCGCCTGGCAACGGTGCGCCTATCGGCGGCGTGCGGGTGACGACCGCCGGCGGCTGGTTTGCGGCGCGGCCTTCCGGCACGGAAGATATCTACAAGATCTACGCTGAAAGTTTCCATGGCGACGATCATTTGCAGCGCATCGTGAAAGAGGCGCAGGCGATCGTCGACGCCGCGCTGGCCGGTACTTCGCAATCGCCAGCGGCAGCCGCAAAATGAATCAGAGAGTGCTAAGCGAGACCCTTGAGTTGAACCTGCTGCAGCATGAGTCCTTCAGCTACTTCATGCACGAGACCAATCCGCAAAACGGCCTGGTGATCGATAAGACCGCACCAGACTGGCCGGCCAGCATCGCCGCGGTCGGGCTGGCGCTGGCGGCTTATCCGGTGGCGATCGAACGCGGATTTATCACGCGCGCGGCGGCGCTCGAGCGGGTGCTTGTCACCTTGCGTTTTTTCTGGAACAGCCCGCAAGGGCCGGAGCCGGACGCCACTGGCTACCATGGTTTTTATTATCATTTCCTGGACATGCAAACCGGCCGTCGCGCCTGGAAATGTGAATTGTCGACCATCGACACCACATTTTTTGTTGCCGGCGCGTTGGCCGCCGCCAGCTATTTCGATGGCGCTGGCGCCGGGGAAGAAGAATGTCGCACGCTGACGGACGCCTTGTATCAACGGGTTGATTGGCCGTGGGCGCAAAATGGTGGCGGCGCGGTATCGATGGGCTGGAAGCCCGAATCAGGTTTCTTGACCAACCGCTGGGACGGCTACGATGAAGCGCTGTTGCTGTACGTGCTGGGATTGGGCTCGCCTTCGCATCCGTTGTCGGCTGACAGCTATTGCGACTGGGCATCGGCCTACCAGTGGCAATGCAGCTACGGCATAGATTACGTCTACGCCGGTTCGCTTTTCACCCACCAGTTATCGCATATCTGGGTCGATTTTCGTGGTATCCAGGACCAAGCCATGCGCACCATAGGTATCGATTATTTCGAGAACAGCCGTCGTGCGACCCTGGTGCAGCAACGGTATGCGATAGACAATCCTTATGGCTTTGCCGGCTATAGCGAGCGTTGCTGGGGCATCACCGCCAGCGACGGACCGGGGCCGGCCGTGCTCGACGTCAAAGGCACCAAGCGCGAATTCTACGATTATGTGGCGCGCGGCGTGCCGCTCGGTCCGGACGACGGCACCGTCGCGCCGTGGGTGGTAGTGTCTTCATTGCCGTTTGCACCGGAGATCGTGCTGCCTACCATTGATTTTTTTATCCACCAGGTCGGCTTGAAGGCCGGTAATCCCTATGGTTTCAAGTCCACCTTCAATCCGAGCTTCCCATGCAATTGCGATAATCCCTACGGCTGGGTGTCGCCCTGGCATTTCGGCATCGATCAGGGGCCGATCATCCTGATGATCGAGAACTACCGCAGCGGAATGCTGTGGAACTTGATGCGCAACTGCCCTTATGTCGTCAAGGGCTTGCAGCGCGCCGGCTTCACCGGCGGCTGGCTGGAGCCTGCAACAAACTAAGCGCCGAGCAGAGCCAGCGCGCGCTGGCAGACGTTATCGACGGTAAAGCCGAATTCGCGCATCACCACATCACCCGGCGCCGAGGCGCCGAAATGGTCCAGCGCCAGCACCGCGCCGCGATCGCCAGCATAACGCTGCCAGCCTTGCGATACGCCAGCTTCCACGGTCAGCCTGGCGCCGATTTCCGGCGGCAATACCTGGTTGCGATAAGCTTGATCCTGCTCCTCGAACAATTCCCAGCTCGGCATCGAGACGATCCGCACCGAAATATTGCGCGCCAACAGTTGCTGGCGCGCGGCCACGATCAGCGTCACTTCCGAGCCGCTGGCGATCAGGATCAGGTCAGGTTTGCCGCTCGGGGCATCCGCCAGAATGTAGGCGCCGCGCCGCACACCGTCGGCTGCAGCAAATTGCGCGCGATCCAGGGTCGGCAGGTTTTGCCTGCTTAATACCAGCGCCTGCGGCCGTTTGGATGCTTGTACCGCGACGCGCCAGGCGACCGCGGTTTCATTGGCGTCGGCCGGGCGCAGCACCACCAGGTTAGGCAGGGCGCGCAAGCTGGCAAGCTGTTCCACCGGCTGGTGGGTGCCGCCGTCTTCGCCAAGTGCGATGCTGTCGTGGGTAAAGACATAGATGACGTGTAATCCCATCAATGCCGCCAGCCGGATCGACGGCCGCATGTAGTCGGAGAACACCAGGAAGGTCGCGCCATATGGCAGCGTGCCGCCGTGGGCGGCCATGCCGTTGACAATTGCGCCCATGGCGTGTTCGCGCACGCCGAAATGCAGGTTGCGGCCGCTACTGCTCCAGCCGCCGGCGTCGGCACCCTGGCGGTCGCCGCCGACGATGGCGGACGGCTCGAAATCGCCCATCCCTTTCAATGCGGTAAACGTCGACGGATCAAGATCGGCCGAACCGCCGATCAACGCCGGCAAACGGGCAGCGATGGCGTTCATCACCTTGCCGCCGGCGACCCGGGTCGAGATGCCTTTGGCGTCCGCCGGGAAACTGGGGATGTCGGCATCCCAGTCATCCGGCAGCGCCGTTGCACCGCCGCCCATCAGTTGTTGCAGCTCCCGTCCAAGTTCAGGAAACTGTTTTTGATAGGCCGCGAATTTTTCTTGCCACGCGGCTTCTGCCTTGGCGCCGGCTTCCCCGTTTTCCAGAAAATGCACACGCGCCTCTTCCGGGATATAAAAAGCCGGCTGTTCCGGCCAGCCCAGATGTTGCTTGGTCAGGCGCACCTCGTCGGCTCCGAGCGGCGAACCGTGGGCTTCGAAACTGTCTTGTTTGTTTGGCGAACCATAGCCGAGATGAGTGCGCACCAGAATCAGCGAGGGACGCCTGGTGTCGTTGCGCGCCGCCTCCAGCGCTTTGTCTATCGCGGCCAGGTCGTTGCCATCCTCAACCAGTTGCGTATGCCAGCCATAGGCGTCGAAGCGTCGCTGCCGGTCTTCGGTAAAGGTGATGTCGGTGCCGGCGGACAGGGTTACCTGGTTGTCGTCATACAGATAGATCAGCTTGCCCAGCTGCAGATGGCCGGCCAGCGACGCCGCTTCCGAGGCGATGCCCTCCATCAGGTCGCCATCGCTCACCAGGCCATAGGTAAAGTGATTGATGACATCCAGGCCGTCGCGGTTGTAGCGGGCCGCCAGGTTGGCCTCCGCCATCGCCATGCCGACACCGTTGGCAAAACCCTGGCCAAGCGGTCCGGTAGTCACTTCAACCCCCGGCGTCAGGTCGCGCTCGGGATGGCCGGGCGTGCTGCTGCCCCATTGCCGGAATTTCTGCAACTGCGCCAGCGGCAAGTCATAACCGGTCACGTGCAGCAGGCTGTATAGCAACGCCGAACCGTGGCCTGCCGACAGGATGAAACGGTCGCGGTCGAACCAGTGCGGATTGGCGGGGTGATGTTTGAGAAAACGGCTCCACAGCACATAGGCCATCGGCGCCGCGCCCAGCGGAAGGCCGGGATGGCCGCTGTTGGCTTGCTGAACCGCGTCGACCGAGAGGAAGCGCAAGGTATTGACGCAGACGTTATCGAGCGTAGAAACGGAAGACGTTGAACTCATTCTGCAGCTCCTTGAAATCGCTGGTTCGGCTCTGTCGCCAGAAGCCAGCGCGGCGGGGTGGTCAAAACAAGATAATACCCTTTACGGGAGCTTGCTTTGCGTAGCGTAGTTAACTGACGGGGTGGTGAAGAATGCGGCAGGGTGGTGCTGGTATGTTTCCCGACCGCCAGCCCCGGTAGTCCGATATTTACACTCACGTCTTGCGCCAAAACCGCGCGTAAAACGTTGCCATCTTCAAAGCGCGCAGCGTACTTATCGCTAAGCTCAAACTGCCTGGTTTTCGGAACCCGGCAGGGAAGATGTAGTTACTGTAATCGCCTGCAACGGCTTTATCTGTTCGCTGAGCCACATAGAGGAAAAACCAACTTCAGCCTCCGGCTATGAGCTGATTCAAGAGTCGAGTCGGGCTGAAACGACTTCCTGATTTCCTACAAGGAAATCGGTATTTCGCTGATATCAGACCAGAATCGGGTTGATTATTATGTGTTCATGGCAAGGGCGAAGCATCCCTGCTTCTCGCCATTGTGCGGATTGAGAAGAAAGAGCCTCTCTTGCCGCACGTGTTCACCAAAAAATTTGATAAGGAGAGTTGTCATGGGCAAGTACTTATTAGCATGGCTTCTTGGGGTGCCAGCAGTAGTGCTGGTCGTGATCTATCTGTTTGTGCACTGACCGGCCCGTCAACTTGGCGACTGAGGCGCGCTTCACCGTATCATTATTTTCGTAGTAGTACATCTCGCCGGCAAATCCGGCAGATGAAGCAAGTCTTTCAACCAATCGGAGAATTAACATGAACAAAGATCAAGTCAAGGGCGTAAGCAAAGACATCGCTGGCAAAATCCAGGAAGAAGCCGGCAAGCTGGTTGGCAGCAAAGAACAGCAAGCCAAGGGTCTGCAAAAGCAGGTCGAGGGCAAGATTGAAAAATCAGTTGGCGACGCAAAGGAACTTGTCAAGGATATCGCCAAAAAATAAGGTCTGAAGCTGCCCCTCGCCTAATTGCGGGAGGTGGCCAGGCATGAAAAAAGCTGCATCCGGTTTGCCGGATGCAGCTTTTTTTATTGCGGTTGTCAGCGTTTGGCCGAGGATTTGGCCCAGGCGTCGATCTCCGGCATTGCGGCGGATCCGCGCAGCCACGCATGATCGGCAAGGGCCAGCATTTCACGGTCTCCCCGGCTGTCGCCATAGGCGTATAGGGAAGGTGGCCGATCATTGCCGAACCATTGCTGCAACCGCTGCACTTTCTGCGGCCCCCAGCAATTCGGCGAGGCCAGGCGCCCGCTGAAGCGGCCATCGCGGAATTCGAGCTCGGTTGCAAGCACCGTATCGAAGCCCGCGGTCGAGGCCCAATATTTCAGATAGAGCGCGGGCGACGCACTGACCATGACCAGCCGGTGGCCGCGTTGCTGGTGTTCGCGGATCCTGGCCAGCATGTCGGGGCGGATCAGCAACGGCAGTCTGGTTTCCGCATATTCTCTTGCCATCTCATCCAGCTTCGGCTGCGTGACGCCGCCCAGCGTTGCCGCGAGAAATCGGGCTTTGGCGGCGGCGCGGTCACTGGTGCCCAGAAACATCCCCAAGAGCCACGGCGAGGCGCGTACCAGCCCGAGTGCAAAGCGGCCCGGGCCGACCGCATGGCGCACGAAATCGCGCAGGCTGTCGGAGGTGCTGATAGTGCCGTCGAAATCAAAGGCGGCAACTATACGATCAGTTTTTGACGGGACTTGAACTTGCTTGCTTGATACCGGCATTGTGGGATTCCGCTGTTTTTGCGATTATCGCCGCATTGCCTGGCGCTGGCTAGGAGTCTGTCGGACTTAGGATGATCGGCCAGCTATTTTTGCAGCCGATTATCCTAAGTCCGACAGACTCCTGGTACAGGCATGATCAATACCACTGAAGGGTTGCGCCAGCGCCACTGCGGCGCGAGGCGCTCAAAATCAAAACCACTTGCAATTTGATGCGCTTTATCCCAATGTCGCTCTCTACAGTCCAAGGCAACCCGGAGACAATTCATGGCGCAGCTAAAGCGCAATGCAAGCATCATCAACGACGATTGGCGCCGTTGGATAGGCGAGAACCTGGTGCTCGACGCCAGCCCGCAAGATTTGTTCAACATCCTGGTCGCGCAAGGCGTGCCTGCACAAGAGGCGGAGCGCGAAGTACAAGCGGCGCTGGCCAGCCCCTACCTGGTGGGTGCGCGCCAGGCCGGCCAGCGCATCAAGAACCGCCTGAAGAAACATGACTGGGTGCTCGACATCTACCGTACTCTGAGCCGGCAGACTGAAGGCAGCAACGTGATAGAACGCCGCCATCGCTTGTCGCGCGATGAATTCTATCGCCAGTATTATTTGTTGAACAAGCCGGTGATCATTACCGGCATGCTGGATGACTGGCCGGCGCTGACGAAATGGAATTTCGATTTTTTTCGCACGCATTTCGGCAAGCGTGAAGTCGAAGTGCAGATCGGACGTGCGCAAGACGCCAACTATGAAATCAATTCCACCCGGCATAAGCGCAAGATGCCGTTGGCGGACTATCTGGACATGATCCGAGACGCGCAGGAGAGCAACGATTTCTATATGACGGCCAACAACTCCTCGGCCAATCGCCAGGCCCTGGCGGAGTTGTGGCAAGACATCGGGCGCTTGCCGGAATACCTGAACCCGGAGTCGGCGGACGATGGCTTTCTCTGGCTCGGGCCGAAAGGCACGCGAACGCCGTTCCACCACGACCTGACCAACAATTTCATGGCGCAAGTGATCGGCCGCAAGCGCATCAAGCTGATCCCGGCCTGCGAGCTGGCGCATGTCTACAATCATCATCATTGCTATACGGCGGTCGACGGCGGCGCCATCGACTACGAGCGCTTTCCGCTGATGCGTAACGTGCAATTGCTGGAATGCGAACTGGCTGCAGGCGAACTGCTGTTTCTCCCGGTCGGCTGCTGGCATTATGTGGAAGGGCTGGAGGCGAGCGTCACTGTGTCGCTGATCAACTTCCAGCCGGATAACAATTTCGGCGCTTTCTATTCCACCTACGACGAACTGTAGACATGCGCCGATCTGGTTGCCGCAGTCGTCCCTGATAGTTGAAAAACAGCCGTCCGGCATCTTGCCGGCGTTCTATTGCGCCCGGTTGGCATCCTTCCCGGCGCATTTTTCGCAAGTTTGCGCAGCGAATTAGCTAAGATGTTTTTTGCATATCTAAGACCACATGCATACATCTGCAAAAGTGGTATCGGACCTGCTGTCACACTTTTTCCGGCGGATTCACGGTCCGTGCTGAACGAGGTTCGCCGACGGCGTGGGAAAGGGTGGGTTTTTAAAGAATTCGTATTGCCATATGGAATTAAAATCCGAATGAAATTTTCTTTTCGATTTCAAAAAACATAGAATTTTTCAATCCGAAAATTCGCGCAGGATGTAACTGGTATTGCAATCCCACTATGTTTTTTAAACCACTTGACGTTGATTTTTCACGGTTCCATTCTCAGTTCAGCTACGAGTTTGAACATAACGGACTCAGCTTAGGGGTGCGCAGGCACAGGTCGGCTTGACTTGCTTTTCGCACATCATCAACTGATAGAGGAGAAATGGCGCATGAGAACAAAATTAAGTAGTGCCTTGTTGCTGGGAATGATCGGTGGCTTGCTGGCCGGCTGTAGTGATGGCGGCGGTTCTTCCGGAGCCGTAGCGTCCAGCCTGAAGCAGGTATCCGCCTCGGCGAAATCAAGCGTACCGGTTTGCGCCGCGGCCTGGAGCGCCTCGGCGGTCTATACCGGCGGCAATATCGCCAGCTACAGCAGTGTGAACTACACCGCTAACTGGTGGACGCAAGGGAATAACCCATCCACCAATAATGGCGGCAGCGGCAGCGGACAACCGTGGACTTCCGGCGGCGCCTGCACCACAGGTACGCCGACACCTACCCCGACGCCGACACCAACACCAACACCAACACCGACCCCAACACCGACCCCAACACCCACGCCGACTCCAACGCCGACTCCAACGCCAACGCCAACTCCTGGTTTTGTGTTCAGCCCATACAAGGATGTAACGGCCGACGCCAACTGGAATACCGGCGCCATGCAAAGCACGGCAAGCGGCACTTCATTGCCAGTCACCACCTCCATGCCTGCGCATAACAGCGTGCTGACCTGGGCTTTTGCCACCGGCGATTGCAGCAACGAGACCTGGGCTGGCATCACGCCGGCAATGATCGCTACCAACGTTCAGTGGTTTGTCAATGCGGGCAAGAAATACATCGTTTCAACCGGCGGCGCGGCGGGCTCGTTCACTTGTACTTCGGACGCCAGCTTCGACGCTTTCATCAACCGCTATAGCTCGGCCAACCTGGTCGGCATCGACTTCGATATCGAAGACGGCCAAAGCCAATCCGACATCAATAATCTGATCGCCCGGGTCCAGGCGGCCCAGGTCAAGTACCCGAACCTGCGCTTCAGCTTCACCATTGCAACCCTGGCCACCAGCCAGAGCGGTTCGTCGGTTGCGGTAGACATGGGATCGGCTTCGCCTAATCCACTGGGTTCGATGGGGATCACGGTGATGCAGGCGATTCAATCCGCCGGCCTCAAGAACTACTACGTCAACCTGATGACGATGGACTACGGCGCAGCCACAGCCGTCAACTGCGTAGTCAGTGGCGGTGCTTGCGAGATGGGGCAGTCAGCCATCCAGGCGGCGATGGACTTCCGTGGCTTCTACAAAGTCCCGTATGGCCAGATCGAGCTGACGCCGATGATCGGCGCCAACGATACCGCAGGCGAAACCTTT
Organism: Collimonas sp.; assembly: GCF_039923675.1. Taxonomy (GTDB): domain Bacteria; phylum Pseudomonadota; class Gammaproteobacteria; order Burkholderiales; family Burkholderiaceae_D; genus Collimonas. Next base: position 157,642 of record NZ_JBDTCG010000019.1, read on the forward strand.
ACCCTGGCCGACACCGACGCCTTTTCGGCCTGGGTCAAAGCCAACGGCATCGCCGGCGTGCATCACTGGTCGTTCGACCGCGATACCGGCTTGACATACACCAACCGCTTCATCTCGGCTCTCGGCCTTTGATCTGTCGTTGATTGCCTGATGACAAAGCCGGCTCTTGCGAGCCGGCTTTTTTTTCGAGGATTGATGGACAAGGTTGTGATTCGCCAGCTCCTTTGCCGTCCGTGAAAATCATTTCCCCGCGCACTTGCATAGCCCGTATTTCCCGGGATTTCCCTAAGAAGGGGCGCCGCGCATCCTGAGCGGGCGTTTGAGTCTGCGCCAGCATGGCTATGCTATTGGCACGCTTAATGCTTGTCTACTTTCTTGTATACATCGATGTGGACTTGCGCGATCATAGGCCGGTCGCGTCGCATCGTCACCCCTGACCGAGGATGAAGCATGAATCAACGTTTGCCGTTACAGATCTTTGCCGCACTCATGGCGGGAGCCAGTTGTTCTGCCATGGCCATGACCATCAACATTTCGCTGGACAACGATCCCGGCAAGCTCGATCCGATGCAGTCGTCCATGATCGCCGAGCGCATGGTGTATCAGAGCATATTCGACAAGCTGCTGGATCTCGACGAAAGCGGCAAGATTGTTCCCATGCTGGCCGAACGATGGACAGTTTCGGACGACCAGAAGACCTACACGCTGTTCCTGCGCAAGGGCGTCAAGTTCCAGGACGGCACGCCGTTCAACGCCAAGGCGGTGGAATTCAATCTGTTGCGCGGGCAGGAAAAGAACTCGCTGCGCAAGAATGATCTCAAGTACATCAAGCACATCACGGTGCTCGACGACGCCACGCTGAAGATAGAGCTGTCGACGCCGTTTGCACCTTTCCTGTCGATCCTGACCGACCGCGCCGGCATGATCTCGTCGCCGGCCGCAGTCAAGAAATTCGGCGACGATTACGTCAATAACCCGGTCGGCACCGGTCCCTTCATCTACAAGGGGCGCTTGAAAGGCGCCAGTCTGACCTTGGACAAGAACCCCGGTTACTGGCAGGCCGGTTTGCCCAAGGCCGACCAGGTGGTCTACAAGATCATGAACGACGTCAATGTCGCCTTCAACAACCTGCGCAGCGGCCAGGTCGATATCACCAACCGCTTTCCCTACAAGGAGTTGAGCAATCTTTCCGCCGGCGGCAAGTACAGCGTGATCAACAAGCCGTCGATGGGTTTCCGCGGCTTCTATTTCAACACCGCCAAAGCGCCTTTCGACAAGAAGGAAGTGCGCGAAGCGATCGATATCCTGATCAACCGCGACGCTATCGCCAGGGTGGTCTACAACGGTGCGGTTGCGGCCGGCCATTCGCCGTTCAGCAAAGCGCAGTTCGCCTATGGCGCCGCAGATACGCCGCCCAAGGTCGACTTGGCGCGCGCCAAGGCCTTGCTGAAGGCGGCTGGCAAAGAGGGCGGTTTCAGCTTTCGCCTGACCTTGCCGACCACGCCGGAAGAATTGCAGGTCGGGCAGATGGTGCAGGGCATGCTGCGCCCGGCCGGCATCAGCGTCAGCCTGGACAAGGCGGAGCTGGCGGCGCAGATCGAAGCGGGCAAGGCTGGCAGCTATGACGCCCTGATGGTGGGCTGGAGCGGCCGCCCTGATCCTGACCAGAATATTTACGATTTTGCCGTCACCAACGGTTCGCTGAATTACTCAAAGTACGGCAGCAAAGAGGTGGATGATCTGCTGATGCAAGCGCGAGTCGAAAGCGATGTCGCCAAGCGCAAGGCCTTCTATGACCAGGCCATGCAGATCCTGGTGCAAGACGTGCCCTACGTCTATCTCAATCATGACAATGTACTGTTCGGCATTTCGAAGGCGGTGACCGGTTTCCGCTACGTGCCCGACGGTGTGATTCGTACTGCTACGCTGGCGAAGTAAACGCATTTCTTGTCGCGAACAGATCATGCCTAAACTGCTGAAGCGCATCCTGCTGGTGCTACCGACCTTGCTGCTGGTCAGCATCGTCATCTTTTCCCTGCTGGCGATCTTGCCGGGCGATCCGGTCAGCGCCATTCTCGGCCAGGAAGCGACGCCCGAAGCCGCGCTGGCTCTGCGCGCCCAGCTCGGCCTCGACGATCCGCTCTACGTGCAATACGGCCACTGGCTGTGGGCGGCGCTGCATGGCGATCTGGGGCGCTCATTCGTCGACCGCACACCGGTGGTCGATGCCTTGCTGCAGCGGCTGCCGGTGACCATCGAACTGGCGCTCGGCAGTTTCATTATCGCAGTGCTGATCGCGGTGCCGGCCGGAATCCTGGCGGCGGTGCGTCCGCGTGGCATCGCCAATTATTTCTGCTCGCTGCTGGCCTTGTGCGGCATGTCGGTACCGCCGTTCTGGCTGGGCATGATGTTCATCGTCTTGTTTGCAGTCAAGCTGGAATGGCTGCCGGCTTCCGGCTATGTGCCGTTCACCGACGACTGGCGCGGCAACTTGCTGGCGATGCTGTTGCCGATGCTGGCCACCGGCTTGCGCGAATCGGCGATCCTGATGCGCATGGTGCGCAGCAGCCTGCTGGAAGTGCTGAACGAAGACTATATCCGCACTGCTTTCTCCAAGGGGCTGAGCGACTGGCGGGTGGTGATCGGCCACGCCTTGCGCAATGCCATGATCCCGGTGGTGACGGCCAGCGGGCTGATGGTGTCCGGCATGCTGGGCGGGCTGGTGATTACCGAGACCATCTTCAGCATTCCCGGCATGGGCAAGATGATCGTCGATGCGATTTTCCAGCGCGATTACGTGATGGTGCAAGCCGGCGTGCTGGCGGCGGCGCTGATGGTGGTGATCGTCAATCTTGCGGTGGATCTGCTGTATGGCGTGATCGATCCGCGCATCGCCAGGGAGCAGGCATGAATCCGCCGTCATCTGCTGCTGCACCGATTGCGCCAGCCATCGCGGAAGCGCTGCCACAGCGCCAGCGTTTGCTCGGCCTGCGGCGTTTTGCCGGCAATCGCTTTGCGGTGGTGGGCGCGCTGATCATCGCGCTGTTGATCCTGGTGGCCATCTTTGCGCCGCTGCTGGCGCGCTACGATCCGGTGTTCGACCAGGACTATGGCAACATCCTGGCGGGACCGAGCGGCTTGCATTGGATGGGTACCGACGACCTCGGGCGCGACATTTTTTCGCGGATAGTGTTCGGCGCCCGGATTTCATTGCAGGCGGCGCTGATCGCGGTCGGCCTGGCGTTTTGCGTCGGCGTGCCGATCGGCATCGCCAGCGGCTATTTCCGTGGTATCTGGGATGAATGGATCGTGATGCGCATCGTCGACGCCTTGCAAGCGTTTCCATCGCTGATCCTGGCGCTGGCCTTGTCGGCGGCGCTCGGCGGCGGCTTCTACAACGCCATGGTGGCGGTCGGCATCGGCTTCACGCCGGCCTTCATCCGGCTGGCGCGCGGGCAGGCCATGACTATCCGCAACCTGGATTATGTGATGGCGGCGCGCTCGGTCGGCGCCGGCCATTTACGCATCATGTGGCGCTATGTGCTGCCGAATGCAATGGCGCCGCTGGTGATCCAGGCCACCCTGGCGATGGGCTCCGCCATCATCGCCGAAGCCGGCCTGTCGTATCTGGGGTTGGGCGCAAAGCCGGAAGACCCCAGCTGGGGCTCGATGCTCCACATAGCCCAGGGTTACCTGAGCTCCAATCCGATCCTGGCCTTGTGGCCGGGGGTGGCGATTTTCGCGGTGGTGCTGGGTTTTAACTTTCTCGGCGACGGCATCCGTGAAGTCTTCGATCCCAAACTGAAACGTTGATTGGCACGGACAAGCGAGGAAGATGCGTCATGCTGGAAGTGAATAATCTAAAAGTCGAATTCCTCAGCCACGGCAAGAGCATTGCGCCGGTGGAGGGCGTGTCGTTTTCGGTGGGCGCCAATGAAACCGTCGGGCTGCTGGGCGAATCCGGCTGCGGCAAGAGCGTCACTGCCTTGTCAATCTTGCGGCTGTTCCCGCTGGCCAGCAAAGCGCGCTTGAGCGGTGAGGTGCGTTACGACGGCCGCGATCTGCTGGCGCTGGACGACGCCGGCATGCGGGCGATCCGCGGCAAGCAGATCGCGATGATTTTCCAGGAACCGATGACTTCGCTCAACCCGCTGCACAAGATCGGTGCGCAATTGGGCGAGATGCTGCGCATGCACACCACGCTGGCGCGGCGCGAGATCGACTACAAGGTGATCGCCATGCTGCAGCGGGTCGGCTTGTCGCGGGCCGGGCAGCTGGTCAACGACTATCCGCACAGCCTCTCGGGCGGCATGCGCCAGCGGGTGATGATTGCGATGGCCTTGCTGTGCGATCCCGGGGTTCTGATTTGCGATGAGCCGACCACCGCGCTGGATGTCACGATCCAGGCCCAGATCCTCGACCTGATGCGGCAACTCAAGCAGGAGCAAGGCACCGCCATCCTGATGATCACCCATGATCTCGGGGTGGTCGCCGAAATGTGCGAACGGGTGGTGGTGATGTATGCCGGGCAGGTGGTAGAGCAGAGCAGCGTGCGCGACCTGTTCGATGCCCCGGCCCATCCCTACACGCAGGCCTTGATGCGCGCGCGGCCCGCGCTCGACGCCAAGCCGGGGCAGCCTTTGACCGCGATCCCTGGTTCGGTACCGCCTCCCGGCACTGCCGGCGCCGGCTGCCGCTTTGCCGCACGCTGCACCAAAGCTGATGATCTTTGCCGCAGCAAGATGCCTGAATTGGTTGCGGTCACACCTGGACATCTGGCCCGTTGCTGGTATCCGAACTGAATGTCGACGATTGATGCCATGAATACTCCATTGCTGAGCGTAAGCGGATTAAAGAAACAATTTTCCTCGGGACGGCGTGGCGCTGCGCCGGTCAAGGCGGTGGACGATGTCTCTTTCGATATCGAAGAGGGCCAGACCATGGGCCTGGTCGGCGAATCCGGTTGCGGCAAGTCGACCACCGGCCGCAGCGTGTTGCGGCTGATCGAGCCGACTGCCGGCAAGATCGAATTCATGGGAGAGGACCTGACTGCTTTGGCGTCCGCGCCATTGAGGGCGATGCGGCGCAATATGCAAATGGTGTTCCAGGATCCTTTCGCCTCTCTCAATCCGCGCATGACCATCGGCGAGGTGCTGGAAGAGCCGCTGATCATTCACAAGCTGTTCGACCGCGCCAGCCGCAAGCGCAAGGTCGCCGAGATCCTCGACGTGGTCGGCCTCAGCCCGAGCTATGCCGGCCGCCATCCGCATGAATTTTCGGGCGGCCAGCGACAACGGGTAGGTATCGCCCGCGCCATCATCACGCGGCCGAAACTTGTGGTGGCGGATGAAGCCGTGTCGGCGCTGGATGTCTCGATCCAGGCGCAAATACTCAACCTGCTGCAAAACTTGCAACGGGAACTGAACCTGACTTATCTGTTCGTCTCGCACGATCTGGCGGTGATCCGCCACGTCAGCGACCGCATCGGCGTCATGTACCTGGGGCGCATGGTGGAATCGGGCAGTTGTGAAAGCGTCTACAGCGCGCCGAAGCATCCGTACACGCAGGCCTTGCTGTCGGCAATCCCGCGTGAACATCCGGACCAGATGCGCGAGCGCATCGTGCTGCAAGGGAGCATTCCGAATCCGGCGGCGCCGCCAACCGGCTGCCACTTTCATCCACGTTGCCCGTCCTGCATGGACATCTGTAAAACCCAGGCGCCGCCGACCATCGCGGTCGCTGTCGGCGAATACGTTACCTGTCATCTTTATCGCTAAGAGAGAAACCATGTTTAATTTCGATCCCAACCATTATCCCTACGCTTCCCGCCGCAGCGCGCACTACGCCAAGCGCGGCATGGTGGCGACGTCGCAGCCGCTGGCCGCGCAGGCGGGGCTGGAAGTGCTGCAAGCCGGCGGCAATGCCATCGATGCGGCAATCGCCACCGCCGCGGCGCTGACCGTCGTCGAGCCGACCGCCAACGGCATCGGCGGCGACGCCTTTGCGCTGATCTGGAGTGAAGGGAAGCTGCACGGCTTGAACGCCAGCGGCGCTGCGCCGCTGGCAATTTCCATCGACAAGCTGAACGCCGCCGGCCATCAAAGCATGCCGAAGTACGGCCCGCTGCCGGTCACCGTTCCCGGCACGCCGGGGGCATGGGCCAGCATGGCCGAACGCTTCGGCAGCTTGCCCTTGCAGCGTTCCATGGCCGGCGCCGTCGCGCTGGCGCAGGAAGGCTATCCGGTGTCGCAGATGATCGCCTTTGCCTGGCAGCAGGCGCACGCCTTGTTCAAGAACGAGTTCAAGGCCCCGTACTTCCAGTCCTGGTTCGATACCTTCAGCGTTGACGGCCGTGCACCGTGTGCCGGTGAAATCTGGCGCTCGCAGGGACACGCAGACACCTTGCGCGCCATCGCCGCCGACAATGCCGCCAGCTTTTATCGCGGTGCGCTGGCGGAAAAGACCGCGGCTTTCGTGCAGGCGGCCGGCGGTTATCTCGACGTCGCCGATCTGGCCGCTTACCAGCCGCAGTGGGTCGATCCCATCAGTTGCAACTATCGCGGCTATGACGTCTGGGAAATTCCGCCTAACGGCCACGGCCTGGTAGCTTTGCTGGCTTTGAATATACTGAAAGGCTTCGAGTTCAGCGAGCGCGACAGCTTGCAGACTTATCATTGCCAGATTGAGGCGATCAAGCTGGCTTATGCCGATGGCCTGGCGCATATCGCCGATAGCGGCCACATGCGGGTTTCGGTCGAGGATCTGCTGTCCGAGGCGTATGCCGACGAACGCCGCAAGCTGATCGATGTGCGGGCTTCGTTGCCGCTGCCGGGGCAGCCATCGCGTGGCGGCACCATCTACCTGAGCACCGCCGACGACGAGGGCAATATGGTGTCCTTCATCCAGAGTAATTACATGGGCTTCGGTTCGGGCCTGGTGGTGCCGGGCACCGGCATTGCGCTGCATAACCGCGGCAATAATTTCACGCTCGATGGCGCTCATCCGAACTGCCTGGCGCCGGGCAAGCGGCCTTACCACACCATCATTCCCGGCTTCCTGACTAAAAATGGCCAGGCGATCGGTCCGTTTGGCGTGATGGGCGGCTTCATGCAGCCGCAAGGACATGTGCAGATGGTCATGAACACGGTAGACTTCGGCCTCAATCCGCAATCGTCGCTGGATGCCCCGCGCTGGGAATGGGAGAGCGCCAACAATGTCAGCGTCGAACACGGCACCGCCGAGCATCTGTTCCGCGGCTTGCGCGGCCTCGGGCACGACGCGTCATGGTCGGCCAATCAGCTCGGTTTCGGCCGCGGCCAGATCATCTGGCGCGACCAGCACGGGGTACTCTGCGGCGGCACCGAACCGCGCACCGACGGTTGCGTGGCGGCCTGGTAACCAATTATCGATATCATGAAAACAGTCTCAAGCGCAGCGCCGATGGCACAACCGCCAACCATGGCCGACGGCGGGTTGCCGTCGAAAGGCGTGTCTTTGCCCGAATATGTGTATGGCCGCTTGCGCGAAGACATCTTCGACATGCGCCTGCTGCCCGGCGACCAGATCACCGAGACCGAAGTCGCAGCCTGTTTCAACGTCTCGCGCACGCCTGTGCGCGAGGCTTTGCAGCGCTTGCAGAGCGATGGCCTGATGCAGGGTTATGTACGCGGCGGCTGGGAAGTGGTGCCTGTCGATTTCAAGCGCTTTGAAGAACTGTATGAAATGCGCCGCCTGATCGAAAATTTCGCCGTCAACAAATTGTGCGCCGGCTTGGCCGGAGCGGGGGGCGTCGACGCCGCGCTGATCGAGCAGCAAAAAGCGATCTGGTGTGTGAAGCCCGCGCTTCGGTTAAGCGATGGCCGTCTGGTGGCGACCATGGATGAGCAATTCCACCTGGCGCTGGTGCGCGCCAGTGGCAACCAGGAAATCGCCAGCGCCTTCGAACGCCTGACGGATCGCATCCGTATCGTGCGCCGGTTGGATTTCATGTATGGCGATTGCGTGCAATCCACCTATGAGGAGCATGCGGCGATTCTGCGGGAAATTGGCGCGCATGACGCGGATGCCGCAGTGCGGCTGATGACTACCCACATCGAAGACGGCCATGTCGACGTCACCCAGATAACCTTGCACCGGCTGCACAGCGCGCGGTTGTCGAACGGCGCTCAACGCCTGCCTTACGTGCAGGTCAAGGTGATGCGCCAGGCCTGAGCCGAGGCGGTGCAGGAGAAATTTGACAATCGGCGCCATTGCATGCCGCCGATACTTTACTTTCCATCAAATGTATAAAACAGGAGGCGTATGAAAACATTTTTCCAGAATTGCCGCGTGGCCGCTTGCGCCATCACCTTGCTCTCGACTTCGTCTCTGCATGCGGCCGGGCAGCCGCTCACGCCGCAAGAGCAAGGCGCCGCGCAAGCCAGCTTCAAGGAATGGGCCGAGGTGCTGGCGATTCCCAACGACTCGGTGGTCGCCGCCGACATCCAGCGCAACGCCGCCTGGTTCGAGCAGGCTTTCCAGCGGCGCGGTTTTCATACCCGGCAGCTGGAAAATAATGGCAAGCCGCTGCTGTTTGCGGAGTTCCCGCAAAGCGATCCGGCCTTGCCCACTGTGCTGTTTTATGGACATATGGACGGCCAGCCGGTGACGCCCTCTGAATGGCAGCAGGAAAGTCCGTGGACGCCGACCTTGAAGCAACGCAATGCGGCAGGCCAATGGGAAACCATGCCGCTGGATAAATTGTTCGCCAAGGAAGTCGATCCCGAATGGCGCTTGTTCGGCCGCGCCTCTGCCGACGACAAGGCGCCAATCATGATGCTGCTGGCGGCGATGGATGCGCTGAAGGCCGGCGGCAAGACGCCGGCGATCAATATCAAGGTGATTCTTGATGCGGAAGAAGAAAAAGGTTCGCCGTCGCTGGGCGAAGTGGTCGACCGCAATCGCGGCTTGCTGAAGTCGGACATGCTGCTGGTGCTGGATGGTCCGATGCACCCGAGTAACCAGCCGACACTGGTATTCGGCAATCGCGGCATCGTGATCGGCACCTTGAAGGTCTTTGGTCCGAAACAGGACAGCCATAGCGGGCACTACGGCAACTATGCGGCTAATCCGGCGCAATTGCTGGCGCGCCTGCTGGCGTCGATGAAAGACGATCAGGGCCGCGTCACGGTTCCCGGTTATTACGATGGCGTCAAGCTGGACCCCGATTCCCTGCGCGTCATGCGCGCGGTGCCTGACGATGAAACGGCTTTGCGCAAGCGTCTCGGCATTGCGACCGCAGACAAGGTCGGACAAAACTATCAGGAAGCGATGCAATACCCGTCGCTTAATGTGCGTGGCATGAAAGCGGGCGATGTCGGCGACAAGGCGCGCACCATCGTTCCTGCGCTGGCCATCGCCGAACTGGATCTGCGTACCGTGCCGGAAACCGATCCGGCAGCCTTGGAGGCGCTGCTCAAGGGGTTCATAGAGCGGCAAGGGTATCACCTGGTCAATGGCGAACCCAGCGATGCCGACCGTGCGCGCTATCCCAAGCTCGCCTCGCTTGCGTTCGAATCGGCGTCGGCATCCAGCAGCGCCGTTCGTACCGATCTGAACGCGCCGATCGGCAAATGGCTGCGTCGGGCGATGACCAAGACCTACGGCAAGGAGCCGGTGCAGATCAGGATGATGGGCGGCACCGTGCCGACCGGCGCTCTGGTTGCTGCGCTGAAGGTGCCGTTTGTGATCGTGCCGCTGGTCAATGCCGACAACAATCAGCATAGCGCCAACGAGAACATGCGGCTCGGGAACTACATCAATGGCGTGCACGGCCTGGTGGGCATTTTGTCGGAGCCGTTTAACGCGACGCCTTGAATCACGATGGCGCAGTTCCAGGAGAGAACCCTGGAACTGCGCCATTGCGCCTTACAGCTGCGAGTTGGTGGTGGCGCTGAACTTGGTGTTCAGGTTGGTTTCCAGATTGCCGACCGCGGTCTCCAGGATGCTGAAGATTTGTGCCCGGTTAGCGCCGTTGCTCAAGTCCAGCGTGGCGCTGCCGGCGACGCCGGTGCTTGCCAGTGCGCTGTTAAACGCGGTCTGCGCCTGGGCTGCCGAAATGTAGGCCGATGTTCCCGAGCTGTTCACATACGCCAGCGTCTGGAATACATTGGAGAACACGGCTTCCAGCGCTGGAATGTTGAAGGCGACATGGTTGCCTGGCGTCGTGAAAGTCGTGGCGCTGGTGGTCGGGATCGGGTTGCCGTACAGCTGGTCCAGGTAGTAACGCACCTGATATGGATACTGCTGGTAGGTGTCGGTCACGCCCCATACTGAACTGTAGGCATTGACGCTGCTAACCGTCGCCGCGGTCGCCGTTGCCCCCAGCTTGCTGTAGCTGGTCATCAGGGTGCCGTAGTAGCCCTGGTTGTAAGCCACGTTCAGCAACACATCGAGGAAGTTGTTGGGCAGTTTGGTAAAGTTGGTCAGCGCATTGTCGTAGTAGGGCTCCCACGGTGTCAACCAGCCGCCGGTGCCTTTGCCGGTGAGGATCAGCGCCACAAAATCGTTGTAGTGGAAATACGCGGTCAGCATCGGGCCGTAGTATTTGTTGTTGAACGAGGGCGGCGTCACTTTGGTGTATTGCTGGGCCGCGGTAGCCATCGTGTAGCCGATGTTTTTCTGGATCGCGACGTAGTTGATCAGCGAATGGCCGGCCGGCGCGTAGGAGCCGGACACCATGTCGGCCGCGTAATTGTTGATCTGGTACGGGCCGCCCTGGCCTGTGCCCATCACCGCCTGCTGGTCGGGCGAAGGATCGATCAGGTCGCCGCTGCTGGCGTACAGGCTGGTCTCGATATTTTCCTGCAGCAGCTGGCCCATGATCGAGCCATACAGATAGTCTTTCTGGAACTGCATGCCCGGATAGTTTTGCTGCACCAGATGGCCATACATGACGCCGGCGATGATGTTCGACATGATCAGGTCGTTGTAGTTGCCGCCGTCCAGCACCATCTGGTCCTGGGCGCTGCCGGCGCCCAGCAGCAGGTGATAGTTGATGGTGCCGGTGGTGCTGCCCGGCGTGGACGGCGGCGGATTGACCGGTGGCGGTGTGACCGGTGGCGGAGTAGGCGTGCCGCTGCCGCAGACGCCGGTAGAAGTCCACGGTTTGCCGCTACCGCTGCCGCCGCTATCGGTGACCGGGTCATTGCCTTGGGTCCACCAGTTTGCCGTGTAATTGGTGCTGTTGGCGCTGGCGCTGTTGCCGCCGACATAGATGGTGCTGGCGTTCCAGGCGGCAGCGCATGCCGTCACGCTGGCTTTCGCGGTGGCCGCAAGCTGTTTCTGGCTGGCGCCGGAGGCATCCGCCGATCCGCCGCCGTCGCCGCAACCTGCCAGCAGGCTGCCGACCAGCCCCAGCATCAAGGTTCCGCTTACTTTTATGCCTGCTTTTGTTCGCATGTCTCTCTCCTCAGTCAAACAATGATGTGCAGGAAATAAATAAGTTTCCATGCGTCAACTAAATTGGACTGAGGATGCGGCCAGGGAAAATGAGCGTCAAGTGGTTTGCAAGATATGCAGGCGGAGCCATACCAGTCGCAACTTATCGCGGGCATTTATTTATAAGGACGGCGAATTTGACGGAAGGTAGTAGAGTTGGAATTGCAAAATAATTTCTTTGAGGCAATGCTGGCGTGGCCGATGCGGATTCCTTTGACAAGCAATAACCGAAATTCGGCGCTAGCAGAGAATGCGAGAGAATTTGTCGTAGCGGACAGGTGTAATACCACTTTTTGCGTTTTCTGTAAGTGGTATTGGCGTCGGTTCTGGAAAACCGAGGCTGATCCAAGAGATATGAACGCCATACAATCGACGTCGATTCTGGAAACAGTCCGGCAGTCATAGAATGTGGCAATATGCCAAATATTTACTTGCAGGCATGTTTTCCAACACCCATCGGCATCGTTATTGAAGGCTTATCTATGCGACCAGCATTCTTCCTGCGTAATGTGCTTTGCACGTTCTTCCTGCTTGCCTGCGGCGCGGCGTCGGCAGAAAGCAGTTATCGCACGTCAGGCACCTGCGCCGGCTTTCCGCGTCTCGACGTGAAAGTGGCCAAGGGCATGTGCATGGGCTTGGTGGCCGACCACATCGGCTTCGCGCGCGGCGTGGCAGCGATTGGGCAGTACGTCTACGTGCTCGACATGGGCGGCTGGGCCAACAAGCGCGGCCGCTTGCTGCGCGTTGATATCAGCAAGAAGGGCGCTCCGGAAGTCTTGCTGAGCAAGCTCGATATGCCGAATGCGATCATCGCCACCCCGGACAAGAAGCTGCTGGTCAGCATGCACGGCCGCATCGTCCGCATCGATCCGGCCGCCAAAGACCTGCTCGGCAGCGCGCAAGACATCGTCATCAATTTGCCGACCACCGGCCGCCACCCGCTGACTGCGATGGTGCTGGGCGCCGATGGTGCGCTATACATCAACGTCGGTTCCGCCACCGACAATTGCGAAAGCGGACCCGGCAAGGCGGATTCGCCGTGTCCCGAAATCAAAGAAACGCCGCCGCGCGCCAGCGTGCTGCGCGCAAATCTGACTGCAGCGCATTTTCCGCTCGACGCCCGCGCCTTGCCCGTCCATGCGCGCGGCTTGCGCAACAGCATGGCGCTGGCGCTCACCCCCGCCGGCACGCTGATCGCCGCCACCAATTCGCGTGACGCCATCAACGCCGCCGACCCCAAGCTATCCGACGAAGAACTGCCGCACGACACCCTCAGTTGGCTGGCAGCCGGCGCCGATTACGGCTGGCCCTATTGCTTCGATCAGCTCAGGGCAAGTCCCGAATATCCCGGATTCGATTGCCGCAGCAAAATCGCTCCAAGCCGCCTGCTGCCGGCGCATGCGGCGCCGCTCGGCATGCTGATCTATAACGGAAAAAGCATGCCGGCGCTAAGCGGCCATCTGATCATCGGCTATCACGGTTATCGGGCAACTGGTCACAGGCTGGTCAGCCTGGCGTTGAATGCCGCCTATCAGCCAGTGGGCGAACCGCGCGATCTGGTGGCGGGGTGGAACTATCGGCATGGCGGTTATCCGATGGGGGCGCCGGTGGGGTTGGCGACGTTGGACGACGGGAGTGTGGTGATTACCGAGGACAGGAATGGTACTTTGCTGCGCTTGGCTCCTGATTGAGATTCGGATTCAAACGGTCTGTTACGGAGAGGACTTCATCGAGTTGGAAGAGGGAGGGTACGAAGCTTTCGTTCTACCATTGAACTACACCCGCGAGGGTTATATTCTAAGAGGCTGTTGCGAAATTAAAGTAATCTGGCTGGTCGCTTGCTGCATGGTCGCCGCGGTCATCAGATGTGTCGTCTGCGGCTTTTGCGCGGTCGAAGTGACCGCGCAAGGCGGGAAGCCTGAATACTTTGTCGTCGCCGTTCATCAATAATTGATCGTTTTCAATCTTGTGTTGTGCTTTGCGTACGACAATGCGACCTAGCACCGTTGTCAGCTCTCCTGTGATGGATGTGCGTAATTTCTTTGTCTTACCTTGATCCACAATTGGAAATCCGTGGGCGTGATCACTAGCCTTTATTTTGAGAGTGTCGGCCGGTCGCAGGCCGGTCGAGCAGGCCGGAAAGCGCGGCGAAGCAGCGCGCAGGTAGATAGATTTTAATTTGATGGATAAGAAATTGCCCCGTAATTTTTACGGGGCAATTTTATTGCGCCATCGCTTTTATTGCAGCCTGTGCCAAGAAACCAGATCGCGTCAGTTGACGGGATTTGGCGAAGGCATCAATGTCATGCAACAGACTTTCAGGCAACGAGATATTCAGGCGCACCGGCTTGGTGTTGATCTTGGCGCGATCAATGCCGACCAACATCCAGAAGCCATTGGCATACTCGGCAGAACCTTTCCATTGTTCGATCGACGATGCGTCAGGAATATGCGCCTCGCCTTCAAACATGGCTTCAACGGCCTCTTGCGCCATCGCCGGAATATCGTCGAGATTGTCGGCGGCAGTGAAAACGCCTGGCAGATCTGGAAAGCTCGCGCCGTAGGCGCTGTTGTCGTCTTTCCATACATAGAGCGGATATAACATGGTGTACCTCATTTCAATTCAGCTTGTTTGATGATTGCTTTTGCTGTGCCTTCCGGTAAGTCTTTTTTCGGATGCGGAACAATCACAGATTTTCCGGTGAGCGGGTTACGGTATTTATGATGACTGCCCCGTGTAGAGACATGTTGCCACCCGGCCGCTTTGAGTTGTTTAATTAGGTCTGCGCTGCTCATGTGTGTAATGATACACACAAATCTATAGTGGTGAAATATATTTGTGTATTTGTGTGTATTTAATTTCTTGATCGAAATGTCTAGCGATAGCGCGAACCAAGCGGTCATCGTCCTGCTGTGTATATGTCCCCAGACTTTCGTATTTTACAAACGGTAATCCCTCGGCAAATAAACGTTGAAAATGGGGCAACTGACATTGTTATGCGAGTTGATAGAAATACACACACAGATCCCGCTCCCACGATCCAAAAAGCATGACCCGACTGCTGGCAGAATTGTTACGACGTCAATAGCCAGCCTGATCCCGAGGCTTGATACTATTTTCCCGCGTCAGGCGGATGGCTGTTATTTTTGTAACGATACTTGCGAGTATGCCAAGCGTGCCTACGGTTTCCAGAAAAGCTGAAAGCATGATTGCTTCCTTTTGTGTAGAGGCTTACGAATGCCACAACAGTTGCGGCAGGTAAGCCCGGATGAAAAACACCACGGTGATGCAAGCTGTCAGCAGCAGCGTTCCCGCGCGTATCACTTTGGCAGGAGCGCGGCGGCCGATTTGCGCGCCGCCATAGCCGCCGACAATTGCCGCAACCAGCATGACGATGGTTTCAGGCCAGCGCACGGCATGCGCCAGCATGAAGGTCAGCACCGCGATCGCGTTGGCGGCGCTGACGAGCAGCGCGCGCGGGGCATTCAGGCTTTTCAGGTCACGCTTGTCCAACAGGCCCCAGACGGCGAGCATCATGATGCCGACTGCACCGCCGAAATAGCCGCCGTAGATGCCGAGTCCGAACTGGATCGCCAGGACCGCCGACGGTCTTATGCGCCAACGGCGGCGTAGCATTTCGCCGAGCCGACGGCCGAAAGCCAGGGCCAGGCTGGCTAGCAGAAGCAGCCAGGGGAGGATGGCATTGAATGTTTTCGGCGATGTCCACAAGAGCAAGATCGCTCCGATCAGTCCGCCGGCCAGCGTGGTCAACAGTAGGGGCCGTAGCGACACCGAGCCCACCGGTCCGAGTCCGTCGCGGTAGGCCCATGCGCTGGCCAGCCCACCGGGAAACAAGGCCACTGTACTTGAAGCATTCGCTTGAACCGATGGCAGGCCTACGGCGATCAATGCCGGGAGGCTGACAAACGAACCGCCGCCGGCCAAGGCATTCATTGCGCCAGCAACCAAGCCAGCTGCAGAAATTAAGAAGAAGTGGTCCATACGAGGCATATTAGGTGCAAAATCAGGTACTCACAATCTGGCATTTCCTATGCCAGGCTTCGGAAAAAACGAAGGATTGGAGGGGTGTCATGCGCCTGGATCTCACCGATATGCGCCTGTTCCTGACGGTGGTGGAACACGGCAGCCTTACTCAAGGCGCACAAGCAATGAATTTGGCGTTGGCGTCGGTCAGTGAGCGCGTCTCAGGCATGGAGTCGATACTCGGCGTACCGCTGCTGGAACGGACTCGGCGCGGCGTGCGCACGACCGCCGCCGGTGATGCCTTGATCCGGCATGCCCGTCTGATCCTGGGGCAGGTGGAACAGATGCGCGGAGAATTGCGTAGTTACGCCAAGGGGGTGAAAGGGCGTATCAGGCTGTTGTCGAACACAGCCGCATTGGCTGTCTTTCTACCCCAGCAGCTTCGCCTTTTTCTGGCGGCTTACCCAGACCTTTCAGTGGATATCGATGAGCGGCCCAGCAGCGAGATTGTCTTGGCCATTGCAGAGGGGCGGGCTGAGTTGGGAATTGTGGCGGACATCACGGATTTGACGACATTGCAAACTCACCTCATTGCGCAAGACCAGCTGGTGGTTGTGGCGAACCGGATGCACCGCATCGGCGGCCAGCAATCCGCAGGGTTTGCAGACATTGCCGGCGAAGCGTTTGTCGGTCTCTCGGATGCAGTCCTGGAAACGCATTTGGGAGAGCGCGCTGCACGGCTGGGGCGGCAGATAAATTATCGCGTCCATCTGAGGACCGTAGCGGACGTGGGGATGCTGGTCGAGGTCGGTATCGGGATTGCGATCCTGTCCGAAGCCTCGGTCGCAGAACTGCGCCAGCCCGGCCTGGCGATCTTGCCATTGCTGGAGCCATGGGCTTCCAGGCGGCTTCATCTTTGCGCGCGTGATTTTTCCGTACTTACGTCGCATGCCAAACTGCTGGCGCAACAACTCATGGAAAGTAGTGCTCTGCCAGTGAGAGGAACATCCTGATTTGCGAACGGCGCGCTATTCGGCGGGACAAGCAAACCACATCAGCAGTCAGTCGAAAACAATCACCTGCCGCACCGCCTCTCCGGAATGCAGGCGATCAAAGCCTTCATTGATATCTTCCAGCCGCAAGCGATGCGACAGCAACAGGTTCACCGGCAACCGTCCACTCCGATACAGGCTGACATAGCGCGGTAAATCCCTGGTCGGTACGCAGGTGCCGATATAACTGCCTTTGACAGTGCGTTCCTCCGCCACCAGATTGACGATCGGCAGTCCGAACCGGGCGGCTGCCGGGGGCAGGCCGGCAGTGGTGGTGGTGCCGCCGCGGCGGGTGATGCGGTAGGCGGTCTCGAAGGCGCGGATCGAGCCGGCGAATTCGAAGACATGGTCGGCGCCGCCGTTGGTGGCGGCCCTGACTGCTTCGACGCAAGCCGGATCGCCACCGTCAAAGCTGCTGGTCGCGCCAAGTTTGATGGCGAGTTCGCGCTTGGCGTCAGACAGATCGATCGCAATTACTTCGCGCGCGCCGGCGGCTAGTGCGCCGATCACTGCGGCCAGGCCGACGCCGCCTAAACCGACCACTGCGACCGATTGACCGGCGCGCACCCGGGCCGTATTCACTACCGCGCCGACGCCTGTCAGCACC
Organism: Collimonas sp.; assembly: GCF_039923675.1. Lineage (GTDB taxonomy): Bacteria > Pseudomonadota > Gammaproteobacteria > Burkholderiales > Burkholderiaceae_D > Collimonas. The sequence goes on from NZ_JBDTCG010000019.1 coordinate 174,764, forward strand.
GCGCAGCCGAACAGCGCGGCTTCGTCGAATGGCAATTCCGGATCAAGCTTCACCAGCGAGCGGCGCGACACCACGGCGTATTCGGCAAATGCTGAACAGCCGAGATGATGGTTGACTGCTTCGCCATTCCCGTCTGCCAGCAGGCGCGAGCCCGAGAGCAGGGTGCCGTTGCCGTTGGCTTGCGCGCCAGGTTCGCATAGGGCGGGGCGGCCTTCGCAGCAGGGCAGACAATGACCGCAGCTGGGGACGAACACCAGCGCGACATGATCGCCGATCTGCAGATCGGTCACGCCTGCGCCTAGCGCCGCGACTTCTCCGGCGGCCTCGTGGCCCAGTGCCATCGGCAATGGCCGCGGCCGGTCGCCGTTGATGACCGACAGGTCGGAGTGGCACAGTCCGGCGGCGCGGATGCGCACCAGCACTTCACCGCGCCCGGGCGGCGCCAGTTCCAGTTCTTCGATGGCCAGCGGCCGTGAATCCTGGTAGGGATACGGCAAACCTGTCTGGCGCAGTACGGCGGCACGGATTTTCATAGTGTTTCCTCGGTAATTTTCAAGCACCATCAAGCACCAATTGGAGAAATATAAACCAGGATCATTTTAGCTGGCGCCGTGCACAGGGACGATTGTGGTTGAATATCGGTGTAGCGCCTGCCGGTTGAAAACTCAGGCCGGTTGGGGGGAATGCCTGGCATTGATCGTGCCGGGGATGAACACCGTAACCCGCAATCCTGTTTGTGCATCGATAGTGCCAAGCCTGACCTGCGCGCCGATCCGGCTGGCGATGGTCCGGACGATGGACAAGCCAAGTCCCGAGCCGACGGCGTCGCTGCCGAGCACGCGGTAGAACGGATCGAATACACGCGCACGTTCCTGCGGCGGGATACCGGGGCCCGAATCGTCCACTTGCAAAGTGACGCCGCCGCCGGCGCTGCTGCTCATGCTCAGGTTGATCCGTCCGCCTGACGGCGTATAGCGGATGGCGTTGTCGACCAGGTTCCTGATAATGGTGATCAGGTCGACTTCAGTCGCCAGCACTTGCAGGTCGGTTTTACCTTCGACGCCGAGGTCGATCTGTTTGGCGTCGGCCAGCGGCATCAAATCTTCCAGCACGCGCCGGTAAACCTGCAATACCGATATCGTGCCGCTTGCGGCGGCGGGTGAAGATTGCGCTCTGGCTAGCGCCAGTAACTGGTCGAGCAGAAGCCGGCCCCGTTCGATCCCTTGTCGCAGCGTTACCAGGCGCTGGCGGGCGGCGTCCGGCATGTCGGCGTCAGCCAGCCGTTCCGCTTGCAGTGACAGTGCGGTGAGCGGCGAACGCAATTCGTGGGCGGCGTCGGCGACAAAACGGCGCTGCACATCCATGGCTTGCGCGACCCGCTCCAGCAATCGGTTGATCGCGATGACGAACGGACGAATCTCGGCCGGTAGCGGCTCGGGGGCGAGCGGATGAAGCTCTTGTTCATTGCGGCCGTCGATTTCGGCAGACAGCCTGGCAATCGGCTTGAACATGGTGCGCACCAAATGGGCCACCACCAGCAGCAAGACCGGAATCAGGATCAGGAACGGCATCAGCGTATGTACGGCGCTGTGGCGCGCGAGCTCGTCCCGTACCGCGGTTTCCTGGGCAACCGCAATGCGCTGTTGCGATGCCAGGGTTTTGACGAGAACACGATAATGCCCGTGCCTGACCCGCAGCGTTTGGAAACCTTCCCGCAACGTTGCCGGCAGCACCAAGCCGGTTTCCTCAGCGTTGCCCGCGCTATCACCTTGGGCCGAAGGCAGATATTGGACGATCACGCGCGATTCTTCGTCGCCGATCTTTACTTTGGAGGCATTGCCCTGCTGCGCCACCGGTATGTGTTGCTGGTCGAACAAAGCCGCCACCTGACGTAGCATATCGTCTTGAAATTCATGTGCCTCATCGAAGGCGGAGATAAACGCAAATACCCCGGCCAACAGCGCAACTGCCAGGATCGCCAGCGACAACCAGAGAGAGAGCCGGAACTGGATCGAGTCCTTCAGCTTCCTTTTGACACCATCCATCCGACTCCCCTGACATTTTTAATGGTCGCGCTGCCGAGTTTTTTGCGCAGGGCGTGGATCAGAAATTCGACAGCGTTGCTTTCCACCTCTTCGCCCCAGCCGTAGATCCTTTCCTCCAGTTCGCTGCGCGATAGAATCGCCCCTGGCCTGAGCATCAGGGCCTGCAGCAATGAGAACTCGCGGTTTGACAGCTGCTGGTCCGGCTGGTCCTGGCTGCTGGCCTGGCGCGTGGCCGGATCGAGAGAGACGACGCCATTGCTGAGCAGCGGTGCGGCGCTGCCGCCTTTACGGCGCAATACGGCCCGCGCGCGCGCCAGCAGCTCCGCCATCTCGAACGGCTTCAGGACATAGTCATCGGCGCCGCTGTCCAGTCCGCGCAAACGGTGTTCCAAACCGTCGCGTGCGGTGATGATCAGCAGGGGCACCGGATTGTCCTGGCGCCGGATCGTTTCCAGCACTTCGAAGCCATCTTTGCCTGGTAAACCGAGATCCAGCAGTATCAGGTCATAGTGCTGGCACGAGATCGTATCCAGCGCGGTTTTGCCGTTTCTTACCCAGTCGACGGCGTAAGAAGCGTCTTTCAGCGCGGCCTGGATCGCCTCTCCGATCATCGGATCGTCTTCAACCAGCAGTACCCGCATGCATTCTCCCGTATCAATTATGTAGATCGTTCATTTCATGTTTGTGCGAACTAATCACCGGCCTTGTCAGCGCCATACTCTCATGCTTCATCCCTTGCGCCGCCCGCTGGCGGAACAGCAGGATGCAGGCAACGATAAAGAATAGTAGCGCCGCCGATGCGGAATAGCGGCTCAATGCCAGCCCGCCGGCATTCAGCGGCTTATCGAGAAAATCACCGACCACGGCGCCCAGCGGCCGGGTAAGGATGAAAGCAGCCCAGAACAGCAGCGTTCTCGATATCTTGGTGAGATAAAAGGCCAGCGCCACCAGTCCCAGCAGCGCGCCGAACAGGATTGCGCCGCCGCCATAACCGAGCCCGGCGGTATCCGCTGCCCAGTCGCCGAGTGCGGTGCCCAGCGTCTGTGAAAACATGATCGTGACCCAATAGAATATCTCCGCTTTCGGCGAACTGACGGTATCGACGGCAACCGAACCGAGGGTCCGATGCCAGACCAGCAGGGAAGCCAGCAGCAGCGCCAGCAGCAAGGTCGTGCCGCCGGCATAGCCGATGCCGAGCGAGCGGTCGGCGAAGTCTGCCAGCGTGGTGCCGACCGTGGTGGTGGCGATGACGGTGGTCCAGTACAGGAACGGATGAAAGTGCTTGGCCTTGATCTGGGCGGTGACTGCAATCAGGAAGATCACGCCGAAGATGGCGGTGCCGATCAGATAGCCCAGGTTCATCGACATGGTCACCGCATCGCCGCCGGTTTCGCCGAGCGTGGTGGCGGCGATCTTGATGATCCAGAAGATCAGGGTGACTTCCGGAACTTTGCTCATGGCAAATTCAGTGGTTTTATTCATCATTGTTTCCTTTTCTATAATGCGCTTTATAACGATTGTTGTGCCGTCAGGCGCTTCTGTGTCAAGGACAGGTAACCGACAAGACCTACTATTGTCGCCAGGAACAACGTGCTGGTGACTATCGTACCAAAACCGAGGCCGCCGTTGCCGGCGGGTTGCGCCAGCAGGTCACCGCAAGATGCGCCGAAAGGACGGGTCAATACATAGGCAAACCAGAAGCAGGCGGTTGCATTGATCTTGAAAGCATGGCGGGCCACGGCGACCAGCGCAATCAGGCCGCCAAACAATAACGCGGAATTGGCGTAGCCCAGGTTAAGGCCTTCAGCGACCCAGTCGCCGGCCGCAGTGCCTAGCGCAAATGTGAACAGGATGACGGTCCAGTAAAACAGTTCGCGCCTGAAGCTGTCGATGGCATGGATCGAGAGCGTCTTTTCCCTTGCGTACCACGCTGTAAATGTGGCAATCATGGCGATGCTGAAGGCTGCAGTCGATACGGCCAGCGGTACTCCCAGCAGATCGCTCAGCATATCCGTAATGAGTGTGCCGAATATGCTGACCAGCACCACGCAGATCCAGTACAGCGCAGGCAGGTAGCGCCTGGCGCGCAACTGGAACAGCAATGCGCCTGCCAGCAGCAGGCCGGTCACCAGCGAAGTGCCGATCAGGCCAAAGTGTAAGTCGGCCGCCAGATAATCGGCGCCAGTCTCGCCAACCGTGGTGGACATCATTTTGATGATCCAGAACAGAAGCGTGGCTTGCGGCACCTTGTTGAGCCAGTCCGAATTTGATCTGGCGGCTGAAATAGTCATGAGAGCTCCAATGTGAGTCTGCGGGAATGTGTTGAAGATCGCATTCCTGCTGGGCTAGATAGGGAAAGCGATTTATTGCCGGCAAGCTTAGCGAGACAGACTTAGCCGACACTGAGCCGTGGCTTTGTTGTGCAAATCGCCACCATCGTCATCTGAAGCGCGGTTCCGGCAAGCCCGACCGCGGATTCAAAAAACAAGGCGTACGCTAAGGCCTTTTCCCTGCGGCCCGTCGTGCAGGCTAACCCGGGCGCCATGCTGGATCGCGACATTCTTTACAATGGCCAATCCCAGACCGCTGCCGGATTCCTGCGCAACTTCACGCCGATAGAAACGATCGAATACGCGCTCACGCTCCTCTTCGGGGATACCTGCTCCGGTATCATCCACTTGCAAGCAAGGACGTCCGTCCATGCACAATACCCTCACATCCACTTTGCCGGACGAAGGCGTGTAGCGAATTGCGTTGCCGACCACATTACCCAGCATGACGCGCATGGATTCGATATTGCCATGCACGGTAAGCACCAGTTCCGCCGCCTCCAGGCCAAGATCGATTTTCTTGCTTTCGGCCAGAGGCGCATAGTCAGACACTACGCCGGCCGCAAGCCGCTGCAGGTCCACGGTCTCCTTGTTGGAGGCGCTATTTTCGCCGCCATGTCTTGCCAGCGCCAAAAGTTGCTGCACCTGGTGGGTGGCGCGATTCAAGCGCTCATGGAGTTTCTTGATAGCTGCCGAGCGCTCTTTGTCGTCGTCAGCCATTTCAACCAGCTGCAATTGCAATTTCAGTGCCGCAAGGGGGGTACGCAGTTCGTGTGCGGCGTCGGCCACAAATTGTTTTTGCGATTGCATAGCCTGATAAAGGCGTCCAAACAAGTCATTGAGCGCATCGACAATCGGAATGATTTCCTGCGTATATCCCTGGCGCTCCAAGTGTTGCAGATCATCGGCCGAGCGCTGGCGTAGCGAGCCGGTCAGGCGATGCAGCGGCTGCAGGCTTCTCCCGGCCACCAGCCATATCAATACCGCCAGCACCGGCACCAAGCTGAAAATAGGGATCAGGCAGCGCCATAGCAGTTTCCCTTGTATCGTTTCCCGGTCCCTGACCAATTGTGCGATCTGCACCAACTGTCCGGAGTTTTCCTCGCTATAAACGCGCCAACGTTCGCCATGGGTGGTGACATCGATGAAGCCGCGACTCTCGTAACGCGGTAATTCACGCGCTGCATTCGTGATGAATACCTGTTCGCCTTGCTTGTTCCAGACCTGCACCACAATCTTTTTCCCGGGATGCGTGTCGACCGTATCATTTTTTTGCGGCGACATCTGCGATGGAAAAGACCGCACGATTTGTTTTAACTGATAATCGAAAAGCTCATCTGTCTCATGCTGGATTTTCAGATAAACGGAAAAGCCGGCCACGATGAAGGCGATGACCGTCCCCAACAGCATCCACAGCAATAAATATTGGCGTATCGTCAATCTTGCTCTCATATCGGATTCGCCACTTTATAGCCTACGCCGCGCACGTTCTTGATGAATTCGGCGCCCAGTTTTTTTCTCAACGCATGGATGTAGACTTCGACTGTATTGCTCTCGATTTCCGCGTCCCAGGAGTACATTTTCTCTTCCAGATCGGTTCTCGACAAGACCTTCCCCGGCACATCCAGCAATGCCTGCAACAACTTGAATTCACGCAGGGAAAAATGCATGGGGTTGCCTTGATATAAGGCCTCATAGGTATCGGGGCGCAAGACCAGGCCCTGATGGGACAGCTCTGTGCGCAGTACGACCTGGCTGCGTCGCAACAATGCGCGCAGGCGCGCGAACAGTTCTTCGAGATCGAACGGCTTGATCAGGTAGTCGTCAGCGCCGGCATCAAGACCTTCGACCTTGTCGTTACGTGTGTCCCTGGCCGTAATGATCAGTACAGCCGATTTGCCCTGTGCCTGCCGGTAATTTTTCAAAACATGCAGCCCCTGCAGCCTTGGCAATCCCAGATCCAGCAATATCAGCGCATAGTTTTCCCTGGACAGCGCCGCCTCTGCTGCAACGCCGTCGCGCACCCAGTCAACCTCATACTTCTGCTTACGCAAACCTTGCTCCAGGCTCTCGCCGATCATGACGTCATCTTCTACGAGCAACAAGCGTATTGCCGACATTTTTCCAGATCTTTCTTCAAAAAATATTTCAAAAATCAAACTTCAATATCAATACAAGTTGCACAACACATCGACGCTGATTCTTGTAAATCATTCTGTATTTGAGGTTACGTAGGATGCATATATTTCCCCTGGAAATATTAAAAAATCCTTAAATTCAAATAAAAACCACATAAAAGCCATCAATTTTCCGATGTCTTTTTCCTGTAATAAATGCTGAATAAGATTCGTCGCGTTGACCTTTTGCTGCTCCCGGCATCATAACTTGCTGACGTCCGTAGTACAGGGCGCATTTAATTTCTTTAACTGAAAGTACGCGATGAAAAGCCCAAAACTGAAACCGATGACGCAATGTATCGTCGGCGCTTTTGCCTGCACCTTCCTTGCAATCCCTGTCACTTCTTACGCGGACATGCAGTCCGGTGCTGCCGATGCTGCGGCAGCGTCAGGCGACGGCGGTGTAGCGACGGTAGTCGTATCGGGCTACAAAGAGACCGCAGCGAAAAGCGCACTTTCGCAGGGCTCGCTCGATGCGCGTTCGGCCCAGTCCATCGTAGGCGATAGTTATGTACGCAATTTTAATTCGCCGATTGCCGATTTCAGCCAGGTTTTCCAGATCACGCCGGGCGCGTTCAGCTACAGTCCGAACGGCGTCGGCATGGGAAATGCAGGCACTACCGTCCGCGGCTTGACCGACAGTCAGTATCTGGTGACTTTCGACGGTATTCCATTCAACGACACCAACGGTGTCAGCCATCACTCTTACGTATTTTTTCCCAACATGACGGTAGGCGGCGCGGTAGTCGATCGCAGCCCCGGCTCGGCTGCAACGATCGGACAAGCAACCTTCGGCGGCTCGCTCAACCTGCTGTCACGCGAATTAGAACCTGCCCAGCGCACCAGCGTCACGGGATCCTATGGCACCTGGGATACCCGCATGCTGGTGCTGGAACACGAAACCGGCCAGTTCGGGCAAGATGGCGATCAAAACTTGATGATCAATGCCCAGCAAATGAAGTCGGACGGCTACCAGACATACAACAATCAGGATCGCAAGGCATTTTCGGCCAAGTACCAATACAACTTGACGCCAAGTACCGTATTCACTGCATTTACATCTGTGATGGAAGTGAAGAACAATCAGCTTGATGCCGGCGCACCGACCCGCGCGCAAATCGCCAAGTTCGGCGACAATTATTTGAACAGCAACGATCCGACGCAGTCGAACTATTTCGGCTACAACCTGTATGACGTAACCACCAACTTCCAATATGTCGGTATTACTTCCAATCTGGGTAACGGCTGGAAAGTGGACGACAAGCTGTATAACTACGGTTATATGAACCGGCAAAAAATTGGCGGCACACCCGTGTCTAGTGCAATGACTGCGGCAAGCGAGACTGGCATTGACAAGTTCAACTCCTACCATACCACTGGCAATTTGCTGCGTTTTAGCCAGGATTCCGGGATGGGCACTTTGCGCACCGGCCTCTGGCTTGAATATGCCAATAGCGACCGTCATCAGATTTCATCGAACGAATTGAATGGCTGGCAAGATGCGCCAGCGCCGAGATTCAGCGAAACCTACCAGACAAAGACTGCTCAACCCTATATCGAGTACGAGTTCAAGATCAGCGATGATCTGAAAATCACGCCTGGCCTGAAATATGCGCACTATGAGCAAGACTACGATCATTTACAGGATTTGAAAAAAGTCGGCCCGCTCGGAGGAACCATCAACAAGTTGACCAACTCGATCACAGGTGGCCTGCCTAGCGTGTCCAACTCTGCAACCTATAGCGATTTCTTGCCGACCCTCGATGTCCATTACATGTTGCGTCCTAACTGGTCTACCTACGCGCAATTCGCGGCAGGCGACCTGATTCCGCCGACCAGCGTGTATGACGCCCCGTTTGCGAAAGTAGCGATCCCGCCCAAGGCGCAAAAATCCAGCACCATCCAGTTTGGTACAGACTGGAAATCGGATGCCTTCACTTTTGACGCCAATGTTTACCATGTCAAGCTGGACAACAGCTATACCTGCAATATTGATCCTGTCGACCCAACCACGCAAATCTGCGTAGCCAGTGGAACCGAAATCACCGAAGGTCTCGAAGTCGAAGGCACTGCATTGCTCGGCAACGGCTTTAGCTTGTACGCCAACGGCACAGTAGGCTCCACCAAATACAGCGGCGGCGCCTTGGATGGAAAATGGGTGGCGGGCGCACCGGGAAATACTGAAACCCTGGGTCTGATCTATGCCAAAGGCGCCTGGAATTCTGCGGCATATGCAAAACGCGTTGGCAAACTGTATAACGATGGCATTACTACCGGCTCCTACGTCATCAATCCGGTGGTGTTGACCAATCTGTTCGTCAATTACACGATCAAGCACCCGACGTCGTTTTCCAAGCAAGCGAAAGTGCAGTTGGCAGTGAATAACTTATTTGATAAACACAGCATTACCGGTATTTCGGGAAATGCCTCAACTGCCAACCCATCGGCCGCCGACTTGATTACATTGCTGCCTGCACGTAGCGTCACGCTATCGGTGACCGTGGATTTCTAATCCTGCGGTCCGGACCATCGGGAGAGCTCTGCTCTCCCATTTTTTTTGTATCCACATCAAGAATATTTCACATTTCTGAAAGTCCTGTTTATGCGCAAATTCATCGCTTGCCTCCTGCTCATGTCATTCGTCGGTTGCAGCGCTTCTGTACTGGCGAAAGAAGAAAATCCCTTCATCACCTCCAGTGACATTGATCTGATCAAATTGTTGCCGCCGCCGCCGGCCGACGACTCGCTCCAGACCAAGGCTGAACTGAGCGAAATTCTCGCCCTGCAAGCTTCGCGCACACCGGAAATGGTGTTGCGCTCCCAAGCGGATTCAACAGAAAATATCTGGCGTTTCGCCGATGTGATGGGTGTCAGGTTCAAACGGGAACAGCTGCCGGTATTCGAGAAATTCTTCGAGCGCGTGGAGGCATCGGAAGGCGCCGTGGTCGACCCATACAAGGATATCTGGAAGCGTCCGCGCCCGTACCTGTACAGCAACCAGGTCAAGCCGGTGGTCAAGCTGTCCCATTCCGGCGCCTATCCCTCGGGGCACGCCACCGGTGGCACGCTGATGGGTATCGTACTGGCCAACATGGTGCCGGAGAAGCGCGCCGAAATCATGGCGCGTGCTGCCGAATATGCCAACAACCGCATCATAGGCGGCGTGCACTATCGTTCCGATATCGAAGCAGGACGGATTACCGGCACTGTCATCGCCGCCAGGTTGCAGACACGCGACGATTTCAACATGTCCTTCGAAGCTGCCAGGAAAGAGTTGCGTAATGTGCTGGAACTGGATCCGGCGGGAAGCAAATAAACCTTAACGGAACAAGAGTATTCGGTAGAGGAAACGGCGATAGCGCCGTTTCCTCTACCAGGGCATCACGTCACGCCCGTGCAGCCATTGCAATGCAATCCAGCTCAGTCATTAGCAACCAGCGTCACGCCGCTGAATGTCGCATAGGAATTGAGCAACAGGTAATAAGTGCCTGCTTTTGGACTGCGGAAGGTGATGGTCTCGGAAGTTGTATTGCCATCGGAGACTTTTTGATACGAGCTGGTGGTCGGTGCGGTACCGAAGCTTGCATAGATATCGCAATCGCCGCTGCCGCCGGAAGTCTTGAACGTCAGGCTGCTGCGACCGGCAGGAACCACGATGGTGTAGACCTTGCTGGAGCCGGCAGGAAGTGCAAGGCCGGTAACAGCCACGCCGCTTGTCAGGACATTGCCTGGTGGCGGTGGTGGCGGAGTAGTGCCGCCGGAGCCGATCACCGAGGCGAAGTTAGCGACATTCAGGCTGCCGTAGCCGCTGGCATAGTCCCATCCAGCCTTGGCGGCGTAACCTTGGTTACCCGAAGTGATGTCGTGGAACATGCTTGGGTTGGCAGCGGCTTTTTGATAGATCGCTGCGGCAGGGAACGCCAGGCTGTTGTTATTTTGCGACTGGACACGGGCCCAGAAACCTGTGAACAAAGGCGCCGCCAGGCTGGTGCCGCCGATTTGGTTCTGGGAGCCATTGATCAGCACCAGAGCGCCGCTCGATGGATCGGCATCCAGCGAGATGTCCGGAACGCCGCGTTTGGTCGACGTACCGAGCACGCCTGCGCTGACTTGCCAACTAGGTGCCGACTCGGTAGTGCTAGGACCGCCGCCGGCGCCGCCGTTTGCGCTTTGCTGGCAGCTTTGCCAATCCGAGCATGACCATACGGATTCCGACGACCACGCATTATTCGAGCCGGTATTCACCTGTGTGCCGCCAACCGCGATCACGTACGGCGAGACCGCAGGATAGCTTTGGGATGTGGCGCTGGTATCGCACTCATAGGCGCCGGAGTCACCCGACGACACCGAGAACGTTTGGCCCTGGGCCACGGCAGACTGGAAGATCTGGTCGTTGCTGGCGGTGATGCCCGACGATTGCGCGTCGGTTTCGCATTCACCCAGGGAGACGTTGATGGCCTGCGCCTTGTTGTCGGTCACTACCCGGTTGTAGGCCGAAGTCAGATCGGCGTCGCTCAGGGTGTTGGCTGCGTACAGGATCATTTGCTTGATCGTGCCGCCTGCCGCCGCCAGCGAGCTTTGCGTATCCATGTTCCATTCATCGATACCGGAAGTATCGCTGCTGGCGCCATTGATCACCACGGTGGAGACATTGGTCTGCGGATAACCGGCGTTGGACGTGAAGGTGTTCAGATCCGCAATGGTCTGCGTCAGGTCGCCCTGGGCGATGATGCCGATGGTGGCGTTGCTTGCGCTAGGCAGGCTCGCTGCATTGTAAATGGTCGGGAAATCCGTAGGATTGTGACCGGTAACCGACAGTACCTTGGCGTCGGTTGTGACATTCGCTTTCTTCAGCATGGTGTGATGCAGATGCACCGTTTGCAGACCATGCACCGCCAGCACGACGTCGCCTAGTGCTTGTGGCACGGAAGCATCGCTGATGTTGGCGTAAGCGCCGCGGCCGTTTACGCTATAGGTATGCAGTTCGGTATTGAATGCCGATTTCACCGAGCCTGCCGAGCCGTTGGCGCTGATCAGCAGATGGTTGGCGGAAACGGTGATGTTGGTAAAGCCGGTCCGGGTCAAGTGGTCGACCACGGCCTGGACCTGTGCCTTGGTAGGCGCATACTGGCGCAGGAAGTCGTCGCTGGACAACGTCTTGTGCGAGCGTCCTGCCATCAGGTCGGCGGTCAGCTGATCCAGTTGCGCTTTATTGCGCAGCTTCAGCGCCACCACCACGTGGGTCAGGGCGCCGGCCTGCATGGCCGAGACATGCGTCACGGCGGTTCGCGCCGTGCTTGCGACAGCGGTTGCCTTGGTCGCGGTAGGCGCCCAGGTTTGCGCATGAGCGGTTGTGGCGAACGCAGCCAGCGTCATCGCCGCGAGCGCCAGCATTTTAAAGTTGGATCTGAATGTCATTACTTTACTCCGGTTTTTTAGGGATAAAGTGATCCTGCCGACGGTGGTCGGCGGAATCTGCTCAGTGGATGCATTCCCATGAAATGTAAGGCTCTCAAGGGAAGTCGCAATTTCCCGTAACGCCGATGTCGCCTGGCGCTACGGAGAAATGCCTTGTTGCCCGTCTCCGCAGGAACAGCGGAAACGGCGCAGCCGCCCGGCGGCAGATAAGCAGCTGCCTGGCGTGTTGAAAACATCAACGAAAACTTCGACGGCGTGCGCTCGTCTGTTTTACGAGGCGCGCTTGCTAAGGCTCCGGGCTGGACAAACTGGCCAATCTATCCGGTCACTGAGCGTGCATCACATGACACGATGCGGGTGATGAGGCGAATGCTGAAGCCGTCAACTCGGCGGCGATAAAAACGAGGTGAAGCAGGGCAGGCATGCGGAATCGTCGGCTAACGACACCGGGAAAAGCGAAGCGGCTGATCTGTATCTGGCGCAAGGCATATTGCATTCCTCTTGAGGATTTACAGTGGCAACCGGTTCTCTTTCAACGCACACAGCTTGAGAAAAAGCAGCCCTTATGCAGCATGTTTAAAAAATGATTAAGGCTTGTCAGGAATTTAGAGTAAAGCAAATATTTCTATGTGGCAATGTAAGTTACTATTTTATTTTGTAACAGAGAACAGACAGATCTGTTTAGTTTTTGAATGTCAAATAAAACTGTTTTTTGAATGTAAAACCAGATTGGCGACGGACGGTAGGCGGCAACAATCGCGCCACGTCACACATTCGGTAAATGGCTGGACCTCTGCGCGTGTCAAGCTTCAGCGATGCAGCCCATGATCGTGGGATATTTTGTATACTCATGCGATCAGTTGCAACGCAACCCATCCCATCCATTCCAGAAGAGGCCTTCATGCAAGCAGTACAAGCCAGATCGCGCCTGCACTGGCTGCCGTTTATCGTCGCCGCCACGTTTTTCATGGAGTACCTGGACACCACCATCATTGCGACAGCCTTGCCGCAGATGGCGCACGACTTCCATGTCGGCCCGAATGAATTGAGCCTGGGCATGACCGCGTACATGCTGACGCTGGCGGTGTTCATTCCCGTCAGCGGCTGGGTCGCCGACCGCGTCGGTTCGCGCACGGTGTTCGCCACGGCGATCGTTATCTTTACCTTGGCATCGGTATTGTGCGGTTTGTCCGGCAGTGTGTTCGAGTTCACCGCGGCGCGTATCCTGCAGGGGATGGGCGGTGCGATGATGGTGCCGGTAGGGCGTTTGATCGTGGTGCGCAACACCAGCAAGGATAAACTGATGCAGGCGATTTCGACCATCACCTGGCCGGCTATCGTGGCGCCGGTGGTCGGTCCTTCGATCGGCGGCTTTATCACCACCTACGCCTCCTGGCACTGGATATTTCTGATGAATGTGCCGTTCGGCATAGCGGCGTTGAGCGCGGTGCTCGCCATCGTGCCGAATGAACGCGGCGGCAACCGGCGGCCGCTCGACATGCTCGGCTTCGTTCTCAGCGGCGCCGCGCTGACCTCCTTGTTGTACGGTACCGAGCTGGCCAGCCACATGGAAGCCAATCTGGCCGTCGCACTGGATTTTGTGGCGGCCGGCATCGTGCTTGGCGTGATTGCTTATCGCCATGCGCTGGGACGCGAGCATCCCTTGCTCGATTTTTCGACGCTGAAGGTGCCGACGTTTTCGGTCACCGTCATCACCGGTTCGGTCACCCGCATCGGAATTGAAGCCGTGCCTTATCTGCTGCCGCTACTATTCCAGATCGGTTTCGGCCTGTCGGCGTTCCGTTCGGGCTTGCTGTTGCTAGCCAGTGCGCTAGGCAACCTGGGTATGAAAATGTTCACCACGCGCATCATCAGACGCTACGGCTTCCGCCGCGTCGCCATCACCAATGTCACGATTGCCGCACTGTTCGTGCTGGCTTGCAGTTTGTTGACGCCGGCGACGCCGCTGGCATGGATATTGATCACCTTGTTCGTCTACGGCCTGGCGCGTTCATTGCAGTTTTCGACGCTGGCCACACTGGCCTACGCCGATATCGGCGATGCGCAAAAAAGCGCCGCCAGCACCTTGTGGAGCGTGGCGCAACAGATGACGATCGGCATGGGGATTGCATTCGGTGCGCTGGCGCTGCGGATTGCGGCCTATTTTCGCGGCGCCGACTCGGTCGCCCCGGAAGCGCATTTCGTCCTGGCTGATTTTCATTGGGCCTTTGTGATGGCTGCGGTGCTGACGCTGACGACGGTGCTCGGCTATCGCGGCCTGGCGGCGAATGCCGGCAGCAATCTTGGGGGGGGGTGCGCGCCAGGCTGGCGAGGCGGCAGGCGGCAGGTGAAATTGCCATGCAATGGCGTGAGCTGAAATCAATGCTGGAGCTGTCGATCGTTCTTGACGCATCTGAGACTACCCAAGCCGCCGCCTTGCCTCGCAGGCATTCGCTTGCTGGTTAATGCGCGACGCTAACAGGCCCTGATGGAATTGTTGCGCGGGCAAAAATCCAGACCTGGCGCAGGCATTCAATTGGTTGTAATTTTACAACTAACCTTATAATGTAAAGTGCAAAAAATTACTCTGGTGACATCAAAATAAGGTATTCTCGCTGAGCCGTATTTCATGTTTTTCAGTCAGAGGATCCCATGCGACAAGCCATCGAGCGGAAAAAAACAAGCAACAGCGCCGTGCAGTTTCCGGGGCTGTTTTTTTTCGCCGTCAAGCCCCTGAGGGCTGCCGGCAAACTCGGGTGGATACCGGCCTTGCTTAGCGCTTTGCTGCTTAGCCAGATGGCGTATGCCGCCGGCAGCGTCAGCAGTTTTTCTCCGCAAGGCGACATCACCCAGGTGCGCCAGGTGCGCGTCAATTTCTCCGAAGCCGCAGTCAAATTCGGCGATCCGAAGGCGCCGATGCCGTTCGATATCAATTGCGCGGAAGCCGGCAGCGGGCGCTGGGCCGATGAACGCAACTGGATCTATGATTTCGTGCGTGACCTGGGGCCGGGCACGCGTTGCAGCTTCACGTTGAAACCGGGCTTCAAATTATTGTCGGGCGCGGCGGTATCCGGCAAGACGGCGTTCCAGTTCAATACCGGCGGACCGGCCGTCATCGATTCGATGCCGTCAGGAGACCGCATCGATGAAGAGCAGATATTCATCCTGATTCAAAACGGCGCTGCCACCAGCGACAGCATCCTGCAGCATGTCTATTGCGAAGCCGAAGGCGTCCATGAGCGGATTCCGGTCAAGATGATCGACGGCGCGGTGCGCAAGGACCTGCTCGATCACTTCGCCAAGAAAATCAATCCCGAGCGCGTCAGTACTTTGCAGTGCCAGCAGCGTTTGCCCAACGACGGCGACGTCCAGCTGACCTGGGACAAGGGCGTAATGACGCCGTCCGGTATCGCCACGCGCCAGCCGCAAGTGTTCAAGTTCAAGGTGCGGCCGACGTTTACCGCCAGTTTCAGCTGCGAGCGTGAGAACGCCAATGCCGCTTGCGCGCCGATTTTGCCGGCGCGCATGTTGTTTACCTCCCCGGTGTCGCGCAAACTGGCGGAAAACGTTACTCTGAGCGGCGCCAACGGCAAACTGAAGCCGTTCTTTGAAAAGACCGATACCGACGATACGGTGACGCAGATCACTTTCAATCCGCCTTTCGCCGAAAAGTCGGAACTGAGCATCGAATTGCCGCGCGACTTCCAGGACGAAAGCGGCCGGCCCTTGTCGAATGCAGCGGCGTTCCCGATGAAAACCCGCATGGCGGATTATCCGCCGCTGGCGAAATTCCTCTCTGCGCCGTTCGGCATCATCGAACTCAACGCCGACGCCACGTTGCCGGTGACCCTGCGCAGCGTCGAGGCGAACATGATTGCGCGCAGCGCCGATGGCAAAATCCATCCCGGCAATGTCAGCAACCTGAAAGTGACTGATGACCAGAGCATCATCGCCTGGCTGACCAAGCTCAACCGTTATCACGAGAACACGATCACCATCAACAAGCAGCCGGTCGAAACCCGTAGCATCGGCATCCTGGCCAAGCAGGCCGGGGTCAAGACCCTGGCGCTGCCGCAGTCGCCGGAAACCAAGGATGGCATCCGGCCGTTCGAAGTGATCGGGATTCCGCTCAAGGACCCGGGCTTCTATGTGGTTGAACTGGAATCGCAAAAACTAGGCGCCGCCTTGCTGGGCAAAGCCGCGCCGATGTTTGTGCGCACCAGCGCGCTGGTAACCAACCTCTCGGTGCATGTCAAGATCGGTCGCCAAAATGGTGCGGTGTGGGTCACCACGCTGGATAACGCCAAGCCGGTGAGCGATGCCGACGTGCGGATTTCCGATTGCCGTGGCACCGAACTGTGGCGCGGCAAGACCGATAAAACCGGGATCGCCATGGTGCCGGAATTCCCGGAAGACGTTTGCCGCAACGGCGAGCAGTCTGAATCGGGGCAAATCTCAGGACTGTTTGTCAGCGCCCGCAAGACCGATGAAAAAGGCCTGCCCGATATGGCTTTTGCGTTGACTTCCTGGAACAATGGCATCGAATCCTGGCGCTTCAATTTACCGACCGATACCGACAAGGCCTCTACTGTGCGCGCTCACACAGTGTTTGATCGCACCTTGTTCCGCGCCGGCGAGACGGTGTCAATGAAGCATGTAATCCGTACCGAAACCATGCAAGGTTTCGGCTTGCTGGCGAAAGACAAGCTGCCGACCAGGGTCCGTATCATCCATCAGGGCAGCGGCCAGGAATATCAGTTTGCGCTGACCTGGCGCGGCCAGAAAAATGCCGAAACCGTGTTCCAGATTCCGAAGGAAGCCAAACTCGGCAGCTATGAAGTGACGTTGGATAGCGGTGCGGTAAAGAGTGTGGTCGACAACAGCAATGCCAATGCCGACGGCGACAGTAACAACGACAGCGCTGATCAAGATGGCGACAACGGCGGTCGCCACAGTTATAGCACCGGCGGTTTCCGGGTTGAAGAGTTCCGCTTGCCCCTGTTGCAAGGCCGGATCACGCCACCGAAAAGCCTGATCGCACCGAAGGACGTGCCGCTGGACGTACAGCTGAACTATCTGAATGGCGGCGGCGCTTCCGGCCAGTCGGTGCATGTCACCAGCCTGTTGCGCAGCAAAGGCGTCAGTTTTTCTGCTTACGACGGCTATTCATTTTCGGCCGCCAAGAACGATGAAGACAACGCCGACGACGACCAGAAAATCGTTGCCGATAAATTGCCGGTGACGCTGGACAAGAACGGCGGCGGCAAGACCGTAGTCAAGGATTTGCCAGCCATCACGGCGCCCAAGGAACTGCTGACGGAAATGACTTTTGCCGACCCGAACGGCGAAATCCAGACGGTATCGAGCGTGACGCCGATATGGCCGGCGGCGGTGGTAGTCGGCCTGAAAGCCGGGGAGTGGGTTTCGGTCAAGAAAAAGCTGACTTTGACCGCAGTCGCGCTGAATGCCGCAGGCCAGCCGCAAAGCGGCGTGTCGATCGATATCAGCGGTTCCTCCAAGCGCACCAACTCGCATCGCAAGCGCATGGTGGGGGGCTTCTACGCCTACGAAAACACCACTACCGGCAGCGACCTCGGTTCGCTTTGTTCCGGCAAGACGGACGCCCGCGGCTTGATGATCTGCACCGTGGAACTGTCGGAGCCGGGCAACATCGAACTGACCGCCAAGGGCAAGGACGATAGCGGCAAGGTCTCGCTGGCCACTAGTTCGGTATGGGTCACCAAGCAAGGCGAACTGTGGTTCGATGGCGAAAACCAGGACCGCATCGATATCCTGCCGGAGAAGAAAAATTATCAGTCGGGCGACACCGCCAAATTCCAGGTGCGCATGCCGTTCCGCTACGCCACTGTGCTGGTCGCGGTGGAGCGCGAAGGCGTGATCGAAACCCAGGTGCTGCAGCTGAACGGCCAGGATCCTACCTTCAGCCTGCCGGTCAAGGCCGGCTATGCGCCAAACGTTTTTGTCTCGGTGCTGGCGGTGCGCGGCCGCATGCGCGACGTGCCATGGTATTCCTTCTTTACCTGGGGCTGGAAAGAGCCCTTGAACTGGTGGAATGAATTCAAGGAATACCAGGCCCCAAGCGCGACCGTCGATCTGGCCAAGCCGGCCTACAAGTTCGGCATCGCTGAAATCTCGGTCGGCGCCGCTGCTAATCAACTGGCGGTGACGGTCAAGGCCGATCAGCCTAGTTATGCGATCCGCACCACGGCCAAGGTGAATATCCAGGTCAACCTGCCGAACGGCAAACCGGCCGCAGGCGCTGAAATCGCACTGGCCGCAGTGGATGAAGCCTTGCTGGAACTGGAGCCCAACAAGAGCTGGGATTTGCTGCAGGCGATGCTGCAACGTCGCAGCTATGGCGTAGAAACCTCGACCGCGCAGATGCAGGTGGTCGGCAAGCGCCATTACGGCCGCAAGGCGATCCCGGCCGGCGGCGGCGGCGGCAAATCGCCGACGCGTGAACTGTTCGATACCTTGTTGCTGTGGAAGCCGGCCATCGTGCTGGACGCCAATGGCCGGGCGCAGGTCGACGTGCCTTTGAACGATGCGCTGACCAGCTTCAAGATAGTGGCGGTGGCGCAAAGCGGCGACAGCCTGTTCGGCACCGGCGCGGTCAGCATCCGTTCGACCCAGGATTTACAGTTGATCTCCGGCCTGCCGCCGCTGGTGCGCGAAGGCGATGATTTCAGCGCCATGGTTACGGTACGCAACACCACCACGCGCGCGATGCAAGTCAACGCCACGGCCCAGGCCGTTGGCTTGGTAGCGCCATTGCCGGCCAAGGATGTCACCATCCCGGCCGGCGAGTCGCGTGAGCTGGTATGGGCGGTGACGGTACCGCAGGATGCGCCGCAACTGGTGTGGGAAATCAACGCCCAGGAACAAGGCGGTCCCAAGGTCAAGGATGCCATCAAGTTCACCCAGCGGGTGGTGCCGGCGGTGCCGGTGACGGTGCAGCAGGCGACTTTGTTCCAGCTCGACAAGCCATTCAGCATGTCGGTGGCGCCGCCGGCTGACGGCTTGCCAGGACGTGGCGGCTTGGCGGTGTCGTTGTCGCCTTCGCTGGCTGGCAACAGCGAGGGATTGCGCCGCTACTTTGTCAACTATCCGTTCTCCTGCCTGGAGCAAAAAACTTCGCGCGCGATCGGCTTGCGCGATGATGTGGCATGGCAAAAGGTAGCAAACGACCTGCCGACCTATCTCGACAGCGACGGCCTGGCTTACTACTATCCGCCGAACGAAAGCAACGCGCGGCGTGGCAGCGATACCTTGACTGCGTATCTGCTGGCAGTCACGCAAGAGTCCGGTTTTGCGATTCCGCAGCAAAGCCGCGACAAGATGCTGGATGGCCTGGCCGCTTTTGTCGAAGGCAAGATCACGCGCGATTTCTGGTCGCCAAAGAAGGACTTGGATGTGCGCAAGCTGGCTGCGCTGGAAGCGTTGTCGCGTTATGACCGGGTAAGGCCGGCGATGCTGGATTCGATCCAGCTCTCGCCCAACCTGTGGCCGACTTCCGCGGTGCTGGACTGGATCAACATCCTGCAACGCGTCTCCAGTATTCCGGAGCGCGCCAAACGCCTGGCCGAAGCCGACCAGATCATCCGCGCCCGTCTGAATTACCAAGGCACGCGCATGGGCTTCTCGAACGAAGCCGACGATTTCTGGTGGTGGCTGATGGCCAGCGCCGATGTCAATGCGAATCGCCTGGTGCTGACCATGCTGGATAATCCGGCCTGGAAGGAAGACATGCCGAAGCTGATCAACGGCGCCATCCAGCGGCAGTTGCGCGGTCATTGGCTTACCACCACAGCCAATGTGTGGGGCAGCCTGGCCATGCAAAAATTCAGCCGGAAATTCGAAGCGGAAAAAGTCGCCGGCGTGACCAAGGTCTCGCTGGAGCAGGGCGCTGCTGTGATTGACAACCAAAGCTTCAACTGGCCGACGACCAACGAAGGCGGCAAGCTGCAACTGCCATGGCCGGCAACTACGGCTCCGGCAGACCTGAAGCTGAACCACGCCGGCAGCGGCGCACCCTGGATTACCGTGCAAAGCCTGGCGGCGGTGAGTTTGAAGAAGCCGTTCTCAAGCGGTTACCGGATCACCAAGAACATCGTCCCGGTCGAGCAAAAGGAAAAAGGCAAATACACCCGCGGCGATATTTTCCGGGTCGATCTGGAGATCGATGCGCAGACCGACATGACCTGGGTCGTGGCCACCGATCCGATCCCGGCCGGCGCCACGTTGCTGGGCTCGGGCCTGGGCCGCGATTCGGCGATCGCCACCACCGGCGAGCGGCCGAGCGGCGGCGCCTGGCTGGCGTATGAAGAGCGCAGCTTCGAGGCGTTCCGCAGTTACTACGAATACGTGCCTAAGGGAAAATTCACCATGACCTATACCTTCCGTCTGAATAATCCCGGCGATTTCAGCTTGCCGCCAACCCGGGTGGAAGCGATGTATGCGCCGGAAATGTTTGGCGAGATGCCGAATCCGAAATGGACGGTGAAGTGAGTTTGATTCAAAACGGGATTCCTGGCGATTGCAGCAAGAACGCGATCTTGCCGGAGAATCCGGTTTGCCTGCGGCACATTAAACGTTGGTCGCTGGCGGCAGTGATGCTGCTGGCGTTCTGCGCCGGCCCTGCGCATGCGTTGCAAGAATTCGTCGATGTGCAGCAAGAGTTCCGTTCCTCCGAAGCCAGTCTGTACGACCGCAAAGGTCAGTTGCTGCAAGAGATCCGCTTGAATCCACATGAACGCCGTTTGTCCTGGGTGGCGTTGGAGGATGTCTCGCCAGCCTTGCGCAGCGCCTTGGTAGCCTCGGAAGACAGGCGCTTCTACCAGCACAGCGGCGTCGATTGGAATGCAGTGGCTGCAGCGGCCTGGGGCAATCTGTGGAACAGCCGGACCCGCGGCGCCTCGACCATCACCATGCAGCTGGCCGGTTTGCTGGATGACGATCTGCGACGCCGCACTTCGCCGCGTTCGTTCAGCCAGAAACTGTCGCAGGTGATGGTGGCGCAGCTGTTGGAGCACAACTGGCGCAAGGACCAGATCCTGGAAGCTTATCTGAACCTGGTCAGTTTTCGCGGCGAGCTGGTTGGCATACATGCCTTGTCGCGGGTCTTGTTCGGCAAACATCCGAGCGGCCTGAGCCAGCGCGAGGCGGCGATAGCCGTGGCCCTGATCCGCGGCCCGAATGCAACCCCGGCACGGGTTACCGAACGCGCCTGCCGCATCCTGCAAGAGCAGCACTCCAGCCGGGAATGCAAAGACTTGGAAAGCTTTACCCTGCTGGCCCTGGCGCGCACCGGATCGAATTCCGAAGTCATCGTGACCACCACTGCGCCCCAGCTGGCGCCGCACCTGGCCCGCAAACTGTTGCGTACGCCAGGGCAATCGCTACGCTCGACGCTGGACGCCGGCGTCCAGCGCTTCGCCACGGACGCCTTGCAGCGGCAACTGGCGGCGCTGACCGACCGCAACATCCAGGATGGCGCCATCATCGCCATCGACAACGCCAGCGGCGACGTGCTGGCATGGGTCGGCTCCAGCGCCACGTTTTCCAACGCCGCCGATGTCGACGGCGTGGTGGCACTGCGCCAGGCCGGGTCGACCTTGAAACCCTTCCTGTATGAACTGGCGATTGAGAAAAAATGGATGACGGCGGCGTCGCTATTGAACGACGCCGCGATCAACCTGCCGACCGCCAGCGGCCTGTATATCCCGCAAAACTACGACAAGCAGTTCAAAGGTCTGGTCAGCGTGCGCACGGCGCTGGGCTCATCGCTCAACATACCCGCGGTGCGCACCCTGGTGACAGTGACGCCGACCGCATTTTTCGAACGCCTGCAACGGCTCGGTTTCCAGTTGCGCGAATCAGGCGATTACTACGGCTACAGCCTGGCGCTGGGCAGCGCCGATGTCAGCCTGCTGGCGCTCACCAATGCCTATCGCGCGCTGGCCAATCAAGGGCGTTACAGCGGCGTACGGACAACGCTCAACGACCCGCCGGTAACCATGAGCAAGGCGATGGACCCTGGCGCCACCTTCATCATCGGCGACATCCTCTCCGACCGCAGCGCCCGCAGCCGCACCTTCGGCCTTGAAAACGCGCTCTCGACGCGGGTCTGGAGCGCGGTCAAGACCGGCACCTCGAAAGACATGCGCGACAACTGGGCGGTCGGCTATTCCGACCGCTACACCGTCGGCGTCTGGGTCGGCAACGCCTCTGGCCTGCCGATGTGGGACGTCTCCGGCGTCACCGGCGCGGCGCCGATCTGGCAAGAAGTCATGCAATACCTGCACACCCGCGACCAGCTACGGCAACAGATTCCACAAAAACCGGACGGCGTCATCGAACAGGCGATCAGTTACGAAGACAAGGCCGAAGCGCCGCGCCAGGAGTATTTTTTGGCGGGAACCGAACAGACACTGATCCGCACCGCCAAATCCGACGATATCGGCATTGCGATACGCTACCCGACACCCGGCATGCTGGTGGCGCTGGACCCGGATATTCCGCCGGAGCGGCAGCGCATACGTTTTGAGGCAGGAGGTGTTTCCAGCGGCTTGTGGCGGCTTGATGGCAAACTTTTGGGCCCGGTCGCGCAGGCCAAAGCCGGCAAGAAAAAGAACGGCCGGCTGGTGCCTGCGCAAAGCCAGCAGCTGGCGATGGACTGGATGCCCTGGCCGGGGAGGCATGTGCTGGAATTGTTGGATGGCAAACAGGCGGTGCTTGATCAG